>NZ_JAFCLS010000099.1 GCF_018131075.1 Bradyrhizobium sp. JYMT SZCCT0428 | reverse complement strand
AGCTGGCAAGGTCTAACCATGTCCGATTTACCCAATAGCAGACCTAGCAGAGCGCAAACTCGAAGTGCCCAAAAGGCAACGTTCGCCCGGCGCATATCCGAGAGCATGGGGTTGATTCTCCGAGGTCCGCATCCCACCCCCTCCACATGCCACGACGTCCGACTAAAAGCAGCTTGATTTCGGGCTTCATACTCCGCGCACTCATTGAGAGCCGCAAGACCGAAGCCACGACTTACAACGACGTAATCCGCGGCCTTCTAAAGCTCGGAAACGAAAAGCCGTAGTCTGCTCCGAAAAACGACAAATGATCTGGACCGCGCCGGGACGTGCACCCGGGTGACCGTCCTGGAACCTGCCGCCATTCGCTAACGTTGGCCCGGCTGTGCGTCAGTTCATCAAGGGATTTACGATGCCACGCTTCGACGAAGGCCGCCCCGGGCTCGGGTATCAATTCAAGGTCCTCTCGTTCCGGACCTTCACCGTGATCTTGGCATGGGTCCTGATCGTCGCTGCTTTCTATCAAAAACCCGAGCTCTTGACGGGCGCGCAGCGACTGATGCAACGCGGCGTCGAGGCCGTCGGCGACGCGGTGCCGCCACCCTAGGGGCCGCGAATGGAGTTTGTCGTCCGGGAAATCGGTGGCGTGATCTGGCTGCAAATTACGTTACTCGTCCTCGCTTTGCGCCTTGCGCTGTCAACCGTTGCCGCCATCTGGCGGCTGATAGCGGGGCGAGATCGCCGGCAATAGAACTAATAACGATGCTTAGTCCTTTTGACCTCTCAGGGGTTACTACGTTCGGCCGAGGAGCCCCGGCAATGTCGGGTGGCGGACGAGGTAATTCAAGATTGGAATGCCACCACTGACAGCGTGTTGCTGACAGGCTCCGGCTTCACGTCTTTGGCTGACGTGATATCGCACTCCTACCAGACGGCGCTTGCTTCGTTCTGCAGGTGGACACCGATACTGCGGTCTGGCTAAACGGCGCGACGGCGGCGACGCTGACGGCCGGTAACTTCAGTATCGTAAGCTCAGCACGGCGCAGGCCAGCAGCATGAAGTCGTTCAAGTCCATCCCGTCCCGACCTTGAAGCCGGCGCGAAGAAGTTAAGTGGTCGGCGTAACAACATTAAGCCCCGATTGACGGGCTTCTATGAAAGAGGCCGCCAAATAAGGCGGCCCATTTCGGGTGCTCAGCGACAGGTCTGTCGATACCTACGGCAGTTCCCTTCGCCTTGTTCGCCCAACTGGTCCTTGTTGAGGCAAGCTGCCCGCAGTTCGCGGCACACATCGCGTCGGGCTGGTCTTTGCCGGTACTTCATGTGCCCGGTTAGAAACCGCCTCGTGTCGGTGCTTTGGAAGCCAAGCGGTGCAACGCGGTTATGCAGCCGATAAAACTGGGCCGACAAGTCGCCTACCAATCCCAATTCAATGACGCCGGATGGACAGAATAGGGGTAGGGCGTGTACTCATAATTGCTACTTGCGCTTGTTCGGCAATCACTGGCTGATTACCCCGGCTGCTGCGTTCAGTACAACTACGGAGGTTCGTGATCGATTTCGGATGAAGTGATACTCACGTTGCCCCGCAAAACGCGTCTGCGGCTCTGAAAATTTCTTTCGATACCCCAAAGAAGTTTGCAGCGACATCTGTCAATACCGGAAGTCTGCTTCCGCGTTGAAGAGTTCTCGCGACATGCTCAATTGGCGGAAGACAACAGGAGTTGGCGCGAAGTTAGATCGACCGTTTTTGAAGCTCCTGCGCGACACAATGACCGTCACTGAAAAGCACGATGTCTTTTACGTTTCCGCAAAAAATTGGCACTGAATTTCTCATCAACACAACTACACCGGGTCGCATCTGCGCAGGTTCAAGCTGCGCAGAGTATGCCTGACGATTGTCGCGTGGACGGACGGGGTCAAAGCGACAATTTTCCGACTGGACCTTGGAAGGGACGTAAACTTTGACAACGCTAGTTCGTTTTGCTGCGCCAAACGGCGGCAATGACGTCTCGGAGAGCGCGGGCTCGCTCACGCACACCCTGACGCTGTCGGCGGCCTCCAGCCAGACCGTGACGGTCACGGTGCGAGGACAAGATATCGCGTCGGCAGGCTATGCCGGGTCTGCCGACCTCGGGGTAGCCGATCAGGTGATCACGTTTGCGCCGGGGCAGACGACCGCGACGTTCACAACGGCGATATACGAGGACCCGCTCTACGAGGGTAACGAGTTCTATTATTTTGAGATCATATCTGCGACCGGCGCACAGATTGACCTCGCAAGTGGTGCTCGCCAACTTTCGGGCAACATCCTTGGTAACGACCAGCTTGGAGCTAACCACGCACCCAGTGGTGGCCAATGCCATCGCAGATCAAAGCTCGCCCGAGGACACTGCCTGGAATTTCACCATTCCCTCCAACGCCTTCAGTGACGTCGACGACGATGCACTTGCATACGTGGCGAGTGCGCTGCCCGACTGGCTGACCTTCAGTGCCGCAACCCGCAGCTTCTCCGGAATTCCACCGGCCAACTTTAGTGGCCAGGTCGCGCTTAAGGTGATCGCGAGTGACGGGTTACTCAGCGCGTCCGACACGTTCGCTCTCACCATCACGCCGGTGAACGACCCACCGATGGTGAGCGGCCCGGTCGTGCTCCGTGCGATCGCTGAGGACAGCGGCGTTCGCCTGATCACCCAGGCGCAGCTCCTGGCTAACGCCTCGGACGTCGATGGTCCCGGGCTAACCGCGATGGGGCTAGTCATTGCATCCGGCGGCGGCACCCTGACCGACAACCACAACGGCACCTGGAGCTATACGCCGTCGGCAAACGACGACACTTCGGTTACGTTCTCCTATTCGGTAACGGACGGAATTGCATCTCCCGTTGCGACCAACGCCACGCTCGATATCACGCCGGTGAACGACCCACCGATGGTCATGTCGAACGGCGGCGGCGCCACGGCGGCGATAAGTATTGTCGAGAACAGCACTGCGGTCACCACCGTGACGGCGACCGACCCTGACGTCGCGCAGACGCTCATCTACTCGATCAATGGTGGCGCGGACGCGAGCAAATTCACCATTGGCTCATCGACAGGGGCGCTATCGTTCGTCACCGCGTCGAACTTTGAACTGCCGACCGACACCGGCGGCAACAACGTCTACGATGTGATCGTCCAGGCTTCAGACGGCAATGGCGGCACTTACACTCAAGCTGTCGCGGTCACGGTAACCGACGTCAACGAGGCGTCGGTGATCACCTCGAACGGCGGCGGCAACACGGCAGCGGTATCCATTGCTGAGAACAGCGCTGCGGTCACGACCATCACTGCAACCGACCCTGACGTCGCGCAGACGCTCATCTACTCGATCAATGGTGGCGCGGACGCGAGTAAGTTCACCATTAGCTCTACGACGGGCGCACTCTCATTCATTGCAGCACCAAACTTTGAAGCGCCGACCGATGCTGGTGGCAACAACGTCTACGACTTGGCCGTGCAGGTCTCAGACGGCCATGGCGGCATCGACTCCCAGTCGATCGCGGTCACAATTCAAAATGTCGTAGGAGAAACCAGCAACTGGACTGCCGGAAATGACGCCATCTACGGCACCGATGATAGTGACATCGCCTATTGCGGTGACGGTGCCGACATCCTCGTGCTTGGCAACCGCAATGATTATGGCAATGGTGGCGACAGCAACGACTACATTTATGCCGGTGCAGGAGACGACATTCTCGTCGGCGGAGCCGGGCTTGATGTCCGGCTAGGGCAAGGCGGCAATGACGCGATCTACGGCGGGCCGGGTTTCAATTACCTGTTCGGCGGCAATGGCTCGGACACGCTCGTCGGTTCTGACAGCACGGCTGCCTCGGATGTCAACGTGATGTTTGGGGAAGATGGCGCTGACTACCTCTACGGCGGCGTCGGCGCCAATTATTTCTACGGCGGCGCCGGCGTTGATACCATGGCCGGCGGCTCCGGCCTCAACATCTTTATCTCGTCCGGTGAGCCCGACGGCAATGTGATCTACGGCGGTTCGGGCCAAAATTACGTGTACGGCTCCAACGGCGGTGACACGGTGACAGGGGGCGCTGGCGTCGATGTGTTTTCTGATGGGATCGGCGCGGATAACGTCACCGGCGGTGGTGGCGTGGACTACGTGTGGGGCGGTGGCGGTTCGGACACCTTCAGGATCGACGATACCCACGCCGAGGTCATGGTGATCCAGGACTTCAACACCGGAAAAGTCAACGACGTTCTGGATTTCTCTGGGACCTCACTACATTCGTTCGCTGACGTGCAGGCGGCGGAGTTCTACGCCGCGGGTATTAATACGACGATCATCACCGATGCTGCCGGTAACGCCGCGTGGCTGATCGGCGTCGCCCCCGGAAAGCTTGACGCCAGCATGTTCTCGTTTACTTAGGTCTCTCGCTGCTCACAGTCATGAAGGGCGATCGCGTCGTTTCTGGTTCTTCGGCACGATACGACGATGTTCATACGTCTCTCCTAGTGGGTGACAAGTGTGGTGCGTGTCGTCGGCGCGCTTCTTGTGAGACATGCGGCGGACGTTCTCTAGCGAAGGCAGTCGCAATGGCCGGCACGCCGGGTTAATCTCAGCCAACTCAGCTAGGGGGTAAGCGATGGCATTGGTAATTGACTACAGCATGGGCAATACCCTTTTCGGCACCAACGTTGACGACACGCTTTATGGTCTCGATGGCGACGACTACATATACGGGGGAACCGACGGTGCCGACACGTTTTACGGAGGGCAGGGTGTCGACGCGCTCTACGGGGGAACGGGCGACGACATTATCTATGGAGGCCAGGGTCGCGATTTTTTATTCGGAGGCGTAGGGGACGACTTCGTAGATGGCGATCGTGGCGACGATTTGCTATGGGGAGGTGAAGGAAATGACGGGCTCTACGGTGGTGAAGGCAGCGATACATTGTACGAAGAGGTGGGCAATGACCTTGCTTACGGTGGCCTCGGTAACGACACTGTTTTCGGTGGCGATGGTAACGACACGCTCATTGGTGATGGCGGAACCGACCTTCTCGAAGGCGATGCGGGGAATGATTTCATCTATCTCTCAACCGGGAATGGCAGCATGGCCTACGGCGGAGCAGGTAATGACGTTCTGGTCGCCACCCTAGGCAACTCCGTAATGATCGGTGATGACGGAAACGACAGCATGTTTGGCAATGCCGGTCAGGACTATTTCTACGGAGGGTCCGGCTCCGACCAGATGTTTGGCGGCGATGGTGTCGACGTTCTGATCGGTGGCGCGGGCAACGACTATTTCGACGGCGGCACAGGCGTGAACTATTACTTCGGCGGCGACGGCGGCGGTCCCGGCACCGGTGTCGGCAACGATACGTTCGTTGTGAATGACGTACCCGGTGTTCAAGTCGTGCAGGACTGGACGCCCAGCCTCGACACCGTGCTGTTGAGCGGGTCCGGTTTTACGTCCTTCGCCGATGTGCTGTCTCATTCGTACCAGAACGGCGCTTACTTCGTCGTTCAAGTCGATGGCGATACCGCTGTGTGGCTCAACGGAGCAACAGCAGCAACCTTGTCGGCCAGCAACTTTTCAATCGCAAGCTAAGGCGCGATGATAAAACGCGGTACTCGGTATGCTCCGGCGCGGACGCGTTGTTAGGTGCCGGGCGGAATAATCGGCCCGCGCTTCAGCCCGAACGCATCCAGACTGCATCCTGGAATAACCCTAACCTGATCGAGGATGGCGGGCGTCATGGCGATGTCGCCATTTTCGTCTGAAGCGACCGTCATTTCGACTAGCGCGTGGACGTGGCTCATGATCAGGTGAAGGTCGCCAGTGAACCCGGATTTGGTTTTGGTGCCCATCGGAAGTTCCTCAGCCTGTTGCGGCGCGCGGTGTTTAGAAGGTGCATCGCTGCCTGCCCCTGCGCGCCCACATTCGTCAAAACTGAAAGCCGGTACCTTAACCGGGCAGGGGCAATAACGCCTGACGCTGCGCGCGGGAATGTGAACTGAGACGGTTCCAGTACCTGATCGATATCGAACCCCGGACATAGCCCCCGGAGGTCCCCACCCCCGGCAGCGTTGGATCATCCGGCCTCGCCGAAGCGTGCCAGCGCCTGCTTGACCCCTTGGTGCGAGATCGCAAACCCGCGCGCCTGCATCGTGGTCGCGATGGCGCGGAGGCTTTTGCCCTCCTTCTGCATCCGGCGCATTGCGAGCAGCGCCTTGCGCTCGCTTTCGAGCGGCTCAAGCGATCCGCCGGCGGCAATCTGCCAGCCGAACGGTCGGCTGCCGCCGAGAAAGCGGCCGCGCGTCTTCTGATCGCGCTTCACATCGGCGATGCGCTCGCGGATGCGGTCGCGCTGCGCTTCGGCGACGGCGCTCAGGATGGTGAACGCCAGCTTCGAGATGCCGTTGCCAGTGACGTCGCCGCCGAGATCGATCATGTGCAGGCTGACGCCCTGCTGCTTCAGGCCTTCGAGCACGCCGAGCGCGTTCAGGGCGGAGCGGAACATGCGGTCCAGCTTCGGCGTGATGAGCACGTCGCCGGGCTTCAGGATCGCAAGCAGCGCCTTGCCCTCCGGCCGCTCGACGAGCGGCACCGAGCCGGAGACGCCGCGCTCGACGAAGTGCCGGTCGACGGTCAGGTCGTGCTGCATGGCGTAGCCCTCAACTCGGCGCTGCTGGGCGCCGAGGCTTTCGCCTTCCTCGGCCTGAGCGGTGGTCGAGACGCGGGTGTAGGAGTAAACGGCCATCGGTTCCTCGTTGACGCTGTAAACCTGTCAACGTGTATCCGGGCGCGTTTACAGCGGAGGCGCAGGAAGGGCCGGCGGGCCGGTCCAGGCGCACTTGCCAGCAGCCGTCAGCGCGGCGGCGCGGCACGCAACGCGCGAACCTCAGATGTGCAATTGCGCCGCTGAGGTCTGGCCCTCCGGAACATCCCGGAATGGGAAGGCAGATTAAAGCTTGGTCGCCCCGCGCGACAGCAGCTTCCAGTCGTTGCCCTGCTTCTGCCAGTTCATCAGGATGTGCAAGTTCTGCGGTGTTTTCTTGCCGTCGGTAAATTCCTGCTCGCCGACAAAGTTGAACCGCACGATGGCGGCCGGGCCGACGATGCGGACCGTGGGATTTTTGTAGTCAAGCGACGTCCATTTGTAGTTCGCGTTCTTGACGCCTGCCAGAAGCTTCGCCTTGTCGTCGACCGCGCCGCTGGAGTGGCTGTAGCTGAGTTCTTCCGCGCAGAGCGGGGCGATCCCCTCGGCATTGCCGGCCAACTGCGCCACGCGGAACGCCTCGACGCCCTTTGCGACGGCATCCTCATCCGCGCCGGCGAAGGCCGGCACCACGCCCAGGAGGCCAATGGAAAGGGCAGGCAGCATCAGCATGCGACGATTGATCATCATTTCCTCCATGTTTTGGTTGAGGGCAGTGTTGCAGCCGCTGGCTGGCTTGTCGAGCGTTCGCCCAAGGCGACGCAGGATGCTGCACTGCGAATGTGGCTCTGTCCCATGCGTGACGGCTGATCTCCGGGGATCGTTTACTGTAATCCGATGCTCGGTTGAGAGTTGGCAGCGTAGCCAATCTCCCGCGTTGACCCGATCCCGGAACCGCCGCACCATGGGCGCCCATTGCCCCAAGGTGCCCCGTGACCGGCCTGACCCACCGCCAAACCGAAATTCTCAATATCGCCCGCGCCTACGGCCGGGTGATGGTGGACGATCTCGCCCGCCCTTTCGAGGTCTCGGCGCAGACCATCCGCAAGGACCTCAACGATCTTTGCGACCACCGCTCGCTGACCCGGATCCACGGCGGCCGAGCCGTTCCACGAAGTTCATTGACCTGGCGCCACCGTTCGTAATGTCGGCTGTTGAGGAGGATGGGTAGCCGACATTGATCCGAAATGGCCCGAGGACGGGCAAGCCCTATGGTCTGCCGTGCAACCTATGGCGGTCGGGGCGGTACGCAAACCGCGGCCCGCCCAGGGTCAAAGGCAGGCCCAAGTCATCCTCGGCGGCGTCGAGCCGGTCCAGCAGATAGGCGTACCTGGCCGCCGACATCCCCGCCGGCTTCTCAGGGTAGGGCCGGCCGATACCGTCCGGGTGGCTGCCGAGCTGCCGGCGGCATCTGCGCACGCGCCGCCAGGCCCGCTCGGTATCGTCCAGGCGCTCGGTTTCGTAGGCGAGACCGTAGGCCTGCCGGGACCGGAAATGCCGCGCCCCGGAGGGCAGGTAGAGCTTCCGCACCCGCCCCCCTGGGCGGGGCAGACAAAACACCATCGCCGCCCACCGCCGGGGTGGCGGACTGTGGCGAGGGAAATTTCGTCGTCGAAGTCGCGCCGCTTGCCGGACCATTCGTCGATGATGGTACAACGCACCCGCATCCAACAATTCGCGCGGTTGAGGGTCGACACCTCGAAGGCGATGGTGAGGGCGTCGTAGCCGTGGGGGGCGAACTTTATCTCGCCGTCAGCGTGGACGTCATCCCCGATGGCGCCGGCCCGGACCAAGGGACCAGAGTGCCTTGACCGACGCTGAGTGCGGTGGCCTCGTCACTCCGAATTTTCGTCTGCGCATCTGCGGCTGAAGTCCATCCAAAAAAAGCAACGGCATTCCCGTCTCCCGACGACGTGCGTTGTCGCCGAGGTCGGCGCGCATGGTCACTGGCCAACGGGAGCATACCGCAATGCTTCGTTGAACGCGCGTTCGACCTGAGACGGATAGCCGCCACCGTTCGGCGTGGCCGGTGCTTGTTGTGCGGTTGTGGCTGTGGGATGCGACAGCTCCCACGTCGCGAACGCCTCGTTGAACGCGCGCTCGCCCGGTGCGCCCTTTTCGATCGAGAGGATGGCGGCGATGGTGCAAGAAACCCCTGTCCCCCCAAGATGCACCTCTATGCCGTTGTCGTGCAGCATCTCCAGAACTGCATCCGCGACGTCGGGATCTTCTCGGCCGGCGAGCTCTGGCTCGACCTCCACGATACTGACGCGGCTGCCGAAACGGCGATAGGCTTGTGCCAGCTCGATATATCCCCCGCCAAGCACGATTAAGTGGTCAGGCAGTCGATCGAGTTCGAGTGTCTCGACATTGGTCAGCGGCGCGGCCGCTACGAGGCCTGGCCGCGTATCCAAGAAAAGCGAGAACGCTGCGCCGACAGACCTGCTTGGCCTTTGAACCTTGATCCATTTTCTTGCTCCGGCTTCCTGCCCCGGAGCATGTCACTTATCGTTGAGGGCCGAGTTATTGATCTGGATCGACTGGGCCGCGCGCTTCAAGCCAAGCGGGTTTATCCACTGATGGGATCGCCACTCTCGGCAGGTGGGGAATGATGGTCCCCGCAGTGACGATCAGTCCGTCGCTGAATATGGTCCGCGCAAACTTCTTAGCCGCTGCTTCGGTCTCAAACGTCTTGGTTAAGCGCGGATGTCGCCGTCTTGACAGCGTACCATCTGTCGGAACTTCAAAAGTGACATACCATGTGTAGCTTCATGCCGTGATGCTGCCGCTAATCTTCAGTCGCCCGATGCTCTCTTGAGCGGCTCGATTAGCTCGCGCGCTGAGAACGGCTTGGTGACAAAAGCCACGCATCCGGATGCGAGCGCAGCTTCTCGGACCTTAGGGTTCGCGTTCCCGGTGATGTAGAGGACCGGCACAGAGACACCTGCAGCTCTTAGGTCCTCCCGCAACTCGATGCCTGATCCGTCCGGCAAGTTGATGTCGAGGATGACACAAACGGCGTTCTCTAAATCGGAGTAGTGGTTTTTGAAAGCCTGCACGGTTGAAAACACGATGGGTTCGTAGGCGTGCTGCCGCAACAAGCGCTGCACCGCCTTCAACATCCCGGGGTCATCATCGACCACTAAGACGACATTTCTATTTGGCAAAAAGTGATGTCCATCGGGCCGTCGCCACGCAGCTTCAATGGGCTGCTATGGATTGCATAAAATGCGAACCAGTTGAGCCTCTAAAGGCTGGTGGTTCAACATCCAAACCGAATGGTTAGGCCCCGCACAACGGACTTCCTAGTGTCCCATAGGACAATAACAGCCAAAAACGGTTGATGATTTTACGAATATCATCGGGCACCGGACGTGACGCCTGCACGCTCGGCGAACGCGACAAGCTCCGCCACGCCTCGAACCTGCAGCTTCTCCATCACCTGCTGCCGGTGAGCCTTGATCGTGCGCTCGGTCCCGCCCAAAGCGCGGGCGATATGCTTGTTGGTCTTGCCGACAACGATAAGGTCGAAGACCTGCCGCTGGCGCGGTGACGTGCAAACGCCCGTTCAAGTGTGCCGGAAGCAGGTCCCAACGGACCAAACTGGATGTCGTTCGCGCGCTTCTCGCAACGCTGACATAGCAGCGCAGGCAGCCGGGCCGAAGAAAAAACGCGGGATTTACGCTGACCCGCAAAATACTCCGAAAAAAGACCTAGAAGATAAGGTGGCTGATTTCTCGTATCAAAATGATGGCCTCGCACAATTGATCGTCGACATGTGGACAGGTGCCCACCCCAATCTGATCACGCCTGCAACGAACCCGGCGCAGTACCAAGCGCGCTCGGTTGCGGCGAAAGCGGTTCTCGCGGCTCGGGGTATCTATTTGGAGCAACCGATCTTGATCACGGAAGACGAGTACGAAGAGGGTTTCAATTTGTTAGACGCAGGCCTAACGGCAACGAACGGAGTCGTTTTTGTGTTGCCGAGAAATACACGTGCGACGACTTTTGGTGGGCCGCCTCTCCTTGAGACGGCTAAGATGCTGATGGCCATCACGCCGAACGGAATCTAGCGGTATTGCAATCCGTCTCGGATGCGGCAGGTTGTCTCTAACTGGGCGCGTGTTTTGGTCGCATCCAGCAAGAATACACGGGTGTACACTCGGAAGTGGAGGTTTCGAATGGCACGGCTGGTCACGGAGTGGGTCAACGTCACGGGCGATATTTCGATCATCGCTCGCGAGTCGGGAGAGGTTTGGTTTCATGCCACGGGAGGCACGGAAGAAAGCGTAGATCCATTCGCGACACCGATGACAGGTGTGGGCTCGGCGGGCAGCACGGTCGGGCTGCTCGACGGCGCGGTAAATCTGGGATTTGCCGGAATCGAAAAGCGCCTTGCGCGCCCTGAGCCGACAATCGCCGGTTATATTGTCGCCTTGGCCGGCGCCTATCACACCTCTGTCGACACGCCTCGAAATCTCCGGCGCGCCGCCGGGCGCTTCAACGAGCTGGGGAGGCCCGAGGTCGCGGCCTACTTGGAAGAGCGTGCGCGCGAGGAGACCGGTCACGACAGGCTCGCGCTCAAGGATCTGCGTGCGCTGGGTGTGCCCGGCGAGCGACTCGTCGCTAGCTTTATCCCGGAGGGCATCAAGCCGCTCTGCAAGCGCTTCGATGATCTCTGCGTCCAGGACTATCCGATGGGCTGCATCGGCTATTCGTACTGCCTAGAACGCATCGCTGCGCTCAAGCAGGAGACCGATATCGAGAAGGTGCGGGCGATGTGTCCGCCTGACGTCGATGCAACCCGCTTCCTCAGAAGTCACAGCTCCCTCGGAAGCGAAGCGGCTCACGTCAAAGAAACGATCGAGTTCGTTGCCTCCCTTCCCGCGAATGACCGTATCAGGGTCGTTCAGGAGACGTATGAATCGGCAGTGATCCTGGCGGAGGGATATAATCACGAGCTTCTCAAATCCGAAGTTGAGATGCTTGAGGAGCTTGAGCAGGCGCTCGGAGAGGCGCTCCCGTATCGTCGCACCTCATATCCTTTGCACGGTGAAAAGCGCGGCGCTAGGCCCACAGCATGAGCGGAATAGCGCGATAGTCATCGCAGTTTGGCATGGCGCGAGGCACGAGAAACGACGCGCCGGTTCTCCCATAGGGTATCCGGTTCTCCCATAGGGTATAGCACGGTTGCGATTTAAAACGATGAGGGCCGCGTGACTGCTCGCGATTCGGCCGCCATGGGTAGCTGGGTAGGGCACCCAGCGCTGGCGTCGTTGCGCCAAGCTGCAGTTGGGCTTCGACGCCGGGAAAAGCCTATTATCGGCGGTCAAAGAACGCCCATATGATATCGTTGTGCGGGAGATGATATTATGCGCGGGAGAACGCTTTCCTGGTTGCAAGCAAAAGGCACCAGATGCTGAGTCTGAAGCCAAACTCTTTCTTAATGAACTACGGCAGCGGGCAAGGGCCTCTGCAATGACGAGGACAACAACCACCGACATAGCCGAGTGGCTGGGTGGACACGGTCTAGGCCAGTACGCCAAAACCTTCGCAGAAAACAATATTGACTACTCCGTCCTTCCGGATTTGACGGAAAATGATCTCGAAAAAATCGGAGTATCTTCTCTAGGTCACCGCAAGAAGCTGCTTAGGGCCATTCAAGCATTGACGCCCGCGCGCCAGCCCACC
>NZ_JAFCLS010000098.1 GCF_018131075.1 Bradyrhizobium sp. JYMT SZCCT0428 | reverse complement strand
CTACAAGGAATATGTCGCAGCCAACGGTCCGGCACTCGCCAAATACGGGGCGCGCTTTCTAGCGCGTGGTGGCCAGGTCGAGCCGAAAGAGGGACAACCAAAATCGCGCGTGGTCGTTGTTGAATTTCCCAGCTATCGCGCTGCGCTCGATTGCTATCACTCGCCCGAATATTCCGCCGCAATGAAGCTGCGGCAGGGACGATCTATCTGGGACATGGCGATCACTGAGGGATACGAAGGATTTCAGCCGCACCAGGGCGACCTCGGTGGGGGTTAGGTTACCCGCCAGCGCCGTGCGCTAAATGTCTACGGCGTAGGCAATCGCGTAGCCGGCATCCCGTTCCAGTGTGAGGAACGAATCGGCAGCGTTTCGCTTGAATCCCGGTTCTGTAGCGTAGGAGTTTTTGTGATGCGTACGTCCAATTGGACGCCGTCGATCGTGCCCGATGATCAGGATCAGACCATCTATATGGTTGCCAATGACTTCGGCAAAATTGGCCGCGCATGGGTCGAGGCCGACTATGAGACGACTTGTTGAGCTTAAGGCCCAAGGCTAAAAATGACAAGCTGGCGATTTGCTGTTCCGACCGTTCTAGGCGCAGCTGCCTTTGCAGCCTGGATCACCTACGTCGTTTTCCCGATCTCGCCGCAGTTCATCGAAGAAAATCGCCGAATGCCGACTGTGTCTGAAGCGACAGGTGGTCAGGATATAGCGTCTGAAGACGAGGTGTTCGCCTACCAACGAGCGGCGGAGGCTATCCTAAAGCGAAATCCGAATGCGAAGGCGTCGGCCGACGAGCTCCCACTGATCACTGGTCGGATCCCGCTGCCAAAGCCGCGCCCCCTCCCGCGACCCTGAGGGCTATTTCCACGATCGATAGGCATCCAGCGCGTGAGCGACAAGGATGCTGACGCTAAGAATTACCAAAAATGCTGCAATAGCCTCGATCATGTGGCGATCCTAACGGACAGACCAAGTAAGCAACCCTGCGAGCTACACCGTCAAAATGATTCGGTTGTCACGCGATGATCTCGGCGCAATTGAGGATTCTGAGCAACGGTCGACCGATTCCAGCATCAAAGCGCGTCTTGCAGCCACGCTAACCCTGTTTAAAATTGTCGCAACGAAACTCGCTTGTTAAGCTTGATGTCCGCGTTGCGGGTTAATGCTGGAACCGCAATGCCCGCTTGAGGAAGGCGGGCCGAATTCGAGAGCAGACTGGCGCAAGCTTTGGCGGCTGGGAAGGCGAAGGGGAAATAAATGGACCTGCTGTCGTCGATCTACTTGCCGCATTGGCTAATGATCGCGGGAGCTATTTAGTGGCGATCGGCGTCCTTGGTCTTCTATTGACCCGGAAGAGCCAAGCCGAGAATGAGCCAGAATCAACTGAGCTACCGCCGCAGATGCCGCCGGTGCCGAACTTGCTCGATTCTAGTGAAAGGGGCAACAAACAGGGGCTGAAGGCGAAGGGCAAATGATCCGGAGGTATCGGCCTTGGACACCGGAAGACGGAAAGCTGCTGCGCGCACTTGTGGAAAGCGGCGCGTCCGTAACGCTGGTTGCCGCTAAGTTAAACAGAACCATTACCGCAATTCTGGTGCGGGCTAAGTTGATGAGATTGCCCTTCAGGAAGATAAGGCTGACGGCGAAGCCCAGGTCCTGATTTTTGTTTAAGAATCCATTCCGTTTTTAGAGGGAGTCGCGCATGAAGGCGATCGGCGTCGCGGCAATCTTGGTTTCCTTCCTCGCGATGGTTTACTTCGTTTTCGATTATTATCAGCGCGGCCAGAACCAGATCGGCCAGACGCGGGGAACAACAGCGGACACGCGGTGAGGACAGTCTTGTGCTCAGGAACAAACGAAAGCATTGGAGCGACGAGGAGGATCGCCGCTTGCTGCAACTGGTGTCGAGCGGTCGATCGACCATGCCTGTAGCCGTAGCGCTTAATAGGTCGCAGAAGGCAGTCAGATTGCGCCTTGAGTTTTTGCGCGCCGGAGCGAAACAATTAGATCACCTGCCGCGCCAGGAAATCTACCTTGCGTGGACTGCTCTGGAAGAGGAGCAACTTCGAGATACTGTGAATGCCGGTCAAAACTCCGCGCAGATAGCGAAGAAGTTGAAACGAACACAAGCTGCTGTTTTAGGGCACGCCTATAAGTTAGTTCGGCAACAGATGAGCCGCCCCGTGGGCCGGCCGATATCTACGGGCGCGATAACGGTTACCGGGTGGCATGCCTCGCCACCTCAGTTCGGCGGCCCGGTGTTTGTCAGCAAGCGATTGGCCTAACGGTAAGCGCTCGATCTCCATGGCTCCGCTCCATCAGCGCGGGATGCGCCGACAGGGATTGCAGAACCTGAGTCACGGCGGACCGGTGGCGAGAATCGCCATCAGCTTTCCACAGTCATGGCGGATTGATTCGAGTCGCATGCCTGCGACGCCGGACCGTGAGGGTGAAATGGCTACTCTGATCAACGATTTTTCTGGCCTAAGAACCGTCTATGACGCCACAAGCGGACGACTGGTGATCTTTGATGACGCGATGAGAAAACAGCACCGAAGTAGCAATTCGACATTCCCCGATCTGGCAAGTGCAAAGAAAGCTTACTTTGAAAACAACGTGCCGTGGGGAGACTGGATTCCAGGCTGGCCAGAGTTGAGCAGTTAGCGCGGGGCGTCAGAGTTAATTCCCCGTTACGCTTTCTATTCAAATGCCCAGGGAAGTGAGTTCGGTCCCTTAAAATTTGATGATTATTGTCCTCGCAGGAAAGACAGTGCTGCGAGAACGGCCATGAAGGTTTCAAACCAGGTTCAAATCGACAGTGTCCACAGCCGCGCAATCTGCGACGAGATCGGGGAGCGGCTACGCACCATCCTGCGCCCCACAGAGACCGGCTTGCCCGCCCGACTTCAAATTCTCATCGATCGCTTGGCCGATCAGGATCGTCAAATGGCCCCTTCAATTGTGCCCAAACTTGACGACATGATTTGCCAGCCAGCTCCAACTGTGTCGCGCGCGGCGTAGAGCAAGCGGCGGCCTACCGTAAGCTCGCAGCCAAGCGGGCTCAGGATTTAGCCGAAACAAGAGGCGCCGCTACTAATTCTGATTCAATACCAATTGCTTCCGACCCCAAATGATCGTGCAAGATGTCTGATATCCTAATTCGCAAGCTCTTGTCATCGTGGAAACAAGGCCGAGAATTTCGCGCGGCAGCATCACATCACCATCGTAAAAAACTGGTGCCGCATGCAAGCCAGACGGATCTCAACCGTGAGTTCGCGAATTCAGGCCAAGACAGCGCAGGATGGCTCTTCATCGCGCTGATGGTTCTCGCCGCTATTGATTATTTCTTTTTGCGGACGGGTTTGGCTTAAAGTGAGGCGTGCTGCTGGCTGCCTTACCACGAGGCACTGTAGTGGCTCTTCGCCGTTCCGATCCCCCACGTATTGATAATTTGCCGTAGGTGCTGCGCCGCGCTTCAATGCGGCATGCCTGAACTCACCCGCCGCCCTCACCCCGAACGCTCCGACTGCTGGCACGTCTACTACGGCGACGTTCAGGTCGCCACGATCGCGGTCCAGTCGGGCCTGCCGGTTCACGCGAAACAGTGGCGATGGGATGTACGAGGCGCGGGCGGGCTTCGAGGCCGCCTGGAAAGCCTACCTTCCGAAATGCACTGAAGCTGATTTCAACGAGTATCAACGCCAGCGCGCCTGGACGGCCTGGAAATACGCCATGTATGACGCCGGCCTGCCGCTGCCGACGCAATCAACCAGTGGACAGGCGCGGTGTTTCTGTGGCGCCGCGATTGATATGGCGGTAACCGATCGTCACGTTCAGGATGCGCATATGGATTCGCAGCACGCATGAAATTGAGCACCGACCGCCCTATTCCGATCCTGAAAAGGCCGCGCGCAAGCTACTGGAGATCGCCAACGCGACCGAGCCGGTGGACGGAAGATTTACATCGAGAAGATAAACGCGCCGATGCTGTTCCTGGAGCGCGCCACCCCGGCCGAATACAAAGCCGGACTTGATCTGGCGATATCGCGCGGTTGGCTGTTGCTGCACGAGTCCGGTACCTTCGTGAAATTGACGCCGGCCGGCGTCGAGCTATTCGCCTGACCCGTCTGAGCCGGCTTTCTCCACCAACTCAATTTTGGCCGGTTTTTTGCGGCGGTAGTAGCTGGTCCGGCCGCTATCCCATTTCACTTTTATTTCCCCATCCACTTCGACAATGGTACCGATCTCGCCGGAATCTTCCCGCGCAACGCGCTGCCCTACCTGAAGGTCGGTTATGTTGATCATGGTCGAACGAATTGGCCGCTTATCTGGACGGCTGTAGGCCCGGGGATGATAGCCATTCCCGCATGTGAGCGGCTGCTTCAGCCTGCCGCGCCTTGCGGAGCAGCAGCTCCCGTTCGAAACTGGGACGGGCGCCTTCAGCCTGCTTCCGCAAGCGCTGCGCCTCTTGAATTAAGCGATGGTCAAGTGGGGTATCATGCAGGATACGGCGTCGTTGCATGGCGCTGCTCCATTCCTGAGGAAGGCGGGAGCGCGACCGGCGTTCTCATCACCATATAAGCCACTGACCGTGCGGTGATACCGAATAACTGCGAGCCTTCTGTCCGGTTCCGGACCGAGCGCCGATTTAAGGAAAGTTCCGAACTGCGTCTCGGGGAAAGATCACACGGCGGACCCCAGGTCAGGTCACCCGTATCGTTCCTAAAGAAATGGCCCCAGCGCCTTTCGGGGGAATGCGCTGAGGCCATTGATATGTCCGGGTCGTCTCACTCCAGACACGCGGACTCAACGCCGGTCGTTGCCACCTGTTCCCGAATTTAAGCTGATCTGCGTGAGCGCCGCAAACGGTACGCGGAACGGAAAGCCAAACGAGAAGCTGCCCGCGCTACGCAACTGGTAGCACGAGCGCGTACAGATGCACCGATAATGGCATTTGGCGAAGAGAACACTCCGAGCTTGGCGCTATTCGGAGGTATCGGCCTTGGACACCGGAAGACGAAAAGCTGTTGCGCGCACTTGTGGAAACCGGCGCGTCCGTAACGCTGGTTGCCGCCAAGTTAAACAGATCAATCACCGCAATTCAGATGCGGGCTAAGTTGATGAGATTGCCCTTCAGGAAGATACGGCTGAAACCCAAATCCTGATTTCAGCGATTTGCCAAGTTCCTTACCTTTAGTGGTGGCGAACGTGATGGCCGTCACGGTGATTAAGCGCGGGCTCTCGTACACCTGAGATTCGCAGGTGGCAGGAATGGTCCCGTCCCAAAGAAAGCAGGGAAGAACATGAACCACATGCGCGAACTGAACAATGCCGAACTCGAAGCCGTCTCGGGCGGCATGACCTGTGAGACGGCGAGGGTCGTCGCTAGCATCCACATGGTGACCGCTTTGGCCTTGGAAGGGTTGGGCAAGGACAGAGGAGCCGCTTTGTTTGCTGGCATGGCGGCCGGCCTAAGAGATGGAGCTTGCCCCTAACGGGAAGACCAACCTCGCATCGAAAACAAGGGAGATAGACATGACACAGGGCGCTCATTCGCAGGAGCTAACCGTCGAAGAGATCAAAGCTGTGGCGGGTGGCAACATAATTCAGGAAGCTGGGCAGGCAGTGCTGGCGTGGTTTCTCGGGGGCACGTGCGGCGCCGCCTGTGCCCAATCGAAAGGCCAGATTCAGGGTGAGCTTGCACGCTTCCGGTAATAGTCGCTTACGGCCTCACCATAAGCAACGCAGACGATATGATCCCGTCACGCTAGATTAACGGCGACAAGTGAGATTCGGCCCGTGCGACTCACCATCGCGCGGGCATTTGCCTTTTTGCCCGGCTAAGATAAACACGATGACGATCCGCATAATCAAGCACGAGGCCCTCGCATAAACCGGCAGCTTCGAGGTCAGATATTCGCACGGGCAACCGTCCCGGTATTTTTTGTTTCGAAGTCATTCCGGGCGCCGGCTTAGGACCGAGCAAATGACCACGGAGCAAGCCCCGGAGGCCGCTAAGGCATTCGCCATGAGTGAGCAGGACAAATGAAATACGACCGTCACCTATGATTGCAGGGGGATCACGCTTGAAAGTTAGGATTTACGAAGCGGGCCGCAAGAATATGAAGGTATATGCTTCAGAAGAAGCGGCTCAATATTGGTTAGCCCGACACGATCCTGAGAGTGTAGCATTTGCCTATCAACTTATCACTGCCGGGGAGTTGCCTGTGCGCGCGAGAAGCGGAAGCGGTGGCCCGCGACGGACAGATCAGAGCCCGTCACGGCGAAGAAAAAGATGCCGGCCACCCGCCCCGTGAGAGGATAAACGCTGCCGGCTGTCGCGGGCACTCAGATCGGCAAACGATGGCATCCCACTGAATCGGTGAGCCACTGCCTACCGGTGGCCTCTAACCTTGGGATGGCGCGGCGGGCCGGCGCCTTTCTTCCAAAGCAGATGGACAGCAAGCAGGCTCTAGAGGGGCCGCGGCGGAAGCGGGATAACCGATAGGCCCTTGCGCGCCCGGCTCTGGTTGCGGGAGGATCGATAAATGAACGATATCATAGAAATGCCGCAACCTCTCGGCCTCTTCGCCGGCCAACTGTTCGATCGCGGGACTGAATATTTAGACGCGTTTAGGATTTTGAGTTCGAATGATCTAAAATATCATCCAGCATATTTTCTCTGTGCTCATTCGCTAGAGCTATTCTTGAAGTCCTACCTCGCGGCCAGCGGCATGCCTAAGGCGAAGTTGAGGGCACCTCGTAACAACAAGCATCATAATCTTCCGGCTTTCCTGGACGAATGCGAGGCGATGTCGCTACCAATTGTCGTGGATCTGAAAGATTTTACTTCGGCCATCTATTCGATGAATCAGGATTTCGATTTTCAATATCCCACCGGTTATGACCTATCAGTTCCTGAACCATCAATTTGTTTGCGGGTTTTAGACGCGCTTCGTGAGGCAATCTCGGCCAACAGTGTCTAGAGAACACGTCCGTGCATCCCTTAAATTTGCAGCAGACACACGAAAAGACAGAGGGAAAAAAATTCGCTGGTCCGATTAGTCGCACCACGGCTGCCGCTTGGGACAGGAAGCGCCGCTAAGCAGCATGGACATTCAATTACTCCTTAAAACCAACATTAAATTTCCGCTTGCGCTGAAACCCTGACGAAGCGTCGTCATTTGCTCAGTGTCGCTGGTCCGGTTCCGGACGCCCCTTGGGACGGGCTGCGACGGGGCCGCCGGTGCCGCTGATCCCGGCGGCCCCACCGCTTTGCGGCGGTACATTCGCGCTCGCAAAATCGTGCTACTCACATCCCTTCCCCTGCTTCAGGACCCGAAGGCATTCGATGATCGCCCCGTAATCCGTTTGCGGCACAGCCCTCGACCATTCCGCAGACCGGCGCTGTTGATCGGCCCACGCCGCCAGCCGCTCGGCTCGAACCGAAGCACTACCGCGGCCATGTTTGACCGCGTTTTGGTTGCCTGGTTGTCCGCCACGTTTCCTCATTGCATTCGTTTTCCGTGTTTTCTAATAAAGTGCGGCGTGTAGGACAGCATGCCGTCGCGCTGCCACCAATCAACAGCGCTCAGGATGCTCCTGCAACAGTTTCTGCGGTCCTGGCGGCAGTTGCTGCCGGCGAACTGACACCCGCTGATGCCGGTGAAATCTCCAAGCTGATCGAAGCCTATGTCAAGGCATTAAAACGTCAGCGTCCAGCCATCGTCCAAACGGGCTCAATCAATATTGTAGCACTCTTACCGTCGCTATATTCGTCTCGTACTCGAACTACATTTGTTGGAAGTAAAGTAACTGTTGAAATCGTTGAACCACGCGAGAATTCAAAGCTGTCTTTATTAATAGTGGTCGAGAAACGACGGTAGCCGGCTGGCGTTTGGAACATTGATTTTTTCGTGGGTGGACCCCACATGAAATAACCGCGTAGGGCACCTTCAATTGAAACGCTAGTGACAATTAACATCGCGTGGCGGCCGACACCATTAAAGCCAACCTTGCTTACCCACACGCCCACGAAGCGGCGAGTTTGAACAGGCAATTTCTCGTCCAGGGCTTCGATTTGGAATGGAGGCATCTCAAAATGCTTTTGCTCTGCGATAGTAGCGATGGTCTTTACATCCGCCTCGGTAAAAAGTGGATTTGGCTGACGAATAGTCGGGGCGGGGCCCCTGCCCTCCTCAGGACTCCTTTCAGCCGGCATTGGCTCAACAGTCGGTCGCGATGATGCATCAGGCTCTATTGCCATTACCTCGGGCTTTAGCGGTGGCGCCGCGGCCGAAGATACGGGCGTTTGCGGTGCAGGTACTGATGCGACTGGTACCGAGGCGGCAGGTGTTGACGTCGTCGATGAAGCGGCCGGCTGCACGCCATGTTTAATAGCAGAAGAATAAACAGACGCTAATGCGCCGATCGCGACGGCGGCGACCGCTGCGACCACAGCCGGCCACAACCAGTTCGGCGCCCTCACCGAAGCCGCGGTCTTCTTTTTGTGCTGCGGCGATGCGTAGGTCCCATCCTCGCGCCGCATCGCTACCATGTAAGCATGGACTGGCGTCGGAATGTTCTTTACTTCCTGCGCACCAATGTCGGCAAATTGTACTGAAAGTTTGTTTACAACCTGCTCATGAACCGCGCGCGAGATACAGATGCCGCCGACTTCCGCCAAGCCTTCGAGGCGCGCGGCGATATTGACGCCATCACCAAGCAGATCGCCGTTACGTTCAACGACGTCACCAATGGTAATTCCGATGCGATAGCTCATGTGCCGGCTGACTGCGTATGCCATATTGCGCGTACGAAGGCTTTCTTGAATATCGATCGCGCAACGCACGGCTTCAACCGCGCTAGGAAACTCAGCGAGGACGGCATCGCCGGCAGTATTAAAAATGCGTCCGCCCGCTCTGGCAATAAAATCATCGGTAACGGATCGATAGGATGCTAACCGCCGCAGCGTTTCTTCTTCGTCCTCAGCAACCAGCCTGCTGTAACCAGCAATATCCGCGGCAAAAATGGCTGCAATCTTGCGTTTCATAAGAATAGCTACCCCGCATGGTAGGCCGCTATGATGCCTCGCGAAGGCCCGGGGCGCAACCGCCGTAGGTGTCGATGCCTCCCGGGCGTTGATCTGCCTCTGGCGATACAATGCAGCTTCCCTGGACCGACGGAACCCCGCGGCAAGCCCGGCCTTGGAAATGTTCCTGGATGGCTCTCTCGCAACCTTGACGTCTTACCACGGGCCCCGTGGAAGCTACCTACTTTACTCGCGTCAACAGTCGCCCGACCTACAATTATGAAAATGTAAAATCAGAGGCGACGAGTTGGCTTTTGTTGACGCCGATCAGCCAGATGGCCGTATTGCTATCCATCGTGACTATCGAAAACGAGCCATAGTCAGTGGTGGCTGCCAGCACCTCGCTGAAGTTCGTAAGCATCGTTCCCTGCAGAGCAATGCTATCGCCGGCCACCTCGAAATCGTTGATCACGTCAACGCCCGAGTCAGCATTGAATAAAACCTGGTCAGTGCCGCCAGTTCCCAGGAACAAATAGTCGGTGCCGGCACCACCATCAAACCTGTCACTTCCAGCTTCTCCGAGAAGCACATCGACACCTGCTCCGCCGTACATGATGTCGTTACCATCCCCCATGTAAAAATAATCCTGGCCGTCATCGCCAGTGGCGATATCATTCCCTGCCGCCATCACGAAAATGTTGTTGCCGCCACCACCGTAGCCCGTGTCGTTGCCGATATCTCCGTAGAAATAATCGCCGCCGTCGCCACCATAAAGGAAATCGTCCCCGGCCTCGCCGAGGAGGACATCGACACCACCGTCTCCGGCCAGTACGTCATTGCTCGCGCCGCCGTAGAGATAATCCTGATCTTGACCCCCATAGGCTACGTCGTTGCCGTTTCCGGCGACCAGGACATCAATCCCGCTGCTGCCGGAAAACACGTCATTGCCATCGCCGCCGTAGAAGTAATCGTTCCCGACACCACCGTAGCCCGTATCGTTGCCTGCAAGCCCTACCAATACGTCGGCACCGCTTCCGCCAGCCAGGGTATCGTTGCTAGCTCCGCCGTAGAGCAAGTCGTTTGTGGCGGGACCCGACGGGTCCACCGATAGCAGGAGAGTGTTGGCCACCAGGCCAGACACGGCATAGGTGCCATCAGCAAAATTTAAATACTCCCCTCCGATCACGGTGTCTCTACCGTCCGGTCCATCCACCACGACGGCGCCACCGCCGCCGCCAGCCAAAAGCGAGATTCCATAAGCTGATCGAGGTGCCGTAAAATTAAAAAAATCGAGCCCAGAGTCTCCGATTAGACTGTCATCTCCAGCCCCACCGGTGAGAGTGTCATCACCGTTTCCGCCATACGCCCGATCATTAGCATTACCGGCATCAATCAAATCGGTATTATCGTCGCCATAAATGACATCGGATCCTTCGCCTCCAAACAGTGCATCATTGCCCTCATCGCCTACAAGCTCGTCATTACCGCCGTCCCCAAAAAGGGTGTCATTTCCAAGATCGCCACTAAGGAGGTCCATACCCAAACCGCCAAACATAAGGTCATGGCCTTCTCCAAGGATAGCCTCATCGTCACCGGCTCCAGCGGAAATTACATCGGAAGTCATAAAGCCGCGGAAGAGATCGTTCCCTGCCGTTCCCACCTGGATCAGTGTGTAATATCCTGTCCAGCGCCAGGCAGAATCCTGCGAACCGTCCGTTCCGGAGCTGCCGTAGAGATATTGTACGGCCTGAATGTCGAGCGAACCCAGATTCGGTGCCGCGCGACCCAAGACGGTTTCAGTGATCAACGAAGCCGTCAATGTGGGGTCGTCCTCATTGGGGTGCTTGAATCCCAAAGCATGACCAATCTCGTGAAGCATGACGTCGACGTCAGTCCGCCCATGATCGATGAACACATCTCCAGCAATACCGCTGTACAAGGACGGATAGTAAGCAAAGCCGGCCGCGCCAGCGTAAGCGGGATCAAGCGAAAACTCGTATGACCCAAATTTTATGTCGCCTAGGCCCGACGGCACTTCAAGGAAGACAAGACCGCTCGCTTCCCCCCACTGCTGCAGCGCCTTTCTCGCGGCCTGTTGTTGCTGACTCGTAAACGGTCGAAAGCTGCTTTTGAACTCTGGCGTACGTGCCGATGCCAATGCCTCCGATGAAATCGTCGTATCGAACGAATAGCTGACAAAGGCAGGACGTCCAGCGAACGATTCTCCTGAAACAGCATTACCCCACCAAGAATTGCCGGATAGAATTGCAGTATAATCGCTAACAACGGTCATTAATAATACTCCCGAGCGAAATCGTCAGACTTTCTCACTATGATCCGCGGCCGCAAGTTGTCAGCCGTAAGACTTGAGCATCACTCAAACCTGAACATACTCGCGTCAAGCTGTACGGGTGCGAACCCGATAAGCCAAGCGGCGTTGCCAGCAGCATGGAAATGTCAGGCGGTTCAAACCCATCCGGCAACGTCCCAGGCAAGACGCTGGCATCTTATTATGAGATGGGGCGGCACTCAGTTCCAAAGTGAACAATTACCGCTGGGTAACGACGCAAAAAGGACCAGGGACCCCTAACCATCAGGCGGAATGGAAAAAGGCTAGTACGCGTTGATTATATTCCGGAAAACGAACTGCGCCGCCTTCGAACCCGGAGTTGAGATTGACGGAGATAGCAAGTCGGCGGTGAGGATCAACTCGCTGACCGCCGGGGTGAGCGATGCTTACGGCCTCGTCTCTTTGACAGATGCTTGGAAACGATGCCGTCCAACCCAAGGCGGCAGGCGTTAACACGGTGGGACCGTCGTGGGTGATGGGCTCGTTTTACACGATCGCCTCTGGTCACGGACAGGTTCCGGGCCAAGCGTGGTTGGACGCGCTATACCGGAGCGGCCCGGTCAGAGACAAGTCGAAGAACCCTTTCAGCGAAGCCGTGAGGCGGGAGACTGAAGCGGACTGGAGCTAGGTAACTGGGAGCCGAAGAAATGACGGTGGCCGACTTACAGGAGCTAGAAGAAATGGCGGCGAAGCTGGAAGCCAGCACTCGCAAACCGCGACGAGCTACATGAAGATATCGCGCGATTCCGTGCGCAAATAGCCGCTCTGCAGGGCCGTACAGGGAAAAATGACGATGAGGATTTTGATCATTCTAGCCGCGGTTTGTTTTTCGGCGAACGCGATGGCGCAGGCTCCTTCGCCGCCGAAGGTAGGTCAGAAGCCGCTCGCTCAGGTAAGCCCAAAAGCGGCAGAAGGCTGCAAGCTCGTCGGAACGGTTAAGGGGACCAGGCTTTGGGCCGGCAACTGCGTGGCAGCGTCAGAACTTCGGGGATCTGCCCCCATGGACGAGCCTTCCGCAACAGCGCCAGCTCCTGAAGCAACACCGCCCGCGGCGAAACAATAGGTAGCCAAGCCCCTCGGGGCGGCTTTCGCGCCTGCGCTGATCCTCTCCCTAATCAG
>NZ_JAFCLS010000097.1 GCF_018131075.1 Bradyrhizobium sp. JYMT SZCCT0428 | reverse complement strand
TGACCCCACCGAGAACATGCCTTGTGCAATGGCTAAGACTAGCACTTCGCGAACGAACGGCGAGTAAGAACTGGCACATAACCGACCGCAGACGCGGTCAAGCTCGACGTCTCAGTTGGGTCATTCGCGTCGGTTTGGCCAGACCACGGCGACTTCCGGTCTACTACGGTGAACGGACATTCTCAGGATAGGCGGGCATGTCTCAAAGGTGCCAGTAGGAGACTCATGCACCGCAGCAAACACCATCGCCAACCGACCATCTCATGAACATGCGTGGGCAATTTTGCGGGAGTTCGATTGGTCGGCGCCTGCTTTGGAAGGTCCGGGAAATGCCGAGGAGGCTATGAACTTTACCGCGCTACGATCTTGGGCTTCTGCGCCTCTTCGATATGCCGCCGCTGATCGAGAAAAGCCTGGCTGGACCTGGTCTTGTACAATTCAAGGTTCTCAACTTCGTTGACTACCGGCATCAGCGCTTGATCCATATATTCGAGCCGCTGCGGATCGTTCTTGACTTTGCGCGCAAGCCGTTCGAGACGGACCGCGAGCGTTGCCCATCGCAGGGCCTTCACGGCGGTCTCCGCAAAGTAGCGCGGATAGAACAACCAGGCCGGTTCGACCGGCAGATGCGGCCGGCGCTCATGCCGACTTTTCAGGCGCAGCGCACCGCCTTCGAGCGGATGGACGTGCTCGATCGGATGGTAACCCTTGAAATAGAGCGCATAGGTCTTGATCTTGCCGACGTTGTTACCGGTCGCCGCCGCACGCCGCATGATGGTTTCGACGTGCTCCCAGCTGAAGTAAGTGTCCCAGGCCAGCTTATAAGCACGTTCCCATTCCGCCTTCGACATGTTCGAATGCGCAACCGTGACGTGGTCTAGATCGTATTTGTTGAGGTCCGGATCCATCGTGACGCCCTTCGCGTACAGCGTCTTGTGGTCCTCCGAGCCGGGCAGCGGCGTGAGAAAGAAAAACTCCAGCATGTCGATCGGCAACTCATCCTGGACGATCTTGATGTCGCGGACGATCGACGCCGGCGTATCGTTCGGGAAGCCGAGGATGTAGCCGCCAACGGTCATAATCTTGGCCTGCTTCCAGGCTAGCATCATTTCGCGGTAGTCGGTGATCTTGTTCTGGCGCTTCTTGGCGCCGAGGAGACTGTCCGGGTTGATATTTTCCAGGCCGATGAAACACCGCCGGACCCCGGCCTTTGCGCACTTCTCGATGAAGTTTGGGAGCTTATGGCAAAGTGTATCGACCTGGATTGTGAAGCTGAGCCCCCACCCCTCCGTTTCGCGAAGTTCGATGATCCGATCGAGCAGCGTCTCCCAATCCTTGTTGCGCGCAAAATTGTCGTCTGTGATGAAGAAGCCGTAGATGCCTTGCGCGACGTTGCCGCGGATCACCGCTTCGATGTCGTCCGCGGTCCGGCGCCGCGACTTGCGGCCCTGCACGTTGATGATGGTGCAGAACGAGCACTGAAACGGGCAGCCGCGCCCGGCGTCGAAGCTGGTGGTGTGGCCGGTGACCCGCTCGATTTGCTGGCGGGGAATGATCGGCAACGGCTGGCCTTCGAGGTGCGGCAGGTCGCCGAGGAAATTATATAGACGCTGCAGTTTTCCAGCGACCGCGTCCTGCAACAGGCCCTCAAGCCGGCCTTCAGCTTCACCGGCGAACACCGACACCCCGAGGTCCATCATCTCCTGAACGCCGGGATCTCGCTCCGGCAACATCGAAAGGGTGCCGGACACATGGAAGCCACCGATCGCGACCTGGATTCCCCGGCTGCGAAACTGTTTTGCGATATCGAGCGAGCGCGGAAACTGGTTGGACTGCACGCCGACCAGCATCACCATGCCGGCATCCGCCGCCTTGATCGAGCGCGTCAGATCCTCGACCCGCACTTTCCAGTTGGTCTCGTCGATCGCTTCGATGTCGATGTCGAAATCAGCGCTGAGAACCTGGCGCTCGCGACATTCCAGCGCGATGCCATAGAGGCAGGCCAGCGAATTCGAAGGCAGCCCGCCGCGCCACCATCGGATGACATAACCGTCATTATCGTAATGCGACGGCTTGATTAGAACAAGCCGGAAACTCTTGTTCGTCTTCATAAGCATAGTGTAACCCGCAATCCCCGAAACGCCAAGTTAGTTTCCGCCGGAACGTATCAATCCAGTGCGCCTCTCCAACCGAAAGACGAACTTGAATAACAAGCGATCATCGATTTTACACTTGGTTGACGGCTGACTAACAAATGTCCGCTGGGGGTCATTCGCTTTATTTTGACGGTCTGCCCATGACTCCCGGTCTGCCACCCGAAGCGGACATCGTCACGACCGGTCGGCATGTCTCAAAGGTGCCAAGAACGGACCTCTGCTTGTTCACTCAATTACCTTATCGGCAATCGCGACGAGCGCAGGAGGTACGGAAAGCCCCAGCTGCTTGGCTGTCTTGAGGTTGAGGGACAACTCGAATTTGGTTACTTGGTAGATCGGGATGTCGTTGGGCTTTGCTCCTCGGAGAATTGCGTCGATAGTGTGGGCGGCGCGCTTATACAGTTCGATCAGGTCGAAGGAATAGGCTATTAAGCCCCCGGCCTCGACAGATTCGGTAAACGAAAAAATCGCCGGAAGCTTCGCGTCGCCGATTAACTTGGCGATCAAAGCGCTGTTTTGAAAGGTCTCAGGCGAAGGGAGGACCATGACCGCATTTGCACCGTCGCGGGAGATACTCTCGATGGCCGCCCGAACGTCTGCTTCGCTGGCACCAATGTCCAGTAAAGACACCGCGAGAGGGAGGCCTGCCGTTTCGGCCGCTGCGCGGATTGCGGGACCTACGATTGGCCCATTCCATTGCAATCGAAGAGCGAGACAGCCAAGTTTCGACATCGTCGGAACCATCTCGCGCAGCAGTGCAATCCGTTTTCCATAAATGGATGAACCGGCGTCGACGGTCACTCCCGTGAAATTGCCGCCCGGGTGAGCCAAACTTTTGGCGAGCCCTTCCTTAACGGGGTCGGCAGTTATCACTACGATCGGAATACGCGATGTTAGCTTTTTGAAGATGACTGCGCCGGGACCAACGACGTAGATGACATCCGGGTTGCTCCGAACGATTTCCGTCGCCAGGGCTTCGGGGCCCGGCGTGTTCTGCTCTCGGCCGTAACTTTCGACCTTGAGGTTTTGTCCCTCGATCTGCCCGAACCGCCGAAGCTCAGCGAATAAGGCTCGCCAATATTTGGTTTTGCTATGCTCATGCAAGTCCGCGCTTGGCTCTGCTGGGCTGAAGATAGCAAGACGCTTGCTACTAGTGCTCTGCTGAGCCGCCGTAGCGAGCGGCCATGCCACCGCCGCACCGCCAAGAAGACTGATGAAATTGCGCCGTCTCATGCAGCCCTCCAGGGAGGCTCAGGACCACGCCAAATCCAAGTCGAAGCATACCACATCGCGGCATGGGAGTCCGGGGTGTTGGAGGCGCAAAGATGTCGAGCGCGGCATTCCGCTATTCTGCGTTGCGCCATGACCGCTAAGGGTCAAACGCTACAGGGCATTTGCCGCGAGACCGGCCCAGAAGTTCGCTTAGGCCCGAAAGCCGACGTGATTCCAATGCCCATTCCCCTGGCTCGTGCTTGCTCCCTCTGTAACCGAGAGGAGTATTATAACCCGCGCAGGATCACGTGAATGCTGTCCCAGCGCCCAAGCGGGTGCCGTGGAATAAGGGAAAGCTGACCGGGGCGAAGCCGCCGCTGCGCCCTAAGCACGTCTGCTCAATCCGGACGAAACTCCAGATCGAGGGCCGCGCTCGCGACTTGGCCATGTTCAATCTGGCAATCGACAGCAAACTTCGTGGCTGTGATGTCGTGGCCATCCGGGTCGAGGATGTCGCCGCAGGCGGCTATACGGCGGACCGCGCAACGGTGCGGCAAAAGAAAACCGGGCGGCCTGTCAGATTTGAATTGAGCGAGCAGACGCGCCAAGCGGTCGATGATTATCTAAAGGTTACCGGCAAACGGCCCGGCGAGTTTTGTTCACCGGCCATCGCGGTACTAACCGAAGTATGACCACCCGCCAATACGCCCGCCTCGTCTCCGAGTGGATCGGCAGCATAGGACTTGATCCGAGGTTGTTCGGGACGCATTCACTGCGACGCACAAAAGCTACCCTGATCTACCGGCGGAAGGGCGATCTATGAGCCGTGCAGCTCTTGCTCGGGCATACCAAGATCGAAAGCACGGTCCGGTATCTCGGCATCGAGGTCGATGACGCTCTGGCAATAGCGGAACAGGTTGATGTCTGAAATACCCGGGCAGAGCAGACATGCTCTGCCCACCCTCTATAACCGCCGCTTTGTGCCAAAAACGGACCTCAAGAATACTGAAATCGAAGTGCCGATCGCACCCCTTTGCGTCGTTGCCACACGTGCTCCGTTATCATAGAGGTCTTGCTGATAGTGAAAGCCTGATGCAACGATGTGAGTAGGCATGATCAGGAAGGCTGAAAAACGAGACGCGTCTAGTTTGGCTGCGTTGAGCATAGAAGTCTGGTTGAACACGTACGTCCGAGATGGAGTTAGTCCATTATTCGCGGACTATGTACTTTCAGAATTCACAGCGCAGAAGTTTCGAAACTCTATCGGCGATCCCAAACTGGCAATCTGGGTATCAGAAAACCGGATGGGAATTGATGGTTTCGTGACAGTTTGTTCGACGGCCACGTCCTCACTCGCCAATTGTTCACCGCTGGAAATCACGACCCTGTATGTTCAACCCAGGCACCAGTCAAACGGAAGAGGCGTCGCGCTGTTGCATCGTGCCTTGGATCACTGCAGGGGGCATGGGGGCGAAAGCGCTTGGCTAAAGGTCAATGCCGAAAATAGCCGAGCAATCGACTTCTATCTTCGGCATGGCTTCAATAAGATCGGCTCTACGCATTTTGTGATCGCTGATCAGGCTTACGAAAACTATGTTATGGAAACAGACCTTCGGCATCCAGTTGCCTGACCTGCGACGATGGTGAAGCTGCTCCTGAGCATCGCAGCATCAAGAACGTCCGCTTCGGGTCAATCGCGTCACTTTGACAGCGCGCCGCGAACTTCTGCTCTTTCCCGGTCAGCGGACATCGCCGACCGGGTGCGTCAGGTCCGAAAAGTGCCAATAGCGGAAATGAAGCAGCCTATTCGATCACCTGATCAGCGCGGGCGAGCAGCGTCGCGTGGATTTCGATGCCGAGAGCCTTAGCGGTCTTAAGGTTGATGAATAGTTCAAGTCCCGTCGGCTGCTCCACGGGCAGATCGCCGGCGTTCGCTCCGTCCAATATTCTCTTCACATAGTATCCTGTGCGGCGAAGAATTTTCCGTAGAGACGCACTATAGCTCATCAGACAGCCGGCTTCAACGAACACTAGATTGTTCGAAAACGTCGGAAGCCGATGCGCTATCGCGAGTGCAGCGATGCGATTGCCCAGATCACTTGTTCTGGGATCTGATATAATTTGAATTGCGTCCGGGCGGCGGATTGCGAGCGTGGCGAACGCGGCCTCAAGTTCGTCGGGCGACGTCAACGCAAAGGGAAATACCGTAATCCCGAAAGGCTCGGCCTTCGCCCGCAGGACGTCCACCATCACTGGGTTGGTCGGATTTCGGGGGTTGAATAGGACGGCTAACACGCTCGCCGTTGGGACGATCTCACGCACAAACTCTAATAGCTTAGGCGTGACATCTTCGTTTAAACTAGCTGTGCCGGTTGTGTGATTGCCCGGATGAGCAAGGCTTGCAATCAGACCAGCCCCTACCGGGTCGTTCATATTTGTCATGATAACAGACACGGGCGGATCGAGGCGTTGCGCCGCACGGACGCCGGCGGGAGTGTTCGTTATGATTATTCGTACATTTTTCTGAGCTAACTCGCGCGCAAGCTCTGGAAAGCGCTCATCGTCGCCACCCGTGAAGCGCGGTTGTTCGAAGACATAGTCGCGGCCTTCGACTAATCCGTTTTCGAGGAAACCTTGGGCGATTGCACTGCCCTGAGCATCTTTGGGAGGCGGAGGCGCCTGGCTACCGAGGAATCCAATCACTATTGGCGCCTTCTGGGCAAGCGCCATGAGCGGGCTCATCGTCGCCGCGCCGCAGAGAAGCACGATGAAATCACGCCGCATCATTGCCAGTCTCTGCTCCCGATGCGCTCAACCAGAGTGTAAGCGCTCTTGCGGCGCAGGTCCAAGCGGTCGAATGTCTCATATGGGTCAATCCCGTCACTTTGACAGCGCGCCGCGAACTTCTGCTCTTCCCCGATCAGCAGACATGCCAGGATTTAGGGCAAGACGATCATGTTCTCGGTCCGGCCGACTCACCGCGCGGTGACCGTAATCTACCTCGCTCGATATGCGGCCGTCCGAAGGGTAGCGCGGCCCCAATACCGGTACGGCATAGGTCATGTTGCCGCGCGATCAAAACGCACGCGACGAAACGTAGCATTGTATTCTTGTGCGTGAAGGCACGTCCTTTCGACAGAGTGTATTTTATCGCTGGTGGGCGCGCTCGATAGAGGCCAGCGCATGCTTGAGCTTTGGAACAACTGGTACGACACCCTGGCCTCGGTGGAGGCGCTTGCCACCGTCATCGTCATTGTCCTGGTGGCTGCCGGCGCTATTACGCTGGCGGAAAGTCGGCGGCGATAAACGCGTCCGACAAAAGATTGAGTTGGGGGCGGCGTCGGCAAACCGGTCATTTGACCAGCCTAGGAAGGAGGTTGCTCAGCAAATCAACGCGCGGCACTTCCGCTCAGGTCCAAAAACGGACCTCAAATTGCCCATGCTCAACGTCCGCCGCTAGGACGTCAAGAGCGGACATCGGCTGAGCGCGGCCGCAGCAGCGCTGAAGAGCCAAGCTCCGCGATCGTAGTTGCCTTTGTTCCAGACGGTTTGCCGTTGATCTGCTGTTTCAGGATCGCCGACGGTTTGAATACCACGACCCTACGGGGCGAAATTGTCGCCTCAGTTCCAGTCTTTGGATTGCGGCCGACGCGCTGTTTCTTCTTGCGCACGATGAACGAGCCGAACGACGAGAGCTTAACGGTTTCGCCCTTCGCCAAAGTGTCGGTGATCTCGTTGAGCACCAATTCAACCATGGCCAAAGACTCGGATCGTGACAGTCCTGCGGCCTGGTAGACAGCTTCGTAGAGATCGATGCGCGAGACGTTCTTTCCTGTCATGGGTCCCACCCGCATATGATTTCAACCCTTGTATCACGACCGGCTCGCGAAGTCTGTCGTCTAGACAATGCAAAGCGCGCTGCGACCTGTCGGTCGATAAACCAACGCCTGAGGTTAGAATGCAGGTGAGGACGATTCCGGAATGTCCCGGCAAAAGGGCGAGGGCATCCCGGTCCAGCTCATCGTGTATCCCAACGCTTACCATGGGTTTGACCTTCCGTTTTTTCAGGTGCCGGTCACGTATTTCGGGCACCATCACGAGTACAACAATGATGTCACGGTTCAGGCCAGCCAGGCTCTCCGGGAGTTTCTCAAGGCAGTGGCTCAGAGCAAGAGGTAGATAGAGGTCGCTGTGCTAGTCGATATTGCACCAGTCCTGACGTCCGCTTTGGTCAATCGCATCCCTTTGACAGCGCGCCGCGAACTTCCGTTCTTCCACGATCAGCGGACATCGCCAGTCAGATGCGTCAGCTCCGAAAAGTGCCAACAGCAGACGCATTCTCGCGCCCAAATCGTCGCAGGTTCGGGATCGAGACCGCTTGCAGTGGACAGGTGTGCGTTACCGGATTCTGGAAGTGTGGGGCCTTTTACGACGAGAGCCGCACCAGCAAAGGTCCGTTCTGAGACCGTAACGCCGCTGGAACTACTGCTATTTCGCGTTTTCATACTTCGTGAACGCGGCGGTTGAACTGGCTCGTTCAATGCAACAAATCGAGCAGCGCCTTCGCCTCGCGAAGATCAGGCATGTCGAAGCCATCGGTGAACCAGCCGTAGACCGGCGCGAGGAGATCGCGGGCTTCGCGGCGCTGGCCGCGGTCGCGCCAGAGCCGGGCGAGGCTGATGGCGCTTCGAAGTTCGAATGAGCGCGCGTTCTGCTGGCGTGCGACGTCAACTGCCCTCCGGAGGCACTCTTCCGCTTGGGGCCATTCTGCGGACGCGCTGAACAGCTCGGCGCGCAGATGATGAACCCTAGCCTCACACCATCTCGCCCCGATTTGGGTGCCGTGCGTCAGCGCCGTTTTTAATAGCTCCAAGGCCTCCTCGCGGCGCCCGCAGACGCTGCAGGTCTCGGCGAGCAGAAATCTCCCTTGCTGGAGGAAGGCGCCGGCCCCGCTTCGCTCCCATGCCGCCACTCCCCTGCGAACGAGTTCCAGGCCCACCTCAACCTCGCCGACGCGGACCAGCGCCCATCCGCGGAACAGCATGCCCGCGGCTTTCGGTAGCGCAAGCTGGTGCTTCTCGCAGAGCGCCAACAGCTCTGTGCTTGTCGTGAGTGCTGCCGCCACATCCGCGCGCAGGACATTGTACGTGCATACGAACCAGAGTGCATGGGCGAGAGTGGGCGCATGTTCCAATCGCCGCGCGAGCTGCATCGAGCTGTCGGCGTGCTGCGCTGCTCGTTCCGGATGACCCAGCACCCACGCGATGATCGCACCGAGCGCATGAGCACATACCGCTGGATCGTGTCCGATGTAATGGAAGGCATGATGTCGATGCTGCCGCTCGTCATACAGCGAGAGCCCCTGCTCGACGTGCTTGTAGGCGTCGGCAAAGTCGCCGCACAGCATCGGTGTCGGCCAGGCGGCATGGTGTGCCTGAAGCAAAAGATTGGGATCGTTCAACGTATGCGCGACCCGGAACAGCTCCCGAATCGACTCGCGCGCCTTCGCGAACTCGCCGCGGGTGTTGTGAAACAGCCATAGACCAAGAAGAGGGGCGACCAAATCGGCCGAGCTGTCCATTGCGCGTGCGAGTTGGAGCGCTCGGTCGTAGACTCTTTCTACCTCCGGTGCGGTCCATCCCTGCGTGCTCATCATCGCCGGTCCTAGTTGCACGAGGATTTTGAGTTCCGTGGTCGCGCGATCGGAAGCGCCAGGTTCGACGTCAAGCAACGTGAGTGCCCGGCGAAAATGTCGGATCGCTTCCGTATTGGCGGCGCGCCGCACGGCACGCTCGCCCGCCGCTGTCCAGTACACGATGGCGCTTTTGTGAAGACCGGCCTCGCTGTAATGATGCGCCAGCAACTCGGGTTGGCCTTGCACAACGTCCGGATCGTTCTGCTCCAATCTCTGCGCGATGCTCTGGTGGAGTTGACGGTGCTGCTTACGTAGGAGGGTGCAGTAGGCGGCGTCTTGCACCAGCGCGTGCTTGAAGAGGTAGGTCGCCTCTGGCAGCGTGCCGCGTTGAAAGAGCAGCCCGGCGCCGACCAGCCGACTCAACCCATTCCGGACCTCCATCTCAGGGCGCGGCGCGGCGACTGCCGCGAGCAGCTCGTAAGAGAACTCCCGTCCGATGGCGGCACCGATCTGCGCCAGTTCCTTTGCCGCCGGGCCGAGCCGGTCGAGCCGGGCCATGAGCGAGGCGTGCAGCGTCGCCGGCACAGCGTGCGCAGCGGCGGGAATTCCCGATAGGACGAGTTCGGCACCGGATTCGCGCTCGTTGGCCTCGACCACTGCCTTGGTGAGCTCCTCCACGAATAGCGGCACGCCGTCCGTCCGCTCGACGATCTCGTCCACCTCTTCGGCAGACAACGCGGCGTTATTGCCTGCGATCCGCTGCGCCAGCGCTGCACTCTCGCCGTGATCAAGCCGGTTGAGCGTCAGCGTGGTCACGTGTGCCTGGCCGGTCCAGGGGGGCGAGAATTCGGGGCGGAAGGTAATGAGCAGCAGCGCGGACAAGCGCTGCACCCGCCCGATGACAAGGTCGAGCTGCTCCCGCGACGTGGGATCGACCCAATGGACATCCTCGAAGATCATCAACACCGGCCGTTGCCGCGTCAGCATCGCGAGCTGCCGCAACAGCGCTTCGAACGTCTGTTCCTTCTTGCGCTGGGGCGTGAGGTTTGGGGCTGGATAACGGTCGGTGGCGGCGGCCGGGATCGACAGCAGCTCGGCGAGAAGTGCCATGTCCTCATTCGATGGCTGCGTCGTAGCGAGCAATGCCTCCAGCTTGGTGAGCTTGATCTCGGGCGTATCTTCCCGCGCTAAGCCGGCGGCGCGTTCCAGCTGCGCGATGGTTGGGTGGAGTGCGCTGTCCTGGTGGTGCGGCGAGCAGAAATAGCGCAATCGAGTGTGGGGCTCGCCCGCGAGCCGCTGCTGGAGCGCAGCGGTCATGCGCGACTTGCCGATGCCCGGCTCGCCGGAAAGCAGTACAACCTGACCCTCGCCGCTCTTGGCTCGCTGCCAGCGCCGGAGCAAAAGTTCGATCTCCTCCTCGCGCCCAACCAGCGGCGTCTCGCCGCCCGAGGGGTGCAGCGCCTCGAAGCGATTCTCGACCGCGCTTTCACCGAAGACACGCCAGGCCGGCACTGGTTCCGCAAAGCCCTTGACCTCGACTGCGCCGAGGTTCTCGTACTGGAAGAGCCCGCCGGTGAGGCGGTGCGTAGCATGGGCGATCACCACCGTGTTCGGCTCGGCGAGAGCTTGCAGCCGGGCGGCGAGATTTGGCGTCTCGCCGACCACCGCCTGTTCCTGGGCGGCGCCAACCCCGATAAGGTCGCCGACCACCACCAGCCCGGTCGCGATGCCGATACGGACCCGCAGCGCCTCCTCCGGGACTAGGAGGTGCCCGACGGCCTCCACGACGGCAAGACCGGCCCGAACGGCCCGCTCAGCGTCGTCTTCGTGTGCCGCGGGATAGCCGAAGTACACAAGTACCCCGTCGCCCATGTACTTGGCGACGAAGCCATCAAAGCGGCGAACGGTCTCGGCCACGCAATGATGATACGCGCCGATCACGTCGCGTAGGTCCTCGGGATCGAGCCGCGAGGCGAGCGCCGTCGAGCCGACGAGATCGCAAAACATCACCGTGAGCTGCCGCCGCTCGGCGTACGTAGTCGATTGCGGTGGAGCAGGCTGGTCCGGTCGTGCCAGCGTTAACACAGGGCCGAACTCCGCACCGCAATCGCCGCAAAACTTTGAGCCCTGCGGGTTGAGACAACCGCAACTCGGACAACGAGAGGGCAGCAGCGCCCCGCATTCTGTGCAGAACCGCCTCTCCTCGGGAACGTTCACCAGGCAGCTCGGGCATTTCATGCCGCACCATGCACCATGGAAAGATGATCAGGGTATCACAAGAGCCGGTGCTGCAACTATCGGCTTGAATGAAACGCGTGCCCCCGTCACTTTGACGACGTCACTGTCGCTGTCACTGTCACTGTTACTGTCGTTTATCCCCTGATAGCGAACCAGAACAGACTGGTGCGACTCCGAGAAGTGCCAAGAAAGATATTGGTGCGCGAGTTCCGCGTGTCACGCTTTCCGAACGAGCAACTAAACTGGTGCAATGCGGCCATTAGATATATTCTGGATCATGTTTTGCACCTTGTCCGGTGTGTTCCGACCCATCAAGATATGAAGGCCAAGCGGGGGTGGGTCACCCGCTGCCGCAGTTTTGGCGCGTAGTTGATCAAAGAACGCAAGCGCGAAGTCTCGCCGGTTACGTTCGGCAACGACCGAAAAGCCGGCCGCTTGCAGCGCCTCACGATATTGAGCAGCCTTCGCGATCGCACTTGACGTTGCCGTTGTTGCCCACGGAACAGGATACGTAAGCTCACCATCGCCAACCCTCATGACGTCATAGATCCCGAAAAGTGCGTTTGATCGCAGAACACGGCTAACCTCCGAAAAAGGTTTTGCTTTGTCGTCGATATTCATACCGACGTGCAACATGTATGCGCGGTCGAAAGCGCGATCAGCAAACGGCATTGAAAGCGCACTGCCTTGATGCAGTGAAATACTGCTGTCCAGCCTGACCCACCTGCACAGGACCTTTGCGGTTTCCACATATTCGGGCGTCAGATCAATTCCAGTCACCCGACAACCATACCGGCTGGCGACAAGGCGCGCTGCTCCCCAAGGCCACACCCTACGTCGAGTACATGCATTCCCCGAGAGAGGTCGAGTTGAGCGAGAAAATCTTCGGATGCCTGACGCCCCCCGATATGGAACTCATCAACAGGGGCAAGATCGTCGACCGTTACGGAAATGATCGCTTTGCCAAGGGACTCGATCCCACTGCGGATTGCAGCAGCCAAGTCGCCATGCGTGTAGTGATTGGATACATCCTCCTGAGTTGGCATTGTCCGCCTCCTAAAAAAATAAATGTAGTTTGCCGAGCCTACCAATCGAACAAACCACCGCCAATGTCCGCTCCGGGTCATTCGCGTCGGTGCGACCGGAGCGACCGGACCACGGCGACTTCCGGTCTACCCCGGTGAACGGACATCGTCAGAGCCGGTCGGCAGGTCCGTTTCGTGCCGATTGTGTTGAAAAACTCGGTGTTGAAGCCGACCGTGATCGCTGATTCATTCCGTCCCGTCTGGGCGGGAGATCGAATCGATGATGGGTCCGCGGCAGGTTGATCAGGCCCCGCTGTTTTACGAGTTCTCACTTGAGCG
>NZ_JAFCLS010000096.1 GCF_018131075.1 Bradyrhizobium sp. JYMT SZCCT0428 | reverse complement strand
CGCATGGAATCCCAACATCGCCATCGATGCAGGGACAGACAGTGACCAACTGGTTTTTTCCAGCTCCGGTCAAACCTTTGATCTGCGGCCGGCAACATTGACCAATATCTCTGGTCTATCGGTCGGCACCAACTCCGTGCTCGTGGATAGTGACACCCTGACGGGCTTCACCGGCATCTCCGGGAACTCGGGCGGCAAAGTCGTGACCGGCGAGGCAGGGCTCGACCTGACCGGCAAGGCGGTCTCGGGTCTCACCATTCACAGCAGCAACGTTACCGGCACCACCTTCACTGTGGACAGCAAAGCAACCGGCTTCCAGGTCTTCGGCGGAACCGGCGACGACACGCTCCAGACCTCAAGCTTCGCCTTCACCGCCTCCGAACGCGAAGCGGTCTTCAACACTACCTCGATCGACGTCATCCGCGACACCAGCGGTATCTATGGCGACCAGTCGGCCAACACGATCGTCGGCAGCGCGGCGACCGACAACATCCAGGGCGGCGCCGGCGCGGACAGGATTACCGGCGCTGCCGGCCCTGACTTCCTTCTTGGTGGCGCGGACGCCGACACCTTCGCTTTCAACCTCCCGTCCGAGGGAGTGGATACGATCGGCGATTTTGTTGTAGGCGCCGATATTCTGGAGTTTTCCGCGGCTGGCTTTGGCGGCGGGTTGGTCGCAGGCATGGGCGCGGCAACGGTCTACGGTTCGTCGAGCGACGCCACATTCGGCTCGTCGACAGAGCGTTTCCACTACGACACGTCGTCCTCTACGCTCTACTTCGACGCCGACGGCAGCGCCTCCGGCACGGCGGCAGTTGCATTGGCGCAGTTCGCGAACGGTGTCGTGCTTAGTCCGGACGATCTGCTGATCGTGTGAGGGGCGTGATCGAGCGGCTCGCTCAATTCAATTATAGAGCGAGCCGTCGCCCAGCACAGATTGCCTGAAGCGGGTGGTGAGGATGCCGCCGTCGGCCGGCGGCAGCACGAAGTAAAGCGCTTCGGGATTGATCTTGACCTGTGCGAACACGGGCCCGTTGCCGTGGTGTGCGAGATCGCGGATTTCGGTCACCTCAGCCATGGTCCTGACGATCCGCGATGTCCTGAAGCCGGCGGCCGTGGCGATACCGGCGAGGTCGACGCCGCCTGCCGTGTGCGTCTTCTGCATTCCGGTCTCGCCGAAGCGCTCATTATCAAGCACGGCAATGGTTAGATTCGGCGGGTTCTGCACGGCGATCGTGGCAAGCGCGCCGAGGCTCATCAGCATTTCGCCGTCGCCGGTGATGACGAGCACCCGGCGCTTGGGCTGCGCGATGGCAAGACCAAAGCCCATCATGGCGGCCGCGCCCATCGCGCCCCAGAGCGGGAAGTTATTTGGGCTGTCGCCCGCGGCCGAGATATCCCAGTTGGGGGCGCCGAGCCCGGCAACGACCAGGAGATCGCTGCGATCGCGCAGCAATTCATTGACGACGTCGCGGCGATGCAGCAGTTCGTTGGGAACGTTCATTTGCGGGCAAGCTCCTTGAAATTCTTGGCGCCGAGCACGCGCTGTCCGATCAGGACGGCGGCAGGCCGCCAGGTGTTGAACGCAAGATTGGCCGCGCCGGAAACGGTCGAGGCGACCAGATGCGGCTCGTCGGCGCGCGTCACGATCACGCCCATGGCTTCGAGGACGGCCCTGGTGCCCTGGCCCATCGGGACCTGCCACGGGTTGAACTCACCCCATTCGCCGCGCATCGTCACCAGCATCAAGAGCGGCATGCGGCAGATCATCGGCAGCGACAGCATGTTGATGCAATTGCCGACCCCGCTCGATTGCAGCAGCAGGACGCCCCGTTCGCCGCCGAGCCAGGCACCTGCCAGCATGGCGATCCCTTCCTCTTCGGTGGTCAGGGTGATGACGCGGGCTTGAGGATCCGCCTCGAATGCGCGGATGAGGCGGCTGTGGCCGGCATCCGGCACCATTCCGACCTGGCGCACGTCAGCGTCCTTGAGGACGCGGTACACTTCGTCGGGCCAGGTCGGCAGTGCGACCGGCTCTTTCTTCTGCAGATCCGCCACGGCGAAGCTCTCCCTTTTTCTCGATCTCGAACACGCGTTGCCGGGATAGTACGACGCCGTTTCGACGAGAAGGTATGCAAAATTGAAAAGCGGCCGGTCGCGTCAGCCCGGATCGCTGCACCGCCATATCCCGCGCGTCGCTATTCTCGCGCCAATTCCGGCAGCACGTGGTAACGGGCGATCTCATGCGGAAACTCGCCGCGGTTAGCGAGCAGGACGATGCCGGTCTTGTGCGCCGGCACCAAGCCGACATAGGCCGACGCGTTGTTAAGCCCGCCCGGCTTGTCGACGACGGTCACGTCGTCCAAGTGGATGTTTTCCCAGGCCATCGCCTGCCCAAACTTCTCGGTCACGTGAAATGCCTCGCGCCGCGTCATCTGCAACGCTTGCCGCAATTGCGGATCGATCGCCTCGCCATCGATGAAGGCAGCCAGAAAGGTGGCCAGGTCGCGCGCCGAGGTGAACATCTGACCGGTCCCCGGGAAATCGTAGTAAGTCTGCTGATCCCCACGTGGACCAATCGGCATGCCCGTCTCGGCGTAGCCCTGCACGACATTTTTCATCAGCTCCGGAGCCATCATGGCGCGATGGTCCGGCCCGCGCTCGGGGAGGAATGTCTGGTTCATGCCGAGCGGTTTCAGGATACGCGCCTCGATAAGTTCACCGATCGGCCGGCCGTAGCGGCGTTCGAGCGCGAGCTGCAGCAGCACATACCCCGCATGCGTATAGATGCGCTGCTTGCCCGGCTGCTCGCCCGATTGCGGCGTCCATGCGTTGAGCGCCTCGAAGAACTGCGGCAGCGTAAACGAATCGTTCGGCCATGGCGGGTGATCGGTCGGCAGCAGGAGTCCGGACGTATGCGTTGCCAGTTCACCGATCGTCACGCTTTTGATGTAGTCCCCCCGTAGCTCGGGGACATACCTGCTCACGGGGTCATCGAGGCGGAGTTCGCCGCGAAGTGTACCCAGTGCGACCAGGATTGCCTCAAACGGTTTGCGCACCGACGCTACGTTGAACAACGTGTCTGATGTGATCGGCTGCCCTGTCGCTTCGTCGGCGACGCCGTAGTTGAAAAAATCGGTGTGACCCGCAGCGTAGACGGCCACCGCGAGACCGCCCGGCTTCCCCACGGTTTCCGGCGCCAGATAGGCCGTGACGACGTGCTGAATTTTGGCGTCCATGCCGATATCCGCAACCGACCCGCCCGCCAGCGCGAATAGCAGAACGGCGAAAATGATCAGGCCTGTCGATCGATGCCGCCACCAGCGCGCGGAGCTTGTCACCATAATGAGCCATCGTCTCGTTGACGCCGAAGGCCCTTTTTACCCGCGCGATTCCGGCGCTTATCGGGAAGCGGCCGTCAATTTGCTGTGAGTTGTCGAATTCCTAGGCTCAGGAGATCGCAATGATCTCGAGCTCGTGACCGGAGACGCCCACGACATCTCCGACAGCTTTGCCCATCAGCGACTTTGCCACCGGCGACACGAACGAAATGGAGCCGGCCTTGGGGTCCGCTTCGTCCTCTCCCACGATATGATATTTCTGCACGCGCCCATCGTCGCGCCTGAAGGTCACCGTGCTCCCGAACGCAACAGTATCGGTCGACGCAGGAGGGGTGATGAGCTGGGCCGTCCGAACTCTCGCCGCAAAGTAGCGCGCATCGCGCAAGGGCGTTGCGGCTTGCCGCCGCCGCTCATTCACGTCTTCGATCTGCTGCGCCGTCTCGTACGCCTCGCGAGCCTGTTGCAGTTGAAATTCGAGCGCCTTCAATCCCGCTTCCGTAACCAGGTTCGGATGAGCAGAGATCGGGCGGTCGGGTAGCAGCGTCTCCGATGCGGTTTCGGCACTGTCTTCCTTGGTGAAGGCAACGCTCAACTCGGCCTCCTTTCGAGGGGATATGCCAGGAAATGGAATTGTAACACAACGCTCGGCGGTTTTTGCGCATCACATATCGCGGAGCGGATGGAACCTGGTTGCCTCTTTTGGGGTACCGCCTCTTCCGGAGGCCGCTCGATCCTGGCGCGAAGCGGATGCCAGCCGTGGCAACATCGCAGGAGCCCTCAGCGCCAGCCGAGCGCGGGCGCCACGTGCGTCAGAATCGATTCAATGACATGGGCATTGTAGGCAACGCCGAGCTGGTTAGGCACGGTCAACAGCAACGTGTCGGCCTCATTGATGGCTTCGTCCTTCCTCAGCTGCTCAATTAGCACGTCCGGCTCGGCCGCGTAGCTGCGGCCGAAGATCGCCTGGGTCTCCGGAGAGATAAAGCCGATCTGGTCGTCATCGTCTCCACCGCGGCCGAAGTAGGCGCGGTCACGATCATCCATGATGGCGATGATGCTGCGGCTGACGGACACCCGTGGCTCGCGCGCATGGCCAGCCTCCTTCCACGCCGAGCGGTAGGCCCTGATCTGGGCAGCCTGCTGGATGTGGAAAGCCTCGCCGGTTTCGTCGTTCTTGAGCGTCGAACTCTGCAGGTTCATGCCGAGCTTCGCTGCCCAGATTGCCGTGGCGTTCGAGCCGGCTCCCCACCAGATGCGGTCACGCAGTCCCTGGGAGTGCGGTTCAAGCCGCAGCAACCCTGGCGGATTTGGAAACATCGGACGTGGATTGGGCTGCGCGAAGCCATGGCCGCGCAGCACGTCAAGAAAGACCTCGGCATGGCGCCGCCCCATGTCGGCTTCGGTCTCGCCTTCGGCCGGTTGATAGCCGAAATACCGCCATCCATCGATGACCTGCTCGGGCGATCCTCGGCTAATTCCAAGTTGCAGGCGCCCGCCCGAGATGAGATCGGCCGCGCCGGCGTCTTCCACCATGTAGAGCGGGTTCTCATAGCGCATGTCGATGACGGCCGTGCCGATCTCGATGCGGCTGGTTTTCGCGCCGACCGCCGCCAGCAACGGGAAAGGCGAGGCGAGTTGGCGGGCGAAGTGATGAACGCGAAAATAGGCGCCGTCGGCGCCCAATTCCTCAGCCGCGATGGCCAAATCGATCGATTGCAGCAGCGTGTCCGCCGCCGAGCGGGTCTGCGATTGCGAGGAGGGCGTCCAGTGCCCGAACGACAGGAATCCTATGCTTTTCATGCGGGCTATCTAGGCTCTCTTTGTCGATTTACCACCGTCATTGTGAGCGGGAATGCCCTTGCGCCTAGCGTCCAGGAACAGCGGCGGTGAACAACGATGGAAGTGCCAGCTCGCAGGCTGGACCGAAAGCGTCCTTGGATGGTACGGATTTCTGCACAAGGCCAGTCGAACATTTGAAACTTTTTGCGGCACGCGGGATCGGTGATCAGGACTGCCAGCATGCGCGTCGGCGAACTCTTCATTCTCGGCTTCTTCGGCAAAACCATTCCGGCATGGCTGCGGGAATTTGCGGCCAATTACGGCCTGGGCGGCGTGATCCTGTTCGACTATTCCTGCCAGACGCAAAAGTACGACAACAACATCGAATCGCCGGAGCAGGTGCAGCGTCTCTGCGAGGAGATTTCCCGCCTGCCGTCGGGCCCGATGGTGTTCATCGACCAGGAGGGCGGGCTGGTGCGGCGGCTCAAGGAGAGCCGGGGGTTCAAGCCGCTGCCGAGCGCGAAGGAATTCAATCATCTCGCTTTGAGCGAGAAGCGGGAAGTGCTTGCCGCTAGTTTCGCCGAAATGCGCCGCCTCGGCATTCACTACGACTTCGCGCCCGTCATCGACGTCGACTACAACCCTGACAATCCGAACATCGGCAAGATCAAACGTTCCTGGTCCGCCGATATCGGCGAGGTGGAGGCCAATGCGCTGCTGGTGAGTGAGGTCGCGCGCGAGACGGGCATCGGGCTTTGTCTGAAGCATTTCCCCGGCATCGGCGGCGCGGTGGTGGACTCGCATCAGGAGTTCATGGACATTTCCGACAGTTTGCGCCCGGAGCAGGAAGAGCTGTTCTATTCGCTGGCGCCAAAAATGTTCGGCGATGCCGTGCTGGTCAGCCACGCCATCGTCAGGCAATGGGACCGCGACAATCCGATGACCCTGTCTGCCGCGGGCCTTGGCCGGTTGCGCCGGCGGCTTCCCGATACGCTCCTGATCACCGACGACATGCAAATGCAGGGGCTGCAGAAGGCGTTGGGCACCGGGAAAGCCAGCCTTCAGTCGCTGAAGGCCGGTATCGACATGCTCTGCATCGGCAACAATCTGTTCGATCAGGAGCGGGAAATGGCCGCCATCGCCCAATCCGTCGAGCAATCCCTTGATAATGGGACCTTAACGGGTTCCGCCGTCAAGGAATCGATCGCCCGCGTCATCAGGCGAAAGGCGCTTTTGGCGGCCTGACGGCCCCTGGAGGCTGCTATGCGTACCGGCGCGCCGGTTCCCTGCCAATGGCGGGTTGCCTTGCGAGGCCGTTGAGACTACAAGCCTTTTTTCCAACGGGAAGACAGGCGATGGCCCACAATTACGCAATCAATGACGACGTGCACCACCAGCTGCAGGGGCCGCAGGGCCGTGCCACCGTCAAGGAACGCAGCATCTACACCATCGTCACTTGCCTGCCGATCGAGGCCGACGGCCGCCCGCGCTACCGCATCAAGAGCAAGACCGAGAACGTCGAGCGCGTCGTGACCGAGGAGCAGATCAGCCGGCTTGGCTGATCCGCCGCCATTCTTCATTTTTAACCGCTGCTTGTTTGGACGATTCGCGCGCGCCCGCATCGCCTTGTCGTGCGCGGCGATGTCGACATCGGCGTCCGCTGATGTTCGCGCGTCGGTCATCGCGCGACCACCGGGGCCTGCACCTCGCAAATCGGTGAAGCCGTGATCGCCTGCGATCACAGTGTTTCTACGGCCCTCTGTGAAGCAATTCACACGCAGGTGCCGGCACCGGCGTTAACGACGGCGCATGACAACGCGGCGGATAGCATATTGGTGGTTCAGGCTCGTTGCCTCGGGACGCTTCCTCGAAAAGTTCCTGAGGCTCCCGCGCAACTGACCCGCGTCGAGGCTAGGTCCGTCCGTCGTTAAACGGAAACAGCGACGAATATTTCATTGAAGCAGCGCAACGAATTGCTGGTGAGGTCCTCACACGCGACTTGTTGGGTTGCCGCATGGCTGCCTGGTTTCAACCGTTCAGAGGATGGGACCCATAACGAATCAAATTGAGTGCATTAGAGAAGCAAATACTCATAAGGCGAAATCGTGAGGGATTAGGCGCGCGGCCAACGCATTTCTACGGGCCGTAAAACTACGGACTCCTGATCTGGCGGCATCATACTTCCTCGATCAGAGGCAAAAACCCTTCCCGTTGGTTCAGTTTCCGGTCCACTTGCCGGTTCCCCGTATTCCTACTGGTTAAAAAATTAACCACCAGCGGCAATCGAATCGATAAATTAGTTATATGTCGCAGCAAGACCACCGAGCCGGTGATTCGCACTTTCCGAAGTGGATGGAACCCGTCACACCTCTCGAGAGCAATCTTGAAATCGTCCAGCTGTCCGTCGCGCGGGCTCGCGCAACGGAAGAAGCGGAAGCGTCGATCGCCCGCCAGTTGAACGGGCCGCTGACGGCGCTGCTGCTCTACATGAACGAGATCAAGCAGCACAGTCACCAGTTCTCCGAGGCGCCCGGCAATCGCGTCTATTTGCAACAGGTCGTGGACAACGCGGTTCAACAGCTCGAACGCGTCTGCGTCGTGGTGAAGCAGATGTCGGACAAGCATCCCGCCTTTGCTTCCGAATCCGATCGCAAACAGGGGCGTGAGAGCCAGGCCAGCCGTACCAAGGATGGTGGTCGCACGCCGGGGGTGATGTTCGCCTCGGAGTCCGGTCAGAAGCCGCTGACCAAGCGCGAGCGCGAGGTGCTGAGCCTGATCAGTGAAGGCTGCTCCAACAAGCAAGGCGCCTTGCGGATGAACATCAGCCCGAGGACGTTCGAGAGCCATCGCGCCGAAGCGATGCGCAAGCTCGGCGCCCGCAACACCGCGGATCTCGTCCGCAAGGCGCTGTTGCAGCCAGCCTGATTATTTCATTTGCTCAGAATGAAGGCGAAGCGCACTGCGCCTGCAGTGACAGCGCCGCAATGCTGCGGATTCACAAAGGCCGATTGTAATCGCGACAGGGCCGACAAGGCCGGACCACAGCTGATCCGGAGCAGCGGGAGCCGGTTTTCCGAGAAGAGCGCGCCAGGTTGCCGCTCAGCAGAGGTCTTCAGCGAAAGAGCGCAGGCGGGGCGCGGGCCGGGTCGCGATAACAGGTTTTGGCTCTTCCGGGATGATGGTGATCACCCAGGCCGCCGGAACACTCGACTTGTTTTCCACGATCGATCGAACGTGGCCGGTGACGGCCGAGTCGGCCGAGCGGAAGGTTGCGGTTCTGCCGTTGAACTGGGCGATACGAAAACGCCGCACTTCTTTCTGATCGCTCGTTTCGAACGTGAACATGAGGGGGCTCCTTGGTCCACGCGACTATCGCGATTCAACGTTATCTGTCTGTGAAAATCGTAAACCGTAGTAGTACGGCAAGCCGTGCGGCGCGAGGGCCGTTCCGTCCGGACACACCGCGAGACGGGTCGGATGCCGTCTCGGCGTTCGCCGATTCCGCTTTGCGTCTGATGGCCGCGAGGATGGAGGGCAGGGCGGCGATGGATGGCGGCCTTCAACCTGACGCGGCGCGCCCGGGCACGATGCTATTCGGCCGCGCTGGGGAACACGGCTTCCATCTTGGTCTTCAGCGTCGCCGCGTTGAACGGCTTGACGATGTAGTTGCTGACGCCGGCCTTCTTCGCGGCGATGACGTTCTCCGTCTTCGATTCCGCCGTTATCATGATGAAGGGCGTGTTTGAGAATTCCGGGCTCGCGCGGACTTCCTTCAGCAGGTCGTAGCCCGTCATCGGCTCCATGTTCCAGTCGGAGATCACGAGGCCGTATCGCTTGCCCTGCATCTTGGCGAGCGCCGCCGAACCGTCGCTGGCATCGTCGACGTTCTCGAATCCGAGCTGCTTGAGGAGGTTGCGGATGATGCGGATCATGGTGCTGTAGTCATCGACCACCAGGATCGGCATCGACAAATCAAAAGCCATGTCTTTACTCCGCGCAGCTAGCAAACCGCCGAACACGGGTGAACTCGCGTGGCATTCGAAATCGTCTCGATGCTCTTTCCCGAACCTGCACCCGTCAGCACCGTGACAAGTATCAGGGGTCATTGAACAGCGCGTTAATTCCCGGCTGAATAAATCCCGGGCAGATGCCGGGCCGGCCGTAATTATACGGTGAGTTCCCGCTGGCCGGATCGCGGGGTGCAATCTTCACGCGCATTGCCGGGCCGGCGCCTATCAATGGGTTCGGGCACCCGACCCCCATGGACAGCGGCCAAGGGTCACGCGGCCGCGCAATGGATGCGCGGATGCAGCAGGCGGTCGTACTGGGTCTTGACCGTCGCGTAGCACTCGCAGGAGGTCCTGATCAGGCCGTCCAGATTGGTGATCTCGATATGTCCGCGGCTGTAATGGATGAAATTCGCCTGCTGCAGCGTGTTGGCCACCAGCGATACGCTGTTGCGGCGTGCGCCGATCATCTGCGCCATCGCTTCCTGGGTCAGCACGAGCTTGTCGCTGCCGGACAGGTCGCGTGTATGTAGCAGGCAGCGCGCCAGCCGGGACTCTACTGTGTGCGAGGCGTTGCAGCCCGCAGTCTGCTGGATTTGCGCGTAGACCGCCAATCCGTGCCGTGCCAGCAAAGTGCGGAGCGTCGCGCTCTGGTCGGCAGCCGCCCGAAGCTGATCGAGGTCGATCGTCGAGGCCACGCCGGGGACCAGCACCAGCGCGCTGTTCAGCGCGGTTGGATCGCCGAGGGCGGAGAATGCGCCGAAGATGCTGTCGCGGCCGACCATCGCGATCTGGACGTGCTCGCCTCGCGCGAGCTTGACCACGAGCGAGATGACGCCTCGGTGTGGCAGGTAGGCGCGCTTGAGCGTCTCGTCGACTTCCACCAGCACCAGGTCCTGGGTGAGGTCGGCGGAGCGCAAATGCGGGCGGATCAGTTCAAAATCGTCCGCAGTCAGCGAGGACAAAAATCCATTCGGGGAACGAGGGGCTGAATCCAAAGCAGTCTCCTGCCTTACGGTCAAAGCCGGTCTCAGGGTGCCAGGCACCAAAGATATGCAATATGCGCCATCAAAAATGTCTGTTCATCTTGCCATGAATCGCCGGCGGGAAATATCGGCAAATAGCCGCACTCCGCCCTGCCTTGGATCCGTTGGTAGCACTCCGCCTGGTGGCGGTCCGAAGGCGCTCGGTCCTGAGAATGGAGGCCGTGGCGTCGGTCAGTGCTTGCCCGGCATCGAACGCCACGGACGTCGACAAGGGCTGTCGCGGCCCACCATTGCGACCTCCAACGTCTGACCTTCAGAAAAGGCTGCGACCCGCTGTGGGGCAGCCAGACCCTGCGTCGAGACGTGCCGGCCTTGCTCAGGACCCGCCCCCGACCGGTTTGACGGTCTCAATTTACAGCCAGGTGCACAAGGGTTGTGGAACACGCCCTATACACTGCGGAGGGCAGACAGACTCGCCGATTTGCGACGGAATCGTGGATAATGCGCTGATTCGCAAGGCAAAATGCCTTGATGCGCAGTTGGGCTGCCTGACCAGACGTGGTCCTGTCGGGCGGGGCTTGTCGTTATGTGTCTCTTGCAGCACGCCTGATGCGGCGGAGGAGGCCGTCATGCGTCGTATTCTGGTTGTCGATGACGACCTTCTTACCCGCCTTGCGATACGGGCCTGGCTCAAGCAGTGCGGTTTCAGGGTCGCGATCGCGGACGGCGGGCCCAACGGCCTCGCGGCGCTCGATGACGCAACGTTCGACCTGATGATCGTCGATATTCTCATGCCGAACATGCTCGGTTTTGAGCCGATCAGGATTTTTCACGGGCGCGCCCCGACAGTACCGTTGATCGCAATTTCCGGTTACGCGTTCTCCGGACCGGAAACGGACAATGTTGCTTGCCTAAAAATGGCGCTCAGCCTCGGTGCGACCAGGTGCCTCCACAAACCCTTCCGGCCGGCGACGTTGCTCAGCGTGATCGACGAATGCCTGTCGGAGGCCGAACCGCACCGAAGATACGCCGCAACCCTTGCCGCCGTCACAGCCGCGCCGTCGGAACAGCAAGGCGCAACGGCATCGTCGGATATTTCGAAAGAGAGGATCGCTACGGGCTGAACTGCCGGCAAGCCGTAACGACTTTGCGTCGAACCAAGGGGTGGCGGTTGCGCAGGTATTGCGACTGAGGAGCGATTGAAGACAGATAACTTGCTTCGGGGGGCTGAAATGACACGGGTACTCGTTGTCGATGACGATCCGATGGTCTGCATGGCCATTGAGATCTATCTGGAGCGTCACGGTTTCGAAGTGACGATAGCCGATGGCGGCGAAGCCGGGCTTCGCGCGCTCGAAGACGCCAGCTTCGACCTGATGATCGTCGATATCTTCATGCCGCATATGCGTGGTTTCGAATCGATCCGGATATTCCACGAGCGCGCGCCGGCGATTCCGCTGGTCGCGATGTCGGGATACGCATTTGCCAATCTCGACGCGCCGGCGCCGGACTTTCTGCGAATGGCGCTCGAACTCGGCGCGGCGCGCTGCCTGCGCAAACCGTTTACGCCGGCGGCGTTGCTGACCGTCATTAGCGAATGCCTCGCTGAAGCGAGAGCGCGCTATGCGGGCGCCGCCGGGTCAAGATAGCGCTTTCGGATGCGGCAATTTCAGGTCGCGATCGCGATGATGTCTACGCTGCCATTGCCGGGTCGATTGGACCCCGTCGGGGATGCTGGTTCGCCTCATATCCGAGAACCATCGCAGAACTGATCGAGAGGGCGCAGCTTGGACGCAAAGCCGACATTGCTGACGTGATCGAACCAGCTGCAGCATTGGTAGGAGTCTGTTTACCAGAAATGATAATGCCGCGGCTTTCCCGGTCTACGCCGGCCAAGCGGCTCCTCGTCCATGAAATCATCATCCGGATTCCGTGGCTAACCGCCGGTGGATTTTCAAGGCGCCAGCAACGGCGTTTTGCCGACACCATCGCGCTATCTGCGCCGCATTTTACGACAATTTATTGGGGTTATCCGTATTTGCACGGACAGTGAAATTAACGTGGACGTGAAATCCAGAAGGGTATGCCTAGCAGACGACCGTTACATCGATAGTTGAAGGGCGCGCTCTGATGGATGATCTTTTGCGGGAATTCCTGACAGAGACCAACGAGAGCCTGGATACGGTCGACAATCAGTTGGTGCGGTTCGAGCAGGATCCGAGCGACGCGAAGATTCTGGATAACATCTTCCGCCTGGTGCACACGATCAAGGGCACCTGCGGCTTCCTCGGCCTGCCGAGGCTGGAAGCGCTGGCCCATGCCGGCGAGACCCTGATGGGCAAATTCCGCGACGGCATGCCGGTCACCGCCGGCGCCGTCACGCTGATCCTGTCCTCGATCGATCGCATCAAGGAAATCCTCGCAGGTCTTGAAGCCACCGAGAACGAGCCGGAAGGCAGCGACGAGGACCTGATCGAGAAGCTGCATCTGTTGGCGGAAGGCGGGGCACACGACGCGCACGCTGAGGCCGAAGCCGTCTCCGTGGAAGCGCCGGCGCCGGTCGTAGCCGCGCCCCCCATACAGCCCGCGAAGACACAAGAGGTCGCCAAGGGCACGCTGGTCGAGCAGGTGCTGGAACGGCCGCTGCGTCCAGGCGAAGTCTCGCTCGACGATCTCGAACGCGCCTTCCGCGAGACCGAGATCGAAGTCGTACCTGCGCCCGCAGCCGCTCCCAAGGCAGTAGCTCCGGCGGCGGCGCCGGAAGTCGCCCCTGCGCCGCAGGCGGCAAAAGAAGTAAAGGCAAAACCGGCCCGCAAGGCGACTGCCGCCGCCGACGTCGGCGACGTCCAGGAAGCCGACAAGATCGCCAACCAGTCGATCCGCGTCAACGTGGACACGCTGCTCCGAGCTGGTGCTGACCCGCAACCAGCTGCTGGAGATCTCCCGCCGCAACGAGGACACCGAGTTCAAGGTGCCGC
>NZ_JAFCLS010000095.1 GCF_018131075.1 Bradyrhizobium sp. JYMT SZCCT0428 | reverse complement strand
GAGATCACGGCATAAGCCGTAAAGCCATTGCGCAGGGAAGGCCGGGTGTTCTCCGCTGCCCTGTATGCTCGTGTGCATTTTGTTTTGTGCAAACCGCACGCGAGACCGCGGGTGCAGCGCGCACCCGGTCTTCCCTGCGCCCTCATTTTCGAGGGCAAGGAGATTTCTGGCAAACCTCGGGCGTATCAGGCCGCGAGAACGCGCAGTCATGTCTAACCGTCATTCCGGGGCGCGCGAAGCGCGAGCCCGGAATCCATTGAGACTCACAGTAGGTCGTGAAATGAATTCCGGGCCTGCGCCAAGTGGCGCATCCCGGAATGACGAAAAAAGCGAGCAATGACGTGGGAACCGCGGTGCTATATCCGCACGGCTCCCCTGCCGCAATGCGGGAACCATGGCACCACGCGGACGTTGTCTCCCGTGGCGGGCATCACGTCTGCCTTAATTCGGGCCAAAGAACCTTGGGGCTGGGGCGTTCCGGGTGTTTTTTCATTGGTTCAATTCCCATGGGTGTGCAGCTGACAGGGAAACGTTCGGCAGCGAATGATCCCGCCGCCGCAGCCGTGCGGCAGGATAATGATCGCGTCATCGAAACGTCCATTCCGGCGCGGCTCGACGATTTGCGCTGGAGCGGATTTCATACCCGCGTCGTGCTGGCGCTCGGGATCACCTGGATTTTGGATGGGCTGGAAGTCACGCTGGCCGGCGCCTTGTCCGGTGCGTTGAAGGAAAGCCCGACGCTTCGGTTCTCGAATTTCGATGTCGGATTGGCCAATAGCGCCTATCTCGCCGGCGCCGTGCTCGGTGCGCTTGGCTTTGGCTGGCTGACCGACCGGATCGGCCGCAAGAAACTGTTCTTCATCACGCTCGCGGTCTATCTTACGGCGACCGCGGCAACCGCGTTTTCATGGAGCGTGGGAAGTTATGCGCTCTTTAGATTCCTGACCGGTGCCGGGATCGGCGGCGAATACACCGCGATCAATTCGACGATCCAGGAACTGGTGCCGGCGCGCTATCGCGGCTGGACCGATCTAGTGATCAACGGCAGCTTCTGGATCGGGGCGGCGCTCGGCGCGGTCTGCGCGATCGTGCTGCTCGATCCGGCGTGGTTCGGCCCCGATATGGGCTGGCGGCTCGCCTACATGACCGGCGCCGTCCTCGGCCTTGTCGTGTTCGTGATGCGGATGTGGATTCCGGAAAGCCCGCGCTGGCTGATGATCCACGGCCGTCCCGATGAGGCACACGCGATCGTGGATGCAATCGAGAAGTCGGCGGGGCAGGTACGGGATGAGACGAAGGGAGGCTTGCCGAAGATCAGATTGCGGATGCGCAGCCATACGCCGCTGCGCGAAGTCGCGCACACCCTGTTGACGGTCTATCGCCAGCGTTCGATGGTTGGCCTCGTGCTGATGGTCGCGCAGGCGTTCTTCTACAACGCGATCTTCTTCACCTTCGCGCTGATCCTGACAGATTTCTTCGGCATTCCGGCCAACCATGTCGGCTGGTATATCCTCCCGTTCGCGGCGGGTAATTTTCTCGGTCCGCTGCTGCTGGGCCGATTGTTCGACACGCTGGGCCGCCGCAAGATGATCACGCTGACCTATGGCGTGTCGGGCGTATTGCTGGCGCTGTCGGGCTATCTGTTCTCGATCGGAGCCCTGACCGCGCAGACGCAGACGATCGCCTGGATGGTGATCTTCTTCTTTGCCTCGCCCGCGGCGAGTGCGGCGTATCTCACCGTCAGCGAGACGTTCCCGCTGGAGGTGCGCGCGCTCGCGATCGCGCTGTTTTATGCGATCGGCACCGGAATTGGCGGCGTAATTGGGCCCGCTTTGTTTGGTGTGTTGATCGATACCGGATCGCGCACGAGTGTTTTCGCCGGCTACCTGTTGGGGTCGGCATTGATGATCATTGCGGCAGCCGTGGCGTGGCGCTACGCCGTCGCCGCCGAGCGCAAGTCGCTCGAAACTGTCGCACCACCGCTAGCCTTTGTGGAGTAGGATGAGATGAACGAGGATCTGTTGGAAATGCCATTGGACGATGAGATCGTTGGCGAGGAGGAAGGTGCGCCGGAAACCGTTCCGGTGCCGCGCTCGCTGGTGCCGCATTTGAGCGAAACCGCTATTTTGCTCGATATCGACGGCACGCTGCTCGAGTTGATGCCGACGCCGCGCGAGGTCTGGGTACCGCCGGGGCTGTCGAAGACGCTGAACCGGCTGTTGGCTCGCACCAACGGTGCGCTGGCGCTCGTCAGCGGCCGCTCGCTCAACGATATCGACTTGATCTTCGCGCCGGAGCAATACCCGGCCGTCGGCGGCCATGGCGCGGAAATGCGCATCGATCCCGACAACGAATCGGTCGACTCCCACGCGCCGCCGATGGACAGGGAATTGAAGCGCCGCCTTGCGGCGATTGCCAAGCTCAGCCCGGGAATACTGCTGGAAGACAAGGGCTATTCACTGGCGCTGCATTATCGCCTGGCGCCGCATGCGGAGAAGGCGATCTACGCGGCGGTGTCGCTTATCCGCGCCGATTTGCCGAACGCGCCGATCGAGATACTGCCGGGCAAATGCGTCTGCGAGATCAAGCATTCCGGTTTCACCAAGGCGACCGGCGTGCGCGAGCTGATGACGCGTGAACCGTTCAAGGGCCGCCGTCCGCTCTTCATCGGCGATGACGTCACCGACGAAACGGTGTTTGGCATCATGCCTGATTACGATGGTCTCGCATTCTCTGTCGGCCGCCGCGCGCAAGGGGTGCAGGGACATTTCGATTCGCCGAGCGATGTTAGGGAGTTTCTATCGCATCTGCTCGACGACGAAAGAGACGCGGCGTTGCCATGATCGGCGCACGATTTTACAAATCGCGCCGGTTTTAGAACACAGTTCCCTGACGCATCACCATCATCTCGCGAAAAATTTTCTTTTTCGTGAGTTCAGGTGAGTTCCGTCCGCGCCAGCCCGAATTTGGTTTCAATTCGTTGAAAGGTTGGCCAGGAACCATATTGATGAATGGTTGTTAATTCGCGAGTGCAGCAACAGGAGGGGACCTGTGAACCTCGTCGTCGTCTCGAACCGCGTTGCGCGCGGAAAGCCCAATGAACCCATGACCGGAGGCCTCGCGGCGGCTTTATTGCCGGTTGTCGAGAAGTCCGGGGCGATTTGGGTCGGTTCCAGCGGTCGCGTCCGTGACGGGAACCTGAAGGAACCTTTCGCCGAAATCGAAGCATTGGGCGCGGGCGCGCTTGCGATGCTCGATCTGCCGGCGGCGCATTACGGCGGATACTACGAGGGCTTTGCGAACTCGGCGCTGTGGCCGGCGCTGCATTCCCGCGCCGATCTGATTCGCGCCTCCCAGGACGATTACATCAGCTATCGCGAAGTGAACGCCTTCATGGCGCGCGCATTGCTGCGCTTCAAAAAGCCGGACTCCGCGTTCTGGGTTCAGGACTATCATTTTCTCGCGCTCGGCGCCGAGCTGCGCGATCTCGGCGTGACACAGCCGATCGGATTCTTCCTGCATACGCCGTGGCCGACGCGCTCGGTGATATCAGGCGTGCCGCACCATCGCGATCTGATCGAGGCGATGCTGGCCTACGATCTCATCGGCTTCCAGACCGAAGAGGATTGCGAGAATTTCCTTGCTTACGCGCAGTCAGATCTCGGCCTCGCCGTGCAGGACGGCGTCGTCGTCTCGCGCCATGGCCGGACGCGCGCCGCGGTATTCCCGATCGGAATCGATCCGCAGAAATTCGCCCAGCAGGCCGCCAAGGCCATGACGCATCCGGATGTGTCGCGGCTGCGGCGCAGCCTGAATGGCGAGAAGCTCGCGATTGGTGTCGACCGGCTGGATTATTCCAAGGGCTTGATCAACCGCATCAAGGCGTTCGACCGGATGTGGACGCTGCATCCTCAGCTCTTGCGCACCGTGTCGCTGTTGCAGATCGCGACCCCGTCGCGCGGCGCGATCGAAGCCTATGGCAATCTGCAGAGCGATGTCGCGAGACTCGTCAGCGACGTCAACGGTATCCACGGCGAAGTCGACTGGACGCCGATCCGCTATCTCAACAAGGGCTTTGGCCAGGCTGTGCTCGCGGGGCTTTACCGCACCGCGCAGGTCGGCGTGGTGACGCCGCTGCAGGACGGCATGAATCTGGTCGCCAAGGAATATGTCGCCGCCCAGAATCCCGCCGACCCCGGCGTGCTGGTGCTGTCGAAATTCGCTGGCGCCGCCAACGAACTCGACACCGCCTTGCTGGTGAATCCGCACGATATCGACGGCATGGCCCGCACCATCGCGACCGCGCTCTCGATGCCGCTGGCCGAACGGCGGATGCGCTGGGAGGCGATGATGGAAAAGCTGCGCGGCGGCACGATCCAGCAATGGTTTGCCGATTTCATCGACGCGCTGCAGGAAAGCCAGCTCGATAGTGGCCCTTTGGAACCTGTGCCGGCTGATGCGCCGACCCGGTTGCCGCTACGCTCCGTCAATAACGGCGCGCGGTATCATTAGAGACTTCCACGAACAGCTCAGTAGCAATAGGAAACGCCATCCAGCACCGGACAGCGTGCCCGGCGCGGATCGCTCGGATTCTCCATCGGCACCACGCCGTTGCCCTTGCCGACGAACACGCCTTTTCCGACGATGACAGACGATTTGTTGCCGATGATGACGCTCGGATGCGGCGAGGCCAGGCTCGAGCGCGTGCCGTCGGCCCAGATGATCGCTTCCCCCGAAAGGATGCCGCGCCTTCCGTCGTCGCAACTCACATCGACGCCCTGACGGGTGCAGGATTGCGCCATGGCGGGGGCCGCCGCGCCGGCGACCAGCGCCGCTGTCAGGGTGACGAATGAAAGCGCTCGCGTGATCATCATGCCGTTCTCCGCCCATGGTTGCCCTATGGTCGTCGGCGATAACCTGATTCCGGTTCAAGGCCCAGCGCGAAGCGGTTGCCCCGGCTGACATTAGGGGCAAATTATCCAATAAATTCAGACAATTGGGGAAATTTCAGCGCGCGTGCGCGCGGTCCCTTGCAAAATGTGTCCTGCCCCTTCAAGAGAGGGCCTCCGGAGAGATGGCCGAGTGGCTTAAGGCGCACGCTTGGAAAGCGTGTGTGCGGGAAACCGTACCGTGGGTTCGAATCCCACTCTCTCCGCCATATGTAGTTGAATTTACTGTGTTTTTTCGTATATTTATAGTGGAGCCCCCGGATCGACCCCCGGATCGGCTTCCCCGTACGGTGGCTGAAGCCGGACCCGACGGAGCGCTGGTATTTGCCCTTGGGGCATAAAACTTAAGGAGTTTGGGACGCTCCGAGCCGGAGTTTTGGTTCAGGGCACCAGTCTTCGGTTTTCCTTCGTCGCGGTTTCTTGGATGAGGCGTCGCAGCCTCCGATCCCGCAGAGCAAAAAAATCACCTTCCACGGGTGTTTAAAACAGGCTTACGAGAGTGTCCGCCACAATACGATTAAACATTATTACAATTAGTTACCTAAATTCTTCCAATCTACATACACCTGAACATGCACCTCGGAGAACGGACACGTTCGTTCGCCCGAACCACGAGGCGAGGATGGCGTTCCCTACGGGGATGCGAACCGTCGAGATCAGGCACCACGCCGGCGCAAATACTCCGTCAACCGTTGAAATCTTGGGTCCGCTTTCAGATGAGATTTGGCTGCACATATAGCATCCAGGCATTGCCTAAGTTCACCGGGTGCCCACGGTTGATCAGCCAAGATAATGTCCAGTAATCGAAGCGCCGCTTCAGGAAATTGGCTGCATAATCCAGACTCATGCAATCGGTGCAAAACGTAGTGTGGGTGTTCGCTCGGCTGCAGCCAATCCGCGACGAAAGTGAGGGCCGCGGGAAATTCAGCGCCCGCCGCAATGCTGAGCAAGGCTAATGATTCGCTGATGCCCTTGGAGGCAAGGTCCCGAGACTTAGGCCAAATTTGTTGCCAGAACGGTTGCACCCTGTTCTTCCAATAGTCCTCCCGTTGGTCGCCCGCGCCTCCGAGTGCTTGCGAAAGCGTCCGCGCGACTTCCTGCAAACCATCCGGAGGCAGCGCGCCAATTGCGTTTTGGAAATCCGCTGACGAGTAACCCTCTACAGGGTCCAACGCCGCATAAGTGAGAAATGCCGCGAACTGACGGCCATGGCTCCCCAAGTCCGCGTAGTGGTGCGCGGTGGAAAGAAATTGGACTTTAAATGCAACCAAGAGAGGACGATACAATCTGGGCGACCAGAGAAATCCTTCCCAGACTGCCCTGGCTTCAACTGAACTGCCTGCCCAGTCAAAATATGGCAGCAGGTTCTTCTCGGTCCAAATGCGATCTACTCGAAAAAGTGCAATCAGTCGTGAGGCCAGAAATACGCGTCCATGCCGAAATTCCTCGTTCTTGGCGCTGCACATCAGCGTAAAAAATGACGCGATGTCACTTGGCAACAAGTCGTTGTCGCTTGGCTGCCTTCGAAACCAATAATTTAACAAAGCCTGAGCGACATCTCCAACCGGATGGTTGAGCGCGGCAGTCACAAAGTCGGTGCGCGCATCGTCACCTTCGCTGACGTTCTCACTTTGCTCAGAGGGCAACTCAAGAATGCGCTGACAAAGATTGAACAAGATGGACTCATGACGATCCATTCCCACTCAATAGTTTTAGTGCGTTCATGGCCGGGCCTATAATCGCCGAGCGCATAGGCTTGTGGGGTGATTTCGCCTTGCATGCGATCTGCCGCAAGTGCATCCATCATGTACCGCAGCACCGGATCATTGATGCTGTACCCCACAAAGCAGACTACATAATTCCTAAATAGCTCGCTGACAAAGCGAGACGCCCACCGTTCGGTAAGGTAAGCAAGGCCAAAATCGCCGCTGGTTAGCACCAGTCGATGCAAAGCGTTATCGTCCGGTTTCTCGGGAAGTAATGCCTCTAACCAATCGAGCGCAGGTGCAGGATTGAACTCTGCAAAGCGCTTAGCTGGTAGCCCAGACTCATGGGATTCGTCATCGCCCGAAACTCGAGCTTCGCCTACAAGGGGCGCGCCGTCGATGTGAAGCAGATCGGGCGCGAGCTTGGGGTGCGCTACGTGTTAGAAGGTAGCGTCCGCAAGGCGGGCAACCGGTTGCGCATCACGGGACAGCTTGTCGATACCGCCACTGGGGCGCATCTCTGGGCGGAACGGTTTGATGGCGGGCTTAGCGACGTCTTCGATCTGCAGGACAAGGTGACCGAGAGCGTTGTCGGGGCGATCGCACCAGCGGTGGAAAAAGCCGAGATCCAGCGTGCGAAGCGCAAGCCTACCGAAAGTTTCGACGCCTATACCGTCTATTTGCGCGGTCTGGCCGAGCTTTATCGGTTTACCAGCCGGCAAGCGAATGAGGAGGCATTGCGCCTGTTCAATAGCGCAATTGAGCTCGACCCGGATTTCGCGTCCGCGTACGGCCGTGCCGCCTCTTGCTATGCCTATGCCAAGGGCATCGACTGGATTCCAGACACTGCGAACGATATTGCCGAAGTGATCAGGCTCGCTAAGCGTGCGATCGAGTTGGACAAGGATGACGCGGTCGCGCTCGCCGCCAGCGGGTGGGCGCTAGCGTATAGCGCTCACGATCTTGAGCTGGGCGCCGCCTTAATCGATCGCGCGCTTGTGCTCAATTCCAACTTGGCCGAGGCTTGGTTTTTGAGCGGATGGGTGAAAACTTTTCTCGGGGAGCCTGAGCCGGCGCTCGAACGCTTCGTGCGCGCAATGCGCTTGAACCCACTTGATCCGCGGATGATGAGTATGCGAACCGGAACCGCGTATGCACATTTCCTCTTAGGCCGCTATGACGAATCGATATCGTGGGCGGCAATGGCATTGCAGGATAATCCGGACTATCAGCCTGGTTTACGCATCTCCGCCGCAAGCAACGCAATGGCCGGACGATTGGAGCAAGCACATAAGGTAGTGGCTCGGCTGCGGCGACTCAATCCCGCGCTACGTGTTTCCCATCTCAAAGATGCGGTGCCCTATCGGCGGGTCGAAGACCTCTCGCCGTATGGAGAAGGGTTGAGGAGAGCCGGGCTGCCTGAATGACCATCGAGTCTCACTCGGCCAAGTGAGAGTGCGACTTCCGCGATTGGCACTCTTGAGACTTGTGAGACTTGCCGATCGGCCCTGACATGTCCGTTTCCAGAGGGCAGCCGGAAGTCACCGGCGGAGGGCCAAACCGACGCTGATGACCCGGAACGGACGCGGACCGTTGGCTTTGACTGGATTATTTGTGCGACATCGTAGCCAATATGAAGGTCTTTTGGATGGGCGTGGGATCCTGTAATCTTCTTTAAAGCTGTTTTTCGAGACGGACGGGCCGACGTCTCCGTCTTCGCGACGAATGGCACCGGGAAATGCCGCCGGCGGGCATCGCACACTCAATAAGACCGACCATCTTTTTTGCTGGTTTATCACCGAGCATTCGCCGTGCGCATCGGCAGGCGAAATGCTTAATTTGACCGCAACGAGGAAGGGCTGCTCATGGTTAGAAAAACTCATCCCGAACCAGGCGATCCGGCGGCGGGTAATGGAATTCTAAGCCGCCGCATCTTTCTTGAAGGCGCGCTCGTTGCCAGTGCGACCGGCGCGGGCCTGTCCCGCGGATCGGCAGAACCGCTTACGGTGCAGCCATGGATGAAGGTGCCGGGTCCGGGATTTGCGGGCTACGGCCAGCCCTCACCGTTCGAGAGCAAGGTCATCAAAGTCTTTCCGCCGCCCCCCAACCCGGCCGGTGTCGGCGCGTCACGCACGCCGCTGCACATGCTCGAAGGAATGATCACGCCATCCGGGCTGCATTTCGAGCGTAGCCATTCCGGCGTCCCAGAAATCGATCCCGATCAACACCGACTGGTGATCCATGGACTTGTGAAGCGCCCGCTTGTGTTTACGGTCGAAGCGCTGTCGCGCTATCCGATGCAATCGCGCATCGCCTTCATCGAGTGTGGCGGCAACAGCCAGGCGCTCAACGCGCCTCAGGCGCAGCCGCTCAATGTGGCGGCTATTCACGGCCTGCTGGGGTGCTCGGAATGGACCGGCGTGCGGCTCTCCACGTTGCTCGACGAAGCCGGCATCGAACCTCAAGCGCGCTGGGTGATCGCCGAGGGCGCAGATGCTGCCGCCATGAGCCGCAGCATCCCACTCGCCAAGGCGATGGATGATGCGCTGCTCTGTCTCTATCAGAACGGCGAGCGAGTGCGGCCTTCGAATGGCTATCCGGTGCGGCTGCTGCTGCCTGGTTTCGAAGGCAACATGAACGTGAAGTGGCTGCGCCGGCTCAAGCTGACTGCCGACCCCGCCATGACCAAAGACGAAACATCGAAATACACGATCCTTCTCAAGGATGAAAAGGCCTGGCAGTTCGTATTCCCGATGGAAGTGAAATCCGTTATCACGCGTCCGTCACCGGGACTCAAGCTGAGGGGACCGGGATTTTACGAGATTTCCGGCCAGGCCTGGTCGGGCAACGGCAGCATCCGGCAGGTCGACGTGTCGGCCGACGGCGGACGAAGCTGGGCGCCGGCTGCTTTGCAGGGCCCGATCCTGCCAAAGGCGCCGGTGCGCTTCCGCGCAGCATGGCAATGGCACGGCGGTCCCGCCGTGCTGCAGAGTCGCGCCACCGACGACACGGGCATGGTGCAGCCCACGCGCGCGCAGTTCGGCGACGAGCGCGGCTTGCGTGGGGTCTACCACTACAACGCCATCGCAAGCTGGCGCATCGACGAGAAGGGGGAGGCTAGCAATGTTTACGTCTAAATCCATTGCAGTCTGCGTATCTGTGCTGACTAGCGCATCGGCAGCTCTGGCCCAATCCCCGCAGTTCGGGCGACCGATCGAGCCCGCCGACATCGCAGCGTGGGACATCAGCATCGGACCGGATGGTGCAGGTCTGCCGCCTGGTCGTGGCACCGCCATCGAGGGGGAAGCCATCTACGTAGCGAAATGCCAGGCTTGTCACGGCGATAAGGGAATCGGACCTAGTGTCGCGCTCGCTGGAGCGCTCGTCGGCGGCATGGGCACACTGGCACCGGACAAAACACCGATAAAGACTGTGGGAAGTTACTGGCCCTACGCAACAACACTGTTCGACTATGTACGTCGCGCAATGCCATTCCAAGAGTCGAAATCGCTCACCGCGGACGAAGTCTACGCGGTAACGGCCTATATCCTCGATCTCAACGGGATCGTCGGGTCGAACGATGTGATCGATGCGCAGTCGCTGCCCAAGGTGAGAATGCCGAACCGGGACGGGTTTATCCCGTTTCCGCGCAATCCGAAGTAGCTTAGGGGCCGGCCGTTGGTCCGCTCATGGCACTTTCCGGACGTGGAAGCACTGCCTGACGATGTCCGTTTAATGGGTTGAAGCAGACTTCGCACTTGTGTGAAGCGAGGTCTGAAAATGAGCTAAAGCGGACATTATGCGCAAGAGTCGTTTCGCGCCCCCGGGCCCCGTTAGCCCAATTTATGCGCTGCAGCGAGAGCAGCGCCACTTTCGGACGAAGCGGTAGAGTTATACAGAATTCGGTAGACAGCCAATCCAAAAGCCAAACAGCCAGGATGCGTCATCTCGACCAATAGTCCACGGCAGTGGAAAGAAGGAGACTGACCGTGCCCACCGTGTGGAGGGTCCGCATGTGTGGGCACCACAAAGGGAGGCGCAAAATGAGATCCGATTTGAAATTATCGGCTGCAACTTTGCTGCCGGGCATAGTCGCGGCAATGCTGTTGGCAGCACCCGCGCGCGCCGATGTAGTCACCGATTGGAACGTCATCACCAATGATCTGGTGGCGAACGACGTCGGCAACAATCCCAAACTCCGCACCTTGGCCATGGTGCATGTCGCCATGTCCGACGCGATCAACACGGTTCAGAATCGTTACACGCGCGTGGTCGCAACGCTTCCGGCCGCACCAAGCGCATCCGCAGAAGCCGCGGCCGCGGCGGCCGCGCAGCAGATCCTCACCCAGGTCTATCCGCAGCAGAAAGCCAAGATCGAAGAGGGCTACGCGGCATCGCTCAAGGCGATCCCAGAGGGGCCCGCAAAGACCGAAGGCATCAAGCTGGGTATGGAGGTGGCCGCCGCAGTCCAGGCCGACCGCGCCAACGACGGCACCAACGCTCCCGACACTTACAGGCCGCACGCTGCTCCCGGGGCCTACGTGCCGACGACGCTGCCGGCGTGGGAGCAATATGCGCGCGCGAAGCCATGGGTGCTCAACGGCGCCGACCAGTTCCGGCCCGGCCCGCCGCCGGCGCTGTCGAGCGCAGAGTGGGCCCGCGACTACAACGAGGTGAAGAGCCTCGGCGGCACCAAGAGCACGGCGCGCACTTCCGAGCAGACCGAAGCGGTAACATTTTGGGGCAACGTCAATTTCGGCCCTGCCCTGCAAGCGGCGGCGCGCGAGCTTGCGAAGACAAAGGAAATGCCGCTCGCTGAATGTGCGCGCCTCTTCGCGCTGCTCAACATGGGTCTGGCGAACGCCTACGTTCTCAATTGGGAGGCGAAGTACTACTACAATTTCTGGCGGCCCGTCACCGCTATCCGCAATGGCGACCAGGACGGCAACGAAGCCACCGAGCGCGATGCCGGCTGGACATCGTTCAATCCGACGCCGATGCATCCTGAATACCCGTCGCAGGCAACCTACAACGCCACCACCGCGGTAGCGGTCCTGGAATCGGTTTTCGGGCCGGTGAAGGCCATTCCGTTCACGGCGACCGATGTGCGGGATCCGAAGCGGACCCGGCAGTTCGCCAGCCTGGCCGATATGGCTGAGGAGCAGAAGAATGTCCGCGTCTGGGGTGGCGTGCACTATCGATTCGCGATCCGCGCCAGCGAGGATGTAGCCCCAAAGGCCACAGCCTACCTGATCCAGAATACGCTCAAGCCGGCCCGCTAATGTCGTAGCCCAAAACGTAATACCCCGGGCTCGTAATGCGAGTCCGGGTACTCATCAAAATCCCAACTTTGACGGCGAGCCAAAGTGAGCTGGTTGTAGCTATGAGCGCAGTCGCGATTGCCGACTGCTACGGGAAATTGCCCCAAAAATTTTCTGCATAGCACTTCTGATGAACCCCACGAACCCGAATTTCAAAATCGAAGAAGCGGATGCCGAAGCAGGGGCAAAGAAGCTGGGTCTGGAAACCGTCACTGTCAATGCCAGAAACGCAAGCGAAATGGAAACCGCATCCGAACAGTTAGTGCCAAGGCCCAAGCATTGACTACAGCAAGTGATCCGATCGTCTGCTCGCAGCCCTCTCGATAACTCCGTATTCACTCGCATCTTTGCGTTCAACCAACTAATCGGACCAGGGTCCGCTTTGGGTCGAAAGCTAAGCGCGCGCATACGATGCCCCCAACCTCACTTCCGCTTTCACGTGCGGTCCGGCAGCGTCTGAAGCTTTCTTCCGTTTCACCCGCCCTGCACCCGTCGATGCCCGACCTCACCGGTTGGCCGTTGCCGCTCTGCGGAAGTAGAAGGGCTCGCTCGGCAGCGAGCCATACACGAACGGTTCCTGCTGGCGCCCGGTCGCGGCCAGCACGTCGTCGCGAACGAAGCGGAACAGCATCGATATCTCTAAACCCGGCTGCTTCAATCGCTTGAGCAGCGCCTTCATGAACGGACTGTTACCGTCGTCCCCATCATGCGCCACTTGGCCGGCTTTCGCAGCATAAGCGATCATGGTACCACCTTCGGGCTCGACGCGCGCCAAGCCCGCCCCCAGCGAACGCGTGCTGTTAGTGAACCGCATCTGCGGTGCGAATGGATTATTGCGACAGGCGTCCAGGACGATCAGCCGCAAGCCCCGTACGCCCTCGATCGCGGCGCTTAGCTCATCGATCGAAACCGCTTCAAGGCGAACATCGCGATCGGTCTTGAATTGCGCATCTACAGGGGCGAGCCAATTGACGCCTCCCATCTCGAGCCCATGGCCGGCAAAATAGATCACAGCCCAGTCGGCCGTTTCGGCGTCCGCTGCGAATGCTCTCAGCGCCGCGAACATCTGTTCGCGCGAGAGATCGCGCAGGAGCGTCACCTTGCGGAAGCCAAGC
>NZ_JAFCLS010000094.1 GCF_018131075.1 Bradyrhizobium sp. JYMT SZCCT0428 | reverse complement strand
GATTTTGTTGCAAAAGTCAGTTGAGACAGGCCGCGAAGCGTGATTCCGTTGTGATGACGCGATTCTCGGTGAGGTCGATCCATGATGGGCCGTCTGAAGAGTGACCAAGGTCAGCTGTTCTACGAGTTTCGTCTTGGCGATGCGGTCCCCGAAGATCATCTGGTGCGAAAGATCGACACTGCGCTCGATCTGTCGTGGCTTCGCAGCGAGCTTGCGCCTCATTATTCGTCGACGGGTCGTCCATCGATCGACCCGGAACTGATGATCCGGATGCTGGTGGTGGGGTATGTGTTTGCGATCCGCTCGGAGCGATTGATCTGTCGTGAAGTGCAGGTGAACCTGGCCTATCGCTGGTTCTGCAAGCTCGGTATCGAGGATGCTGTCCCGGATCATTCGGCGTTCTCGCGTGCCCGGAACGAGCGTTTTCGTGAGGGGGATATTTTTCGCCGGGTGTTCGAGCGGGTCGTCGAGGCGTGCATTGCGGCCGGTCTGGTTGGCGGCGAAGGCTTCGCCGTCGATGCAAGCCTGATCCAAGCCGATGCCAACAAGCAGCGTTCAATCGCAGGTCAGGATTGGCGCAGGGATCGTGATCCGGCGAGATCAAGCCGCGCTGTGAAGGAGTATCTGGCGACCCTCGACGATACGGCGTGGGGCGCCGCCAGCGAGGTTGTCCCAAAGTTCGTCTCGCCATCCGATCCCGCGGCCCAGTGGACCGGGGCGCACAAGGGACCGGCATTCTTCGCTTACTCCGACAATTATCTCATCGACGTGAAGTTCGGCGTCATCGTTGACGTCGAGGCCTCCCGCTCCATTCGCCAGGCCGAGGTCGGCGCGGCAAAGACCATGATCGAGCGAACAGAGGAACGCTTCGGCCTCAAGCCTGAGCGGCTTGTCGGAGATACCGCTTACGGGGCAGCTCCGATGCTGAACTGGCTGGTCGAGGAGAAAGGCATCGCGCCACATATCCCCGTGTTCGACAAGTCGAAGCGAGATGACGGCACCTTCTCGCGCAGCGACTTTCGATATGATCCAACCAGCGACGTTTACCACTGCCCGGGCGGGAAGCAGCTCGGAACGAGCGGCACCGTGCACGAGGGCAAGACGCTTCTATATCGCGCCAGCAAACTCGACTGCGATGTATGTCCACTCAAACCGCAGTGCTGTCCAAAAGACCCATCGCGCAAGATCCCGCGCGACATCCATGAACACGCCCGAGACGTTGCCCGGTCGCTTGCTGGTACCGAAGGCTTTGAGAAGTCACGACGTGAGCGCAAGAAGATCGAGATGCGGTTCGCACACTTGAAGCGTATCCTGAAGCTCGGTCGGCTTCGACTGCGTGGACCACGAGGCGCCCAGGACGAGTTTATTCTTGCTGCCATCGCCCAGAACCTGCGGCGGCTCGCGTCGCTGGCCGCTCGTCCACCACCCGCTCAGGCTCTGTGCGTCGCGTAGCGTTCGAGTTGCGAGAGCGTCAGGGCCGGCGGATCAAAGCCGGCCGCCCCTGGCGACGTAGCCGAACTATCCATCGCAAACAGCCGACTTTTGCAACAAAATCTGCCAATAGCAGGCATACCGGCGTTTATCTCGATGTTCGCCAAGCGGCATTCGCGACCTTTAGCGCCGCAGCAAATCCGCCCGCTATTCGATCACTTCGTCAGCACGTGCCAGCACAGTAGCCAGCACATCGATGTCGAGCTTGTGCCGGGCCGCAAGGGCGATGATCAGTTCGCGATGAACGAGCGACAAGGGGCTGCCCTGTATGATCAAACCGCCATTGCCCAAACGCGCGAATGTCGTGATCTCGCGTTCGATTCTCTGCCGCATCGCGCACGTCGACCGGGCTCAGCTGCACCCCAAGGGACGCCGCCGCGGACGAGATCGCGTCCCATTGGCCGACCCCGGAGGTATCGCGGCATCACGAACAACCGCCGCTCGCTCGATGCCCGGTGCGAGCTCCTTGAGTAGTTCGAGCCATCTCGTCCCTAAACTGAATTCGAACAGTGCAAAGCCAGTTGCGTTTCTGACCGGCCCCCAACAAAGTGCGCCCAATTGCTGGCAAGCCACCGTGCGTTGCGGTAGCGTTATGGCTTACCGCGTCGAGAACGATCATGTAGGCTGCGAGAGGCGTCCCGACAGCGCTTTCCGACGCGCATCATCAACGAGGTGAAGGGCGTCAACCGCGTGGTCTACGACGTCACGTCGAAGCCGCCCGGCACGATCGAGTGGGGCGTGAGAGAGAAGGCGTTGAGAGTGGCAATGTTCGCCAATTTCAATCGCCGAGGGTGGCTTAAACATCGGCTTCAATCCGTTTCCTCCACCAGTGTATAAGCGTCGACATTGTGTAGCGGAATCGTCCACCGGAGATTGAGCTGAACGTACACAAACATCCCAAAGCACATCATGAGCAGCGAGTACTCGGGTCTGGGTAGGAATGTCGCGATCACCGTTATCCCAAGGCAGACAAGCGTGTTCACGACAGTCGGCACGCGGAGTGGCGGATAGGCCATGAAGTAAGGTATTTGCTTACCGAGGTAGAATAGCACCGCCCCCGTCACGCCAAGCATTGAGAACGTCTGGGGATTAATATCCCCATTGATTGCGTGGCCCGTGAGATTGGCGAGGAAGACGATGCCCACATACAAGAGCAGGTTGGATACCAACACGAGCAAGCCCGACTGGATCCGTTTCGCGCGTTCAAGCAGATAGAGGGCGCCGAAATAAATCCACCAGACCTGAACGATCAGCAGGAATCCTGCCGCCGCCGCGATCGCGTCGAAAATGTCGTATTGCTCGCGCGCGGTGAACGATCCGACGATACGGATCACGGTTTCGCCGAGCACTATGATCGCGAAAAGTCCGATTCGTTCAATCAGGTGTTCGCGATGGACTGGGAACGCCCGCGCCTTGTCATTCAGGTAGGCCATCAGAAGCAATTGGGCGAAGATCCCCGCATAGAGCAGCATGAACTTCCATTGCCCCCCGATCAACAGCGAGGTCGAGCTGATCACCATGCCGACAAGAGTGGCGATTCCCATCCCTCGCGCCAACGCGTCTCCGGCGGGCGTTGTCTGCGGTGCAGTGAAGTAGGCTAGTGTCAGAACGGCCTGCATCGCCAAATAGGTGAGGACGAACCCCGGATACCCGTTCCCCCCCACATCCTTTATGAATAGCGACATGACAAGGACGAGAGCCATCACCGCAATGGTGGAGAGGCGCTGCCAAACGCTATCGGTGTCGTACCGGTTGGCGAACAGTGTGTGTCCGGCCCAAACCCACCAAGCAGGAACGAAAACGAGAAAGAAGGAGAGAAGCTGTTCGCTATGGATCTCCCCGTGGTCGGTATGGGCCAATCGATGCGCCATCACACCGATTACCGCGACGAAAACGAGATCAAAAAATAGTTCGAGCCACGTCGCGTGACGAAACCTCAATGAGTGAAATGTCTGGTGCATTGTAAGCTCGGGTAGAGCGGGAGATTGCGGCGCTACAGTAGCCGGTTGATGTCCGCTTTGGGGTCAAAAGGACCTCAGCCCGCCGGTGTGGCTTGTCTGTTCTGCCACCACGAGCGGATATGCCCGCGAATGGCAGCTTTGCGCCAAAAGCGGTCGACCGCAGCGCCAGGCTGGACCGGCCTTCGGCTCGAGATGAAGCTAGATGAGGAGGACTTGGTGGAGGCGGAGGATACCGAAACTGAGGGCTGGCCTCTCAGCGCAGCGCCGGCTGCCGTTCTGGCCTGGCCGGATGCCGTCGCCGGTGCTGCCGGCGTTCGGTCTTAACCAGCCATCTCGCGGAGTACCGCGGAGATGCTGTCGAAGCTGTACGGCTTAGGCAGGAATACGCCTCCCTCCGGTAAATCGCCCTCTTTAAACACATGATTTCCAGAAGTCGCGATGATCTTAACCGGCGGCCAGCGGCCACGTACAAAGTGGGCGAGCTTTAACCCATCCATCGATCCGGCCATCTGGATATCCGTAAAGACGACATGAATATCCGGTCGCGCTTCCAGGATGGCAATCGCCTCATCGGCATCGCCGGCCTCGACAACGTCGAACCCCGCGTCCGCGATCATTTCCGCCGCGTTCGTTCGGAGCAGAAATTCGTCCTCGACGACGAGGACAACGTGCCGTTTGCTTGTAGAAATGGTCATTATGGATGCACCTGCCGTCGGACCAAGCAACTATATGGCCCTTCGTTCCACGCATAGCTGTATAATATTGCTCATTCTTGGAAGACGTAGCTACCGTCTTGGAGACCATGCTGGGTGCAGTCGCAAGTCCTTTTGACCAGCCGAGAAGGGCTGTCCCGGGGCTTAGCCGCCGCCCATCGCCCGTGAGGAGTTCTCATGGGAAGGTACGACGAGAATGACCCCGTCTGCGGTCGCGGATAATTATAATCGGCACCGCGGGCAAGCTCGTTGGGACACTTCTACAGACACAATGGCGAGGTTCAGCCTCTATTGCGAACGCGGCTGAGTTCTTCAACAGCCTGCTAGACCGGCACTTTTGACCCGAATGTAAGGTCCGGCCGTTCGCAGCAAGAGGTTCGTCGATCAGGAGTGCATCACCTCGCGGATTTTCCGCGACAGATCGGATTTTCGGTACGGCTTCCTGAGAAGCACGACATCGGAATCGAGCTGACTTCCATGGGCGATCGCACTCTCGCTGTAGCCGGAGGTGTAAAGCACACGCACGCCCGGGCGCCTCTTGAAAACGGCTTCAGCCAACTGCAGGCCATTCATCCCTCCCGGCATGATGACGTCGGTGAACAGGAGATCGAATGTCGTGCCCTGGTCGACCAGCGCGAGGGCCGTCGGCCCGTCGGCGCAAGAAAGCGTCTGGAATCCCATGCTACCAAGCTGGGCGATCACATAACCCCTGACGAGCGGATCATCCTCGACGATCAGGATTGTCTCGTGAGCAGGCGCAGGCGCATAGGCACGCGCTGGCGTCGCCTTTACTGGCGCGGACCCTTCCGCTCGTGGCAGATACAGCTTGATCGCAGTGCCGCGGCCTTGCTCGCTTTCTATCTTGACCATGCCTCCGCTCCGTTTGGCGAAGCCGTAGACCATGCTCAGTCCAAGGCCGGTGCCGCGGCCTATTGCCTTGGTCGTGAAGAACGGCTCGAACACCCGGTCGCGGATATCGGCCGGGATACCCTCCCCGGTGTCGCTGACCGAGATCATCACAAAAGCTCCGGGATTTACCGCACTGCAAGCGGATGCCTTCGCCTCATCGACGGTCACGTTGGCGGTTTCGAGCGTGACCGTACCGCCGCCGGGCATGGCATCCCGCGCATTCACTACAAGATTGATCACGGCCGCTGAAAGCAACGACGAATCGGCGAGCGCAAACGACCCATCCTCCGCCAGCGCCAGCTTCAGCTCGATGTGTTCCCCCAGTGTGGGTTTGAGCAACCGCGCCGTTTCGGTCAGCAGATCGTTGACCTCGATCTCGCGAGGCGCCAGCGGCTGACGGCGCGCCAAGGCAAGGAGCTGGGACGTAATTTCGGCCCCGCGCGTGGCGGCATCGTCGATGAGTTGGGCAATGGCAGCGAGTTGCGGCCGATCCGCGACGCCTTCGCTGAGAATCTCGATCGTTCCGGTGATGACCGTAAGAACGTTGTTGAAATCGTGAGCGACCCCCCCTGTGAGGTGGCCGATAGCGTCCATCTTCTGGCATTGGCGCAGCCGTTCCTCGACCTCGTGCTGGTGGGTCAGGTCGGTGGCCGTTCCGCGATAACCCATAAAGCGACCGTCGGCGGCAAAGACAGGCCGGCCGTTAACTCTGAGATAGCGCTGATGCCCGGCACGATCGCGGCAAGTATACTCGAAATTCCGGAACGGCTCATGTAGCTCCAGCGCGGCCATGTGCTCACGCCATTTCTGCGTCTCAGTCTCCTGGTCGGATGCTGCATCGAAACGGCGTTTCCCGATCAGCTCCCCAGGGTCGATGCCGAAAGCACTCAACTGCTCCGATATATAGGTGAAAAGGTGGTCTGGCCCGGTCTCCCAAAGCCAGTCGGAGGCAGTCGCAACGTAGTCGCGGAAGCGTTGCTCGCTTTGCCGCAGGGCTTGTTCCGCTCGCTTACGCTCGCTGCTCTCCTGCTGCAGATCGGCACATAGCCGTGCGTTCTCCGGCGCGATCGCCGCCTGTGAGGCAAGCTGTTTGAGCACTGGGATTCGCGCCTGCGCGAAAACGTGCGGTGTCAACGTGTTCTCGAGGTGGAGCGCACCAATGAGCTTGGGGTGAGTAATCAAGGGTAAGCAACTTTCGTGTCCAGATTTACCGGCGGTGTCGACATCCAGAACGATGGAAACTGGGCTCTCGTCCCACGATGCCGAAAAAATTTCATCGACATTGATTTCCTGTTTCATTAATCGAGTCCTTAATTCAGCAAGAATGCCGGTTGCTTCCGCAGATACGCGACTTCGATCACGTTGCCGTATATGCTGACTCGTCTACATTGCCTGGAGACCGGCTTTTGAGAGGACGTGAATAAAAGATAGAACTGGGTGAGATCACCCGGAAGACTCACCTGAAGCTGGGCGCCGGTGTCCCACACGCTTAAGACCAGGCAGCTTTCCGACCACAACCCATCGGTCGACACGCATCTTGCGCAAATTGGGGTGGAGAACATTACGCGCTTCAGCTCCGCTGGATTAAGGGACGGAAACCCCAACGTTTGCTTGGTGCTATCCTTCGTGTGGAGGACAATGGCTCGCGGGAGCGAAACATTTGGCTCTGCTGGCGGCATTTCCGCCGGTTGAGTCTCTCGACGGTGATGCGACTTTGCTTGCATTTTCAGCCCCGTACTTTTACGGATGTCGGCAAAAATAGCTACTAAATGGACGTGCGACGCATTTTCGAATTGCGCCTGTTTCTAGCTGATGTCTGTGCTTTCAATCGGCTGCCATGGACCAATTCATCGGCTGATCTACGGTAAGAGCACGGCAAGCACGTGAAACCGATCTTCTCGACCTCCTCGATTCAACGCTTAGCGCCACGGCGAGTTAGCAGAAGAAAATATTTAGTGTCGTTCATGGCCGGAGCGGTCAGTCTTATCTGCGCCGCAGTCTCGGACACTTCGATCGATTGACCGTCGCGACACAGGTTCCGTCTATCGACATAACTCCGACGTCAACAGGATCCTCGCAGTTTGACCTGGGCCTACGGCGCTCAGTGGCTCACCATCATTGGTTCAAACGACCATCAGCCGTCCGGGGGCCAGACGGCTACCGCCGTCTTTGGGTGCCGCGAGAAACACAAGCGGGCGAATGAAGCCTGCACGCAGCAAAGTTGCGGCTTGGGCAGCGTCAACCGGGCGGCTGAAGAAATAGCCCTGCGCGGATTTGCAGCCAGCTGACGACAGAAACCGCGCCTGCTCCGAATTTTCGACGCCTTCCGCAAGCACTTCGGTGTCCAGTTCTTCGGCAAGACGAATGGCGGCGCGAACCACCGCAGCGCATCGGATTTCCGTTGTGCATTTGAAAATCAGCTCCTGTGCAATCTTGATCCGATCGACCGGAAAGTTAGTAAGATAGTTGAGCGACGAATAGCCGGTGCCGAAATCATCGATTGCAAGTCTTAGTCCGAGCGCTCGCAGACGCGTGATGATGTTGCGGTGATGTTCGGTGGCCTCCATTAGAACGGATTCGGTTAATTCGAGTTCTATCCGATCGGGGGCGATGTTCCAGCGCTTCAGACTCGCGACGATGTCCAGCTCAAGTTCGGGTCGCTTGCACTGGATTGCGGAAAGGTTGACCGCGACCGTTGGCACATCGATGCCCTCGTCTTGCCAGACTCGGGTCTGCCGGCAAGCTTCATCGAATACCCATTTCCCCAGGTCGACGATCGACCCGGTCTTCTCTGCAACCGGGATGAACACCGCGGGTGATATCGAGCCGCGCTGCGGATGGTTCCAACGCACCAAGGCTTCGAGCCCGACGATGCGGCGGGTTTCGATGTCGACCTGAGGCTGGTATTGCAACGCAAGGCCGCCGCATTTGATCGCGGCCACAAGTTCTCGTCCTAGAAGTACACGCTCGCAGGCAAGCTGGCCGAACGTCTCATCGTGAAAGCCGGCGCGATTGCGGCCGGCATCTTTCGCACGGTAAAGCGCGAGATCGGCCTGCATCAGCAGGACGTCCGGTCCATCAATTCCCTCTGCATAGCGCGAAACCCCGACGCTGGCCGAGATGCGCGCGGCGTATCCTTCGAGCACAGTGAGCTCGTTGAGCGTCGCGACAATTCTCTCTGCCAACGCCTCGCTGGCGCCTTCCTCGCCGGCATTCGACTGCAAGATTGCGAATTCATCGCCGCCCAAGCGGGCAACGCAGTCGGCGTCACTTGTTTCGGCGAGCAGCCGTTCGCCAACCTCCACCAGCAGAGCGTCCCCGGCCGGGTGACCCATCAGATCGTTGAAGTCCTTGAAGTGGTCGAGGTCTATATAAAGCACGGCAAAGGGCCCGCCGCCGCGCTTAGCATTCTCGAACGTCAGGGCCAACCGGTCGTGGAAGGTCCTACGATTGGCAAGGCCGGTGAGTGGGTCGGTGCTCGCCAGTTCGCTGATCATTTTATTGGCTTTAATAAGTTTGCGTGTGTGCAGATTCGACCGCCACATAAAGACAAAAATTAGGCCGGTCATGCACAGGCCGGCCGCTAGGAGAATCCAGGCCCTGGAGTGTATCAGGATCGATGTTTGCTTAGGCACGGCAACCATCCGCCACTGACGATCGGCAATGTCGATCTTTCCGGACCAATGAAGGGGCGTATCGAACTCGGGGGGGTGGCTCGCGGCGAGCGGCTCACCCGATGGTTTCTGCAGACTGGTGTAAATCAGCCGCGCACTCGAATCGGCTTCGGATGCGAAGATGTAATAATCAGCGGGGGTTCGAATTCCACGCAGGGTCGCGGCAATCATAGTGTCGATCTGAAATACACCTTGCACGAAACCGACGAGATTTTGACGTCGCTCTTCGACCGACTTGTGTGGCAGACCGCGCTTGTAAATCGGCAAGACAACGAAGAAACCGATCCGGTCGCCGGTCCCCGATTGCAACATGAATTCTTGTGAGGCCGCCAGTGCGTCACCGTCTCGCGCGCTTTCGAGCGGCCGCTGTCGGATGCCGCTGTCGGCCAGATTCAACCCTTTCACCACGTCAACACGGGACTTCTCCGTCGAGTAGTAGACGGGAAAATATTCTGCGGCGGCCGGCGACGGCTCAAGTGCGTTATGCTCGGTCACAGTTCGGATGCGATAGCCGTCACTTCCCTCGCGTTGCGCTGTCTGCTCGTGGGCCGCACGTTGTTCGTTTCGAATGCGTGGGATCCAGGACAAGCTCAGGATTGCGGACTGATCCCGCAACAGTCGATTGGAAAACGCCATAAACTCCTGCTCGCTGACCGCACCCGAAGTGAACTCAAATATCGCCCGGAGCGGGGACAGCTTGGTGAAATACTCATCTATTCCATTCTGAAGGGCTGCCGCCATATTGCCGGCACGGAGGTTGAACTCGGCAGCCGAGGTACGGTCCTCCAAGCCTGAGACGATGTACCAGCCCGCGATCGACAGGGCAGTCCCGAGAATAGCGATCATCAATATCGGCGCACGATGCCGAACGTCATGTGGCGTCTTGTAACTCATTACTGACCCGCTCCAATGTAACTGGTCCGCTTTGTGATCATCCTTCGACATAGCTTCGCTGTCTTCATTCGCGGGGCGTCCGGCAGCAAGGCGTGGTTGCGTTCCCGCATCTGACTCAATTCGTCTTGACCTGGTCGCTCTCACCGCGACCCGATCTCCAAGGGGGTTAAGCTGCAGCCGGTTCCGAGCGGGTCAGAGCAACGCCCCGATGTGGACATGAATCATAGCGAACTGCCGCGATGTCGATCGGCTGCTTTGGCACTCGTAATCGGCCGGTTCATGGTTAAGAAAAACCCGCACGAAAATCGTGTTCACGACGACGCTAGTGAACCCGCGCGACAAATTCGACTTCTGGCAAAAGCGTCGTCTGCAATGATATCGCGGATAACGATTATCGACCGGCGAACCGGTTGAGCTTCGAGGCGAAAATCGACACCGGATTTTTTGGGCGTGTCGAACTCGTACACTTCGACAAATCTTCAATGCGGGTGTCGTACATTGTTGCGGTATGGGGGATGATGTTGGCTAATTCCCTCCGGCGCTGCGGGCCGAGCATGATCGTTGTTGGATTGTTCAGCGTTGGAATCAGATTGACAGCCTTCGGCCTATACCGTGCAGGCGGCTTTGAGCGCGTCGGGATCAAGCCCCTCGCGTCCACTACGGCGCCGACAAGGGGTCGGTCTTGACCTGGTAGTGAATGTCCGCGGCAACCCTCACAGTCGTCTCTGACACGGAAGTGCCGTGGCCCCTTCTGGCATCAATCAGGCCGCGCGCTTCGCCGTAAGTACTTGTCACCGGCATGAGATCAATGTCGAGCGCCCGCGCAAAGGCACGATGGGTGGCCGGCTGCTCGCCGCGAGCCGGGCGACCTGTCGCGATATCGGCAACAATGCGAAGGTAAACCGACCCCACCCCTTATTGTATGGATCAATTCCATGCAATTCAACGACACGGCTCTTATTGTTCATCATCTCGTGCTTATTGTATGGATCCCGTCAAGAAACATTTGGATGCCCCCATCAAGGATCGGACTCTCCCTCGGCAAGGCAATGTGCCGGCCGCTTGATCACCGCAATCCGATCTCCATGGTGTTCGAATTGCACCCGGGTTTCCGGGCCGGTCAGAACAGCGCCCATCTCGGATGTGGACGTGAACTATAGCGAACGGCCGCGATGTCGATCGGCCGAGTTGGCACACGTAATCGGCCGGTTGATGGTTAAGGAAAACCTGCATGAAAACTGTGTTCTCGACGAAGCTAGTGCACCCGCGCGATAAGTTCGACTTCTGGCACAGCGTCGCCCGCAAAGACATCGTGGATCACGATTCTCGGCCGGCGAACCGGCTGAGTTTCGAAGCGCAAATCGACACAGGATTGTTTGGGAGTTTCGAACTCGTACACTTCCGCAACTCCTCAATGCGGGTGTCGCACACCATGCGTCATATCACCCATGCAAGGTCCGACCATCTGTTGGTATGCCGACAGATCTCGGGTTCGATTTCTCTTGAACAGGATACCCGAGAAATCGTGTTCGAAACCGGAGATGTCACGTTCCTGGACCCCCTGCGGCCTTACGATGGAAGATTCTCGGAATGTTCCGAAACTCTAGTGCTCAAGGTCCCGCGCCGCGAGTTGGAAGCGCGAATCGGAAAGATTCGCAACTTCACGACGCGATTAATAAAGCCAATCAGAGCGGAGGATGATCTTATGTCGTCGCTCTTGGCCAAGTTGCCTTCGCTTGTCGGAAAAATGAATCCGATAAGCGAAGAGATGGTGGGAAACCACGCGCTAGACTTGGTAGCCGCATCGCTCGCGATGACAATCGATGGTCCCCAACCGCGCGTTTCCTCCGGCAAGGCGCTTGTTTTACTAAATATTCGGTCGGCTATCGAAGCAAGGCTAAGTGATCCGACGCTTGACGCCCAGACGGCGGCCGATGCCGCAGGGGTCAGCGTTCGATATGCAAACAGTATCCTCGCTGATCACGATACATCCATCATGCGTCTGATCCAGGCACGGCGGCTTGCCCGCTGCCGCTCCGCGCTCGAGGATTCAAATCAATCACATCGAAGGGTCAGCGAAATTGCTTACGACTGGGGATTCTTCGACATGACCCATTTCGCACGTAGGTTTAAGAAAGCTTATGGAATTTTGCCGAGCGAGTGTCAGGCGCTCGCGAAGCAGGCACGAGGGGGAGGCGAATAATGGGCCGGACATCTACCGGACAGGACGCTGACGAGATTCCACGGCCCAACGGGCTAGACACTTAACGGCTGGAGAGCGCGCGGAAGTCGGCACCGCCGCTACGGGAGGCTCTAATCCGATCCGGCTTGCGATCGCTAAGCTGGGTCAGGTGCAGCCCGCGAGTTAGGTGCAGCCCGGCCGGATTTTATTTATTTCTAAACGATCTGGACCGCCCTGGCGGTGGACTTAAGTGCCGCGGCAAGGACGTACAGCGCTTGGGACAATTCAGCGCGGTTCCGGGCGGCGCCGAGGGCGACGCGAACGGCGTGTGGTGCCGTCCCATCGACGGCGAAAGCCTCGCTGCCCACAACAGCCAATCCATCAAGAAGAAGATGTGAGATGAAATCAGACCGAGTCCATTCACCGTGCAACGACAGCCAAAGGTGATGTGCGCCCGGGTTGCCGACGAACGGCAATCCCTTCAGGATTCGGGCCGCCAATTGCTGGCGGCCCGTCGCCTCAATACGAATTGCCGTGATGATCTGGTCGGCGGTTCCGGAACGAAGCCAATTCGTGGCGAGCGCAACCATGAGCGGCGGCGGCATCTGCATCGTCGCCTGAAGATTGTTCCTCATGACTTGGTCTGATGCGGCATCAGGCACCAGAAGATAGGAAACACGGAGTGCTGGCGCGATACTTTTCGATAGGCTAACGGCGAGATAGCTGAGTTCGGGGATCAGATTTGCAATCGGTGAGGCAGACGGTTCCAGCAATCCGTAGGCGTCGTCCTCGATCAAGATTGTTCCGGTATGGCGGATGATGTTGGCCACCGCCTTGCGGCGCTCTGCGCCGAGCGTGATCGTTGTTGGATTGTGCAGCGTTGGGATCAGATAGACAGCTTTCGGCTTATGTTGTTTGCAGGCGGCCTTGAGCGCGTCGGGATCAAGCCCCTCTCCGTCCATTGCGACGCCGACAAGACACACTCGCAGTTTCGCTGCCGCCGCCTTTATTCCGGGAAATGTGAGCGCTTCGGTGAGCACCACATCTCCGGGTGAAGTCAGCGCCAACAATGTATTGAAGAGAGCCGCCTGTGTCCCGGGATAGATAATTAGACGCTCGGCGAGCGCCGGCGCGCGCGGCCGCAACCAGTTGGCAGCGATCGTACGTTCCTCGTCACTGCCACCGGGTCGCTGATAGTTGAGGAGTGCGGTAAAACTCGATTCACTCTGAATGAGGGCGAGCCCCTGCGCGATGCGGCCCTCCAGATTCGCCTCGACCGGATGCGGCGGAACGTTCATCGAGAGGTCGACCTTGACCGGATAGTGAATATTCGCGGCAACCCTCGCAGTCGTCTCCGACACGAACGTGCCGTGGCCCACTCTGGCATCAATCAGGCCTCGCCTCCGCGCTTCGCCGTAAGCACGTGTCACCGTCGTGAGATCAATGCCGAGCGCCCGCGCTAAGGCACGATGGGTGGGGAGCTGCTCGCCGCGAGCCAGACGACCGCTCGCGATATCGGCCGAAAGCGCATCAACGATGCGCAGGTAAACCGACCCCGACCCCTCCGCTATTGTAGGGATCCATTCCATGCAATCCAGCCCAATTGTTTTGATTGTCAGTCCATTCGTACTTATTGTATGGAAATCAAATTGACGGTCAAGGAACATTTGAATGACTCCTATCGAGGATCGGATCTCCCTAGGCAAGGCAATGTGGCGCGGATTTTTGGGAAAATGCCCAAATTGCGGAAAGGGCTCGCTGTTCGGGCGATTCCTGAAGGTCGCCGACCATTGCGAACAGTGCGGCGAGAGTTTTCATCATCATCGTGCCGACGACTTTCCGGCCTATCTCGTGATTATCGTTGTCGGCCACTCGGTCGTACCGGCAATCCTCGCCGTTGAAGTGGCTTACGCGCCACCGGCGTGGCTTCAGTTCGCTATTTGGTTGCCACTCACCCTCTTCAGCTCGTTGGCTCTGCTCCAACCGACCAAGGGCGCGATCGTCGGTCTCCAATGGCAAACAGGAATGCACGGCTTCGAAGGATCAAAACAGCGCCACCTCGCGGAAGAGACCCTTCGTCTCCAAACAGCAGCGCGTTCAAAAGTGGCGTGACAAAATACCTAAGACCCGGCTGGAAGCGAACGATGATCGGCTTTGAGCGCCCATCTCCCAGGGATGGCCGATGCCTACCATGTCGACCGTTCGAAATTGTTCGCTGTCGAGCGGTTCGATGCCGTAGAGGGAGTCGACGCGGCCCGGATTGCTCGAACAATCGAATACACTCGCTTCCCCTACGTAACGACACCAAAAGCCGACTTGGATGACCTCAATGAGGAGGAAGGATTGCTGCTGCGCGCCGCCGATCTGATCGGCCAGCTGGGCCACCCCAACTACATGCGCAAGTCCAATGCGCTGTTTTACGAATTCGAGGAGATCGGACTGAACAAGACGCTAGGCTACGCGACGCCCGCAGACATCGTTTACAAATTCCCGCAGTTTTACTGGATCAATGTCGCGCCGCAGATCCAGCTTGCGATCCGCTATCTCAATGTGACGTCCAGCGGCCGGCAATGGATCGCTAATCTCCATAGCAATGTCTTTCGTGCCGAGCGCGAGGTCAATCTGTCTGGGCCGCAGCGTTAAGAAACACGACGGCGAACTCGGAGCGGTACTTGAGGGAGAAGACCATGACGCGCTTCACGTCGCTCAAAGAGCGCGTCTATCTTGGCCTGCATCCGGACTAGGAGAAGTTCAATCGAAGCGTTTGAGATCCCCGCCCAATGGAGGCTTAGGATGTCATTTCGCTGGCGCCCTATCCGGGTGCGCATGTAGTCGATTTCTTGCCGTACCTAGGTGCATCTCTCGCCCCGCGACAAACCTGAGACCTCAATCCGCCGGTGCGGCATGTCCGTCTACCCCCAACAGCAGACATTCCTCCGACCGACCGCTTTGCGCCGATTGCGTTGAAAAACTCGTTGTTGAAGCCGACCGTGATCGCTGATTCATTCCGTACCATCGGGGCGGGAGATCGAATCGATGATGGGTCCGCGGCAGGTTGATCAGGCCCCGCTGTTTTACGAGTTCTCACTTGAGCG
>NZ_JAFCLS010000093.1 GCF_018131075.1 Bradyrhizobium sp. JYMT SZCCT0428 | reverse complement strand
ACGGTGGCAATAGAGGCCGTCTCACCGGGGAGAGCGCGGCATAAGCCGTAAAGCCACTGCGCAGGGAATGTCGGATGTTCTCCGCTGCCCTGTATGCTCATGTGCAGCATTCTTATGCACAATCGCACATGAGACCGCGGGTGCAGCGCGCATCCGGCATTCCCTGCGCCCTCTGATTTGAGAGGGTGGAACGAACGCAAACCTCGGGCGTATCGCGCCGCGAGAACGCGGATTCACATCCTCCGCTGTTCGTCTTGTCAGTCCGAATCGGAGCCGGCGCCTGGTCAACCGGACTCGACCTCCCGACCCCGATATTCCAGCCGGGACCACGGCGGGCCGGCTTGCCGAGCGAAGGGAAACGCTATGAACAACGGACAATATGACAGAACGGCATTCTGTTCGCCCAAGCCCTTGACCAACGGCGGATTCATCGGTTGAGATGCGGCCATGTTCCGGGGCAAATCCATCCTAATAATCCTTGCGCTCATGGCGCCGTCGCTGGCGTCGGCGCAGACCATCAGCTTTGGCGAGGGGGCCGCCATTCTCGGCAAGAGCTGCGCCCCCGACATCACCGCCAATTGCCGCGGCGTCAATATCGACTCCACCCGCCTGAAGGAGTGCCTCTACCGCAACCAGGACGTGATGTCGGCGGCGTGCAAGACCGATTATCCCCGGGCGTTCGATGCGATCCAGAAACGCATCGCGGCGCGCGCCACTGTCGGGCGGGAGTGCGAGTTCGAAGTCGTCAAGAAGTGCGGCGGCAAGGGACGCGAGGTCTTCAAATCCCTGGCTTGCCTGCTGGCGCTGCCGACCGTGAGCGCGCGATGCACCAAGTCCATCGCCGATGTCGGCTACCGGGCGCAGGACGACGTCGCCACCAAGCTGAGCGGGCTGGAAACGCCGCTGGAGCTGGATATCCCCGCGCTGCGCCAGCAGGTGCTCGAGCGCTCGAAACAACGGGGCAAGAACGAGCCGCCGCCGAACAAGCGGCCGCCGATCGCGCCCGAATTGAACAAGCTGCCGAGCTTCAACGTCGACATCCAGTTCGACACCGACACCCCGATCGTGCGGCCGGAATCCTATCAGACCATCGGACGGCTGGCCGACACGCTGGTCAACTCCGCCCTGCTGAACTACACGTTCCTGATCGTCGGCCATGTCGAATCGACCGGCCGGCGCGACCACAACGTCTTCCTCAGCCAGCGCCGCGCCGACGCGATCCGCGACATCCTCGTCAACACCTTCAAGATATCGGCGAAGCGGCTGCAGTCGGTCGGACTGGGCGAGGAGCAACTGCTCGATCCCGCCCGTCCCAACGGACCCGTCAATGCGCAGACGCAGATCATGACGCTGGCGAAAGTGCCCGAGCAGAGCGAGCCGGCCGCGGCGGCAAAAGGCGCGGCCGCGAAAAAGCCGGCCAAGAAGAAGCAATAGCAAGAGATAATAATTCTATTCGCCGATTGCGAAGCGGCCCGCGCATTCCTATCTGAAAGTTCCCGCTGCCCCCGCTCGCGCTCACGCGGCCGCAGCGCCGTGCCACAATTTCAGATCAGACTGCGACCATGCTCTCCATGTCCCCGATCATTTCCGTCGCCAACCTGTCCAAGACCTATGGTTCGGGCTTCAAGGCGCTGAACGGTATCAATCTGGATATCCGTCGCGGCGAGATTTTCGCGCTGCTGGGACCCAACGGCGCCGGCAAGACCACGCTGATATCCATCATCTGCGGCATCGCGAACCTGAGCGAAGGCCGCGTCACCGTCGACGGCCACGACATCAACAGGGATTACCGCGCCGCGCGCTCGCTGATCGGGCTGGTGCCGCAGGAACTGCACACCGACGCCTTCGAATCGGTGTGGGCGACCGTGAGTTTCAGCCGCGGCCTGTTCGGCAAGCCGAAGAACCCCGCCCATATCGAGAAGGTGCTGAAAGACCTGTCGCTGTGGGACAAGAAGGATTCCAAGATCGTCACGCTGTCCGGCGGCATGAAGCGCCGCGTCATGATCGCAAAGGCGCTGTCGCACGAGCCGCAGATCCTGTTCCTCGACGAGCCGACCGCGGGCGTCGACGTCGAATTGCGCAAGGGCATGTGGGAAGTGGTGCGCGCGCTGCAGGCCTCCGGCGTCACCATCATCCTGACCACGCATTACATCGAAGAGGCCGAGGAGATGGCCGACCGCATCGGCGTCATCAACAAGGGCGAGATCATCCTGGTCGAGGACAAGGCCGGGCTGATGCAGAAACTCGGCAAGAAGCATCTCAAGCTGTACCTGCAGAGCAAGGTCGAGGCGATCCCGCCAGCGCTGGCCGCCTACCATCTCGAACTGTCCGAGGACGGCCGCGAAGTGACCTATCATTACGACACCAAGGGCGATCGCACCGGCATCACCAGTCTCTTGAGCGACCTCCGCAACGCCGGCATCCGCATCTCCGACCTCGACACCACGCAATCGTCGCTCGAAGACATCTTCGTCAGCCTGGTGAGGGCACCATGAACTGGCGCGCCGTTCAAGCCATCTACCTGTTCGAAATGGCGCGCACCTGGCGCACGCTGCTGCAGAGCATCGTCTCGCCGGTCGTTTCCACCTCGCTGTATTTCGTGGTGTTCGGCGCCGCGATCGGCTCGCGCATCACCGAGGTCGACGGCGTCAGCTACGGCACCTTCATCGTGCCGGGGCTGGTGATGCTGTCGGTCCTGACGCAGAGCATCGCCAACGCCTCGTTCGGCATCTACTTCCCGAAATTCGTCGGCACGATCTATGAACTGCTGTCGGCGCCGGTGTCGTATTTCGAGATCGTGCTGGGCTATGTCGGCGCCGCCGCCACCAAATCGATCATCCTCGGCCTGATCATCCTCGCCACCGCCGCGCTGTTCGTGCCGCTGCACATCATGCATCCCTGGTGGATGCTGACCTTCCTGGTGCTGACGGCGGTGACCTTCAGCCTGTTCGGCTTCATCATCGGCATCTGGGCCGACGGCTTCGAGAAGCTGCAGATGATCCCGATGCTGGTGGTGACGCCGCTGACCTTCCTCGGCGGCAGCTTCTACTCGGTGAACATGCTGCCATCGGGCTGGCGCACCATCACGCTGCTCAACCCGGTGGTCTATCTGATCTCGGGCTTCCGCTGGAGCTTTTATGAAATCGCCGACGTCAGCGTCGCCCTGAGCCTCGGTATGACGCTCAGCTTCCTCGCGGTGTGCATGGTGCTGGTGTGGTGGATCTTCAGGACGGGGTATCGGTTGAAGAACTGACGGATCGCTCAAGGCGAGCCGTTATGGCAACCGCTCGCGAAAAAGTCAGCACTATCAGCCGGATTCAGCCCCCTCTCCGCCTTGTTTGCGCCGTGGGGCGCATTAACGATGGGTCTGCAGGCCGCTGGAATAGCGACCGGATTCCGGGCATATTGGATGCCGGGGGACGGAGAGCTGCGGCGCCTGCATTCATGGCGCTTTGGTAAAACGGCCTGGAGGCCAAAGGTAAAATGCGTTCCTTCCTCGTTGCCGCTACCTGCCTGATGCTGTTCATGACCAGCGCCGCGCAGGCCAAAGTCGCCATCACCGTCGACAAGGATAGCCAGCTGATGACCGTCGCCGTCGATGGCGTCGAGCGCTATCGCTGGCCGGTGTCGAGCGGCCTTCCATCGTATGAAACGCCGAACGGCAGCTTCCGCGCCTTCCGCATGGAAGCAGATCACTATTCCAAGGAATTCGACGAGGCGCCGATGCCGCATTCGATCTTCTTCACGAAGGTCGGCCACGCCATTCACGGCACCGATTCCGTGGGCCGGCTCGGCTCCCCGGCGTCGCATGGCTGCGTGCGGCTGTCGCGCGACAACGCCGCGAAGCTCTACGCGCTGGTGCAGGAGCAAGGCGTGCTCAACACCACGGTGACGCTGACCGGCTCTTCCCAGGTCGCATTGGCGCGCAATCCGCGGCCGCGCACCAACGCCGTCGCGCGCCGTGCTCCGCCGCAGCAATATGAGCAGCAATCCAACGCCGCTGGTGATCCCGTCGTGATCACGCCGCAGCCCGGCATGGCGCCGCAGGCTGGAATGGCGCCGCAAGGGCGCGCCGACGACGGCTATATCTATCCGGCCGACGGCAGTTCCAGCGAGGCGCGTTATCCGGCGCCGCGCGACCGCCGCCTCTACGGCGCACAGGCCTATCCGCAGCCGCAGCAATATTATGACAACCGCGGCTACGCGCGGGCGCCACAGGGCTATTACTACCAGCAGCAGCCGCAGCAATATTACCAGCCGCGCGGGCCGTTCACCTATCAGGATTGACTTGGACTTGTCGTTGCAACGGTGGCCGCGACGGCTGCCATGTGTCGTGCAGAATCATCCCGCTGGCCATCGCCACAACGAAGACAACCAGGCCCGGCGACAGCGTCGCCAGGCTCTCCAGCGCCGGTCCCGGGCACAATCCGACGAGACCCCACCCTATGCCGAACAGTCCTGCGCCCAGCACCAGCGGCGCATCGATGTCGGATTTGACCGGGAGGAAATACTGCCCGGCCAGCACCGGCCGCGCGCGCCGCCTTGCCAGCATGAAGCCGGGAGTGGCGACAGCCAATGCCGCCGCCATCACCACGGCGAGGCTTGGATCCCACGCGCCAAAGATATCGAGGAATGCGAGCACCTTGGTCGGCTGCACCATTCCCGAGACGAGCAAGCCGGTGCCGAAGATCAGGCCACACAACAACGGCGCGATGATCCGCGATATGACTTCCATGGCTCAGCCTCCCAATATGTGGCGGGTGACGGCCACGGTGATCACCGCCGTCACCATGAAGACGATGGTCGCCGCGATCGAGCGCACCGACAGCCGTCCGATGCCGCAAATGCCGTGTCCGGAAGTGCAGCCGCCGCCGAGCCGCGCACCGAAGCCGACCAGTAATCCCGCCACCACGATGACGGCCCAGCTGGCCGGCAGCCTGGGCGGCGCCATGCCGTAGCCGATCCATCCGGCGATGACGGGAACCAGCATCAGCCCCGCGATGAAGGCGATGCGCCAGGCCTTGTCCTCACTCCTGATATTCAGGAGCCCCGCAAAGATGCCGCTGATGCCGGCGATCCGGCCGGTCAGCAGCATCAACAGCACGGCGGAAAGGCCGATCAGCGCGCCGCCGATCGCGGCCGACACAGGAGTGAAATTGGCCATCGCGAAATTCCATTCGTTTGGAAAGCGCACCGAACCATAAACCTGCAACGAATTATCGCAATGGGCCTATTGTTCGCCGTCGCGCATCCGGCGCCAAACGGCCCCCAGCACGTTGGAATAATCGTCGGTCCAGACCCGCTGGTGATCTTCGGCTTCGGTCTCGGCCCATTTGTCCGATGACGCGAGCGCGCCGACATCGGCCTCGTGCCGCGCCGACACCACCACCGAGGTCGAGAAGATGTACTCGCTGTCGCGGCCGGAATCCTCGCTGTAGACCCAGCTCTTCATGTCGTTGGCATCGGCAATGCCGACCACGACGCTGGACAGCTCCAGATGCCGGTTGGAAACGTGCATCGCCACCACACCCTGCGGCGCCAGCTTCTCCTTGTAGATCTCCATCGCCTCTTCGGTCGCCAGATGAATCGGGATCGCATCCGACGAATAGGCGTCGACGATGATCAGGTCGTAGACGCCGTTCGGCTCGCGCGCGAAGGTCAGCCGCGCATCGCCGATCACGGGCTTCAGGTCCGGCTCGCACTTGCTGATATAGGTGAAATACTTCGGATCACGCGCGGTATCGACCATGGTCTGGTCGATCTCGAAGAACTTCCAGTCCTCGCCCGGCAACGAGGCGCAGGTCAGCGTGCCGGAGCCAAGCCCGATCACCGCAACCCGCAGCGCGGCCCCTTTCCGCTCGCGCACCGCCGCGATCGCCTGCCCGATGCCGCCGTCCTTGTGGTAGTAGGTGATCGGCTCGGGCCGGCCGGTCACTGGCGTGCCGTCATCGTTCTTGAATTTTTCGGCGCCGTGGATCGTGGTGCCGTGCATCAGCACGTGATATTGGCCGTTCGACGTCACCACGATCTTATGGACGCCGAAGAAGCTGCGCACGGTCTCCACCCGGCCGTCGTCGGAAGGGTAAGCGCGCAGCAGCACCAGCGCCACCACCACGGTTGCAAAGATCTTCCAGCGGCTGGCGTTCAGTCCAAGCGCCAGCAATGCCGAGAGCACGCCGACCGCGCCGATCATCCAGACCCGACGGTCATCGAGCCAGTGCATGACCGTACCGGGCGACCAGGTCGGTGCGATCAGCGCCACCGCCAGCGCCGCGAGGAACGGCCAGTACCAATTGCTCCAGCGCGGCAACCGCTCGTTTCCCGTCGGCCGGCACAACGCCGCCAGTGCCAGCAGGATCGGGTATTCGGCGATCCAGGAAAAGGTGAAGGGGGCGATCAGGCCGGCGAAGAGGCCGCCGACCATGCCGCCGAACGACAGCGCGACGTAGAAGCCGGTGAGATATTTGGCGGCCGGCCGCGTCCGCGCCAATTCGCCATGGCAGGCCATCGCGATGACGAAGAAACACAATTGATGCCCGCCGAGCGTCAGCAGCAAATTCTGCTCGCCGCCGAAGGCCAGCAGCACGACGACGCCGGCGATCGCCAGCGGCTGCGCCAGCAACATCCATTTGTGCGGCAGCAGCGGCCGCGACTGGAACACCAGCACCCAGGTCAACAGATACAGCGACAGCGGCAGCACCCATAACAGGGGAGCCGCGGCGACGTCGGTGGAGATATGCGCGGTCACCGCGATCAGCAGACCCGACGGCACTGCCGCGAGGAAAATCCAGCGCGCGCGCGTCATCCATGACGGCGCCGGCGCGTCCGCATCGTCGGCAGGCATGTTCAGATCAGCCGCATTGGCCGGCGAACGCAGCAGCATGATGCCGCAGCTTGCGATCAGCACGATCAGCAGGCCATAGCCGCCGGTCCAGATCAGATTCTGCGCGCGCAGCGTAAACATCGGCTCCAGCAGCACCGGATAGGACAACAGCGCCAGGAAACTGCCGATGTTGGAGGACGCATAGAGAAAGTAAGGATCGGGCCCGCTGGGATGCCCGGTGCGGACGAACCAGGCCTGCAGCAGCGGGTTGTTGGCGGCGAGCGCAAAAAACGGCAGCCCGATCGATACCGCAAACAGACCCAGTAGCCAGATCGCATAGCCCGAATTCGGCGGATCGCCCCAGCCGCTCGAGATCGACAGCGGCAGCGTCAGCATGGCAACGACCAGCAACACCAGATGCACGGCCACAGGGACGGCGCGGTTGCGGAGCTGCATCAGAAAATGCGCATAGGCATAGCCGCCCAGCAGCAGCGACTGAAAGAACACCATCGCCACCGACCACACCGCCGGCGAGCCGCCGAGCCGCGGCAGCACCATCTTGGTGAACAGCGGCTGCACCGAGAACAGCAGCAGCGCGCTGACGAAGATCGCCGCGGTGTAGACCACCAGAACCATCCGGTTCTGGGAATCGGACGACAGGTCCGTGGCGGCGGACGGTTCAGAAAGGCTCATGAGAGCTCCGGCATGGACCCGGCGGGCGCCGGAGGGCGGAATTCCGGCATGGAAGCGCCAGAGACGGTTAATGGAGCATATGGCAACAAGGCTAGCAAGGAACCGCAAAATGGTGGATTGAGGGGACGCCGGGGCGGCGCAACGGCACGGCTTAATCAAACCTTGTTGAAGCGCACATGAACGAAACGGACGTCGTCATCATCGGTGCGGGGCATAACGGCCTCACCTGCGCGGCCTATCTCGCGATGGCCGGCCTGCGCGTTAAGCTGGTCGAGCGCCGCAAGGTGGTCGGAGGCGCCGCCGTGACCGAGGAATTCCATCCGGGATTCCGCAATTCGGTGGCCGCCTACACCGTCAGCCTGCTCAACCCGCAGATCATCACCGATTTGAAGCTGGCCGAGCACGGCCTGCGCATCGTCGAACGCCGCGCGCAGAACTTCCTGCCCGCGCCCGATGGCAGCTATCTCCTCACCGGCGAAGGCCGTACCCGGGATTCAGTCGCCAGATTGAGCCCGCGCGACGCCGATCGCATCGATGCGTTCGCACACGAGCTGGAGGGCATTGCGGATGTATTGCGGCAACTGGTGCTACGCGCCCCGCCGAACATCGTCGAAGGTTTCGGTCTCGGCGCGATCCGCGAGACTTTCAACGCGCTCGGCACCGCCAGCATCCTGAAAAAGCTGTCGCTGGAACAGCAGCGCAGCCTGCTCGACCTGTTCACCCGCTCGGCCGGCGAAATGCTGGACGAACGCTTCGAGAGCGACCTCGTGAAAGCGCTGTTCGGCTTCGACGCCATCGTCGGCAATTACGCCAGCCCCTATGCGGCGGGCTCCGCTTACGTGATGCTGCACCATGCGTTCGGCGAGGTGAACGGCAAAAAGGGCGTGTGGGGCCACGCCATCGGCGGCATGGGCGCGATCACGCAGGCGATGGCGCGCGCGGCGCGCGGCCATGGCGCCGACATCGAACTCGACGCCGGCGTGCGCGAAGTGATGGTCGAAGGCGGCCGCGCGGTTGGTGTCGTCCTCGACAATGGCCAGATCGTGCGCGCGAAATACGTCGTCTCCGGCGTCAATCCGAAATTGCTCTACACGCGGCTGGTGCCACCAGAAGCGCTGGCGCCGGAATTCCTCGATCGCATCACCCACTGGCGCAACGGCTCCGGAACCTTCCGGATGAATGTGGCGCTGAGCGCCCTGCCCTCGTTCACGGCGCTGCCGGGCGAAGGCGATCATCTCACGGCCGGGATCATCCTCGCCCCCAGTCTCGATTACATGGACCGCGCCTGGCAGGATGCCCGCGAGCGCGGCTGGAGCCGCGAGCCGGTGGTCGAGCTGCTGATCCCCTCGACGCTCGATGATTCGCTCTGCCCGCCCGGCCAGCATGTCGCGAGCCTGTTCTGCCAGCACGTCGCGCCGCAATTGCCGGACGGAAAATCGTGGGACGACTACGCTGAGGAAGTGGCCGACCTCATGATCGCGACGGTGGACAAATTTGCGCCGGGCTTCGCGGGAAGCGTCGTCGGCCGACAGGTGCTGTCGCCGCTCGATCTGGAGCGCCAGTTCGGGCTGCTCGGCGGCGACATCTTTCACGGCGCGCTGACGCTGAACCAGCTGTTCTCGGCGCGGCCGATGCTGGGCCATGCGGATTACCGCGGGCCGCTGAAGGGCCTCTACCATTGCGGCTCGGGCGCCCATCCCGGCGGCGGCGTCACCGGCGCCCCCGGCCACAACGCCGCCAAGATGATCCTGGGCGATCACCGCGCGCTGTTTGGTTGAGGGGCGCAACACCGCTGCCGGTGCCGCGCCCTGCTCGGTGGTTAGATAGCGTCGTAGGCCTCGGTCGGAAGCACCCGCGCGGTCTGCATCATCGCCAGCGGCGAGATCGTCTCCATCGCGGATTGGCGGCGCTCTTCAGCCGACGGATAGCTGACGAACGCGCACACGGCGCACATGACTGCAATAACTGCCGTAATCTTGGCCATTTCAATTCCTCCCTTGTTAATATTTATTTATGGCAGCGATCGTGCCACGCGCCGTTTAACGCCGGGTTCCCGCATCCCCGGTCGCGGCGCCGATCAGCAAACGCTGTGAATCGGCGGTGAATTGGCTAACAAGCCTTGAAAATTACGCTCGCTTCTCGGTGGACAAGGGTGTGGACCACCGGTGGAGAAACCGGTGCCTAAGCCGGGCAAACCAACTGGGCCACCCTGTGGAAGCCTCCTGTATGTTCCGGTGGATGACGTTGTGGAAAAGCGTTGCGTCAAGGGTCGATAAGCTGTGCAAGCGCGGACCGCACACCAGCCGCGACCGTTTGATGAGTCAGGGAATGAGATGATGGGTGTCCACGACGAATTCATGGAGAGCATTTTACGGGAGTGGTTCCTATGCTGGAAATGAGGCTGGCAAGATCAGCCATGATTGGGGTACTTCAGAGAGGCGACGGAACCGAGTTCCGCCGGCCGCTGCCAGTGGCAGGTTCTCCCGACCTTACGAACTGAAACTTAGTCAAGTTTGAGCTTTCCGCTGTTTTCTCGTGGTTCCCCAATGACCTCCACCCCTGCTACCTCCCGTGCGGCCTTCGCGGTCGGCACTGAGACCGCCGCCAAACTTGTCGTCGATATACTTACCGAAGTCTTTTTTGAGGGGCAGGCCGCCATCGCCGCGTTTGAAGGTCCGGGCGGCCGCTGGGATGTCACCGTGCATTTTGCCGTCCCGCCGGACCAGGCGCTGGTGCGCCAGCTCGTGACCAACGCTGCCGGCGAGGAAGCCGCCAAAACCATCGTCTTCGACACGGTCGAGGCGAAGGATTGGGTCAAGGCCACCCTCGAGGACCTCGTCCCGGTCCCGGCCGGGCGTTTTGTCGTGCATGGCCACCACGACCGCGCGCGGGTGCCATCCAACAAGATCGGCATCGAGATCGAGGCGGCGCTGGCGTTCGGCACCGGCCACCACGGCACCACGCGCGGCTGCCTGCTGCTGCTCGATCACGTCCTCAAGGCGTACCGTCCGCAGCGCGTGCTCGACCTCGGCACCGGCACCGGCGTGCTGGCGATCGCAGCGGCCAAGGCGCTGCAGGAGAACGTGCTGGCCAGCGACATCGATCCGCTCTCGGTGCGGGTTGCGCAGGAAAACGCCCGGCTGAACGAAGCCGGGCATCTGGTGCAGGCGATCCCTGCCACCGGCTTCTCGGCGCCGCAATTCGCGCAGGCCGGCCCGTTCGATCTGGTGCTGGCGAATATCCTCGCCAATCCGTTGCGACAATTGGCATCGCCGATGGCGCGGCATCTGGCACCATCGGCGCTGGTTATCCTGTCGGGACTGCTGACGCCCCAGGCGGCTTCGGTGATAGCAGCCTATCGTGCGCGAGGCCTGGTCCCGGTGCGTCATCTGCGCATCGAAGGCTGGAGCAGCCTGCTGCTGCGCAACGCGGGCTAGAAACTCATTCCGGAGGCTCAGGGGGTTTGTAGCGGGCGATGACGCCCTTTTCTTCTGCCTGCCTGGTACGTTTGACGCGCGCCAGGGCGAACCGGTCCAGCATCTGGACGATGACGCCGCGTTGCTTCTTGTTGGCGATCGGAGGTGCCGGGCCGCGGCGGACGGGCGGCGAGATCTTCTCAAACATAAAAGCAGGCATCGTGTATCCCCTCTTCGTTGAGATGAAACACTCCTGGAATTTCCCCTGGTGGCCTCACGTGAACGGCTTGCCTGGCAAACCGTTCCGTTCGATCTAACGCGGACATGGATATTGAAGCACAGATTATGCCAAATTATGGCTATGTTGTGCGGACCTGCACCCAACCCCTGAGTGAGCCGGCGATGTTCGAAGCCCATTTCCAGACATTCGAAGAGCCCGAAAGCGGCATAGCCCTGACGGCACGACTGGCCGCCTTCCGCGAGGAACTGGCGCGGCGCAAGCTGACGGGGTTCGTGATTCCCCGCGCCGACCAGCAGCAAAATGAATATGTGCCGGCATCGGAAGAGCGGCTGGCCTGGCTCACCGGCTTCACCGGTTCGGCCGGCATGGCCGCCGTCCTGACCAAGGAAGCCGCTGTTTTCGTCGATGGCCGCTACACGCTGCAGGCCGCCAAGCAGGTCGACCGCAAGGCCTGGCATATCGAGCCGCTGGCCGATCCGCCGCCGGAGCAATGGCTGGCCAAGCATCTTGCCGCCGGCGACCGCCTCGGTTTTGACCCATGGCTGCACACGTCCGCGGCAGCCGAGCGGCTGGCGGCGGCCTGCGCCAAGGCCGGCGCGGAGCTGGTCGCGGTGGACAACAACCCGCTCCATTCGGTGTGGACCGAACGCCCCGCCCCGCCGCTCGGCCCGGTCGCCATTCACGGCACGCAATTTTCCGGCGAGATCGAAGCCGAGAAGCTCAAGCGCATCCGGCTGGAGATCGTAAAACTCGGCGTCGATGCGCTGGTGCTGTCGGATTCGCACGCGGTGGCCTGGAGCTTCAACATCCGCGGCGCCGACGTCTCGCACACGCCGCTGCCGTTGTCCTACGCGCTGGTGCCGAAGGACGGCCGTCCCACCATCTTCATCGACCACCGCAAGCTCTCGAACCTGACGCGCGACCATCTCGAACAATCCGCCGACGTACGAGAGCCCGACGCGCTGGCGCCGATGCTGACCGAACTCGCAAAGGGTGGTGCCGCGATCGCGCTCGACAGCGTCACGGCGGCCGATGCGTTGAGCCGCATGATCGCGGCCGCCGGCGGCAAGCCGGTGCGCGGCAACGATCCCGTCAGTCTCTTGAAGGCGGTGAAGAACATCACCGAGATCGAAGGCACCCGCACCGCGCATCAGCGCGACGCGGTGGCGCTGACGCGATTTCTGGCCTGGATCGACCGCGAGGCGCCGTCGGGCGCGCTGACCGAGATCGACACCGTCGAGGCGCTGGAGACCTTCCGCCGCCAGACCTGCGCCCTGAAGGACGTTTCCTTTCCGACCATCGCCGGCACCGGGCCGAACGGCGCCATCGTGCATTACCGCGTCACCCGCAAGAGCAACCGGCGGATTTCGTCCGGCGATCTCCTGCTGATCGATTCCGGCGCGCAATATGAAGACGGCACCACCGACGTCACCCGCACCATCGCGATCGGCGAGCCGACGGACGAAATGCGCGACCGCTTCACCCGCGTGCTGCGCGGCCATATCGCGATCGCGCGTGCGGTGTTCCCCGACGGCACCACCGGCGCCCAGCTCGACAGTTTCGCGCGGCAATATCTTTGGGCCGCCGGCCTCGATTTCGAGCACGGCACCGGCCACGGCGTCGGCAGTTATCTGTCGGTGCATGAGGGCCCGGCGCGGATTTCCAAGCTCGGCACCACGCCGCTGAAGCGCGGCATGATCCTGTCCAACGAACCCGGCTACTACAAGACGGACGCCTACGGTATCCGGATCGAAAATCTCGAACTGGTCGTCGGCACCGACGTTGCCGGCGCCGAAAAGCCGATCAACGCGTTCGAGACGCTGACGCTGGCCCCGATCGACCGCCGCCTGATCGACGTGCACATGCTGAGCCCGACCGAACTGAAATGGCTGAACGACTACCACGAGCGCGTCAACCGCGAGGTACGCCCGCACCTCGATGACAACGCGACCAAGCTGTGGCTGGACGACGCGACGGCAGCGCTGCTGCCGCTTTAAGCCAGGTGTCATTCCGGGGCGTGCGAAGCACGAACCCGGAATCTCGAGATTCCGGGTCTGGTCCTTCGGACCATCCCGGAATGACGACCTCAAACGTGCACATCGCCTCCCGATCCCGGCATAGCCGCATGCCGAAACGGCCGTATTCGCCGGGAGCCATCCCGCTACAGTCCAATTCACACAACGGATCGGACCTGAATGCATGGCGTGATGGGCAAGCCGCCCGGTACTGCCGGCGACACCGGCGGCGTCGCGACGTCGAAGATCATGCTGCTGATGCTCGTCGCGATGACGGGCGTCGCGCCGATCTCGCTGTACTTGCTGGTGCCGGCGCTGCCCGTGCTGGCGACGACGTTCGGGCGCGATATTTCGATCGCGCAGATGACGGTGTCGCTGTTCATGGTCGGCATCGCCTGCTCGCAGATCATCATGGGGCCACTGTCGGACCGCTTCGGGCGCCGGCCGGTGCTGCTGTGCGGCCTCGGACTGATGGTCGTGGCGAGCGCAGCTTGCGTCTTCGCCGAGACCCTGCCGCAACTGATCGCCGCGCGCTTCCTGCAGGCGCTTGGCGGCGCCACCGGCATGGTGGTGAGCCGCGCCATCATCCGCGATCTCTACAGCCGCGAGCGCATCAGCTCCATGATCAGCCTCGTGATCGCGGTCATGATGATCGCGCAGATGCTGAGCCCCCTGACCGGCGGCCTGCTGGAAACCGCGTTCGGCTGGCGCGCGATCTTCTATCTGATCACTGCGGCGTCGCTGACGATCACGGTGGGCATCGCGATCATGCTGCCGGAAACCCGCCGCGAGCGCACCGCCGGCAGCAGCTTTCGCCGCGATGTCGGCGGCCTCATCACGTCGCGGGCGTTCATCGGCTACGCGCTGTGCCAGGTGCTGGCCTCGCAGATCATTTTTGCCTTCGCCGGCGGCGGGCCCTATGTCGTGGTCACCCAAATGGGCCGCACCAGCGCCGAATATGGCGCGTGGTTTGCGGCAACCGGCTTCGCCTACCTGGTCGGCAATCTCTTCTGCGTGCGCTTTGCGCCGCGCTATCAGCTGGAGAAGCTGATCTGGTTCGGGCTGGCGCTGCAGCTCGGCGGCAGCCTGCTCAATCTGGTGTGGAGTCTTGCAGGAGCCAACCAGGCGCCTTCCCTCCTGTTCGGCACCCAGATGATCGTGATGGTCGCCAATGCCTTCGTGATGTCGAACTCGGCCGCCGGCGCGCTCAGCGTCCGCCCCGAAGCCGCCGGCACCGCATCCGGCGCGATGGGCTTCTTGCAGATGGGGATCGGCTCGCTGGTGTCGCAATTCGGCGCCTATCTCGGCGGCCATTCCGCCACGACGCTGCCGCTCACCGCCGCGATCTTCGCGATCTCGATCGCCTGCGCCTCGACGATGATCTTCATTGTGCCGCGAAGGAAGGGGCCGTGAGCCAGGCGGAGGAGGAAGAACGGGGGATGCTGTGAGGTGATTCAATGAACGTCGCCACACTCGTCGTCCCTGCGAACGCAGGGACCCATAACTCCGGTCATCTGTTGTTGAAGAAAGCTGTCAACCATCGTGCTCGACAATTTCCGCCGCGGCGTATGGGTCCCTGCGTTCGCAGGGACGACAAAGATGTGAGTTCGCATTCCCGCGGCGCGATGCGCCCGAGGTTTGCTGGAAACTTCCCGCCCTCCAAACAGAGGGCGCAGGGAAGACCGGGTGCGCGCTGCACCCGCGGTCTCGTGTGCGGTTTGCACAAAACAAGGTGCACACGAGCATACAGGGCAGCGGTGAACACCCGGCCTTCCCTGCGCAATGGCTTTACGGCTTATGCCGTGATCTCCCCGGAGACGAGTTCTTGGTTGACTC
>NZ_JAFCLS010000092.1 GCF_018131075.1 Bradyrhizobium sp. JYMT SZCCT0428 | reverse complement strand
TTTCGCCAGTATTCTGATTGCAACGCATTGTGCCGCAGATAGTCGGGTGGCTCTGCACGGTCGGCATTGAGAGGCGATGTTTCCCAGGGCTTTGTGCTCACCACGCGACTAGCCGGTGACCGTGAGAGCAGTTTCACCGCTATTGCTTCTTTGCGTCTACGAGCGGCTTATTTGCCGCGAAACCATCTCAGCGATTTTGCCATTTCAATTTTAGCAGTTCCCACTTTTTCTCTATCCACGCCAGGCAACTAACGAGAGGCTTTTGCAAAACGGGGACAATCGTTCCCTTCCTTCTTGCCGAGGTAGAGCGCGGCGACGCCGGTAAGGTCTCTGAATGAATTTTTGGGGACATACCTCCTCCCTGCCGATGCCGCTCGAATGGAAATAAGCTAAGATAGCGATTCTGGAGGACACCATGGACACTGAAAAGACCGAGCAAGCCACCGAGGCTGACCAATCTAAGAAGCCCATCATGGAGCAAATGACCGACCTGGTCGCTGGAGCGGCAGGAACATTGGCTGAGGCCGCGGTAAAGACTGTCGCCAAGAAGGCCACCAAAGCGGTTGCGAAGCGCGTACCGAAGTCGGTCAAGAAGGCCGCCAAGAAAGTGGCCAAGGCTGCAGCGGCTAAGAAGACCGCCAAGAAGGCCTCGAAGAAGTCAGCAAAAAAGTCGGCCAAGAAGTCTTCGAAAAAGGCCGCGAAGAAGTCCGCGCCGAAGAAGTCAGCTAAAAAGGCGTCGAAGAAATCCGCCAAAAAGTCATCTAAGAAGAAAAGTAAGAAGTCAAAGCGCTAACAGTTGCTGTGATTGCAGTGCTTTTTTATGTGGGCGCCTTGGAATGGACCGCGAGTTGCTGATAACACCGCGCCCGGTAAGCCGGGGAATAGACGGCATTGTTGTCGATGAAGAAAAACGAACAACGATCACGAGGGCGGAAAGGCAGGTTTGTCACGGTGAACATCGTATTCACTGTATCCAGATGCCGGGCCGCATGGATAGACTTAAGCTCGCTGCCGCGGTCCGGAACCGCTGACCACCAATCAAGATCGTGGCGTCAGGCCACGTAAAAACTCGGTGCCGGGGATTTGCCGCCCAGGGTGGACGTTTTGTGCCAAAGCCCTACAGCCCTTCGCGACAATAATTCGTGAACTGATCGCGGCCTAGGCGGCTTTGCCGGCAACTTCGTTTATCGCAGCCATTACCTCGCCCGTCGCCGTCTGATGGATCATGTGGCCATTTTGAGCAACACGATGAAACGCGCTCTGTGAAACGTTGGAATGCAACCGCGCCGATTGCTTGTTGATGTCGATCAGCCGGTCGTCTTCGCCAGCGATGATGACGACAGGCATCTTAAGGTCTGCATACTTGTCCTCGAAATGGATGGCATCCGGAATCATGAGCGCCGACTCGGCGGCAGAAGCGCGGATTTGCGAAGGACGAAGCGCCATCTCCTTAGGGAATTGCCCGAACTTGGCAGGCGCCGACTTGGGTCCGAAGATCTTCGCCGTCATGAGCGGCCACATCAGCCTACTGATCAAGGGCGAGATTGTGTGGCCCATGACATCACCCACAACAGGGATTGCCGGGGCTGAGAGAGCGACGACGTCCGGACGCAGGGTGGGATAGTAGTAGCCCGAGGCGAGAACCAGGCCGCGCACGAAGTCGGGAAACTTCAGAGCCATGGCGACCGCGACAGATGCACCCCAGGAGTGCCCAAGCACTATTGCCTGAGAAACACCGAGCCGCTCAAGCGCGCGCTGGATCAATTGAGCCTGGGCATCAGGCGTCCAAACAACGTTCCCCGGACGGCTACTGTGTCCGAAACCGGGACGGTCGATGACAATAACCCTATAGTTCCTAGCGGCCAGGTCGATAAGCCCGCTGGATTCGAAATCCTGGATCATGCTGCCATTGCCATGCAGAAGCACTAGCGGCTCGCCAGACCCTTGTTCCACGTAGTGCAGCCGGACACCGTCCACTTCAAGGAACTGCCCGGCTGGCGGATTGTCTTGCTCAGCTGTTTTCGCAAGGTGACGGTTCAAAAGGGCCGTCGCCGCCAGTGCTCCTGCCGCAACCACTGCGGCGATGGCATAAGAATGCCCCGCTGCGGCGTTCCGGCTTCGCCTCACGGAGGTCGGAAGCCGGCGTAGTTTGTCCATTGGGGTCATGCTCACACCTAGGGCGTCTGCCCGAAATGTCGGCCACCCGACAAATGTTGCAGTGCAGGGTGAACCGCCCGCTGCACGGATCGTTCCTTGATTCTTTCGACCAACCAAAACGTCCGCTTCGGCTGCCAAAAGTCCGTATGGGCAGGTTCGAAGGACACGCCGTCTCTCGGCCGCTGAAACCGACATCAACGAGACAGGAACAAACACAGTGGGTTTGCTGTTTTCGGAGTCCAATCATGGAGGATTATGACGATGGGCATTTTCACCAAAGACATCAAAACGATGGAACACCTGTTCCTGCATCAGTTGCAGGACATTTATTACGCGGAGCAACAACTCACGAAAGCCATTCCAAAAATGGCGGAACTGGCGACAAACTCCGACCTGAAGGCTGGCCTCAAGTCGCACGTGATCGATACTCAGAACCAGATCGGGCGTCTCGACAAGGTCTTCGCAAAGCTCGGTCAGCAGCCTAAAGGCACCGACTGCCCGGCAATCGATGGCCTGATCAAGGAAGCCAACGCGACCGCCGGCGAGATCGAAGACAAGGCAGTCCTGGACGCGGCAATCGTTGCTAATTCTCAGGCGGTCGAGCATTACGAGATTGCCCGCTACGGCACCTTGATCGCCTGGGCGGAAGAACTGGGCCATGACGACGTCGTCCGGCTCTTGACGACAAACCTCAACGAGGAAAAGGCGGCGAACACCAAGCTCAGCAATGTGGCGCTCCGCAAGGGGGTCAACAAAAAGGCTTCCGCAGCGTAGGGCGGATGTACCCCTGCGATGCGAGGGAAAGGCTCCGAACGCAGTTCGGGGCCTTTTCGTTGTCGCGACCCTGATGTGGCGACGCGCGCTTGACCTTGCTGAATTGTGCCTTACTGAATTGCGCTCTGCGAAGTTGGCCCATTTCCTGCACCCGGTTGGCTGGCGAGGCGGATGCTTCATCGCAGCGAGGTCGAATCCCCAGCAACTTGCATCGGGAATTGGATCTCCAGCCAAAGGGAAACCACTTATGATCCTGATGACCTTCCCCAGAGCCTGATTAGCAGGGCTAAGAAGGGTTCCTGTCGCAGCGGATGCGTTGGCCTACAGGAGTCGATGCCGCCATTGATTGGCTATTCGATGCTCAGCTCGGCCTAAGGTCGCCGCGTGAAGACATCGCCGGCCTTCCAGCCCACACCATCGAGACGCTTCGTACGCCAGCCGATCGGTCTGCCGGATTTTTCCGCTCCGGGTAGAACCGATTCCGGCTAGCGGGACGTGGCGTCGGTGGTCCGTCAGGGAGGCTGCCCCATTGCCGAGGTGCTGGGAGTGGGCGGTGCCACCTATCTGCCGCGACTGAAACAGACAGCCGTGTAGTCGATCTATTTACACATCGAGCCGGGTTTCGACGCGATTGGTTCGAGCGGGAAATTGTGAGTGAAGATGCTCTAAACGATGCGGACGCCAAACAAACTGAGCGAAACGACGCACATCTGCGCAGTTTGCCGGATCGCAAAGAGACCTTGGTAGCGGAGGTTCCGCGGCTATCGGGGTTTCGTAATACTGGAAGCGATTGCGGTTCCAGAATTAACCCGCAATGCGGACATCAAGCTTAACACGCGAGTTCCGTTGCGACTGTTCTAAACAAGGTTAGCGTGGCTCGCATTACGATTGCCCCCTAGAAGCAAATGCATCCAGGCGTTCTCCAATTTTGAACTTATCGTATTGCGCAGACCAGAGGTCGCTTCGTGAAGACCGGTATTATCGAGTTCAGCGGACGCACGATCGCCTGTCTCATTCGTAACCAGTCCGAGACTGGAGCGGGGCTTGAGGTAGTCAGCCCGGTGGGCATCCCGACGCAATTTACACTTCTGATCGCCGCTGAGCGTATTAGGTGCACAGTGATATGGCGAACTGGGAAGTTGATCGGCGTCAAATTCAATGAATATTTAGAGGAAGCCAGAAACGGTTCGGCCGGCATCAGTGATATGCCCCCAGCGTCGTTTCGTAGGACAAACGATTGATATCGAGGCCCTAGTAAGATCGCGTTTTGAAGGTCGAATCTTGTTCATCCGCTGCTAGGCGTTCTAGAGCCACGGCCCGTCTAATCCATGTTCCTTTTGGTCGCATCGCTAGTCTCCACGAATTGTTATTTTAAGTTATCGCTGCGGATTAGCGAGCTTAGTAGTAATTGCGGAAATACTCGGCAGCGTACGGGGGCTGGCCGAACATATCGATGGGGTCGCCCATCAGCAGTGCGCCAGCTTGCGTTTTATAATCGGCTGAGACATCGTCGACTTGCGGTAGCGGCTGGCTCAGAATGCTGCGATAGCTTTGATAGGCGTCCTTGGTACCAATGAAGATGCACATGCAGTGATGCGGCTCGGCATAAAGATACCGGACGTCCCCGCTGCCGAGGTCGTGTATTACGAAGCGGTGCGGTGGCAGGGCGTGCATTGCCTTCTTGCCGGCGGCATCGTTGGCGAAATGTACCTTGAAGCCTGCGGATGACAGATAGAAACTATTCTTATCAAGGAATGGCTTGCTTGGCGGATCTACAGCAAGCAGGGATACGCATTGCATCAGCGCCACGACGAGAAACGCAGCGAAGAAGCAGACACCGCGGATCAATGAACGGTTCCCGACTTGCATGCTTTCAATTTCCTGTATCGACGGCGGGATCACGGATGCTTTCAGCAATCCAAAGAGGAATATCTGCCGACTGTATTGTTCGGTGAGGCAGATGAAACAACCAGCCCCATTTCACAAGACGGAATTTCGAGAACACGAGCCACATCACGACGACGTAAAGGCACAAAATAATGATCATGGCTGGCCCTCATTGTTCCTTCGTGCTATGTCGGAAATTGCCCGTGGAGGTAGCCGAAGCATTTCTTCGAAACGCCATTCAACGTTAAGCTCTACAAGCCTCTAATTCCAGCGCCCTTGTTCTGATCATGCAGACGCCGTGCGGCGTTAAATGCAGCCGATGTTGCACGTTCTCTTGAACGCGAGCTCTCGCGCCAACGCGCGAGTGCTTCCAGATCGACCTGTCGAACTTCTGCAAAAAGGGACCGATGTCATGCGCGTCACAAAATTGAAACAGATTTTTGGAATGCTCGCCGTGACCGCGACGTTATGCGGTTCAGAACTAGCGCTTGCTCAGAACACGGCAGCACCGTCTGCCATGAAGACAATCGGCACAGCATCCGCGCCGGCCAAGCCGGAAATCGTGCCTTCACTGTTTGTGCTCAACTCCCGCGGCGCGACGTTGCAGGGCGACACGCTCACTTTGACTGGCGTGACACCAAGCTCGATCATATTTGCCGATCGTCCGGTTCGATCCGCAGGCCATCAGCCCACCGCCGATGTGATCGCGGAATGGGGATCGGGCGACGACAGCTTCGCCAAGAACCCTCCAAACGCTACCTTGTCCGTGTTCGGCAAAGACGGTCTGGTGAAGGACGCCGTCGTGGTGCTGAAGAATCCCAAGCTCGAAGGCGACAGGCTCACCTTCAACGTTCAGACTCTGGAGGGAGATATCGCCGGCGCCGACGGTGGAGCCGCACTCTTCATCGACATCATCGGCCGGCCGTTCACGCCGATGTCGTTCGCCGGCGTCGCACGTCGTTCGGCGTTTCGTGGCGCCATGTATGCCGGCGCCGTGGGCGCGGCTGCGTATGGGGCGGCCGCATATGCCCACCCACACGCCTATCCATATGCGCGACCGGCGTGCGGCTACTATCCCTATCCGCCCTGCTACTGAGGTGAACGAACGGGGGAGCCACGCTTCTCCCGTTCTCAGATATTCAGGCAGGCCAGGGAGGGTCGATCGGGATGCGTTTGCGAGGGCCGTCATGACACTCACCGATGCGATTTCATCGTCGGACCGCGAACAATTGCTCGAGCATGGGGCCGATGCCGGCATGCTATACATCCCGGGCGGCACGTTCCGCATGGGTTCGGATCGGCACTATCCGGAGGAAATGCCTGTCCACCGCGTAACGGTCGACAGTTTCTGGATGGACCGTACGCCGGTGACCAATCGGCAATTCCGGCAGTTCGTTGAGGCAACGGGTTATGTCTCCTTTGCCGAAACCGCCCCGGACCCGAAGGACTACCCCGGCGCACTGCCGCACATGCTCAAAGCGGGTTCTCTCGCGTTTGTGCCGCCGAAGCGACGTGTTGGTTTGAGCAATTGGGGGGAGTGGTGGACGTTCAAGTTCGGCGCTAACTGGCGGCGTCCTTACGGGCCCGGCAGCTCGATCCGCGGACTCGACGAGCACCCGGTCGTGCATGTCGCTTTCGAGGACGCCGAGGCGTATGCCAAGTGGGCCGGCAAGCAACTTCCGACCGAGGCCGAATGGGAATTCGCGGCACGTGGCGGCCTTGAAGGTGCCGAATTCGCCTGGGGCGACGAGCTCGCGCCCGGCGGAAGCCAGATGTCCAATACATGGCAGGGCGAATTTCCGAACGAGAATCTGGTTACCGACAGCTATGAGCGCACCTCGCCGGTGACGGCGTTTCCGCCGAACGGTTATGGCCTACACGACATGATCGGCAATGTCTGGGAATGGACGGCCGATTGGTACTCTGCCAGGCACGAGGCCGACAAACAAAAGACCTGCTGTATTCCGCAAAACCCGCGCGGTGGACGCGAAGATCAGAGCTTCGACTTGCGCACTCCCAATATTAAGATCCCTCGCAGGGTGCTTAAGGGCGGTTCGCATCTGTGCGCACCCAATTATTGCCGCCGATACCGGCCGGCGGCGCGTCATCCTGAGCCGGTCGACACATCGGCTAGTCACGTTGGATTTCGCTGCGTCAAACGGGAGGAGAAAAATCCATGATCGATGAAAAAAACAGGTGGCGACCGAAACAAGCGTTGCTGTTGGCAACCGGTCTCGCGACCTTGCTCATCGCCTTGCCGGTTATTCTGGCTGACCCGGCGAAGGCGCAGCAGATCACGGGCACACCGGGTACGCCCAGTGCCACGATGACGCTAGATGGCAAGCAGCTTCCGCCTGAGCCTCCGAAGTTCGGCGGTGAGATCAAGGAGACCGCCAAGGATTCAAAGCCTTACTGGCCGCCGTCCGTGGTACCGCCGAAAGGCGCGCCCAACGTTCTTCTGATCATGACCGACGACCAGGGTTACGGCGTATCCGGCACCTTCGGCGGTGTTATCCCGACCCCGAACATGGATCGCATCGCCAAGTCGGGATTGCGCTACACCCAATTCAACTCCACAGCGCTATGCTCGCCGACGCGGGCGGCGCTGATCACCGGCCGCAATCACCATTCGGTCGGATTCGGCGTGATCGGTGAATTGTCTACCGGCTACCCCGGTTATGACTCCATCATCGGGCCGGAAAGCGCAACAGTCGGAACGATTCTCCGGGATAACGGCTTTGCCACCTCGTGGTTCGGCAAAAACCATAACACCCCGACCTATCTGTACAGCGCGGCCGGTCCGTTCGACCAATGGCCGGTCGGCATGGGATTTCAATATTTTTACGGGTTCATGGGCGGCGAGACCGACCAGTGGACGCCTTATCTGTTCAAGAACACGACTCAGGTTTTTCCCTGGATCGGCAAGCAGGGCTACAACCTCACCACCGATATGGCGGATGAGGCCATCAACTACATGAAAGAGTTGGACGCCGCCGCGCCGGACAAGCCGTTCTTCCTCTATTACGTGCCCGGCGGCACCCATTCGCCGCATCAGCCGAAGAAGGAATGGATCGAAAAATTCAAGGGCAAGTTCGACATGGGCTGGGAGAAGCTGCGCGAGCAGATCTTCGCCAACCAGAAGCGGCTTGGCGTGATTCCCGCGAACACCCAGCTAACCCCGTGGCCGGACAGCCTGCCGAAATGGGACTCGCTTTCATTCGTGCAAAAGAAACTCTACGCGCGTGAAGCAGAAGTCTATGCCGGCTACGCAGCCTATACCGACTATGAGATTGGCCGCGTCATCCAGCAGGTCCAGGACATGGGCAAGCTCGACAACACGCTGATCATCTACATCAGCGGTGACAACGGTACCAGCGCCGAGGGCACTCTTGAGGGCACGCCGAACCAGATGACGGCCTACAACGGCGTTCTGAAACTCCCTGAAGCCGAGCTGATGCTGCATTACGAGGATTGGGGCTCCGACAAAACCTATCCGCATATGTCGGTGGCGTGGTCTTGGGCATTCGATACGCCGTTCAAATGGACCAAGCAGGTGGCATCGCACTTCGGCGGCACCCGGCAAGGTATGGTGATGTCGTGGCCGGACCGCATCAAGGATACCGGTGGCATCCGCAGCCAGTTTCACCACATCATCGATATCGTGCCAACCATCCTTGAAGCGACCGGCATCCAGGCGCCGGTTACGGTCAATGGCATCCCGCAAAAGCCGATCGAGGGCGTGAGCATGGCCTATACTTTCGACAAGGCCAATGCCAATGCGCCGTCGACGCGCAAGACTCAGTATTTCGAGATGTTCGCCAACCGCGGCATCTACAGCGACGGCTGGTATGCATGCACGACGCCGCCCGCGCCACCGTGGTTGATGGGCACGACGAAGCTGCCCGAAATCAATGAATACAAGTGGGAACTCTACAACGTCGCCGATGACTTCTCGCAGAACAACGATCTCGCCGCCAAGAATCCAGACAAGCTGCGAGAGCTGCAAGCGTTGTTCCTGACGGAAGCGGCGAAATACCAGGTCTTGCCGCTCGACAACTCCGTCTTGCCGCGCCTCGTCACGCCGCGGCCGAGCGCCACCGCCGGAAAAACCGTTTTCACCTACACGGGCGCGAACCCAGGCATCCCCGCCGAGAATGCGCCCAGCATCATGAACAAGGACTACAAGATCACCGCCGAGATAACGGTACCGGCGGGCGGGGCTGAGGGAATGATCGTCACTCTCGGCGGCCGGTTCAGCGGCTATGGCCTCTATCTTCTGAAAGGCAAGCCGGTGTTCGTCTACAACATGCTGGACCTGAAACGATACCGCTGGGAAGCCGGCGTGGGCGCGAAGGACTGGCTGGGCTCTTCGCTCAAGCCCGGCAAGCACACCATCGTGTTCGATTTCAAATATGATGGACCCGGCCCGGCCAAGGGCGGCACCGGGGTGCTCTCGGTGGATGGCAAGGAGTACGCCCGAAAATCGATTCCACACTCGATCGGGTTCCTGATGGCCATCGACGAGTCCTTCGACATCGGCGTCGATAGCCGCACCGGGGTGGATGACAGCTACAAGCTGCCGTTTAAATTCACCGGGAAGATCAACAATCTGACGTTCAATCTCGGGCCCACGCAGTTGACGAGCAGCGAACAGAAGTCGATGCGGCACGCGCTTGAACGGGCCAGGGACTAGCGCAACAGACAGAACACGTCGCGAACCGTAGCATCCGAAACCAAGGGAGTTTGAAACATGATTCGTTGCACCACTACAGTTCCGCCCGCAGCTCACGATGGTGAGCGGCCATCGCCGATGAACTGGCTGGCAAGATCGCGCGCGGCTCTGATCGGAGCGACGGCGCTGATGTCGGCCGCCATGTTCAATCCTGCCCACGCCCAAACGCCGCAGCAGCGGCCCAACATCGTCGTCATCATGGGCGACGACATTGGCATCTGGAACATCGGCGCCTACCACCGCGGCATGATGGCGGGCCGCACGCCGAACCTCGACAAGATCGCCGCCGAGGGCATGCTGTTCACTGACTATTACGCCGAGGCAAGCTGCACGGCGGGACGCGCCAACTTCATCACCGGCCATTGCCGATCCGCACCGGCATGACCACCGTCGGACAGGCCGGCTCGCCGATTGGATTGCCTGCGGAGGCGCCGACCATCGCCACCGCACTCAAAGCAATGGGTTACGCCACCGGCCAATTCGGCAAGAACCACCTGGGCGACTTGAACCAGTTCCTGCCGACGGTGAACGGCTTCGACCAGTTCTTCGGCTATCTCTATCATCTCGACGCGATGGAAGACCCCTGCCATCCGAACTATCCGCAGAACCTGCGGGCGGAGGTCGGGCCGCGCAACATGGACGCGCATCGGGGAGCCCAGGACGTTCGCGGGGGCGGTCCCGCCGCGATGGGTCCATCCGGATGTTATCGCGAAAGCGCAAGCAGAGTATCACGCCGTCCTGGAAGCCCGCCGGAGGGCATCCGCAGCGAGACAGGATGACGGACGCCGCTGCTAACTAGGTTTCAGTAAAGCTTCAATCTCCCAGGTGCTTGTTCTTGTGGAGTGCCGAATAGTGCGCTTTGACCGCTGCGTAGCACTCGCATGACGACTCCCGAAGCCGCTGCACATTGACTATTGTTATTTTTCCTCTGGAGTACTCGATCATGTTTGCTTTCTGCAGAACGCTTGCGGTGGCACTAACGCTGGTGCGGCGCACTCGAAGCATCTCTGCCAAAAAATCCTGAGTCAAGAATAGTTCGTCTTGACCGTAAAGATCGCGCGCTCGAAGCAACCAGCGGCAGAGCCTCTGCTCAACATGATCTGCGGCCATACAGGCTGTGGACTGCTGGGCTTGTGCATACAAGGTTTGCTTATGTCGGATGAATACGGAGGATAATGTAAGACTACGCGAGATCGCAGATTTAACTACGCCGACGTCGCAAACGAGCGCGTGACCTGCCATTTGCACAACGGCTCGGCTTAGCGCCGTTCGTCCATTCATCGCAGCGGAGACGCCCACTACTCCGTCCCTGCCTACCAAGGCAGACTCGACCATCTGGCCACTCGATAGGCCAACCACCAAAGAGATAATGGCGGTGGTTGGGAACCATACGAGACTGAGACTTTCGCCCGCCTCAAAAAGAACGTTCCCTGGGTCGTATTGGACGGGACGCAAATGGTTTTGAAGCAGTGCAATGTCCCCATTAGAGAGAGACGTCAGCAACAGGTTGCTTTTGTCGGCCATAGACGGTGCTCCCAAAGGCAGGAGGCACCACTGCTCTCAGCGCCCAATGTGCCCGGTCAAAGTGTATCATGCTCCGAAAGTCATGTACCTGACCTTGTTATTTTTGTTTGGAACGTTGTCTCGCCGGGTACGTTGGGGGCTATCGCCGTGTTCGAAACCCTTGGCGTTTGCCGGTGACTGGAGAGCCCGCTCGTGCTCCCGCCTCAAACGGGATACTCGTGAATGACGCGGTTCTTTTTTGACCTGAAATTTGACGGCGAAAGCCCCAGCACTGACGAGGAAGGTATCGTCATGCCCGGTCTGGACGAAGCTCGAATGGAGGCGACCCGGTCATTGACTGACCTTTCCAAAGAAATGGTCCTGAGCGGCAAGTTAACAAACTCGCTTGCCGTTATTATCAGAGATGACTCCGGCCCAGTTCTACAAGCCACGCTCAACTTTGAAATGAAGCGGTTGAACTAAGGGCATCAGTCGCCGACATTGCAATGACCGCCCTTAGTCCGTTGGTGGCACTTTTCGGACCATTTCGTTTGTGCCATTCGCGATTTGCTTAGTAGCGGGGCTGCCACTACTAATGTTGCGACCGCTTCGAGCGTGCAATGTGCGGGCGACGCTCACCTTCGATGCCGACGGGGCGCTTCTGTATAGTCGGTGCGGCCCGTGAACGATCAGGTCGCGGCATAATGGCTTGATTGCATGGCAATCTCTTTTTCTTCGGCACAAACGCCGATAACGCGATCATGCCCGTCGGCGTGACCACCATCGGGTAGCGGGGCTGCTTTTTCGAGTCCGGTGGGTCGGCGATAAGGCCTGCTTGGGCCAATGCCCATAGAGCTTTGCTGCCACATGGTCCGGTGAGTGTGTAAACGCTGCCGGTGTGCGTTCGATAGACTTCGCGGCGCGCCGCGGCTTGCAACGCGAGATATTGGGCCGTGGTCAGCTTGAGCCTCGTCACAGCGAGGCCCTTTCATTTAAAAGATGATCCTGCACCATAGGTTGAAGAGTACGGCAGATACCTGCTAGGCGAAAATCCCCTGAACGGGTTAAACGCTTTACAAAATGCACACAACCCCAGAGGCCGGGGTGAACTTCACGAAGGTGCCGCTCTCGTGCAGCAACAGCCATCCATGCGGCCTCGAAGCCGGCCCGCGCCTCGTCGAAACTTGCGGCATGACCGACCGCGATGTGTTGCCGCCGGGTAGAAGCCGACGTCCCATCTCCATTGCTGGCCTTGACCGGCAGTCGGAGCGTTCGGGGTGGGGGCGGCGGGTAAGGGAGGCATGACCCATTGAAGCGCGCTCGCGGCGTCTAGCCAAACGACTCAGCGCTAGGGTTCGTATCTGTCGGCGTACTCGGGATTGCGCTGTATCTTCAGCCGGAGTTGGACAAGCCGAACTGCTTTGCTCGCTTTCTGTACCGCCGTTGCAATCGAGCATAGACAGCTTGGCGTGTTCGATTCAGTTTAACTGCTATCTCGGCGGCTTCCTTTCTCGAGAAGCTCATCAAGCTTCTGCTCCTCTTTGGAGGTCCAACGCCGTCTCGCTGGACTCGGATCTGTCATTTCTTCGCCTTGGGTTGGGCTTTTGTGGGCGGTGGCGCTGCAGCCTCGCGCTCCAGCCGCTCGGCCTTGAGACGCTCGCGGTTTTTTGAGAACACCTTTTGTGCGATCTCGTGCTCGGTCATTGCCTTTTCGGCGTCGACTTGGCGGAATGCCTTACGCGCTTCGCGCTCGGCTTTGCTGATCGGCTTCTGTGGTTCAGCTTTGCCCGGTGTCTTCGTCATTTTCTTAGCCTTCAGCCAAGATCTCGACCAGCCGCAGTTTTCCGCAACCGGTGTGGGCGCGCAAGCGATAAGGCGCCTTACGCGTAGGGTTCAAAAGTGAACAGACGGCCCGGAAACGGCGCGCTTAACTAGATCATTGCTTTTTAGCTGCGTAATACTTGCGTTCCGCCCGGCATGTTGCCGGGCTTTTCGCATGCCAAGGAGCGGCCCAGCCATCAGGAAATTTGTTGCCTACGCGCTCGACCTTAGCGGGATGGCGCTGGCCCGTTATGACCTCGCCGCTACCGACTCGCAAACCGCGGAGCGGGAGGCCCGCCAATATCTTGAAGACCATCCGACCATCGAGATTTGGTCTCACGACCACCGGCGGGTCGCGCGGCTGGTTCGGAAATAGACGCCAAATGAAACTTAGCCGGGCACACCATGGATCGTGCACCCTGTACTTCCGACTCGGGATGATCTGTCTGGCCGTCTTGGTGGCGTTCCTTGGCTTTATGATCTTCGCGTAAGGCCACGCAGGATGCGTTACCGCTAAATTGGGGTGATAAAATCCCTGTGCAATGCCGTTGGTCTGTTGGCTCCGCCGAACAACACGGTAACGCCGGTGTTGCTTTGGCTAACCTCAACAACGATCCCTGTCTGCCCGGCCAGATCCGGGCATCGAGCGGCTCCGAGTTCACTCATCTTAAAGCGAGTGCCGACAACCAATCTCTTGGTTTCGTAATCCATTTTTAAAATTCTTTCGAAGCAAAACCGTCTTGGCCAAAATGCAATGCTTCCACCTGGTAAAATGACCAGGTCTTCACGCAGGGACCGAAATTAAAAATGTGTCCTCGGCCACTGTCCGATAGTCGGAAGTTACCTGCAGAGGAGTGAAGCGACAAGTACAATTTGTAATCACGCGAAGAGCCGCACCGGCCGGGGGCTTGGCTATTCTTTCGCCGCAGGAGGAATTGCTTCAGGAGCCGTCGCTGGCGCGGAGGGCTCGTCCGCGGGTGCGGTTCCCCGAAGTTCTGACGCCGCCGCGCAATTGCCGGCCCACAGCTTGGTCCCTTTGACCGTTCCGACGAGCTTGCAGCCTTCTGCCGCTTTCGGCTTCACCTGAACCAGCGGCTTGTGGCCCACCTTCGGTGGCGAAGGAGCCTGCGCCATCGCGTTTGTCGAAAAACATGCCGCGGCTAGAATGATCAAAACTCTCATCGTCATTTCCCCTGTAAACCGGCGACCTGCAGGGCGGCTATTTGCGCACGAAATCTCGCGATATCTTCAAGTAATTCGTCGCGCCGTCGTCCCGTCGGAAGTTTGCGAGCGGTGGCTTCGAGCTTCGCCGCCATTTCTTCGAGGTCCCGCAGGCCGGTCGCACTCATTACTTCGCCTTCAGCCCCAACTCCACAAGCCGGCGGATGGCTTCGGGGCGCTCGAGTTTCACATCCTGACGGGCGATCCACTCGTCAATTGAGCGCATTTCATACTCGGTCCACTCGGGGTTTGGACTGGCTGCTAGTGCCTTCTGGGCTATTCCTCTAGCAGCGGCTACGGCAGCCGTGATTTTGGCTTGAGTACTTTCCTTCATCGGGTCTACGCCTTCTTGACTGGCTTCTCGCCTGTGTCTTTCGCGAGGATATTCAGCATGCGGCTGAGCGCCTTGTGAGGACCTACCTGATTGAGCCCGAGTTTAAATCGACGGCTCCGATACGGAGGATTGAAGCGAGGCCCCGCCGGTTCACCCCCGGCGGGTTGTTCTTGGTTTCACCAGTCATTGCCATGCTGGAGACGATCAACGGCGACTATGAGGTCGGGCCGCGCAAGCACCTCAACCAGCCTATCCAGGAGGAGTTCGTTATTGTGCGGTCGGGGTTCGAGATACTCTTCAAGGATGCGCTGGGCTTCGCTCACGGCTTTGAGAGCCAATTGCCGGTCGGTCATCCGAAACTCCACCAAAGCAATAAGGGACTTTAAACAAAATATTCGCAATTAGTTCCCCGCCGATTAACTCCCGGGCCAGGGGGGCCACTTCACCAATCCGGTATTCACCCCGATGGGGGCGTGCATCAGCGCGGCGGGAGGGCCACGTCGGGTCAGCTTAAAGGATACTTCCAAGAGTTAGCCCCGCTTCACAGCGGGGCTTTTTCGTTCTCCGCACTCCTTGGTCGCCTTCTTGGTGATCTCGGCGCGCCGTTCTGGCGCGATTGATGCTGCGTGGGCTGGGGCTCCATCGAGCGCGACCGGCGCCGGTCTGCTATCGACCGGACTCGGTTGCTGCCCCGTCGCAATGTCTATCATCGACTTGGCTAGCTGGTTGGAATCACTGGGACCCTTGGGGGCTGTCATTGGAATAGCTCGGAAGCTCTAGAGACAGGCTAGCTAAAAGCGATGACGAGCAAGGTCGATCCCCACAGGGTAATGCAAGTCGCCCACTCGAAGAATTCTTCGGACACGCGCATGTCATCGCCTCCTGTTGCCGGGAGAAGGCTGTTACGAATTTATTAAAGATTTCTGAATCGGATTTTGGGTGGTGAAGTTCCAAAAGCAACGGCCCCAGCGCCTTTCGGGGGACGCGCTGAGGCCGTTTTGACATGTCCGGGTCGTCTCGTCCTGACATGCGAACCCAACGCAAAGTCATTCCACTTGTCCCCGAGGGAGGGGTGCTCCGAACTAGTTCGGAATGATCAAAACGGGTTGCGGTAACCTGGCAGAACCCGCTGGCAACCGCCATTGCCATGCGGTGTGGCGGCCCCGGTTGCATCGCCAGGCGCGCTGGGGCCGC
>NZ_JAFCLS010000091.1 GCF_018131075.1 Bradyrhizobium sp. JYMT SZCCT0428 | reverse complement strand
CGACCTCACCGAGAATCGCGTCATCACAACGGAATCACGCTTCGCGGCCTGTCTCAACTGACTTTTGCAACAAAATCGGCACAAAGCGTCAATTGGGCAGTTTAAGGCCACGTCCGGAGTTGGGGGTAAAGCCGACCTCCCGGTTGAACGCCCGGACTTCTCAGTTTGACTCTCAGCGGACTTGCGGGCCACCATGTTCCTGATGGTCCAAGGTCACGATCTGTTCCTATGTGCGTAAGTTCCTCAGCAGTTGGCCGCAATGGTCCTCGATGACAAGTGACCCTCGCTGAAAAACGATCTGCTGAATTGCTGATGTCCTTGGGAAAGTTTCCAGTGTCCTAATTCCCTTCTGCGGATGTCACCCCCGATTTTCTAAACCGAGGGTGGCGTCACATGACTGTGGCATAGCACTTGCTACGCTTGGGCTGCCGGGATTGCGCCCGACCACGGAAATACAACGCCGTCCAAGCGACCATATTCCGCTTGGACGGCGTTGGCTTTCGAGGGTGTTCCCAGCGCGCGTGCTGCCCAAACGAAAAGGCCCAAGCCATGGCCCATGGCTTGGGCCCCCTTCCAGGTGCCCCCTGCTAGAAGCTCACCATCCGATATGGCCCATCCCGTGTCCTAATTTGGAAGTGTGAGTGTCCTAATTAGGACAGCACCGGCGGGGTGCGACCACGACAAGGTGCTGTTCGAACGCGGCCTCAGTTCATTTGGCGATCCACCGCCATATGAACGAGGCAGTTAGAAGGGCGGCACCGCCCCTTACAACGGCAAACCCGCGACCAGTAGGACCATGCTGTACAACTCTTCACGGCTTCTTTTCACACGCTAATCCCCCTAAAGGTCGCCTCAGTTGTAAGTGCGTCCATCCGATCTTTATAACAAACTTATACGAGCCCACGCTGACCCATATCGATTTCCTATAAGGAGAGTGGATACGATCCCTCGGCCCCCAGAGGCCGCAAAAATGCTGGAGTTCGATGACAAGACCCTAGCGAACATGATGACAGCGTTCGATTTAGGCTGCAAACATTTGTCGGATAATTTCGATACAGCCCAAAATCGAGCGCGTATCGGCGATGCGATTGTTGATGCAGCAAGGTCAGGCAAGCGTACTCTGGCACAGTTTATCGACGTGGCGCTACACGAGGTCGTGGCGATAAAAGGTCCGAAGCCGTCGCCTATTCAAGCGGTGATAGGCTGGTTAGGACACTGCATCAAAAGGGCGTAGTCCGCGCTTTGAGTGCACATCCTTACGGCCATTCATCGCGAACTTGGACTGTCGCCTTGGAGGTCGGCTCTGGGCACCTTTGAGACATGCCGACCGTCCGTGACCGTGTCCGCTTCCGGTGGAAAACCAGAAGTCATCGACGGAGAGCCAAACCGACGCGTTTGACCAACCGGACATTGGTCCGGCGCGCGGCTGGCCTTGACGTCGAGAATTGCCGGGTGAGGCACCCACCAAAAACCGAGCTTCAGCCGGTCCTCCTCTGCTATACAAAGGCGGTTCGCGCCGTCGTCAAACAGAACCCAACGCTCTCAGGCGTGATCGATATCGTCGACTTTGCGGCAGAACGGAATGGTGAGCGCGACATCAATCCGGCCAAGCTGCGTTTCGTGGTTGAGACTTTCTCTGATCCGCGCTACCGCCTGGGACTTGCAGACGTGCAACCCGATTTCCTCGGCCGCGCCTATGAATATCTGCTGCGCAAGTTCGCCGAAGGCTCGGGCCAGAGTGCCGGTGAGTTCTTCACTCCGACCGAAGTCGGCTTCCTAATGGCGCATATCATGCGGCCCCGCCCCGGCGAGGACTGTCATGATTACGCCTGTGGTTCGGCGGGCCTACTGGTGAAGCTGCAATTGGTAGCGCGTGAACTGGACCCGACGGCCAAGGTGCCTCTGAAACTCACCGGCCAGGAACTGCAGGCCGAGAGCTATGCCGTCGCGCAGATGAACGGCATCATCCACGACATGGAGATTGAGATCGCTCGCGGCGATACGATGATCAACCCGAAGTTCCGGACGAACGAAGGCAAGGTGCGCGGCCACGATATTGTCGTCGCCAATCCAATGTGGAACCAGCCTTTCGCACCAGATGTATTCGCCAACGATCCGTTCGACCGTTTCCGTACCACCGGCGGCGTCACAACCGGTAAGGGCGACTGGGCGTGGCTCCAGCATACGCTCGCCTGCCTGAATGATCACGGCCGTGCGGCAGTCGTGCTCGATACCGGCGCAGTCACACGCGGGTCGGGTTCGAAAAACGAGGACAAGGAGCGCAATATCCGCAAATGGTTCGTCGATCACGACCTGATCGACGGCGTAATCCTGTTACCCGATAACCTGTTCTACAACACGACCGCCGCCGGCGTCATCGTGGTGCTGAACAAGCGCAAGCCCACAGCGCGGAAAGACAAGATCGTGCTCCTCAACGCCAGTCAGCAGCTAATGAAGGGAAAGCCAAAGAACTACATTCCTGAAGAGGTGATCCGCCCAATCGCCGCTGCGTACATCAAGGGCGACGCCGTCCCCGGCGAGATCGCGGTAATCACACGACTTCAAGCTGAAGAAGCAGACTATAACCTTAGCCCCGGTCGCTGGGTCGAGCAAGCATCAAAAGGCACCAATGAAGATCTGGCTGATCTCATACTGCAATTCGCCAACCTTTCTAGAAAGGAAAGGGACTCTGACGAGAAGCTGATTGCCTTACTGGCACCGCTGACGAACGAGGAAACGAATGTACTCGGATCCTGAATGGCAGAAAGTTCTAATTCGCGATGTTACGCTGAAGGCGAACACATGGAATCCGCAAACTGAGTTTCGAAATACGATCCGTTATGTTGACGTGTCTGCTATCTCACGCGACAAGCTTGAGATCGAAGGCGGGGCTGAAATCTCGGCGGCAACAGCGCCTAGCAGGGCTAGAAAAATTATCAAGCGTGGAGATACAATCTTTGCGACCATAAGACCCGGTCTAAAGCGGGTAGCAAAGGTGCCGGACTCCTACGACAACCAAATAGCCTCTACAGCATTCTGTATCCTTCGGCCAGACGAAACCGTTATCGATCCAGATTTTCTGTTTTTCCATGCGAGCGGCGACCAGTTCGTCGAAGCGGTAGCCAGTTTCGAAACCGGAGCGAGCTATCCGGCGGTCAGAGACAGCGACATCCTTGACCGTGAGCTTCTATTGCCGCCGCTGTCGGTTCAAAAGCAGATAGTAAGAGCCTTGCAAGCCGTGCGAGACGCCATGCTCCTTCAAATAAGCAGCCTTGCCGGTGCGGAGGCTCTAAAGCGTGCAGCAATGCGCAGCTTGTTTACGCATGGGATGCGCGCCGAGGAATCGAAGGAAACAGAGCTTGGGCCAGTTCCGGAAAGCTGGGAAGTTTCGACTGTTGGCGGACACTTTAGCACCGTTTCCGGCGGAACCCCCTCAAGGGAAAACGCTGAGTATTGGACCGGCGGAAACATACCGTGGGTTAAGACCACAGAGGTCAACTACGGATTAATCGACAGCACAGAGGAATGTATTACGGCCGCAGGGCTTGCGAACTCAGCCGCAAAGATGCTTCGCCGCGGGACGCTATTGATGGCTATGTATGGCCAAGGCGTCACTCGAGGACGCGTTGCTATTCTTGGCATTGAAGCCGCTTGCAATCAGGCTTGTGCGGCTATCAACGCTCGTGACGAAGCAGTTTTGCCGACGTATTTGTTTCACTTCCTTACTTATCGCTATGAGGCGATCAGACAAATGGCGCACGGTGGGCAGCAGCAGAACTTGAACCTAGAGATAGTCAGAGATCTGCTTCTGGTCTTTCCGAAGGATCATCAAGAACAGAGAGATATAGTGAAAATTCTCGACGCTATTGATCGCAAGATCAATCTCCATAAGCAGAAGCGAGTGGTCGTCGAAGATCTATTCAAGGCTCTATTGCGCAAGCTAATGACCGGTGAGGTCCAGGTAGCGGCGCTCGATCTCTCGACGCTCGACCGGACGCCATTCGCGGAGGTCGCCGCATGAGCGACCTCAAGATCAGCGAAGCCGGCACTGTTCAATTCCCGATGGTGAAGCACGCCGCCGAGATCGGTTGGGCGCCGCTCAAGCCGGAGGTTGCAAAACAGAAGCGAGGCGGCGAAGCCGGCATGCTGTTGCGCGACGAACTCGAAGCAAAGCTGATGGAGTTCAACCCGTGGCTGTCGGCGGATTCCGTGCGTTCGATCATTGAGACGCTCGACGCGATCCCGGCGACCGTCGACGGAAATCGGGAAATGCTGATGTGGCTGCGCGGCGAGCGGGGCTGGTATGACGAAGCCGAAAAGCGCCATCGCCGCGTTCAATTGATCGACTTCGAACACACCGATGCGAACGTGTTTCATGTCTCGTGGGAATGGGCTCTCAAACCGCCCGCCCGCAAGGGCAACCGAGCGGACGTAATGTTCTGCGTCAACGGTGTGCCGGTCTGCATTGTCGAGCACAAGAACCCGAAGGACGGCGACGCCATCGAACGCGGCATCAAGCAGTTGCGCCGCTATGAGATCGAGACGCCGGAACTGATTGGGGCGCCGCAGATCTTCAACGTCACGCATTTGCTAGATTATTGGTATGGGGTGACTTGGAACGCGACCCGTCGCGATATGGCCCGTTGGAAGCAAGCGCCCGACGAGGCCTATCGCTTTGCAGTGCAGACGTTCTTCGAGCGCACGGACTTCTTGCGCACCCTCCAACACTGGATTTTATTCTACGTTCAGGACAGTGAAACGCGAAAGTCGGTTCTTCGCCAGCATCAGCGCACCGCAATCGATAAAATAGTTAGTCGCTGCGCCGATCCGACCAAGATGCGCGGACTGGTCTGGCACACCCAAGGCTCGGGGAAGACGTTCACCTTGCTGACTGCCGCGAAGCTGATTCTCGAACAGAAGGATCGGTTTCAGAATGGTACCGTGATCCTTGTGGTCGATCGCACCGAGCTTGAAGGTCAATTGAAGGGCTGGGTCGAGCGCGTGCTCGGCGAAATGCAGAACCAGGATATTGCGATAAAGCGAGCGAATACCAAGGCGGAGCTTCAGCAGCTTCTGGATGCCGACTTCCGTGGACTGATCATTGCGATGATCCACAAGTTCGAGGCAATCCGAAAAGACTCATCTATCCGCGACAACATCTTTGTGTTCATCGACGAGGCGCATCGATCCGTCGCCAAGGATCTTGGCACTTACCTTATGGCCTCGGTTCCGAACGCAACGATTATAGGCTTCACCGGCACCCCCGTCGCGAACACCGAACAAGGAACTGGGACGTTCAAGATTTTCGGGGCCGAAGATGATTCCGGCTATCTCGACAAATATTCAATCAAGGAGTCGATCACCGACGAAACCACACTGCCGATCAAGCATGTGTTGGCGCCGAGCGAGATGACGGTACCTGCCGATAGGCTCGACAAGGAATTTTTCGAAATCGCCGCCGCAGAGGGTGTGACCGACATTGAAGAGTTAAATAAGGTGCTTGATCGGGCGGTAGGCCTGCGCACTTTCCTGAAGGCTGATGATCGGGTGACAAAGGTCGCCGCCTTCGTCGCTGAGCATTTCAAAGAAAATGTCCTTCCGCTCGGTTACAAGGCGTTCGTAGTTGCGGTGGATCGCGAAGCCTGTGCGAAATACAAACAGGCGCTCGACAAGCTATTGCGCCGGATTGGAGCGTGCCAGTCTATACCGAAAATGCCGCGGACATTGTCGACCGACCATTGGTGGCTGAACTCCAGATAAGCGAAGAGCGGGAGGAAGACGTTCGGCTGCTTTTCAAGAAAGCCGACAAAGAGCCGAAAATACTGATTGTCACGGACAAGTTGCTGACCGGCTACGATGCGCCGCTGCTTTATTGCCTCTACCTGGACAAGCCGATGCGCGACCATGTTTTGCTTCAAGCTATTGCGCGCGTGAATCGGCCGTATGTCGACAAGGAAGGTATCCAAAAACGCGTCGGCCTCGTCATCGACTTTGTCGGTGTGCTCCGCGAACTCAAGAAGGCGTTGCTGTTTGATTCGTCGGACGTGGATGGCGTGATCGAGGATCTCGATATCCTGATGGACGACTTCCTGGACAAGATTGCGAAGGCGTCGACCGACTATCTCGATGCTGGCGAGGGTGGCGATGCCGATGAACGCTTGGAGCGTCTCGTATACGGGCGCTTTCTCGAACCGGAGCCGCGCAAAGCGTTTTTCGAGGCTTACAAGGACATCGAGAATCTTTGGGAGATCCTATCGCCGTCGAAGGAACTCGTTGATCACATCGGCACTTACAAACGCCTAGCCCAACTCTACGCAGCCGTACGTAATGCATATGCGGACAAAGTCGGATTCATCGCTGACCTCGCTCATAAGACGCGGCAACTGGTCGAACAAAGCGCAATGCAAGATGGTCTCGGCCGTCTGACCAAAAGTGTCACGTTTGATGTGAAAACTCTGGATGCGCTTCGGTCGGAGAAAGGTTCGGATGAAGGTAAAGTCTTCAACCTTGTTCGCGGCTTGCAGAAGGAGATTGATGACAACGCCGAAACGGCTCCCGTGCTTCAACCGCTAAAAGACAGGGCGGAGCGTATCCTGAAGGATCTCGAAAATCGCAACACCACTGGGCTGGCGGCCATGGACTTCCTCGCCGCACTGGCTGCGGAGAAAGATGCCGCGGCCAAGGCTGCGAAGGATACGGGCCTTACGTCCAAAGCGTTTGCTGCGTTCTGGTTGTTGCGCGATAGCGCGGTGCTGAAAGGCGGAGGAATCGAACCGCTCGAACTAGCAAGAGAAATCGAGAAGCTCCTGACGCGGTTCCAGAACTCGAAGGTCAATTCCGATGAACAGAGACAGCTTCGGGCTGCACTCTATCGCCCGCTTCTGAAACTTGGAAGTGAGGACAGAACCAAGATCGTCGAATTGGTGATTGAGATCGTCACGCAATGAGGTGGCCAATGGATGCCTCCCTTACTCCGACCGCAAGGTTGAAGCGGCGCGTCGACGCTTGGGTTGTCAAGCTCCGGGTGATGCCCCGTGTTGTTCGGGTCCAGCGACTGACCCGTAAGTGGGGATCCTGCTCGACAGCCGGCACTGTCACGCTCGCAATCGATCTAGATGAAGAACGCAAAGCGTTTCAAGACTTTGTCATCGTTCACGAGCTCCTTCACCTAAAGGTACCCAACCACGGAAAGCTATTCAAAGCGCTCATGGCGGCTCATATCCCCCGATGGCGCGAACAGGATATCTATCGGCGAACAGGCGCCAAAAGGACCCTTCCGAGAGATTGCCCAGCTACACAACCGCGCAGCCGTTCTTCATGATAAGCAATTTGAATTTGCGGACGCGAAGAGTCGGCGCCCGTTTGCAATAATGGGAGGGGCTCATGGCTATATTCACATCGAGCCAGTTGCGGCCGATTAGCATAGGCAGCTGATGCTCCGCCTTTCGAGGCGCAGTATTTCGCGACGATATTCCATAACATTCGATAGACGAATGCTGGCGGGCGCTAAGTCGGGTGCATTTCTTCAAATGTAACGTTGTTCGCGGCTGAAATTACGATGCGCATGCGGGCGACAAATTCACGGCCCTTAATAGATCGCCAAAAGGACCGGGCCGGCTGCACGGCTTTACCGGTTCAGATGGTTTGAATCGATCCGCGGCTTGATTGCGTTTGCGATCGACGTTCTTGCTCTTCTTTTTGGATTCGGTCCGTTGGGAATCTTTGTCCGAAGATGAGAGAGCATTGGGATCGCGCCAGTGTCGGCTTATGATTTTCGTTTCCATCGGCGGGGTGGGCGGAGTGACGACAGGTGCGGCCGGCTCGATTGACTGCGAGATAGGTTGCGGTGGGGTCTCCTCACGCACGTAGTTGACCTCAAGCCGATCGGCCTTGCTAAGCGTATCTTGAGCGCGATCAATACCAACCGTGATTTCGCCTGCCGGTAGCTCTGCAACTGTAGGGCCAGCAGGCGTCCTAAGCGCCTTGCCAGCGGCGAGGGCGCTGACAAGCGCTAGACATAAAACCGCAAGCCAGACCGTCCTGATCATCTTCTGCTCTAGACCGGTATCAGCAGTGTAGCCTCAGTACCGATTTGGGCGGTTAAGGGGCAGGATAAACTCGACAATGAGGATTGCACATAAATCGTCGGCTAAAGTTAACCCCTCAGTTGGCGCAAGAGTTTCCATAAAAGTGGATCAGCGAATCTCATCTGCTGTCCGCTATGTTGACGATTTCGTTGAAAAACTCTCCTGTTGAAGCCGAAGGAGATCGCTGATTCATTTCTCCTTTGTGGGTGGAGATTTGAATCGATGATGGGTCCTCGGCAGGTCGATCAGGCGGCACTGTTTTACGAGTTCTCACTTGAGCGACATGTTCCGGCCGGCCACTTGCTGAGGGCGATCGATCGCTTTGTCGATTTGTCAGAGGTTCAGAGCCATCAGGCGTCTTTTTATAGCTCGACCGGCCGGCCCTCGATTGATCCCGAACTGCTCGTCCGGATGCTGCTGGTTGGCTACTGCTACGGCATTCGCTCCGAACGGCGGTTGTGCGAGGAGGTGCATCTGAACCTCGCTTACCGCTGGTTCTGCCGGCTCGGCTGCGCTCACAAAGGACATGCCTTCTTTGCCTACGCCGACAACTACCTGATCGACCTGAAGGCGGCGATTATCGTCGATGTTGAGGCGACGCGAGCTATCCGGCAGGCCGAGGTCGGTGCGGCACGCACAATGATTGAGCGCACCAACGATTGCCTCGGGCTCTGTCCCGAGCGCCTGGCTGCCGACAGTGCCTACGGGTCAGCCGAGATGCTGGGATGGCTGGTCAACGAGCGCGCGATCGAGCCGCACATTCCGGTGTTCGACAAGTCGGCCCGCGACGATGGGACGTTTGCGCGCGGAGACTTCGACTACAATCAGGAAGCCGATATCTACGTCTGTCCAGCCGGCAAGGTGCTGAGCTCTACCGGAACTCTGGTGAATGATGGGGCCACACTGCTCTACCGCGCCAGCAAGTATGACTGCGATGCTTGCGAACTGAAGCCGCGGTGTTGTCCGAAAATGCCTGCCCGCAAGGTCCCGCGTTCAATCCACGAACAGGCCCGAGACGTTGCGCGCGACATCGCGAAGACCGATGCCTATGTCAGGTCGCGCCGTGAACGGAAGAAGATCGAAATGCTGTTCGCGCACCTGAAGCGCATCCTGCGCCTCGATCGGCTCAGGCTGAGAGGTCCATTTGGTGCTCAAGACGAGTTCCTGCTGGCTGCCACCGCCCAGAACCTCCGAAAGCTGGCAAAGCTGATCCCACTGCCTGCCCCAATGCCGGCCTGAGAGCAAACAAACTCACGCGCGCCTGATTCCTTGCAACACCCCAATCAGTTGGGCCGCCGACTTCTTCAACACAATCTTGACGAGAGCGGACATTCAAGAGCCCACACGTCGGCTTTTGACCTCCCAGAGGGGACATCCGGGGTGCGAAGTGCTGCCTGTTTGGAAGTGAAGTCTTTAGCCGCTCTGCTGACAAAATTACGAACTGCGCGAAGCCGTAGTTGTCGGCCATAGGGAATCAAGATGTTGACTCTTTCGTCTACAATGCGAATTCTTATGACATGGGCCATCCTAAGTTCAGCCAGGAAGATTTCCTCGGGGCGGCTCTGGCAATCGTCGCAGAGAGGGGCGTGTCAGCGGTAACGGTTGCCTCCGTCAGCGAACGCCTGGGATCGCCTACGGGTTCATTCTATCATCGCTTTGCCTCGCGGGATGTTTTGCTTGGGTCGCTTTGGCTTCGGGCCGTTCTCGAATTCCAGACGGGCATTAGCGCTGCGCTCGACGCCTGCGACGGATTAAGGGGTGCGCTCCACACCCCTGCCTGGGTTCGGAAGCATCCGGACCAGGCGTGCCTGCTGCTGCTTCATGACCGAAAGGATTTCCTGAAGGGCGAATGGCCGCCAGAATTGCGCGAACGTGTCGCTGAAATGACCGAACGAATAGAGGTTGGATCGCGCAAATGGGCGCGGTTGATCTTTGGCAAGGAAGGGCGCGACGAAATACGCCTCGCGCAATTTTTGATTTCTGAGCTTCCCATCACGGTCGTGCGGCAACACCTTTTGCGCGGCGAGCCGCCGCCCGAGCTGATCGATCGCATCATCCGAGCAACGTACCGGGCTGTCGTTGCAGATTACCGAGCACGGAAAACCCGTTCGCGTACCCAGCGTCATGACGACGGTCCATAAGGCCGGGCCATTGCTCACGGCACTAGTGATACCTACCAAGCCGGGATGAAACGCCACGACCCGCCAGGTTGACGCTCCAGTAGCGTTCGTCCGGCGCCGAATGGTTCCGGGGTGAGGCCGCGGACGTGGATTTCGATCCGATCGACATCGACTTGAATGACGATCATATTGGCATCGGCGAAGCCGGGCGGAAAATGCGCATCCAGATCGCCCGACCACATGGTTCGCATTTCCGCGACATCCTCGCTGATCGTCGCGCGGCCACCCAAGGCGATGTAGCGATCGCCTGAAGGATGTTGAAATGCGAGTGTGACCAAGGGCGCGGCTCGCATCTCCGTCACTTTGCGCGAGCTTCTGCGGACCAGGAAACGCCGGGTCCATTCATCGGACCCGGGCGGCCCGACCGAGGAGCTAACCGCCCGCGCATTTGTTCCGCCCTCTAATGACCGGGTCGCCAGCCAGCAAACCGGCACCGCCGCAATCGTCTCTCGCGCCGCGTCGAGAAACTGAAGGATGTCCGTTTCGGTCAGCTTGGGGGTGGCAGGCATCGTGGTCGACATCAGGCATCTCCCTGAAAAGCCAAGTTTGCCAGATATAGAATAACGAGTCTAGAACTTGTATTCTACGTTAAGTAGCGTCCTGGCTCAAGGGGCCCCGTGAGGGCATTTTGATCGTGATGGTGCCGAGTGACGACGAAGAGCTAGCTGGTTGGCAATGATGAGTTCGGGAAGGCGGACAGACCATGAATCAAGATCTTCTCTACGGCATCGTACTGTTGTCGGCCGTCGGGCACGCTGTTTGGAACGCCCTTCTGAAGAATGCGACTGACCGCCTAATCATGATGGTTGCGATTCGTATCGTCGGGCTGCTCTACGGCCTGATTGTTTTATCGATGGTGGAATGGTCCCCGACAGCGAGCCTGCCTTGGCTCTTGGCTGCCGCGCTCGCGATGTGGGTCTATCAGGGCTTGCTCATCAAGGGCTACCAAGCCGGCGACCTCAGCTTCGTCTATCCGTTGGCACGCGGCATCGCACCGGTTCTTTTGACCGGCCTGGCTTTCCTCTCGATTGGAGAGTCGATCACTTTGCCGCAATTATTGGGTGTGATCTGCATTTCTTTTGGTATCGCCACACTTGCCTTTCTCGGACGAGGTGGATGGTCAAGTTTTGTTTATGCTGCTCTTACCGGTGCCAGTATTGCGAGTTACAGCCTGCTCAGCGGCGTAGGCGTTCGTTCTAGCGGCAATCTCTTGGGTTTCAGCGCGGCCCTAGAAGTTACGACCGGTCTTGGCATGTTAACCTATGCCGCCTCCATGCGCGGTAGATCTATCGTGCCATCGCTCCTCGCAATTTGGGCAACCGGGTTAGGTGCCGGCGCGATATCTGTTAGCGGATACCTGGCCTTCCTGGTGGCGGTCAGCTATCTGCCGATCGGGCCGGTTTCCGCTATCAGAGAGTGCAGCGCGCTGTTTGGCGTTCTAATCGGCGTCTTCTTCATGAAGGAGCGCTTCGGGGTCGTCCGAGCGATCGGCGCATTTCTTATGACGGGCGGTATTGTACTTTTGTCGCTGTTCTGAATGCGGCACGGGCGCCCGAACACGACGACGATCGTGCGGGAACGATGGGATGTGCCCACCGGCTTCGGCAACTGTTGGCACAAACCGGCGGTTAGAGGTGGCCAGCATGTCTGCTCTACCCGGGTATCTCAGACATCAACTTGTTCCGCTATCGCGAGGGCGTCGTCCATTTCGATGCCAAGATATCTGACGGTACTCTCGATCTTGGTATGCCCGAGCAAGAGCTGGACCGCCCTGAGATTGCCTGTCCGCCGATAGATCACGGTGGCCTTTGTGCGTCGCAACGAATGCGTGCCAAACAGCCTGGCACGTTAGAGACATGCCGACAGACCCTGAGCATGTCTGTTTATGGGGGTAGACCAGACGGGACCGACTGACTGACAAACGGCGTTTTTGACCCTTAAGAGACGTTCTCGTCTCGACCGTCGACGGCACCGGTCAGGGCATTGCTCACTCCTTCAAGTGATGTCGAACGAGGATGATTGCGGCCTCACACGCTGCAGCCGAATACCCACGATCACCATGGACGAGAATCAGAGAGACCGCGCCTTCTGACAGGAGCCAGACGGCTCGGGCAAGCTCGTTTGGGCGGGCGACCCCTGATCGAGCCAATAGCTCCGCGAAGCATTTCTCCAGTTGGGCTTTGTGTCGGCGAGCAATCAGCCTTGCCGGATGACCCGGCAGGTCCGCGAGTTCGATGACGAGACGTGTGAATCCGGACCCAGCCCATCTTGGGTTGTCTGCCCAAACGGCAAGATCCTGGAACATGGCCTCGACGATGGTCTCGGCCGATCCGGAGAGATTGTCTCCGAAGGTGCGGAAAGCCTGCAACGCCAAATGATGCTGAGATTCGAGCACATCGGCGAGCAGCTGATCTTTGCTGTTAAAGTGGTGATAGAGCGTGCGCTTGGTGAGCTTCGCCGCTTCAGCGATGTCGTCCATGGTGACGCGGTTGTACCCTTGGCGACGAAAGAGTTTGTAGGCCGCTTCCAGGACACGTCCTCGTGTCTGCCCCGCTGACCTTGGCACGGCACCGCCTTTGCTAAAGTATACTCAATAGTGAATTTACACGACGGCGGCCTAAGATGAAAGGTGCTCATCCCAGACATCAAACCCGGGGTGCCCGGCATGTCGCACGCTCCTTTGACCATACGAAGCATCACCGCTCGCGCCATTGTCCTTAAGCTTAAGCGGCCGGTCGTGGCCCGCATCGCCACACTGTCCGAGTGGCCTGTCATCCTGATCGATCTGCAGACCGAGCAAGGGATCACGGGCCGCAGCTACCTCGAGCCCTATATCGTGAAATCCATGCGCTACCTGGTGCCCGCCTTGCAGGACTTCGGCGACATGCTTAAAGGACGTCGGCTCGCTCCGGTCGAGCTGTTCGACGCAGCGCGCAAGTCGCTGCATTTCGTCGGCTACGAAGGCTTGTCGATGATCGCCGCATCTGGCCTCGACATGGCAGCGTGGGATGCGCTAGCCAAGGCGGCAAACCAGCCACTCTGCGTGCTGCTCGGAGGCACGGTTGGTCCCGTGAAATCCTACAACAGCAATGGTCTGTGGCTAAAATCACCGGAGGCCGTCGCCACCGAAGCAATCGAACTGCGCGACGAGGGCGGATTCGCAGGCCTGAAGCTCAGGCTCGGGCGCGAACGAATTGCCGATGATCTTGCGACGCTGGATGCTGTACGGAAAGCCGTTGGCGACGGCATTCATCTGATGGTCGATTTCAATCAGGGGCTAACCCTGGCCGAGGCGCTTCAGCGTTGCCATATGATCGACGACCACGGGCTAGCCTGGATCGAGGAGCCGATCGTCTACGACAATCTCGACGGCTATGCCCAGCTCGCGGCCGAACTGAAAACGCCGCTGCAGATCGGGGAGAACTTCTACGGCCCGCGCGAGATGCACAAGGCCCTTCAGCGCCGGGCGTGCGACCTTGTCATGCCTGATTTCATGCGCATTGGCGGAGTCACTGGCTGGATGCGGGCTGCGGCCATTGCGGGTTCGGCGGGGATCCCCATGTCGACGCATCTCTATCCGGAGGTGGCCGCCCACGTTATGCGGGTTACCGAGACGGCGCACTGGCTCGAATGGCAGGATTGGGCCGATCCAATCTTGCAGCAGCCATACGCGATCAAAGACGGGCACCTGCATATTCCAGACGTGCCAGGCGTTGGCATTGAATGGAACGAGGATGCGGTTGAGGCACACCAGATCTAGGCAAAGGCCAACGTCGGTTCATGGAGGAAAATTGCTTATTTCGGACACCCGGGGCCGACAACGGCCGTGCGCGACGGAATGTCTCCGTTCGCTGTCGGCGAGACGATGCTAGGGTTAGCCAGAACAGCCCGATTGAAACCGCATGCCTTCTGATACGACAGAGAACGGATCGATGGCGACCAATGACGGCCGCCCCGCCGACACAGAAGCTGCCGAGCACGAGCGTCAGTTCTGCGAAATACTGGAGTACAGCCCGGCGGCCCTGCTGGTGGTGGACGAGGAGGGACTGCTACTGTTTCACAACGCACGGCTACGCGACCTACTGGGATACGAGAAAGACGAGCTCGACCGCATCCACACCAGCGAGTTCTGGTATGACCTCGATCAACGTTCCCAGATCATCGCGTCGTTGCGCGACCGTGGCGGGCGACTTCTAAACGAAAAGGTGGTGTGGCGCACCAAGAGCGGCCAACTCCTCCATCTGCTGCTGACCTATGCCCAGGTGGCCTATCGCGGTGGCCACATCAGCTTCGTCGGCGGCAAGCGCGTACTGTGGGTCTACGACGTCACGGCGCTGACCCAGCACGAGTTTCAGGTCGTCGAGCAGGAGCGCCAGCTTCGCGAAATCTTGGATTATTGCCCGGCGGCTGTATGCGTCGTCGATGAGGAAGGGCAGATCCTCTTCCACAACTGGCGAATGCGCGATCTGCTCGGTTACGAGAAGCACGAGCTGGAGCTGTTTGATACCAAGCTTTTCTGGCACGACCTTGGCCACCGCGAGCGCATCATCGAGTTGCTGCGAGCGCGCGGCGGCCAGTTGCTCAACGAAGAGGTCGTCTGGAAGACCAGGCGTGGTGAGCTTCTCAGTCTGCTCATTTCCTATGTCCAGGTCGCCTACGCTGGCGGCCACGTCGCTGTGTCCGGGGGCAAACGACTGTTCTGGCTTTACGACATAACGCCGCTGCGTCGCGCGGAACAGGCGCGTTTGCGCAGTGAGCGTCGACTCGGCGAAGCGATTGAAAGCATCTCGGAAGGTTTCGTCTGCTACGACGGCGAGGATCGGCTGGTTATCTGCAATTCGTGCTATCGCAATCTGCTATACCCGGGCATGGAAATCGAATTGAGCACGGGAAAGACGTTCGAGAGTATCATTCGGAACGCCGCGGAGCGCGGCTACGTCCCGGATGCAACAGGCCGCGTTGAAGAGTGGGTAGCGGAGCGGCTGCGCCAGCATCGCAACCCCGGCGAGCCGCAGGTGCAGCGTCGCAACAACGGTCGGTGGGTCATGGTCAGCGAGCGGCGCACCGAGGACGGCGGCACCGTCGCGGTCTATTCCGACATCACGGAACTAAAGCAGCGCGAGCAGGACTTGACCGAGAAGTCTAACGCCCTCACCGCGTTATCCTCGAAACTCGCTAAATACCTCGCGCCGCAGGTGTACGACTTCACCGGTCAGCAAGACGTCAAGATCGTGAGCACGCGCAAGAAACTCACAGTGTGTTTCTCCGACCTCGTCGGCTTCACGGAGATCACGGACAAGATGGAGTCGGAAGATCTTACTCACCTTCTCAACCACTATCTCACTGAAATGTCGAAGATCGCGCTGCAATACGGTGCCACGATCGACAAATATGTCGGTGATGCCATCGTCATGTTCTTCGGCGATCCGGCGACGCTGGGCGTGAAGGAGGATGCGCTAGCCTGCGTCCAGATGGCGACCGCGATGCAGAAACGCATCGGCGAGCTGGCTGAGGATTGGCGTAACAGCGGCATTGAGACGCCGCTTCGCTGCCGGATCGGCATTCACACCGGTTACTGCACCGTAGGCAATTTCGGCAGCGACGACCGCATGGACTACACGATGGTCGGCGGCACGGTGAACCTCGCGTCACGGCTTGAGCATGAAGCACCGCCCGGCGGCGTGCTGATCTCTTTCGAGACCTACGCGCTCGTGAAGGACGAGACGCGGTGCGAGGAGCGCGGCCACGTGCAGGTCAAGGGAATCGCGCAGCCGGTCGCGACTTATGCGGTGATAGGAGCAAAGGACGCCAAACAGGCCAGCACGGCGCTTCTTCGGCTTGAGCTCGACGCCGACCGCATGTCCGGGGACGAGCGCAAGGCGGCGGCGGATACGCTGCGCCGCGCGCTCGAAACACTGGAAAAGGGCGTTTGAGCCTTGTCATTTAGCGTGCCCATGTCTGTTTTTGGCAGATTGTGTTGAAGAAGTCGGCGAACTAATCGTTCTGGATAGATCGAAGAGACAACGCACGCGGGCCTCTCTGCGCTCAAGCG
>NZ_JAFCLS010000090.1 GCF_018131075.1 Bradyrhizobium sp. JYMT SZCCT0428 | reverse complement strand
CAGCCGCGCGGCGTGTACATGTATTCCCATTCCCCAGCATGAATGATTTGATTGCTTCGACCTGTATCCGGATTGCCACAGGCGAACTTTGATTTGGGAAAAAATGGCAAGGGTCGTGTCCTATCGGACTATGCAGTTTGTGCCATTCCCTTGCGTGCGGAATTGGCACGCCGGGAAAAGTGGGTAACCGATCCAACTCGGTCAGACTGACGCCAATCCCACCTTCCGCTTTGCCCGCGATAGCGGACTCAACACGGACATCGCGGCATGTCTCAAACGCGAGGAGTTTTGCGCGCATTGCGAATGGTAACCGTGAACCTGTGGGGATGGTCAGCAAGCTCCAAAAAGTGCGACCAATTGGCACGATTTGCCATTTTGATCTCATATGAAATGAAGTGTTGCCGTTAAGGCACGGCACTTCATAGCCGACTATGCGGTTATCCTTTAGTCCGGGATCGGCGCCGAGTACTCGTACCTATTCCGAGCGAGAGTTTGACTGTGTTGTGCGGAGATGCATGTTGCGATCTGTTCTTGCACTCGGAATTTGCGCGCTGGCATGTGGATTGAGTATCCCCGCGTCTAGCCGATCCGCGGAACTCGCTTCCGACCAACCGCGAAACCCGGAAGCCGACTATTCCTATTTTCTAAGTCCGTTCAAATTGGCTAATCAACCTAATCTCAAGCAGTCAGTGTTTGGGTTTGCAGGTCGCACAAACTCGGGAAATCTCGGGGAGACATTTGCCTTCGGCGTTGGTGCACCACGGACGATGTTCTATGACAATTACATCGTAGCCGGAGCCTATCAACGCGACTTTTTTCAGTTCAACAGTGGAATTCTGATTGGCGCGGAGATCGGACTCGCTGATCGGTTCGGCAACTACACGGTTTGTTGTGACACCGTCGCTTACTCAAATAGAATGAAACATTCAGCAGAGCTGTGGGGCGGCATCTCATTTCGACACCAGGGTGTCGCATTGTTTGATGCGGTTCGGATTTCGCCAGGCTTTGTGTTTGGACTAAGCGCAGTATCAAATCCGATTGGCCAAGAGGGCCTGAATCAGATCGCCCATCAGGGCAACAGCCATGTTCTTTTTTACTTGGGCTTTGACCTTGCGTTTGCCTTGGCTACCCTTCCCGATACCGAATTGGTTATCCGCATCCAGCACCGCTCCGGTGGATACGGCACGCTCGGTGGCATGAAGGAGGGGAACAACGCAAATGTAATCGGGATACGGCAGCGTTTTTGAATGCCGTGACAATTCCGGATAAGATGCATGTCCGTCTTGGGTCAAAAACAGAAGTCGCGGCATTGCGGTGGGAAGTCTGCTTTACTCCCGAAGGCGGACACATTGGACGGACATTCCCGGAGGTCCGTTTAGTGCCAATTTCGGATGGCGACGTGCTATCTTATGACCCGACGGGCTCGAATAACGAGGGCTCGGTACCATAGTAGGAACGGGTCCGTCGAGCTTATATCTCGTCGCCTTCGCTCCTCGCCCTGCGGGACGATCTGCTCTCGCCAAAACTCGGTCGTGCTGTCTCCCGCTGCTTGACGGGACGAACGTCGCTCTCTTCGAAAGCATGGCAATAAAACTGGCGATGCAGGTTACCGAGAACTCGATTCTCCGTTTTCAATTTGGGGTGGGATATGGGTGAACGCAGATTCTTCGATAGCCCCGCTGGTTTGACAGTAGCCAAAATCATTTCGCTGACCGGTGCCGAATGCCATGATGCAAGGCGGCTTTCCCACCTGATTACAGATGTGGCGCCACTCGAACTTGCCGGGCCGAATGACCTCGCTTTTATCGAAAGCAATAAATACGCCGACGCGCTTGCGACAACGCGCGCGGGGGCCTGTCTAATGCTTCGGCGCTTCGAAAGCCGCGCCCCAGGTACTCTCATCCTGTTGCCGACGGAGCAGCCCTATCAGGCTTTTGTTGACGTACATAGTGAACTGTATCCGCGATCCCTTCGCCCGACATCCCTTTACGAAACTGGCGAAATTTCTCCAGGCTCAACCATCCATCCAACTGCGCGCCTAGGGAGCGGAATAACGGTTGATCCGGGAGCTGTGATCGGGCCTCGGGCTGAGATTGGAGCGGGAAGCATCATCGCCGCAACGGCCGTAATCGGGCCTGACGTGTTGATCGGCCGCGACTGCACGATTGGCGCAGGCTGTTCGATCACCCATACGCTCATAGGTGAGCGCGTCATAATCCATCCCGGATGCCGTATTGGGCAGGACGGTTTTGGTTATATTGCGGGTTTCCCACAGCAGAAAGTTCCCCAAACTGGACGGGTAATTATCCATGACGACGTGGAGATCGGCGCCGGGACGACGATTGATCGTGGCGGCATAAGGGACACGATCATTGGAGAAGCTACAAAGATCGACAATCTATGTCAGGTCGGCCACAACGTAGTCATTGGCCGCCATTGTATTATCGTCGCACAGTCGGGTCTCAGTGGCAGCGTGACGCTTGAAGATTTTGTCGTCCTAGGTGGCAGAGTTGCCATCGCATCCCACGTCACGATCGGCAGGGGTGGAAGGGTGGCAGGGGGTTCAGGAGTTATGAATGACGTCCCGCCGGGAAAAACCTGGGGCGGCTATCCGGCCCGACCAAGAATGCAGTGGTTGCGGCAATTGGCTACGCTGGCTCGACTTACGAAATCCGGCGATTACGCTGCAGCCCCTCCGACTCTTTCCGATAAGAGCTGAGGTTGCCGCGCGCTCGATTCGGCTCGAGCATGAGAAATCCAGCCATGTCTGTTCTGGGTCAATCGCGTCGGTTTGACGGTCGGCCAGCCACTTCCGGTCTACCCCCGTCAACGGACATCGCCTGATCGGCTCCGGGTATTCCGTTTCGCGCCGATACGATAGTCATGAACTCGAGGGGCAGGGCCGTTCAACTGGCCTAGCCTTACCGCGCGTCGATCTCTTGCCGAAGCAAGGTGAAGTCGATAGGCTTGGTCAGCACCCCTGACGCACCGCCTTCTATCGCCTTCCGCTTGGTTTCGGGATCGCCGTAGGCAGTGATCATGATGATGGGGACGTCGGGTCGCATCACCCAGACTTTCGGCAGCATCTCAATCCCGGGCATGTTGATGTCCGAGAGGATCAATATCAGGGTCTGTTCGATGGGCTCCTCGATCCGCGACAGCGCATCCGCTGCGGAATCGCGAAATCCATGACGAAGCGTTGCGCACGCAGGTCGCGCCGAAACTGCTGGCGGAACAACGCCTCGACGTCAGGCTCGTCGTCGACCACAAGAACCAGAACGCTCACGTGTCACCTCGATGCCTGCCTGATACATTGCTCGTCCTCGGCAGGACGATAGTAAATTCCGTGAACTGCCCAGGTTCGGTCACGACATCAATTCTACCGCCGTGCTGTTTCACGATGATGTCGTGCGTCATCGACAGACCAAGTCCGGTTCCTTCACCGGCTGGCTTGGTGGTGAAGAACGGGTTGAACATCTTTTCCTGCACTTCGGCCGGGATGCCAGTGCCGTTGTCGCGAATACGAATTTCCACGGTGGTTACGAGGCTCTTGGTGGTCGCCCACAGGGTTGGCTCAAAACCAGGTTGTTTGTCCTCGGTCTTGCGCTTGGTCGCAGCATAGACGCCGTTCGCGATCAGATTGAGAAATGCGCGGGTGATCTCCTGCGGAAATAGCTCGATTGTACCCGCGTCCGCATCGAAGTCGCGTTGCAGCGTAATATTGAACTCGCCTTTTTCTGCGCGTGCGCCGTGATACGCGAGATTGAGGCTCTCATCCACGAGCGCATTGATGTCCGTGGGCCTTTGTTCGCCGGAGCCCTCGCGCGAATGCAGCAGCATGTTTTTGACGATGGAGTCGGCGCGCTTGCCATGCTGCACGACTTTTTCGAGATTGTCCTTCAGTAAGCCGGTTAACTCGTCGACTTCTCCCCGGACCTTGCTGTCGAGCGTGACCGGTTTGAGCACGTCATTCAGCTCGTCGGTCAATTCCGCCGAAACCGCCGAGAAGTTATTGACGAAGTTGAGCGGGTTCTTGATCTCGTGCGCGATGCCCGCTGTGAGTTGTCCGAGCGAGGCAAGTTTTTCGGTCTGGATCAGGCGATCCTGTGCAGTCTGCAAATCGCGCAACGCGGCCTCGGCCGCGTCTCGCGCTGTGCCAATCGCCTCCTCCGCATGCTTTCTCTCTGTGATGTCGCTGTAGATAAGCACGAAGCCGCCACTAGGCACCGGATTGCGGCGCACCTCGATGACGCGGCCGTCGGGTCGCGTCCGTTCGAAGCGCATTTCGATATCGCGGCTGATATCTTCAATGGTGCGGCTCAGTTGCGCTTCGAGATCGGGCGAGTACTCGCCGCGGTCAGCAAGATAGCGGAAATACTCGGCATAGCTCGGCCGCCCCGCGAGGAAGGCGTCCGGTAGATCGAGCATCTCCTGGAAATTGCGGTTCCACGCGGTAAGCCGCGCTGCGGCGTCAAACATGACGACGCCGTCGCCCATGTTGTCGAAGGTGACGCGAAGCTCGGCCTGGCGATCGCGCAACTCCTCGAACAGTCGTGCGTTCTCGATCGCAATCACCGCCTGATCGGAGAAGCTGGTGGCGAGTTCGATCTCTTTCGACGTGAAGGGATCGGCGCGTGTGCGAACAACGACCAGTATGCCGATTAAAACGTCCTCTCGCAGCAGCGGAATGCCGAGCAACGTACGGCCACCGGCGAGCTTTGCTCCCTCATAATGGTATTCGGGATCCTGCAAAGCGTCCGGGATGTGGACCGCGCGGTGCTCCAGAACCGCCCGGCCGGCCACGGTGCCGCGATCGGCCGCAAACGGGTTAGCGAGGATGAATTCTGTTACCTCCGCTGAAAGGCCGCGCACCGCGACCAAGTGATACCTGTCATCTTTTTGGCGGTACATAAGCGCTTGGTCAGCGCGGCAGAGGCGCACCACCGTCTCCACCAGTGTGTCGAGCACCGTTTCGAGGTCGACCGACGAGCGGCTGATTACCTTGAGCACATCGGCGGTGGCGGTCTGTTGCTGCAGTGACTCGCTGAGATCGCGGGTCTTCGCCTGCACTTCGTCGAACAGCCGGGCGTTCTCAATCGCGATCACGGCCTGATCGGCGAAGGTCTGCAGCAGCGCTATCTGCTTGTCGATGAAAGGTCGGACTTCCCGGCGATAGATCGTAAAAGCTCCGATAATGACTTCGTCTCGGCCGAGCGGTACGGCAAGGTACGTACGGGCACCTGCAATGTCGACCAACGCGCGACGCACAGGATTGCCGCCCCGGTAGCCCTCATCGTCCGAGGCGTCGATGATGTGGACGAAGTTCTCGCCACGCACGAGCCGACCCATTCCCGTTTCGGGGCCTAGACGGACCGGGCGGCGCCATAGGTCGGTGACCGCAGACGGCACGCCCCGTGTTGCGACAACTTGGTGCATGTCGTCACCTTCGTAGGTGGTGAAAACGCCAAAACTTGCGCCGCAAATAAGCGTCGCCTTCTCAAGAATAACTTCGAACACCGGAGCCAGGTCGCCGGGCGAGTTGTTGATGACCTTGAGGATCTCGGCCGTCGCGGTCTGCCGCTCCAGCGCGTCCTTTGTCTCATTGAAAAGCCGAGCATTCTCGATGGCAATCACGGCCTGGTCGGCGAAGGTCTGCAGCAGTTGCACGTGGTGGCCGGGAAAAGCGCCGGGCTCGACGCGCGCGACACTAATCGCGCCGATGGCGCCGCTGTCGCTCCAGAGCGGCACCAGGAGCCTGCTTCGAAAGCCCCGCGCCCGCCCCATATCCCTGACGTTGCGATCGGCATAAATCTCCGACTCGCTATCGGCAATCTCCGAGGTCTCGCCGCGGCGAAGCATTTCGAACGCCGGGTTGCCCGCGATCTGTACCGGGAATGCCGCCCGGAGCACCGCATCAGCTTGCTCGCTGACCGGCGTGAACGCGGCCACATCAATCATATCGCCATCAATGCGGAGCACCGTGGTTGAATGGCCACCGATGAGCTTGGTTGCACGCTCGGCGATCGCTTCGAATACCGGCTGCACATCGGAGGGCGAGCTGGCGATGACCTTCAGGATTTCGGCCGTTGCGGTCTGCCGTTCCAGCGCCTCCCTGGTCTCGTTGAACAGCCGCGCGTTCTCGACGGCGATGACCGCCTGCGCCGCAAAGGTCTGTACCAGTTCGATCTGCCGGTCGGTGAAAGGCCGGACCTCGCGCCGCGTCAGCACAAACACGCCGGCGGGCGCGCCATCGCGCAACAGCGGTACGCCCAATCTGGTACGGGCCGGGTCGGGGTCCCCCCGGGCCATAAAGTCGGGCTCTGCCAGAACATCATGAATGTGAACGGCGTTACCTCCGGTCAAAAACCTGCTGGTCAGGGTGCTTTCCCCCGGCCGGAAAACGAGTTGCCGGATGAACTCCCTCTTGCCGGGGACCAGTCCCCAGTCCGCAGCGAGGGCGTAGCCGTCGCCTTTCGGCTGAAGAATAACCCCCTCGTCCGCCTCGCAGAGCTGCGCGGCCGACTTGACCAGCGTGTCCAGCACGGCCTGCAAATCGAACGCCGAGCGGCTAATCACTTTCAGAACATCGGCGGTCGCGGTCTGCTGCTGCAGCGACTCGGACAGATCAGCGGTCTTAACCTGAACCTCGTTGAACAGCCGCACATTTTCGATGGCGATGACGGCCTGGTCTGCGAATGTGCGCAGTAGTTCGACGTGATGGGCTAAAAACGAGCCGGGGTTCTTGCGGCTGACGGCGATGAAGCCAATCGCCGTTCCCTTGCTCATCAGGGGCACATACAACAGGCTTCGAAAGCCGCGCGCCCGCGCTATTTCCCTCAACGGCAAGGCCGCGGCCTCGGTTTCGGTGTCGGCGAACTCCACGATCTCGCCGGCATGCGCCCGTTCAAAATGCCACATGCCGGCAATTGGGCGCGGGAACCGGGCTCTCATCATTTCGTCCGCGGCCGGATTTACCGGCGTAAAGGCCTCAAGATGACAAATGCCGCCGACAAACCGATACACCCCGGCCGAGAAGCCGCCGATCAACCTGTCGGCGTTGGCCACAATGGCATCGAATACCGGCTGCACGTCGTCAGGCGAACTGGCGATGACCTTCAATATCTCGGCCGTCGCCGCCTGCTGTTCGCGGGCTTCCTTCAGATCTTGGCTCGGATCGGAGGTTGAACAACGCCTAACCCGGGCGGCCGCTGGCGCAATGCGGGGCTTGGTCTTGGTGGTCTTGCGGCCCTCTGCGGGCTTAGCGTCGCGGGCGCTCGCCCCGCTCGTCTTGCTACCCGTTCTTGATGGCCGCGCCATATCCGCCCCCAGGGTCAAGAAGGCCATCTTAACGGGCTAAACCGTCCTTCAGGAAGGGGCGGATTGGGCTGTGTCGCTGGTTGCCGGCTAGCCCAGCTGACGTCCGCTAATAGGATGGACCGGCCGTGCTCCCGCCCCGAACCGGACATCACTGACCCGACGCGGCGAGCGACAAATCGCCCCAACCCGCCTGGGAATGACTAGGCTAATGTTGGTTCAGGGGGCTTGGGACCGTCAGCATCCAAGACCCGCTCTTGGGGAGGTCTGATGGTCGAACTTGCCCCATTCCTTAGAGATCTGGGGTTGTCTCAATATACCGGGACGTTCGCCGACAACGATATCGATGGCGCAGCGCTGCTCGAGCTAGAAGAGGCTCATCTCAAAGAACTCGGGCTCTCGCTTGGCCATCGCGTTCGCCTGATGAAGGCCATCGTCGAATTGCGCATGGCGAATGGCACGCCGGCGCCGGTCGTGGGCGATGTAGGCAAGATCGCCATGCCTCCAGCCGAAGTCCGCGGCGCAGCGAGCCAATCGTCAGCCGATGGCGAGCGCCGGCAGCTCACAGTAATGTTCGCCGATCTCGTCGGCTCGACTGAACTCGCTGCCCGTGCCGATCCCGAAGACGTCCGCGACGTCATGCGTGCCTATCAGGACGCCTGTGCCGGGTCCATCGCGCGCTACGACGGCTACCTGGCGAAGTATTTGGGCGACGGCGTGCTTGCTTACTTCGGCTATCCTCATGCACACGAGGACGCAGCGGAGCGCGCAGTGCGTGCGGCGCGCGACATCGTCCAGGCCATTGGTCGATTGGCGCCCGTTAGCGGCCATAGGCTGTCGGTGCGGGTGGGCATCGCAACAGGAATGGTCGTGGTCGGCGCGGTCGCCGCGCCGGACGGAGCTTCCGAGCTTTCTGCCATTGGCGACACTCCGAACCTGGCCGCAAGGTTGCAGGGGCTGGCCGAGCCCAACACTGTGGTGATCGCCGACAGTACACGCGCACTGACGCGTGGCGCTTTCCGCTATGTCGATCTCGGTGACCACAAGCTGAAGGGCATTTCCGAACCCGCGCGTGTTTGGCAGGTGGCAGGCGATATTGCTGCCTCCCGCTTTGAGGCGGCACACGTAACGGGGCTCAGCCGCTTCGTCGGGCGCGAGTCGGAAGTGGCGCTGCTGAACAGTCGCTGGGAACAGGCGCTAAGCGGCGAAGGGCAAGCCGTGCTGCTGTGCGGCGAGGCCGGCATTGGCAAGTCTCGTATCGCCGAGCAGCTGCGCCAGCGCCTGGAGGGGGTCGACCACACCTGGATCCGCTACCAGTGTTCTCCATTCCATGTCAGTAGCGCACTGCAGCCGGTCATTTCCCAGCTCGAATACGCCGCCGACCTGAACGTGGACGACGATGCCACTATCCGCTTGGCCAAGCTCGAAGCTCTGCTCGCGCCCTTGACCCGGAACAGGGAAGAGGTGGTGCCGTTGCTGGCAACCCTGCTCGGCATTCCGCTCGGCAGCGGCCATGTCATGCCCAATGTTACTTCTGACGTGCTCAAGCGGCGCACGCTCGAAGCGCTCGCCGGCCAGTTCGTGGCGCTGGCGCGGATCAAGCCGGTCTATTGGCTGGTCGAGGACGTCCACTGGATCGATCCCACGACGCGCGAGCTCATCGGCCTGTGTCTCGATCGCGTTCGCGACCTGCCGGTCTTCGCGCTAATAACTTTCCGTCCGGAGTTCGTCCCTCCCTGGGGGCATTTGCCACACGTGACAGGGCTCACACTCAACCGGCTCGCGCGACGGCAATCCACCGAGCTGATTGACAGCTTGTGCGCTGGCAAGCGGCTGCCGGCAGATGTCGTTGAGCAGATCGTAACCAAGACGGATGGCATTCCGTTATTCATTGAGGAACTGACCAAGACAGTGCTAGAATCAGGTCTGCTGATCGAACGTGACGGAAGTTACGCCCATACCGGCCCAATGCCGCCGATGGCGATTCCCAGTACCCTTCAAGATTCGTTGATGGCGCGGCTCGAGCGTCTGTCGCCAGTCAAGGAAGTTGCGCAGATTGGCTCAGCGATCGGCCGCGAATTTTCCTACGATCTGCTCGCTGCCGTGTCCGAGTTGCGCGACAACGAGCTCAAGGAAGCGTTGGGACAATTGGCCAACGCCGAACTCGTTTATGTTCGGGGCGAGCCGCCCGATGCCACCTACGTTTTTAAGCATGCGCTGGTTCAGGACGCCGCCTATGCCAGCCTTTTGCGGGCGCGACGTCAGCAAATCCATTCCCGAATAGCGCAGGTTCTGCCGGAGAAATTTCCGGATCTGACGGCGCGGCAGCCCGAAACGATTGCGTTCCATTGCGAGGCGGCTGGACTGGAGACACCAGCCAAGGAGTACTGGAGCCGTGCTGGCCGGCTGGCTCTGGCAAACGCGACCTACGCCGAGGCAACAAATCATTTCGCCAAGGCATTGGCGCTGGTGGCAAAGGAGGCGCCTTCGGAAGCGAGGATACGCGAGGAAACCGGCCTTTTGCTGGGCCGTGGCATCGCGATGGTGGCACTGCAGGGTCCATCATCGACTGAACACGCCCAGATAGCGACCGACGCACTTACAGTTAGCGCGCCGTTAGGCGACGATCCGCTGCAATTCCGCGCCCGGTGGGCCGATTGGATGGTCCATTCGGTGGGCGGAAAACTGCCCGAAGCCGCCGCGCGCGCTGATGTGCTGGTGGGGATGGCCAACCGGATCGGAGCCGAGGATTTACAATTGCAGGCTCACCATGCGCGCTGGACCACGGCGGTGGCGCGCGGTCACGTCTTAATTGCCAGAGAAGCCATAGAACATGGGCTTGCGCGGTACAATCTGGGGCAACATCGCGACCACTGGTCGATGTATGGCGCTCATGATCCTGGCGTTTGTGCCTGCAGCAGTGGCGCTATCACTTTTTGGCAGGCCGGCTTGGCTGAACGCGCTCAAAGTCTCTGCGTGCGGGCGATTAGCCTCGGCACCGAACTCGGCCATCCATTGAGCATGGCGAACGCGCACATGATGGGCACCTTCTTCGCCATGATGGTCGAGGACGATGCGGCTGCCGATTCCAACACTCAAGCCATGGTTGCGGTGGCTGCCGAAGCCAACTTGGGTTGGCCTGCTCGCCTCGGTCGCTTTCAGGCCGGGTGGGTGATTGCGCGACAGGGTCAAATCGGGCGCGGCACTGACCAAATGGAAGCGAGCTTTCGCAGTCTCCACGAAAGGAAGGAGCGGCTTTATCTGACTTTCCTGGGCACTTTGGTGGCTCGCACCAAGCTTGAGATGGGCCGCACCGAAGAGGCGCTGAATTTCCTCGAGGAATTGCAGATACTATCGGTCGAAACCCATCAGCAGATGTTTGTTTCCGATCTCCATCGCCTCCGCGCCGAGGCGCTCCATCGGCTGGACCCAAACAGCCCCCGTATTGAGGAAGAGTATCGAGTGGCGCTGCAGCTAGCGCGAGAACAGGGCGCGCTTGCACTGGAACTTCGGGCTGCGGGCGGATTGGCAACCCACTTTGCCGCGAGCGGCCGTATAGTCGAAGGCAAGGCGCTCCTCCGTCCGCTGTTCGACCGCTTCACCGAAGGCCTGGCGACGCCAGATTTGCAGGCGGCCAAGACGCTGCTCGATGCTTTGGAGTAGACCTCACGTCGCCGGCGATCCTCTCCGCGCGGACGAGACGGACCTGACGAGCGGATCAGGCTGCTGCCTGTGAGTGGCGGAGCCATCTGTCGACACCGATGCGGCCGAGGCGCGCTTTTACTTCAGGATCAGTTCGGTAGATGTTCGCGTAATTTTCGCCCGCGCCGGACAAGCGTTCCTGCACCAACAGGAGGGGTAAACCCACCCCGTAGTCATCTCCAGAAGTCCCTGAACCTGCCCGGCGACAACTCGGCGTATCGCACGGTGCTGGATGTTGCGGTGGCCGAGGATGGCTACGGGGCGCCGGTCGCGGCCCGCTACTGATCACGGGCTTGCGTTCAGCAAGCCTTGGCCCCGGCACCGTGCCGGGGCCTTTTTTTGTTAACTGCGAATGGGTGCTGCTGCTGCCTGGCGAGGTCCACAAAAGGCCGTCAACGGCGCTTGACCCAGATCAACGCGCCGGACGCATCAACGATGCGTCCTACCCGGATAACCCATCTGCTGTCGGTCGTCGGCAGCCCATTGTCCCGGTGAGGAGGATATTATGCCCCAGGTTCTAATCATCGTTAGTTGGCTTGGCGTTGCGAACGGCGCCGTTATTGCGACACAGGAATTTAACAGCGCAGAACGGTGCGACGCGGCGCGGCAGGCATTAATAGAGTACGCGAAGGCCCGAAGCTCTGACGAGACGCTTAGGACGGTCTGCCTCCCCAAGTGAAAAAGCGGAAGGTTGCCGCTGTACAACTGGTTGGCGTCGAGTTGATCAGTGCTGCTTACCAATTGATTTGTATCACCGCAGCCTGGATCGGAATGGGATTGGTTGACGGCGAGACTCCAAAAGCGGAATGCTCGCCGGAGGACATCGTCATGCCTATGTGTCGGTCGCCTCGGACCCCTGATGCACTGCTTCAAGCGGGCAGGCCTCCCGCCAACGACAACCACCCGCCGGCAAGAATTGGTATTGGATCTTCTCGCAAGACAAATCGAACCGTCAAGGCCGGCTGGCAGGCAATTCTGATCCTCTGCGTCGCCACACTGCTGCTACTTTGAACGATTGATTTTGCCATGCTTGTAGCGTCCGCTGCTCGTGCATTTGGCCCGAAGTTGACGAAATGAACGATGAGGCTACTGACGTTCCTCATTGTTTGCTATGCGGCTGCCTGGCCAAGACGGACGGTCTGTTGAGGCTTAATACAACGCCGAGCAGTCTGAATTTCTGCCTCAGTCGCGCCCCTGCTGCGAGCCCACGCCTCGGCGGCAGGCACGCTGTCTTTGCGACATAGTACCTGATTAGCGCGCAGGAAGGCGGCGGATCGTAGGAACGACTGTAGCCGTCTTTCCGATTAATGATTGATTTGGATCAAGCCTTGCGCAAGTTCCCTGAAATCCAATCGCTGCATATTCGAACAGTGCCCCGGGGAATTGCGAGCATGGACACCGTCAGGTGGATAATCTCCACGGCTCCAGAAATCTTTCTGCTGTTTGCGGTGGCCATCGGCACCGTCCTCGGCCGCGTCAGAATTCGCGGATTTGCGCTCGGCACGACGGCATGCACACTGATCGTCGCCGTTCTCATCGGACAGCTCGGCCCCTTCACGTTTCCTCCGATGCTCAGGGGCATTCTGTTCAGCCTGTTCGTATTCACCATCGGCTACCGGTCGGGACCCGAGTTCTTTGCCTCCTTGAGCGTACGGACCCTGGCGCAGGTGGCGCTGGCGTTGGTGCTCGGCGGCACCGGTCTCATTCTCGTTCTGGGTTTCGCTTACATATTTGCGCTTGATCCCGGCACTGCATCCGGACTCGCCGCCGGCGCCTTGACGCAATCCTCCGTCATCGGCACGGCATCAGGGGCGCTGGCACAACTCGGACTTCCAAAGAATGTGCTGGACCAACAGGAGGCCAACATAGCCGCCGGGTATGCAGTCACTTATGTGCTCGGTTACATCCTCACGCTCCTGTTCGTGCCGTTTGTCGCGCCGAAGCTCATGCGGATCGACCTGAAGAAGGAAGCGGCCAAGCTAGAGGCGGAGCTTTCGGGCGGCACCCCACCAAAGACCGAGAATCTCGCCTACCGCAAATTCCAGGCTCGGGCCTATCGCGTGTCGGCCGCCGCAGGCCGAACCGTCAAGGCGATCGAGGACGAGGTCGGCAGCCGAACCGTCGTCGAGCGAATTGTCCGTAACGGGGCCGATGTTCAGCCGCATCTGGACACGGTCCTCCAAGCCGGCGACGACATCGTCATTGCCGGCCCGACCGCCGCCATTGTCGCCGCCAAGCCGGTCATTGGTAACGAAATCGATGCCGACGAAATCCTGCGTGCGATCCCCGGTAACGTGGTCGACGTGCTGGTCGATAGCCGCAAACTGCATGGCCGTTCCATCAAGGAGGTCGCGGAGAGAAGGTCGGCTCCGTCGCCTTGACGCTCGGCGGCGGCGGCGGAGCGCTGATTGCGGGCCTCCTCTGCGGCTGGCTCCGTTCCCGCCGGCCCACCATGGGCGCCATGCCTCCAGCCGCGCAGCAGACGCTGAGCGACATCGGACTTGGCGGCTTCATCGCGGCCATCGGGCTTGCCAACGGCCACGCCGCCTGGGTCGCGATCCAGGCGCATGGCCTGCTGCTGGTCGGCATGGGCCTCGTCGTCACCCTGGTGCCGCTGCTCGTCGCGACGCTGTTTGCCCATCACGTGCTTCGCATGAATCCGGTCATCACCTGCGGCGCGCTGGCCGGCGCCATGACGGTCGACGCCGCAGTGACCGGATGCTGCGAGATCGCCGAGAGCCAGACGCCGGTGCTAGGCGTCGCCGTACCCTACGCCGTCGGCAACGTTGTCCTGACCGTGCTGGGTCCGATCATCGTGGCCTGCACCTTTACGGGCTGAGTTTGCTCCGGCGCCGGAGCATCGAGGGAGCCTGATATGTGTTGGCACGGCTTGTGGAACCTGGCAGCTGCTACGCTGCTGCTTTTCGCCGGCGTCATCGCGCCGTCGCGCGTCTACGACCAGGCCGCGTCGCGACGTATCCAGGAGGAAATCTAGGCGCTGCCGCTGCCCTAATGCCTACGCCTCAAAGTTCGCTGGTGTCCGGTTTGGGTCATTCGCGTCGGTTTGGCCGGACTACGGCGACTTTCGGTCTACCCCGGTGAACGGACATTCTCAGGATAGGCGGGTATGTCTCAAAGGTGCCAGATTCAGACATCGCGTCGCTTCACTCGATCACCTCGTCGGCGGTCGCGAGCAGCGCCTGCGGTACTGTTAGGCCGAGCGCCTTTGCAGTCTTGAGATTGATAATCAGCTCATACTTGGTCGGCGCCTGCACCGGCATGTCGGCCGGTTTCTCGCCTTTGAGGATACGATCGACATACCCCGCGGCGCGCCGGAGCGGATCGAGCGTGTTAGCTCCGTAAGTCATAAGGCCACCGTCCACCGCGTAATAGCGATAGGGATAAATCGATGGCAATTTGTGACGAGAGGCAAGACCGATCAAGAGCTTGCGACGAGACCCTGTGCCGCCTGAGGTTACAATCATGCCGCCACTGCCGGAGCGTGTGAACGCCGCTACGCTCCGCTCGATTTCGTCGGTGTCGCGCACGTTCACGGGTGTGAGTTCAATGCCAAGGTTCTGCGATACCGATCGAACCGCCGCGAATTGTCCGATGCCTGCCGCAGTGGCTGGATCACGAAACACCAGAGCCCGGGTCACGTTTGGCGCGATTTGCTTGAGCAACTCGGCCCACTTGCCGCTCATGCTGTATTCGAAATTCGAGAAGCCGGTGATATTGCCGCCCGGGCGGGCCATGCTTTGGACGAAGCCGGCACCGACCGGATCGGGAGCGTTCACGAACACGATCGGGACAGTACGCGTAGCCTGCTGCAATGGTCCGACGGCCGCACTGCCGATGGTCACGATCACGTCCGGCGTGAGAGCTACCAGTTCCGCCGCATCGCTGCGACCACGGTCGGCATCGCCGCCGATCTGACGAACTTCGATCTTGAGATTGCGGCCGACCACCCACCCTAACTGCCGAAGAGCCTGTTCAAAAACCGCGGCCCGCGCCTGTGCCTCCGGATCGTCCGATTCGAGGGCGTTGAGCATGCCAATGAAGCGCACGCGCTCGGATTGTTGCGCGCGTACCGCGATAGGCCCCGCAACAACCGCCCCACTCACGATACCGAGAAAATCCCGCCGCTTCATGCCCGCGCCCCCGACGGGTAACATCTTAACTGCTCCGATCAGCGACTCGGAAGGGGCCAAAAGACGCCTCGGGCACAAAATTATCTAAGACTGGCGATGTCCGCTGTGGGTCATTCGCGTCGGCTTGGCCGGACCACGGCGACTTCCGGTCAGCCGCTCCCTCCCTCGCCGCGTATATCGCGGGAAACCGGTTGTCCGATGCCAGGCTGGCGATGCGGGGGTACTCGGCAAACAACATCGGGCTAGGAAAAACACTGAGTGCGGCGGCGCGCTCTTTGACCATGGCGGAGAATGCGTCTGCTATATCGTCGGGACTGGCCGCCGACACCAGTTGAATCTGTATTCACAGGGACTGGGCCGCGCTCTCGATCTCCTTCGACATGCCAGCCATTGTGCGATCGCCGTATGCACGGGGATGCCAGAGGACGGCCACGCGGGAGAGTTGCGGCACTACCTGCTTGAGCAGCTGCAGTCGCTTGGCAACTAGCTCCGGGCCAAGAAAGGTTGTTCCCGTCAGATTCCCGCCTGGCCGTGCCAGGCTGGCAACCAGATCGTCCTCGACGGGATCGGCCATGCCTATTGCGACGATTGGAATTTGGCTGGTCGCTTGCTTGGCTGCTCTGCGCCACGATGACATCGACCTGGCGTTCGACCAGTTCAGCAGCGGCCTGACGGAGTCGATCCGGGTTCGATTCTCCAAACCGGCGCTCAAAGAAGACGTTTTGTCCCTCGGTGTAACCGAGCTGATGGAGCCCTTCGATCATGGCATTGAGACTTGCTCGACTGGCGTCGGGCCCCTCTGCATGGCCGGGCGCCAGAATGCCGATGCGTGTAGTCTTGGCTCCTTATTGCGCAAGCGTGCCGAGCGGCCAAGCGACCGTCGCACCGGCAACAAGACCGACAAATTCCCGCCGCCTCATGTCCACCTCAAGATTAAGGACAAGGCATCGTACCGCCTAAATCGTGCACTCCGGAAGGGCTTAGATGTGATCAAATTGGGTCCATCGCGTCACGTTGACAGGGCGCCGCGAACTTCCGACCCGGGTAAGCGGATGCTAGGGCCCGTCGGCATGTCTTAAAAGTGCCGATTTTGTTGCAAAAGTCGGCTGTTTGCGATGGATAGTTCGGCTACGTCGCCAGGGGCGGCCGGCTTTGATCCGCCG
>NZ_JAFCLS010000009.1 GCF_018131075.1 Bradyrhizobium sp. JYMT SZCCT0428 | reverse complement strand
GTCAACGAGGGCGATGCCGCCTTCGCCAGGAATCTGCTGAACGGCGCGTCCGACGTCGATCATGGCGAGACCGCGACGCTCTATGTTGCGGACGTGACTTACGCGGTAGACGGCGGAGCGGGCTCCGGGGCGGCGCCGGCGGGCATCTCTCTCGGCGCTGACGGCCATACGCTCACGGTTGATCCGACAAATCCGGCGTTCGATCATCTCGCAGTCGATGAGCACACCACGATCGTGGTGTCCTACAACGTGACCGATGCGCAGGGTGCGACGGTCGCGCAGACCGAGACCATCACGATCAGTGGCACCAACGATGCGCCGGTGGTTGCGGCGGCGCTGTCCGATAATGTCAACGAGGGCGATTCCGCCTTCGCCAGGAATCTGCTGAACGGCGCGTCCGACGTCGATCATGGCGAGACCGCGACGCTCTATGTTGCGGACGTGACTTACGCGGTAGACGGCGGAGCGGGCTCCGGGGCGGCGCCGGCGGGCATCTCTCTCGGCGCTGACGGCCATACGCTCACGGTTGATCCGACCAATCCGGCGTTCGATCATCTGGCAGTCGATGAGCACACCACGATCGTGGTGTCCTACAACGTGACCGATGCGCAGGGTGCGACGGTTGCACAGACCGAGACCGTCACGATCACCGGCACCAACGACGCGGCGCCCGTGATCCAAACGGACCTGTTCACCCTCTCCGAACTCGGCGATGGAGTAACGATGGTTTCCGGTCTCTACGTCACCGATGCCGACGCCTCGGAGACCGAGACCTTCACCTTTACCGCGACCACCGGGGCGTCCCCGGACAGCAGCGTGGCGCCGTCGATCGATCCAGGTGATCGGGAGTATATCAACGACGCGCTCGATGCCGGCGTCACCTACAATCCCGGGAGTTCTCAGCAGCTGACCGATTCGGTCACGTTCAAAGTCACCGATGGCTTCGGCCATTCCGACACGGTCAATTTTATCTTCAACGTGACTGGCGAAAGCGATGTCGAACTGACCGGTACGGACGGGAAGGATGTCATCTTCGCGACCGGCAATACCGATACGCTGACCGGTGGCGCGGGCGCCGATCAGTTCGTGTTCCGGGTCGGTGACGGCAACGACACGATCACGGACTTCACGCCGGGGCAGGACCACATCGATCTCAGGGCGTTTTTCGAAACGATCAACCCTGAAACGATCGATGCATGGCTCCATGACCATGCGGCGCCAAGCCAGAACGATCCGGCGGATATGGTGCTCTGGCTCGGCGGCGATGACAATGTCACGCTGAAGCAAGTCGCGAGCCTCACGGCCAACGACTTCATCCTCCATCCCGGCATCGGTAACTGACCGCGACGCTCCAGCCGGTAGACGTTCTCTTACAAGACCCGCGGAATCCCCAGCCGCTCAGCCTCTTCACGCCGCCGTCGCCGCGTTCTGCTAGCCGGCGCCCACCTTGCTTTTCGGATCCTGCAGCTTGACCGTCGGCACGTCCGGCACGGCGTAATATTTGTCGTGAACCAGGCAATGGTTGCGGATCAAGGGCCACAGCATAGGCCGAGCATGCGCTCGGTCGTGGCCGTATTTTGCCGTCGGCCCGGCGACAAAATAGCGGCGTATCAGTCCGCAGCAGCGCGCGAACAGGATCGTGAGGCCGGGGCGGCGGCCGAAGGGTTCCGCCTGAAATGTCTGGTTTCGTCAATCTGGATCGTCCCCCCATGCCACCATAGCCAGCCATGGTCCGCCGGGAAAGCGGGCGAGCGGCCTTCTGGAAGCGCCGGGGTCCCATAATGCCGCGGCGCGGGTCGCAACCCGTTGGAACAATCTGCCTGCCCGTGATACCGAAGCAGCATGAAGCGGCTGAGAATATTCTGGCGGTGGTTCAAGCGGCGCTTTGGCTATGCCCGGCTGGCGTGCGTTGCGCTGCTGATCGGGTTTGCCGCGCTGCGCGTGTGGGACCCGGCTCCGGTCGAAGAGATCCGCGTTCGAACCTTCGACGCCTTCCAGCGCGTCGACCCGCGCAAGAAGACCGCACGTCCGGTCACCATCGTCGATATCGACGACAAAAGCCTGGAAAAGATTGGACAATGGCCGTGGCCGCGGACGCGGCTGGCGGATCTGGTAACGGAGCTGACCAATCTCGGTGCCGTCGTGATTGCCTTCGACGTGGTGTTTTCGGAGCCCGACCGGCTCAACCCGGAATTCGTCGCCGATACCTATCGTAATCTCGATGAGGAAACCCGCAGCCGGTTGCGCTCGCTGCCGAGCAACGACCAGGTTTTCGCCGACGCCATCCGCGCCTCGCGCGTGGTGCTGGGTGAATCGGGTTTGCCGGAAGAAATGGGTGTGCTCGACAAGACGCTTCCGGTGACCGGGCTTGCGATGCTCGGCGAGGAGCCGCAACGCTTCATGTTCGAGTTTCCCGGCCTGCTGCGCAACACCAAGGTGCTGGAGCACGCAGCGGCCGGACGCGGGCTGTTCACCATCAAGCCTGAACGCGACGGTATCGTGCGGCGGGTGCCGATGATCATGCAGGCGCAGGGCCAGACCATGCCCTCGCTGAGTTTCGAGATGCTGCGCGTCGCCACCGGTTCGGGCACCATCCTGATCAAGGCCGAAAAGGCCGGCATCAAGAGCCTCGGCATCAAGGGCTTTCAGCTGCCGACCGACGGTAATGGCCAGCTTTGGGTCCATTACGCCCGGCATGATGCGTCGCTCTATGTCCCGGCGATCAATGTGCTGGAAAAGACCGTTGCGCCCGAGAAGATCGCCGGCAAGCTGGTGTTGATCGGCACCTCTGCCGTCGGTCTCAACGACATCAAGACAACGCCGGTGTCACGCGCCATGCCCGGCGTGGAAATCCACGCCCAGGTGCTCGAGAGCGCGCTGACCGGGGAGGTGATCTCGCAGCCGATCTTCGGCATCTCGATCGAATTCGCCACCGCGGTCTTGTTCGGATTATTGGTGATCGCGTTCGCGCCCTTGTTCGGACCGGTCACGCTGGTCGCGCTCGGTGCGGCGTTTGCCACCGCGCTGATCGGAACGTCCTGGTATTTCTATTCGCAGCACCGGCTGCTGATCGATTTCACCTATCCCTTGATATCGACGACGTCGATCTATCTCACGCTGATCTTCTCGAGTTTCGTCCGGGAGCAGAAGCAGCGCAAACAGATCCGTAACGCGTTCTCCCAGTATATGTCGCCCGCGCTGGTCGCCCAGCTGGCGCAGTCGCCGGAAAAGCTCGTGCTCGGCGGCGAGGAGCGCGAGATGACCATCATGTTCTCCGATATGCGTGGCTTCACCTCGATCTCGGAGACCTACAAGCGGGACCCGCAGGGCCTCACCGCGCTGATGAACCGCTTCCTGACGCCGCTGACCAACGCCATCCTCCACCGCAAGGGCACCATCGACAAATATATGGGCGACGCCATCATGGCGTTCTGGAACGCGCCGCTCGACGACAAGGATCACCAGCTCAACGCCTGCGAGGCTGCGCTCGATATGCTGGAGCGTGTCGACGAACTCAATCAGGAGCGGATGGAGGAAGCCGAGGAAGAGGGCCGCCCGTTCATTCCGCTCAATGTCGGCGTCGGACTCAATACCGGAACCTGCGTGGTCGGCAACATGGGCTCCGACATGCGCTTCGACTATTCGGTGTTCGGCGACAGCGTCAATCTGGCCTCACGGCTTGAGGGCCAGTCCAAGGAATACGGCTTCCCGATCATCGTCGGCTCGAAAACCGCGCTCGCGGTCAAGGACAAGTTCGCGATCCTTGAACTCGACTTCATCATGGTGAAGGGCAAGAAGGAGCCCGAGGTGATCTACGCCATCGCCGGGCGGGAGGACACCGCGCAGTCCGGCCGCTTCCAGCGCTTGCGCAACCTGACCATCGAGATGCTGGCCTGCTATCGCGGCCGGGACTGGCAAGGCGCGCTGGCCGCAATCGAGCGCGGCCGCCACACCGACGAGGTGCGCTCGCTCGAGCTGTTGTTCAATCTCTACGAGGCGCGAATCCTCAACTTCCAGGAAGCCCCGCCGCCGGAAGACTGGAACGGCGCGTTTGCGCTGCTGACGAAGTAGGAACGTAGGATGGGTGGAGCGAAGCGATACCCATCAATCCTGGGCAGAAGCGTGATGGGTTTCGCTGCGCTCTACCCATCCTACGGACTGACAAAATAAGTCTCCGTCGTCCCTGCGTTCGCAGGGACGACGACGAGATATCCAGCCCTACTCCAGCCCGATCGTCGTCAGATCCTGAAACCAGTGCTGCGCCTGCACGAATTTCTTCACCTTGGGCGACAGCGCGTGCGGGTTGGTATCATGCACCACCCACACCAGCACGGCGTCGTCGACGATCTGGGCATGGGCTTGCGCCAGCAATTCGTCCTGCTTGGTGGCATCGAAGGTCTGCTTGGCTTCGTCGATCAGCGCGTCGACCTTTGGTGACTTGTAGCCGCCCCAGTTGACGCCGACAGGCGCGATCTGGCCGGAGTGGAAGAAGCGCACGATGGCGTAGAGCGGATCCGAGGTGACATAGGCGATGTTGTTGGAGGTGATGCCGGCGTTCATCTCGTCGGCCGCGCCCTTGCGCCAGGCCGTATACAAGGTCTCGAGCTCGACCACTTTGAAGTCGATCTCGATGCCGATTTCCTTGAAGCTCTGCTGCAGGAATTCGTTCATCGGCAGCGACAGCATCTGTCCGGTGCCGCCTTGGGCGATGATGAAGGTGGCCTTCAGCGGCTTCTGTTTGGAGTAGCCGGCTTCCTCGACCAGTTTCTTGGCCGCCGCCACATCATGCTTGAGCTCGAAGCTCGGCTTGCCGAACCACGGACTCGACGGATCGACCTGACCCTTGGCGGGTTTGGCCAGTCCATTCATCAGGCCGACGACGCCTTCACGGTCGATCGCGAGGTTGAGCGCCTTGCGCAGGCGGATGTCGGTCCAGGGCGAACCCGGCAGTACGCTGAGATGATAATTCCACACATGCGGCGTGATGTTGTCGACGATGCGCATCCCCGCGGATTTCAGCTGCGGTACCGCATCGGGGGCCGGCGTTTCGATCAGATCGACTTGGCCGGCGAGCAGCGCATTGGTGCGCGTCAGCGCTTCCGGCATCGGAATCAGGACGATCTTGTCGGCCTTCGGAATTCGCTTCTTGTTCCAGTAATCCGCATTCTTGGTGAGTTCGGCGAGTTCGCGCGGCACCAGCTTTGTCAGTTTGAACGGTCCGGTGCCGGACGGCTGGCTGGCGAACTTGTCCCAATCCTTGCCGAGCTTTTCATATTGCGCGGGGCTCGAGACCAGGAACCAGAGCATCTGGTAGGGGAAGAACGAATCCACCGCCTTGGTTGATATCTCGATGGTGTCGTCGTCGATCTTGGCGTAGCTGGCGACCGAGGGCAGGCGGGTCTTCACCTGCGCGCTTTGGCGCTTGTCGAATTGCGGTGCCTTTTCGTTCAGCACCTTGTCGAGATTCCAGATCACCGCGTCGGCGTTGAACGCGCTGCCGTCATGGAATTTGACGTCCTTGCGCAGACTGAAGCGCCATTTGGTCTTGTCCTTGTCGTCGACCTTCCATTCAGTCGCGAGCCCCGGCACCAGCTTGCCGGGCCGGTCGGCCACGTCCATTTCCCACGCCACCAGCGGATCGTAGATCGTGTAGGCGCTGAACTGATAGGCGCCGGCGCCGCGGTCCGGCTGACCGGTGGTCAGGGGAATATCGGCCATCGAAATGCCGTAGCGGACCACGGATTCGGCCTGCATCGGCGTAGCCGGCAGGGCGCCGATGGCGAGCGCCATAGCGGCGACGAGTAGCATCGAATTGCGGGTGCGCATGAACTAAGCTCCGTTGGCAGTATGCTGAATACCTAATGCCAACTTGCAAGCTTGATGCCAGAATAGGCATCACTGGCTTTTCTTCGTGCGGAGCGGGAAGAAACCATATGTCACATGGCTTTTTCGCGAAGAACTATCTCTTTTGGCACAGGCGTTGCATAACTTTGCATAAGAATTAGTCACCTGAAGTAGAGAAGGGATTGCTGCATATGCGTAACGAGACATTCAAGAAAACCGCCGGGAAAACCGCCAAGGCTTGGATCAAGGCCTGGATGCTGGCGACGGCGATAGTGGTCGGCCTGCCGCTGGCCGCCAGCGCTGAAACCGTACTGCGCATCGGCATGACGGCTGCCGATATTCCGCGCACGCTGGGGCAGCCGGACCAGGGTTTTGAAGGCAATCGCTTCACCGGCCTCACGATGTATGACGCGCTGACCATGTGGGACCTCTCCTCGGCCAGCAAGGCGAGCGTGATGATCCCCGGGCTTTCGACCGAATGGAAGGTCGATGATGCCGACAAGAAGAAGTGGACCTTCAAGCTGCGTCCCGGCGTCACCTTCCACGACGGCTCGCCGTTCAACGCCGACGCCGTGGTGTGGAATGTCGAGAAGGTGCTGAAGCAGGATGCGCCGCAGTTCGACGCCAGCCAGGTCGGCGTCACCGCTTCGCGCATGCCGACGCTGGCCTCCGCGAAGAAGATCGACGATCTGACGGTGGAATTGACCACCAAGGAGCCCGACAGCTTCCTGCCGATCAACCTGACCAATCTGTTCATGGCGAGCCCCTCGAAATGGCAAAAGTTGTTCGAGTCGGCTGAGGGGGCGGATGCCAAGGCGAAATCGCAGGCCGCCTGGGCGGCGTTCGCCCGCGAGGCTTCGGGCACCGGCCCCTGGAAGATGTCGAAGTTCACGCCGCGCGAGCGGCTCGAACTCGTGAAGAACGAAGGCTATTGGGACAAGGCGCGCGTGCCCAAGGTCGACAAGATGGTGCTGCTGCCGATGCCGGAAGCCAATGCCCGCACCGCGGCGTTGCTCTCCGGTCAGGTCGACTGGGTCGAGGCGCCCGCGCCCGATGCGGTAAAGGAAATCAAGGCACGCGGCTTCGCGCTGCAGGCCAACGAATCGCCGCATGTCTGGCCGTGGCAGTTTTCGCGCATCGAAGGCTCGCCCTGGAACGACATTCGCGTTCGCAAGGCCGCCAATTTGTGCGTCGATCGTGAAGGCCTCAAGGACGGTCTGCTCGCCGGCCTGATGGTGCCGGCGACCGGCACGTTCGAGGCCGGTCATCCCTGGCGCGGCAAGCCGACCTTCGAGATCAAGTATGACCTGAAGGCGGCGCAGAAGCTGATGCAGGAAGCCGGTTACGGTCCGTCGAAGAAGCTGACGGTCAAGACCCAGACCTCGGCGTCCGGCTCCGGCCAGATGCAACCGCTGCCGATGAATGAATATCTGCAGCAGGCGCTGGCCGAATGCTACTTCGACGTCCAGCTCGACGTGATCGAGTGGAATACGCTGTTCACCAACTGGCGCCGCGGCGCCAAGGACGCGTCCGCCAACAACGCCAACGCCACCAACGTGACCTATGCGGCGATGGATCCGTTCTTCGCGCTGGTGCGCTTCCTGCAGTCGTCGATGGCACCTCCCGTGTCGAACAATTGGGGCTACATCAACAATCCCAAATTCGATGAGCTGGTGACCAAGGCACGCCAGACCTTCGACCCCGCGGCGCGCGACGCGGCGCTGGCCGAACTGCATGCGGCCTCGGTCGACGATGCCGCCTTCCTCTACGTCGCCCATGACGTGTCTCCACGCGCCATGAGCCCGAAGGTGAAGGGTTTTGTGCAGCCGAAGAGCTGGTTCGTCGACTTCTCGCCGGTGACCATCGCGCCTTGATTGGCGGGTTTGCGTTCTCTTCGTCATGCCCGGGCTTGACCCGGGCATCCACGTCTTTCTTGCTTGTGGCCAAGACGTGGATGGCCGGGACAAGCCCGGCCATGACGTCCGAGAAATTCGATCGGCCTTCGTTGCCGATACAGCAACGAGAGTGTCTATATTCTATAATTGTGCGAACGGGTGACCCGATCTAGATTGGGCCCGTTCGACCTCGGCCTTTCGCGCGGGGGCGTCCGGCGACAACTGCCGAACCTCATCCACGCGGCGGGGTTGGCCATCAGAGAAACCGTATGGACCAGCCGAAAATCGCGGTGTTCGCCCTGGGCGGAACGATCGCAACGCAGCCGGGGCAATCCGCCGGATTGATCCCAACGCTGACCGGAGAAGCTCTCGTACGAACCGTGCCCCAGCTGGCTGACCTCGCCAGTCTCGAGGTCACCACGTTCAGGCAACTGCCGGGGCCTGATCTCGCCTTCGCGGACCTCGAAGCGCTCGCGTCCGCAATCGAGAACGCGGCAAGTGCGGGCGCCGACGGCATCGTCGTCACGCAAGGCACCGACACCATCGAGGAAACCGCCTTCGTGCTCGACCGTATCGTGGCAAGCGATGTCCCGGTCATCGTCACAGGTGCGATGCGCAGTCCGGTCGCGCCCGGTGCCGATGGGCCAGCCAATCTTCTGGCCGCCGTTCGGGTTGCCGCGAGTCCGGCAGCCCGAGATCTTGGTACGCTTGTTGTGTTCGATGACGACATCCATGCGGCACGCTTCGTGACCAAGGCGCACACCAGCAGGCCGTCGGCGTTTCGATCGCGCCCCTCCGGACCCCTCGGCTTCGTCGTCGAGCAGCGCGTCCGCATGGTGGCCCATGTCAACCGGTTGCCTCCGATCGGCCGGTGTGCGAGCCCGCAGCGCCATCGTGTTGCCCTCGTGACCTTGGGGCTCGATGACGACGGCGCGCTGATCGAGCTGGCTGCAAATCAGGGATATTCGGGTGTCGTGATCGAAGGCTACGGCGGTGGTCACGTGTCAGGTGTGGCGGCGCAGGCCGTCGGCAGGGTATCGCCGAACATTCCGGTTGTTATCGCATCCCGTACCGGAGCCGGCGAGGTGCTCAGCGGCACCTATGGCTTTCCGGGTTCTGAGATCGATCTTGGTGAGCGCGGAGCGATCCGCGCCGGATGGCTTGACGGAATCAAGGCGCGCATTTTGCTGACTCTTTTGCTGCGGCATGAGGCGAACGACATTGCTCGTCACTTCGCATTGTGGGGTGGCGGCACAGCCGCGTCTGCGGCGCGGTAGCCTGCGCGCAGACTTACGCGATGATCCTGCCATCCGGCGAGCGGATCTCGGAGCGATCCTAGGGAGAATAGTATGTCAGAAGTGCGGGTCTTTGGCGCCGGCGGCTATCGGTATGTCGAGGGCGTGTTCCAGTATTCCGCGGGAGTTGCCGCCGAGCCTGGTTTCGAGATCGAGCGTGTGCAATTCCAGGAGCCGGTGCCGATTTCGGTGGGGTTCGCCGCCATCGAAAGTCACCTCAAGGCAAGAGGCCGGCCAACGACCGCGTTTTGCGCTTGCGAGCTGCGTTCGCCCGGTCCGCTGTCCGACCAGGATTTCCTCAGCTTCAACCGGGACTATATCAAAACGCTCGAGCGATGGGGTCTGTATCGTGACGGGGCGAACCCGGTCGCGCGCACCAATGTTTGCCCACAGATCAATCCGCCAGCGACGCCGTCGCTGCTGGCGTTTTGTTACACCGTTCCCGCCACGGACTCGCGGCTAAAAACGTTCGTGGTGGCGGGCGGCGGCGAAGCGCCTGAAGGCAAGCCGAACTACCGCGACTACATTGTTCGCCGCGGGGACCTGACGGCGGCCGGGCTGCGCGAAAAGGTACGTTTCGTCGTGGTCGAGATGGAGCGTCGCCTGACGGCGCTCGGCTTCGGCTGGCGCGATGCGACATCGACCCAGGCCTACACCGTGCACGACGTTGGCGCGCTTCTGATCAACGAGGTGTGGGGGCGCGGCGCTGCCCCTCGCGCGGTCGCGTGGCACTACACGCGACCGCCGATCGCCGACCTCGAATTCGAGATGGATGTACGCCGGACCGCCCGCGAGATGTTGATCCAGCAGCCGTAATGCCGCCTTCAACGGTCGATGGCGCGCACCAATTCGCTCAGGTGTTTCAGAAAGCGTTCGGAGGCGATCGGAAGTGGTCTTCCCCTGAGCGTGAAAGCCTCGAAGAACGCCCTGGTCAGAATTGGATCTGTCAGGGGAATTTTCACCAGGGTGTTCGCCTTCAAATCGCGCTCGATCGACAGGCGCGGCAGAACGGTAACGCCACCGTTCTGGCGTGCAAACGCCCTCAGCGCTTCGATCGAATTGGTCTTGAGCATGGGGCGCAGATGCAGGCCGTTGGCCTTGCAGGTGGTGTCGATCAACTGCCGAATTCCGAAGACCGATTCCGGTACGGCGATGGGGTATTGGATCAGCTCGGCAAGCGAGAGCCGCTTGCGGCCACTGGCCGGATGATCCGGCGCCACCACCGCGAAAAGCGGATCCCGTATGCGAAACGCCGTCGTGAAGGCCTCGTCCGGTTGTGGATGGAACGCAATGCCGATGTCTGCCTCGCTGTTCGCGACGCTTTCGGGAACCTGCGCCGTGCCCTTGACGGTCACGCTGAACTCGATACCTGGACACAGCTCTCTGAACGTTACGATCGCGCGGGTCAGGAGGTCGCCGACGATACCTTCGATCGAACAGATGCGCACAAGACCGGAGCGAAGCTCCTTGAGATCGTTCAACTCCGAAACGACCCGCTCGATCGCGAGCTTGGTGTTGCGCGCATGGCGCAAATAGACCTCGCCGGCCGGTGTCAGTTCGACCCCATATGCCTTCCGCTCGAACAGGCGGACGCCGAGTTCGTTCTCGAGCTTTGTGATCTGACGACTGATCGCCGAGGCGGCGATCCGGAGTTCCGTAGCCGCTCCGTTGACGGAGCGGCTGTGTGCAACCGCCATGAAATAGCGCAGCGATGGCTCCATCTGCGGTCTCTCCGTTGTTGGCGCAGGGCGCGCCGAGGCTAGATACTGATTGCCGATAGGGCAACGCTGATGTCTATATTATATAATTGTGCGAATGGGTGGCCCGATCTAATTTGATGCCATCGGCGGCTTGGGCGGCCTCGGCCGTTCGCGCACCAAGGCACCCGTCTGGGATATCTGCCGGACTTGAACTGCGCGGCCGGCTTTGGCCTTCGGAGTTACCGCATGAACAGACCTGCATCGGCGATCTTGATGTTGACCATCATGTCGGTGGTCGCTCTGCCGCAAATTGCCTGCGCCGAGACCGTTTTGCGCATCGGCATGACCGCCGCCGATATCCCGCGCACGCTGGGCCAGCCCGATCAGGGATTTGAGGGCAACCGTTTCACCGGCGTGACGATGTACGACTCGCTGACGATGTGGGATATGTCCTCGGCCACCAAGGCCAGCGTCGGCAATCCCGGCCTTTCGACCGACTGGAAGGTCGACGATGCCGACAAGACGAAGTGGACCTTCAAGCTTCGTCCCGGCGTCACGTTCCATGATGGCTCGGCATTCGACGCCGACGCGGTGATCTGGAATGTCGACAAGGTCCTCAAGCAGGATGTCGACGACGCGGCGTTCCTTTATGTCGCACACGACGTCGGTCCGCGGGCCCTGAGCCCGAAGATCAAGGGTTTTGTGCAGCCGAAGAGCTGGTTCGTCGATTTCTCGCCGGTGACGATAACGCCGTAATTTGCGGGCCTGCGCTCTCCTCGTTATGGTCGGACGGGAGCGAGGGACTTCGCAAAACCAAGACGGACGAGAGGGCCTCTCCGCCCCTTCAACTGGCACGGACTTCGCATAGCCGGTGCAAGCCATCGGCCCTTCTGAAAACGGCGGCAAAGCCGCCTATGGCCACCCTTTCCCGCACGGGGAGGGGGGAAGCAGAGTGAAAGTGATCTATGCTCGTCTATATCGCCCGCCGTATCGTCTATGTGATCCCGATCGTGGCCAGCGTGGCGTTGGTGTGCTTCCTCTTGGTCCACATCACGCCCGGTGATCCCCTGGTCGCGGTGCTGCCGGCGGACGCCAGCCAGGAACTCGCGGCGCAATTGCGTACCGCCTATGGCTTTGACCGCCCGCTGCCGGTCCAGTTCGGGCTCTGGCTGTGGCGTGCACTGCACGGTGATCTCGGCAATTCGATTGCGACGGGCCGTCCGGTGCTCTCGGAGGTGCTGCGCGCGGTCGGCAACACCGTGACGCTGGCGATTGCCGCCGCGTCGATCGGCTTCACGCTGGGTTTGTTTTTCGGCCTGATTGCCGGCTATTTCCGCGACACCTGGGTCGACAAGGTCGCGACCTCGATCGCGATCGCCGGCGTCTCCGTGCCGCATTACTGGCTCGGCATGGTGATGGTCATCATCTTCTCGGTGCAGCTCAACTGGCTGCCCGCGGTCGGCGCCGGTCCCGGCGGCTCGGGCGCCTGGGGCTGGGATTGGGAGCACATGAAATATCTGATCCTGCCCGCGATCACGACCTCGGTCATTCCGATGGGCATCGTCACCCGCACGGTTCGGGCCCTGACCGGCGACATATTGAGCCAGGACTTCGTCGAGGCCTTGCGCGCAAAGGGCCTGCGCGAGACCGACGTGTTCCGCCATGTCATCAAGAACGCGGCGCCGACGGCGCTTGCGGTGATGGGCCTTCAGCTCGGCTATATGCTCGGTGGCTCGATCCTGATCGAAACCGTGTTTTCATGGCCGGGCTCGGGACTGCTGCTGAATTCGGCGATCTTCCAGCGCGATTTGCCGTTGCTGCAGGGCACGATCCTGGTGCTGGCGCTGTTCTTCGTGGCCCTCAACCTCCTGGTCGATATCGCGCAGGCGTCGATCGATCCGCGCATCAAGCGGAGCTAACATGAGCGCGATTACAGATACCGCCCTGCAGGCGGCACCGGCCACCCAGGCGCGGGGCTATTGGGCGACCGTCGGACGCCGCATCCGGCGCGACAAGGTCAGCATGGTCTGCGCCTTCATTCTGGTGCTGATCTTCATGTCCGCGCTGCTGGCGCCGTGGCTCGGTTTGGCCGATCCCTATCAGGGCTCGATGATCCGCCGGCTTCGGCATATCGGCACGCCGAACTATCCGCTCGGCACCGATGAACTCGGCCGCGACATGCTGGCGCGGCTGGTCTATGGCGGCCGGCTGTCGCTGCTCATCGGCATTCTGCCCGTGATCCTCGCCTTCATGATTGGCACATCGCTTGGTCTTGTCGCCGGTTACGTCGGCGGCAAGCTCAACACCGCGATCATGCGCACCGTCGACGTGTTCTATGCATTCCCGTCGGTGCTGCTGGCGATCGCGATTTCCGGCGCACTCGGCGCCGGCATCGTCAACTCCATCGTCTCGCTGACCATCGTGTTCGTGCCGCAGATCACCCGCGTCGCCGAGAGCGTCACCACCGGCGTGCGCAACATGGACTTCGTCGAGGCCGCGCGCGCTTCGGGCGCCGGGCCCTTCACCATCATGCGCGTGCACATGCTCGGCAACGTGCTGGGCCCGATCTTCGTCTACGCCACCGGCTTGATCTCGGTGTCGATGATCCTCGCCGCCGGCCTTTCGTTCCTCGGCCTCGGCACCAAGCCGCCGGAGCCGGAATGGGGGTTGATGCTCAACACGCTGCGTACCGCGATCTATGTCAATCCGTGGGTCGCGGCGCTGCCCGGCGCCATGATCTTTGCGGTATCGATCTGTTTCAATCTGCTCAGCGACGGCATGCGCAGCGCCATGGACATCAGGAACTGACGCGATGAACGAGAGCAGCCCGACGGTCGAACTGCTGGAAAAGATCGAGGATGTCGGCGGCGCCGCGCAGCCGCTGCTGCAGGTCAACGGCCTGACCAAGCATTTCCCGGTGCGCGGCGATCTGTTCAGCGCGCGCAAGACCGTCCGCGCGGTCGACGACGTCTCGTTTTCGATCGCCAAGGGTGAAACCGTCGGCATCGTCGGCGAATCCGGCTGCGGCAAGTCGACCACCGCGCGGCTTCTGATGCACCTGATGAAGTCAGATGCCGGCGATATCATCTATGACGGCATGCAGGTCGGCCGCGCCTTGTCGCTGCGCGACTTGCGCCGCGGCATGCAGATGGTGTTCCAGGACAGCTACGCCTCGCTCAACCCGCGCCTCACCATCGAGGATTCGATCGCGTTCGGCCCGAAGGTGCACGGCATGGCGGACGCCGCCGCGCGCACGTTGGCGCGCGAACTGCTCGGCAAGGTCGGCTTGCGGCCTGAAACCTTCGCCAACCGCTATCCGCACGAGATTTCCGGCGGCCAGCGCCAGCGCGTCAACATCGCGCGTGCGCTGGCGCTGTCGCCGCGGCTCGTCATCCTCGACGAGGCCGTGTCGGCGCTCGACAAGTCGGTCGAAGCCCAGGTGCTCAATCTGCTCGCCGATCTCAAGCGCGAGTTCGGCCTGACCTACCTCTTCATCAGCCACGATCTCAACGTGGTGCGCTACATCAGTGACCGCGTGCTGGTGATGTATCTAGGCGAGGTCGTCGAGCTCGGCCCGGTCGACAAGGTCTGGGATGAACCGGCACATCCCTATACACGGGCGCTGCTGGCGGCGATGCCGTCGGCCGATCCTGACAACCGCACCCAGACGCCGCCGATCACGGGCGATCCGCCCAATCCGATCGATCCGCCGCCGGGCTGCCGGTTTCACACCCGCTGTCCATATGCGGAGCCGCTCTGCTCAAATGCGACGCCAAAACTGAGCGACCTCGATACAATGGGCCATCAGGCGGCCTGCTACATGGCTATTCCCGGCTCCGGGCACAGCCGCGCACCGGGCAAAGAAAAACAATAAGGGAGAGGACGTTCACATGACAAAACCCAGTCCAAAAGAGGTCAAGGTCATGACCGATGTCGCGGGCGTGCCTGTTAGCGCCGAAGTCGCCGAGCGGATCGCCACTTCCATCGGGCCGGCCTTCGAAGGCTTCGCGCCGGTCGCCGGCACCCTGCCGTTCGATCTGGAGCCCGCGAGCTTTCTTCTGGTGCAGAACCTGCAGAATCTGAATCTGAAGGTGTCGAAATGAGCACCGAACCGGCCCTGATGTCGCTGGTGTCGGTCGCCAGGGCGATCGCGTCAAAGGAAGTTTCATCGCGCGAGGTGACAAAATCCTGTCTCGATCGCATCGCGCAATGGCAACCACGGCTCAATGCCTTCATGGCGATCGAGGCGGAGGAGGCGCTGGCGGCGGCCGACGCCGCCGATGCCGCGCTTGCCAAAGGCAATGCGCACGGCGTGCTGCATGGCGTGCCCTTGGCGCACAAGGACATGTATTACGAGGCCGGCAAGGTCGTCACCTGCGGCTCGAAGATCCGCCGCGACTTCGTCGCCACCACGACCTCGACCGCGCTGCAGCGCCTCAAGGATGCCGGTACCATCAGGCTCGGCTCGCTGCAGATGGTCGAGTTCGCCTACGGCCCGACCGGCCACAACCCGCATTACGGCGCGGTGCGCAATCCCTGGAATGTCGATCACATCACCGGCGGCTCGTCGTCCGGCTCGGGCTCGGCGGTCGCCGCACGGCTGACCTTTGCGGCGCTGGGATCGGACACCGGCGGCTCGATCCGGATGCCCGCGCATTTCTGCGGCGTCACCGGGTTGAAGACGACGGTTGGCCGCGTCAGCCGCGCCGGCGCAATGCCGCTGTCGCAATCGCTCGATACCGTCGGCCCGCTGGCGCAGAGCGTGGAAGATTGCGCGCTGCTGCTCGGATTGATGGCCGGTGCCGATCCCGATGATCTCACCGCATCCACGCTGCCGGTGCCGGACTATTTGGCGGCAACCAAAGGCTCGCTCAAAGGCCTCAGGATCGGCGTGCCGACCGCGTTCTATGTCGACGATCTCGATGCCGAAGTGGCGCGCGTTCTCGATGAGACGATCGCGACGCTGAAGAAAGACGGCGCCGAGATCGTCTCGGTCGAACTGCCGGACCAGCGCCAGCTCACGGCCGCCTGCCAGTTGGTGCTCGCGACCGAAGCCGCTGCGTTCCATAAAAGGTGGATGATCGAGCGGCCGCAGGATTACGGCGCGCAGGTCCTGATGCGGCTGCAGAACGGGCTCTCGATCCCGGCAGTGTCATATCTGGAAGCGATGCGCTGGCGCGGTCCGGCGCTGGCGGCGTATCTGGCTGCGGTCACCGGCACCGATGCTGTGATCGCGCCGGTTGCGCCGATGCCGGCGGTGACCATCGCCGAGAGCGATGTCGGCAACAGCCGCGACGCCGAGGCCGTGATCCAGCGGATCACGAAATTTACCCGCCCGGTCAATTACCTCGGACTGCCCTCGCTTTCGATTCCCTCAGGCTTCACCAAAAGCGGTTTGCCGGTCGGCCTGCAATTGATCGGCCGCTCCTTTGACGAGGCCATGCTGCTGCGGATCGGCGCCGCGTTCCAGCGCGCCACGGACTATCATAAACAGGTACCCAAACCGGCATGACCAACCTCGTCGAAGTTCGAAATCTCAACATCCGCTTCACCGGCGAGCGTACCGTGCACGCCGTCAACGACATCTCGCTCTCGCTTGGCGAGGGCGAGGTGCTCGGCCTGCTCGGTGAATCAGGTTCGGGCAAGAGCGTGACGTTGCGGGCGCTGATGCGGCTATTGCCGAAGAAGCGGACGCAGATTTCGGGCAGCGTGAATGTTCTCGGCCGCGACGTGTTGGCGCTTGATGACGATGAGCTGTCGGCGTTTCGCGGCCAGACCGTTTCGATGATCTTCCAGGAGCCGGCGCTGGCGCTCGATCCGGTCTACACCATCGGCCGGCAGATTTCCGAATCCGTGATGCGTCATGAAGGCAAGAGCGAGAAGGAGGCCACCGCGCGGGCGCTGGAAATGCTGGAGGTGGTCCGCATTCCCTCTGCCAAGCGCCGCCTCGATGCCTATCCGCACGAAATGAGCGGCGGCATGCGGCAGCGCGCGATGATCGCGCTGGCACTGGCCTGCAAGCCGAAGATCCTGCTGGCCGACGAGCCGACCACGGCGCTCGACGCCACCGTGCAGATCCAGATCCTGCTGCTGCTGCGCGAATTGCAGCGCGAGTTCGGCATGTCGGTGATTTTTGTGACCCACGACATCGGCGTCGCCATCGAAATCTGCGACCGTGTCGCTGTGATGTATGCCGGCCAGATCGTCGAGCAGGGCAAGCTGCGCGACATCGTACGGACGCCGATGCATCCCTATGCGCGCGGGCTCCTGGCATCGACCACCCACGGCGCCAAGCGCGGCCAGCGGCTGGAGACCATCCCCGGCACGCCGCCATCGCTCGACAAGGCGCCGGTGAACTGCTCGTTCGCGCCGCGTTGCAGCGTGGCGCAACCGCGCTGCACCGAGCAACTGCCGCCCAATGTGCAGGTTGCGCCGGATCGAATCGCGCGTTGCGTCCTGGCCGAACCGGCAGCAGCTGCCGCCGCGGGCTGAGCGCGCGGGCGTTGTCTCACAACTCGTCATGCCCGGCCGTAGCAGTCTGCCTTACGCAGACTGCGTAAACTTGTCTGCGATGCCGGGCATCCACGTCCTTGCTTCAGCTAAGCAAGAAAGACGTAAAGCGACGCCGTCCTTCAGACGGCTATGCCCGGCCATGACGGACAGTGAAACTATCCACCCAACCCCGGATCTGCCCATTGTTCGATCTGGGCGGGCCCCACGATCTGCTTGGGCTGGTGCGGATTGAGCGTGCCTGCGCTCGCAGACCAGCCCTTCGCCAGAATCTGCATCGCGAACAGCTTGGCGTCGACTTCCGATTTAAATTTGCGGGTCGAACGGACCATGCTCGTCGCACTCTCGTCGGTCCGCTCCGGCCCAAAACTTACATACCAAATATCAGGTTGCGTCATTGCCGGATAACGCGGACTGCGATTGACGGTTCCACCACAGGCGGCGTGGCGGGTAGATTCAGGTCGTCACATCGGGGAATTGCCGGTAGTCTAAAACCGCGGCGTCAGATCACGCGCGCGAAGCGGGGGGATTTTCAGGTGCACATATCCAACCAGGGCATTTTGGTCGTCCTGTTTATCGGGCTCGTCGCCGGCTGGCTGGCCGGCAAGATCGTGCGCGGCACCGGTTTTGGCCTGATCGGCGACATCCTCGTCGGCATCGCCGGCGCGCTGGTTGCAAACCTTCTTTTGCCCAAGCTCGGCATTCATATCGGCACCGGCGTGATCAGGGAGATCATCAATGCCGTGATCGGCGCCGTCATCTTGCTGCTGGTGGTGCGGCTGGTTCGCGGCCGGAGATAGAGCGTTTTCGAGCGAAGCATGCCCTCGGACTTGATCCGGGGGTGGACACCGGTTCGCGTCAGGAAAACGCGTCAAAAGAGAATCTAGAGCCCCGTTCCGATTCCATCGGAACGGAAAAGGCTCTAGGGCGGAAAAATCAGCCGCGCCGCAAATCCTTGCGCAGGTCACCCGGCGCCATCCCATAGGCCTGACGGAAGGCACGGTAGAAAGTGGCAACACTGTCGAAGCCGCTGGCAGAGGCGATTTCCGTGACCGGCCGGAGCGGAATGGATTCAAGCTGACGCCGCGCCTCGGCGAGCCGCATCGCGAGCAGCGTCCGCGCGAACGACTGTCCGGTCGGCTCGAACAGCAGATGAAGCTGCCTCACCGAGATGTTCAATGCCCGCGCCACCCGCGCCGGCGACAGACCCGGCTCCAGCAGATGGCTTCTCAGCAGCGCCAGCGCCATCTGCAGATAGCCGTGCCGCACCGCGTTGCGGCTTTCCGGCGCGCCTGGCGTCACCCGGCCGCGCGCCAGCAGCGCCAGTTGCGCGATATGGCGAATGGTGGCTTCGGCGTCGGCCGCCTCTATTCGCTGTTCGACGATCGCCGCAAAAATGGCTTCGATCAATCGCGCGAGCGGTGTCTCCGGCAGCAGCGGCTCGCAGAGCAAATTCTCCACGCCGGCCGCGAGCCGTGCATTGGCGGCAACTGGTATTTTCAGCGCTCGGAAATGGAAGCCGTCGGAACGGATTGGGGTGCCGGCAAACGGCACGTCGGAATGGGCTGTCGTCATCGTGCCGTCGGCGATCATGTGGACACGCTCACCGCCGGCCCGGAGCAGGCCGGGGCCGCTTACCTGCTTGAAAATGTAAAGGCTGTCGCCGGGCATGCGCTTGATGTCGGCCCATGTGCGGCTGACCTTGTAGGACGAGGCCTGCATCTCGGCGATGGTCGCACCGCCGATTTCGCAGGCGGAGAACCGGCCGCGGAAATCCGGCCGCCGCTCGCGCGACACCTCGATGGTGACGCCGAACAGCCCCTTGGCGCGCACCTCGCACCAGTGGTCAAAGCGCTCGTCCGGCCGCAAGCCATCGGTATCAAAGCTGATCATGTGGCCGCGAGAACTCCGTCGAGACCTGCACGACGGGTGCAGCCAGGGCGCGGAACCTACCATGATCCGCAAGGCGGTGCGCGGACATTCACGGGGTCCGGGCGCCGCGCCGAAACCCGCTGGCGGCCGGCAGGCGGCCTTAAGGACTGGGAGTGGGTGTTCGACCTGCACGGCGAATTTGGACGGGCCTCGATATCAGTGATTCCAGCGCCTTTTGCGACGGCCGAACCGGCAAAGCCCCGCGCCGGACCCGCCTGACCCGCTCCGTCGGCCCATTTCCCGGTGTTTCGGTCAGACGTCCTGCAGCCTGCAGGGGCATGAACCGCATTCAGGTTAACGTGACTTAAATAGACGCTGGCCACAAACATCGGTAGAACCAGCCCGTTAGCTAATCCCTTTTTGCAGAGACACGAATTGATGGCAGCTGCTCCCGGTGTCCGGCGGTCCGAACTCGGTATTGCGCTGCGCGCCTGTCGCAACGCGTTTATCGGCGTCGGCATCATGAGTTGCATGATCAATCTGCTGTATCTGACCGGCTCGATTTTCATGCTGGAGGTCTATGACCGGGTGATTCCGAGCCGGAGCGTGCCGACCCTGATCGGCCTGGTCGTGCTCGCCGGGGGACTCTACGTCGCCCAGGGTGGCCTCGACCTGATCCGGGGCCGGATTCTCGGCCGCATCGGCACCGCGCTCGATGAAGCCATCAATGCCCGCGTCTTCGATACCATCGTGCGCCTGCCGCTGATGGTGGGCGCCCGCAATGAAGGTCTGCAGCCGCTGCGCGACCTCGATAACGTTCGCTCCTTCCTCGGCAGCCAGGGACCGGGCGCGTTTTTCGACCTGCCCTGGCTGCCGTTCTACCTCGCCATTTGCTTCGCATTCCACTGGCTGCTGGGCCTGACCGCGCTGGTCGGCGCCATCATCCTGGTGATGCTCACCGTGATCACCGAAGTGATGTCGCGCCAGCCGGCCAAGGACGCCATGATGCTGGCGGCGCGGCGTAACGATCTGGCGGCAACCAGCCGGCGCAACGCCGAAGTGCTGGTCGCGATGGGCATGGCCGGGCGGCTGACCAAGCGCTGGACCGAAGCCAACGAGACCTATCTGGCCGGCAATCAGCGTGCCAGCGACGTCGCGGGCGGCTTAGGTGCAATCGCCAAGGTGCTGCGCATGATGCTGCAATCGGCGGTGCTGGCGGTCGGCGCCTATCTGGTGATCCATCAGGAGGCGTCCGGCGGTATCATCATCGCAGGCTCGATCCTGAGCGCGCGGGCGCTGGCGCCGGTCGATCTGGCGATCGCGCACTGGAAGGGTTTTGTTGCGGCGCGCCAGAGCTGGCATCGCCTCAACAAACTGCTCGAACAGATCCCGGCGCCGAACACCCAGACCCTGCTGCAGAGCCCGTCGAAGCGATTGTCGGTCGAGGGTGTCACCATCGTGCCGCCCGGCGATCAGCGGGTGATCGTCCAGGATGTCACTTTTGCGGTCGAGGCCGGAACCGGCGTCGGCGTGATCGGGCCCAGCGGATCGGGCAAGTCGTCGCTGATCCGTGCCTTGGTCGGCGTCTGGATGCCGGTGCGCGGCAAGGTGCGGCTGGATGGCGCCGCGCTCGACCAATGGTCGTCAGACGTGCTCGGCCGTCACGTCGGCTATCTGCCGCAGGACGTCGAATTGTTCGCCGGCTCGATCGCCCAGAATATTTCCCGTTTCGATCCCGACGCCAAATCGGATGCGATCATCATCGCGGCCAAGGAGGCCGGCGTGCATGACATGATCATCAAGATGCGCGAGGGCTATGACACCCAGATTGGCGAGCAAGGAACCGCGTTGTCGGCCGGGCAGGCGCAGCGCGTCGGGCTGGCGCGGGCGCTGTTTGGCCATCCCTTCCTGATCGTGCTCGACGAGCCGAACTCCAACCTCGACACCGAGGGCGACGAGGCGCTGACCCGTGCGGTTCGCGGCGCGCGCGAGCGCGGCGCCATCGTGATTGTGGTGGCGCACCGGCCGATCGGCATCGAGGCGGTCGACCAGTTGCTGGTGCTGAAGGACGGCCGCATGCAGGCGTTCGGGCCGAAGGAAACCGTTCTCGGCCAGGTGCTGCAGCGCGCCGTCCCGCCGCCGCCCGCACCGATCAAGATCGTTGCCCCGGGAGCCAAACCATGAGCGAGGAGTTGAAAGGCGCACGCCGTTCGATACGGTCGCATCTGGTGGTCGGCCTGGCGCTGATGCTGGTGCTGGTGGGCGGATTCGGCGGGTGGGCCTCGACGGTGCCGATCTCGGGCGCGCTGATCGCGCCGGGATCGGTGGTGGTCGATTCCAACGTCAAGAAGGTGCAGCACCCGACCGGCGGCGTGGTCGGTGAAGTGCGGGTGCGCGACGGCGATACCGTCAAGGCCGGCGATGTCGTGGTCCGTCTCGACGAGACCGTGGTCAAGGCGAGCCTGGCGATCGTCGTCAAAACCCTCAACGGATTGTTGGCGCGCGCGGCACGGCTGGAGGCCGAACAGCGCGGCACCGACAAGATCAAGTTCCCCCCGATGCTGGCCGATCGCGCCGACGATCCCGACGTCAGGGACGTCATGGCGAGCGAAACCAAATTGTTCGAGGTTCGTGTCCACGGCCGCGCCGGGCAAAAGGCCCAGCTGCGCGAGCGGGTCATGCAGCTCAATGAGGAAATCGAGGGCCTCTCGGCGCAGGAGAAAGCCAAGGACAAGGAAATCGCATTGGTCGAAAAGGAACTGGTCGGCGTCCGCCAGCTCTACGACCAGCGCCTGATCCAGATCTCGCGCCTGACCACGCTGGAGCGCGATTCCGCCCGCCTGTCGGGTGAGCGCGCGCAGTACATCGCCTCGCGCGCGCAGGCCAAGGGCAAGATCACCGAGACCGAGCTGCAGATCATCCAGATCGACAAGGAGCTGGTCAGCGAGGTTTCCAAGGATTTGCGCGAGACCAACGACAAGATCGGCGAGTTCGTCGAGCGCAAGGTCACCGCGGAAGATCAGCTCCGCCGCATCGACATCCGGGCGCCGCAAACCGGCATGGTGCTGCAGTCGACGGTGCATACCGTCGGCGGCGTGATCACCGCCGGTGACGCCATCATGATGATCGTGCCGCAGGCCGACGATCTCTCGGTCGAGGCCAAGGTCAATCCGCAGGACATCGACAAGCTGCAGATCGGCCAGAAGACATTGCTGCGGCTATCGGCCTTCAACCAGCACACCACGCCGGAACTGAACGGCAAGGTCACCAGGGTCTCGGCCGACGTCACCACCGATCAGCGCACCGGGCAAAGCTATTACACGATCCGCGTCTCGTTGCCGCCGGCAGAAGTCGCCCGCCTCGGCGACAACAACAAGCTGATCCCGGGCATGCCGGTGGAAGCCTTCGTGCAAACCGGCGACCGCACGATGTTTTCGTATCTGATGAAGCCGCTGAGCGATCAGCTGATGCGTTCGTTCAGAGAGAAGTGAATTGTCGTCAATAGGTCCGTAGGATGGGTGAAGCGAAGCGATACCCATCGAACCCAATTGGCTGACGATGATGGGTATCGCTGCGCTCCACCCATCCTACGCCGTATCAATAGCAGCGCGTGATGTTGATGGTCGTCTGACCGTTGCGTCCGGGAACCGTGACGGGTTCCGAGGAGCAGCTCGACACATAGGGCCGGTCGGACGGGACAACGTTCGGCGGATAGCGATGCGCCCAATCCCAGGGCACGTCATAAGTATAGGTGTAACGGATGTCGCGCGTGGTGGACTGCGGCGCCTCGACCACCGTCTCGCCATTCGACGGCGAATAGTAATAGCCGCCGCCTCCCGGCCAGTAGGTCCCGACATTGTGCCGGCGGTGATGTCCGAAACCGTGGACGGCCGGTGAATGGGACCCCGAACGCGCGCCACCCGGCGCTGTTCCTGATCTTGCGAACGTATCGCCCGCGGCAAGCAAAAGCGCGGCTGCGCTGAGAGACGCGACAAGCGCCGAATGCATTCTATACGCCATGGCACATACCAATCGTTGGTTTCCAGGCGGCTCCCCCAAGCCGCTCCCTGATGCACGCTAGGTCGGGCTTTTCGGGCCCGCAAACGCATACTTAATGATTGGTTAAGATGTAACGTTAATAGGGTCGTCTTTCGAGTGAATCCTGCCGTCCTGGCTCAACAATCGCCTTCGCCGGGACGACGTCAAATTACCTTCTGTCATATTCGTCCGGTCCCATCGCCCAGGCCCATTGCTCGTGGCCGGGCGCGTAGGTGCGGTTGGTCTCTGCCGGGTTGCGGTTGACCAGCGGTCGCATGAACATCGGGTGCGTGGCGCTGCGAACCTCGTGCTCGACCGTGAACAGATGCTTGCCGCTGTCGAGGTCGACGATGTCCTTGAAGCGGTACTGGTACGGGTTGTCTTCCTGCGAAACCAGATTGCGCTCCAGCAGCTTGCGGTAGGGGCCCGAGAAATTCGTGATGTAGATCTGCACGTGGTGGCCGTCGAATTCCGGCTGCTTCCGGTCGGTCTCGCGGAATTGCAGATATTGATCCTTGCCGACCTTGACGCGCGCCGTGGTGCCGTCGCCGTTTTTGAGTTCGGCCGGCATCCCCATTATCTCGGGGTAGAAGCCGCAAATGGCTTTCGCTGTCCCAACCGGCACGTCGAATTCGACATAGGGAATGCCGAGCGTGATGCGGCCGAAGCGTGCGGCGTCCGGCTCATAGCAGCGCACGCGATTGCCCCATGGGCAGATCGCCTCGACATAATCATTGTGTTCGCGATACGCGAATTTGGTGCCTTCGAGCTTCCTGGCGACCGACGCCAGCCGTTCGAGCAGCGCCTCGCGGCCGGAGATGACGATGCCGGTATGGCCGCGCAGCACCTGTGCCTCACCGCTTGGCAGATGAAACTGGCTCTTGCCGACATTCACCCACATGTTGCTGTCCGACACCATCAGATAGGGATCGCGCGTCAGCCCGAGCCCGGTGACATAGAACAACGTCGCCAGCCGCTGATCGGGCACGAAGACATTGACATGTTCGAAATGGATCGAGTTGCCGAGATCTTCTGCGGCGCGGTCGAACGGCTGTTGCATGGCTGCGATCCCCCGAGGTTTTGGCGGATTATAGTCAGGCGCGGTGCCATGATCCAGCCGTCGGCGCGACGGCAGAGCAGGTATCTTCCCCGAGCGCACCAGGCGCATCGCCGACCGGACATTTCAAAGGAGCGGCGGATATACCCGGCCGGTCGCGCGGGGATTGGTGATAGGATAGCTTCGATAGGTGAGCGATCGGAAAGCCGGGATGCTGCGGCGCAGGCCGTCGTCACGGCGCGACCACAGACGGGAGCGGGTGCCGAGATGATCACAATCCCCCAATTGACCGCGCAAGCCCTGGGTTCGTTCCTGTCACGGGAAACCGAGGGACGGTTCGGCGCCTCGCATTCCGATTTGACGAAGCTATTGCCCTTTGCCGCGCGGCTGACCCTGGAGTGCATCGGCAACAGCGATGCGCTGTATCACAACATCGAGCACACCATGCTGGTGACGCTGGTGGGCCACGACATCCTGGTCGGCCGCGCGCTGGCGCGGGCCACCACGGCGGACGATTACGCCAACTTCATCATGGCCTGCCTCGCCCATGATATCGGATATGTCCGCGGCGTCGTTCAGGGCGACGAGGATGATGCTTTTGTTGCCGATCTCAGCGGCCGCAAGATCCATCTGCCGGTTGGATCGTCCGACGCTGCGCTCGCGCCCTACCATGTCGACCGCTCAAAGCTGTTCGTGATCGAGCGGCTCGACACCATGGAGGAAGTCGACGCGGCCCGGATTTCCCGGGCGATCGAATACACCCGCTTTCCCTATGCCACGGGTCCGAACGACGGTGATGACCTCAACGAGGAGGAGGGATTGCTGCTGCGCGCGGCCGATCTGATCGGCCAGCTCGGCGACCCCAACTACATGCGCAAGTCGAATGCGCTGTTTTACGAATTCGAGGAAATCGGAATGAACAAGACGCTGGGCTACGCGACGCCCGCCGACATCGTTTATCGATTCCCGCAGTTCTACTGGACCAACGTCGCGCCGCAGATCCAGCTTGCAATCCGCTACCTCAACGTCACCTCCAGCGGCCGGCAATGGATCGCCAATTTGCACAGCAACGTCTTCCGGGCGGAGCGGGAGGTGAACCTGTCCGGACCGCAGCGATAAGCGTTACGCGGGATTGGCGATGTCTACTTCGACACGAATGCGTAGGATGGATAGAGCGAAGCGAAACCCATCATATTCCTGGGTTGCAACTGATGGGTATCGCTTCGCTCCACCCATCCTACGATCCTTCGCGCTGGCGCATATTCCGGCGTTCGCCGGGACGACGATGGAGGCAATACCTACTTCGACACATTCTCCAGCAACAGGCCCAGCGCCGTGCTCGCAAACTTCTGCATGTTCGCCTGCCGGTCTGCGCTGCCGGTCTCCAGCGTGAACACCGCGTTCTGCGGGCCGGCGACCGCCATGCAGCTGTGGCCGGCGGCGTCGCCGTAGCGATTGCCGGTCGGCCCGGTGGCGCCGGTCTCCGACAGGCCCCAGTCGGTGGCGAAGCGCTGGCGCACCTGGCTCGCGAGCAGTTTTGCATAGGGCTCCGACGCCGAGCGGAGGCCCTTCATCGCCTCATCGGAAATGTCCATCAGGATGCGCCGTGCGTCGCGGGTGTAGACCACGCCGCCGCCGAGGAAATAGGCGGATGCGCCGGGCACCGACAGCAGCGCCGCCGAGATCAGGCCGCCGGTCGAGGATTCCGCGATCGCGATGGTCTGCTTGCGCTCGATCAGTTTGACGGCGATCTTCTCGGCGATCGTTACGAGCTCTTTCATTCCTCAACTCCGGCGCAGCATTTGTTTCAGCAATGACTTCTTGTCGGGCTTGTCCGCCAGCGAATGATAGACGACGCGAATGAAGTTCTTGGAGGCGAGCTCGGTCGGCGCCCATTTCGTGTCGAGATCGGCGAACGGTTTGGCGGCCACCACGTCGTCTTCGCTCTTGCCTTCCTTTACCAGCTTCGCCATGCGGTCCCGCGCGGTGACCAGCATGGTGCGATACTCGGCCAGAGCTGCCTTGTCGGCGATCGGCCCGTGGCCCGGCACGATGCGGCTCTTGGCGTTGGTCATTTTGAGATAGGCGTTGGCCGCCGCGATCATGCCCTTGATGTTGCCGCCATTGGCGAAGTCGATGTTGGGATAGCGGCCGTTGGTGAAAGTGTCGCCGGTCGACAGCACATTGGCGGTCTTGAACCAGACATAGGTGTCGCCGTCGGTATGGGCGTGGGCGATGTGCCGGAGGTCGGCGACGCGGCCGGGAAGCCGGATCTTGAGCGTCCCGCCGGCATAGGTCTTCTTCGGCAGCGCGCCGGCTGCGGCCGGCGGCGTCTTGACGCCGGTCAGGCCGTTGGTGGTTCCCTCTGCCAGGCGAATCTTGACGTTGACGTCGGAAACGATGGTAACGCCGTCCTTGGCGAAGGCTTCATTCCCGCCGGTGTGGTCGCCGTGATAATGCGTGTTGATGAGATATTTGATCGGCAGGTTCGAGATCGTTGAGATCGCGGCCTTGATCTTGTCGTGCAGCGGCGCGAACTGGCCGTCGACCATGATGATGCCGGTTTTGCCGACCGCCACGGTGATGTTCCCGCCCTGGCCCTCGAGCATGTAGACGTTGTCGCCGAGATCGGTGGTCTTGATCTCGACCTTGGAGAAATCGACCGGCGGGGGTGCGGCAGGCGGGGCAGGGGGCGCTGTCTGCGCCGCTACCGCGCCAGCCAGCAAAAGGGTGATGGCAACCGCCGTGCTTCCAGTCCGAATCATCAAAATCTCCTAAGGGCCGACCCATGTTTTCCTAGCACAGGGGGCTGGCGTTTGCCGAGTTGCGGCGCACCGACCAGCCTGCTTGAATGCGGCCAAAGAACCAAGCGGCGCGGCCTACAAGATGCCGTGAGACCGCGTCGGCGCACGAGGAAACATGCCCGAGGAAACGTCATGACGTCACCGATCGCAGGCGGCGTGGATTGCGACCTGCATCCCGCCGTGCCCCATCTGACCAGCCTGCTGCCGTATATGAACGACTATTGGCGCGACCAGGTGACGACGCGCGGCATGACCGATCTGGTGTCGCAATCCTATCCGGCCAATTCGCCGATCAGCGCGCGCCCCGATTGGCGCCCGGCGCAGGGCAAGCCGGGCTCCAGCCTCAGCGACATGCAAAAGCAGGCGCTCGATCGGTTTCAGGTCAGCTACGGCATCTGCAATCCCTTGTACGGCGTGCAGATGGTGTTTTCCGAGGACATGCAGGACGCCTTCTGCCGCGCGCTGAACGACTGGCTGGTCAAGGAATGGCTCGACAAGGATTCCCGCCTGCGCGGTTCGATCGTGATCCCGACCCAGAGCGTGGAAAAATCAGTCACCGAGATCGAGCGCTGCGCCAAGGACCCGCGTTTCGTTCAGGTGCTGATGCTCGTGATGGGCGACATGCCGCTCGGCAAGCGCGCCTATTGGCCGATCTATGCCGCCGCCGAACGGCTCGGGCTGGCCATCGGCATCCACGCCGGCTCCGCCTATCACAACCCGCCGACCTCGGTCGGCTGGGGTTCCTATCATGTCGAGGATTACGTCGCGCAGGCGCAGGCGTTCCAGACCCAGTTGACCAGCCTGATCGTCGAGGGCGTGTTTGCGCGGCATCCGCAGCTGAAGATGGTGATGCTGGAAAGTGGCTTCACCTGGCTGCCGTCATATCTGTGGCGGCTGCACAAGTTCTGGCGAGGGGTGCGGATGGAAACGCCCTGGGTCGACCGCGCGCCCTTGGAAATTGTGCGCAGCAACATCCGTTTTTCGCTGCAGCCGGTCGACGCGCCGCCGGATTCTGCCACGTTAAATCGCCTGTTCGACCATATGCAGTCGGACGAATTGCTCCTATTCTCGACCGACTATCCGCACTGGCAATTCGACGGCGACGAGGTGCTGCCGGAGGGGATTTCGGAAGGTCTTGTCCGCAAGATCATGATCGATAATCCGCACGCGACCTATCCTCGTCTAACGCAGCCCGCGCTCAAGGAGGCAACGCCATGAATGTGCAGTTCCGCACCGAGCCGTCAGCGTCTGTCAGCGTCAAGACCGCGATCGCCGATTGCGACATCCATCCCGCGCGCGCCACCGGGACCGAGCTTTATCCGTTCCTGGCAAAACGCTGGCATTCGCATCTGGAGACCTACGGCAAGCACGCCTATCAGGGCATGATGGAAGGCCCGCCCTATCCGAAGGCGCAGCCGAATGCCTCGCGCCGCGACGCCTATCCGCCGGAAGGCGGCAAGCAAGGCTCCTCGCTGTCCTTCATGCAGAAGCAACTGCTCGACCCCTACAATGTCACGCTCGGCGTGCTCAATCCGCTCGACACCGGGCAGGGCCTGCGCAACCACGATCTCAGCGCAGCATTGGCGACCGCGATCAACGACTGGCAGATCGAGAAATGGACCAGCAAGGATTCCCGTCTCAAAGGTTCGATCGTCGTCGGCAATGAAGACGGCCCCACCGCCGCCGCCGAGATCCGCAAGCGCGCCGGTGACAAGAATTTCGTGCAGGTGCTTTTGCTGAGCCGCAATGTCGAGCCACTCGGCCAGCGCCGCTACTGGCCGATCTATGAGGCGGCGCAGGAGATCGGCCTGCCCGTCGGCGTTCATGCCTTCGGCTTCGGCGGCAATCCCATCACCGCTTCCGGCTGGCCGAGCTTTTACATCGAGGAGATGGTCGGCCATTCGCAGTGCCAGCAGACCGCGCTCGCGAGCCTCGTGCTCGAGGGCGTGTTCGAGCGCTATCCCAAACTGAAGATGGTGATGATCGAGGCCGGCTTCGGCTGGGCGCCGTCGCTTTCATGGCGGCTGGACAAGAGTTTCGACCGGCTGCGCAGCGAGGTGCCGCATCTGAAGCGCCGTCCGTCGGAATATATCCGCGATCACATCTGGTGGACCACGCAGCCGATGGAAGACCCGGAACGCCGCGAGCATCTGTTCGAGGTGATCGAATGGATCGGCTGGGACAAGCTGCTGTTCGCCACCGACTATCCGCATTGGGATTTCGACGAGCCGACGCGCGTGCTGCCCGCCGGCGTCAGCGACGCCAACAAGCAGGCGTTCTATCTCGACAATTCGAAGAAGCTGTACGGTTTAACCTGATGGCCCGGCATGTAATTGCCCCGGTGGACGAGTTGCCGCCGGGCACGCGAAAATTCCTTACCATCGACGAGCGGCCGATCGCGATCTTCAACGTCAAGGGTGAGTTTTTCGGCCTGTTGAACCGCTGCCCGCATCAGGGCGCGGCGCTATGCGAAGGCCCGCTGATCGGGCTCGCCACATCTTCGGACCCCGGCGAGATCGAGTATACAAAACTTGGGGAGATCATCCGCTGCCCCTGGCACGGCTGGGAATTCGATATCCGCACCGGACAGTCCTATTGCGATCCGAAACGCTTCCGCGTCAAAGCCTATCCCGTCAATGTCGAGCCGGGCACCAACGTGGTGAAAGGGCCGTATGTGGCGGAGACCATCAAGGTCGCGGTCGAGAGCGACTACGTGGTGGTCGATCTGTAGCGGCCGCCGTTCCGGTGAACGCCGGCCGCTTCGCCATCAAACAGCGTCTTTGGCAACCTTCAGCGGCGACGCCTTGACCGACTTGCTGGCCGGCTTGGCCGCAAACTCCATCGGCTCTTTCGTGAACGGATTGATGCCGCTGCGCGCTTCGGTCGCCGGCTTGTTCACGACCGACATTTTGACGAAGCCGGGAATGACGAACTCACCGGATTCATTCAGCTCCTTGTAGCCGACGGTGGCCATCTGCTCGATAACGGCCTTGACGTCATTCTTGGAAAGCTGCGTTCCCTCTGCGATTGCATCGATCAACTGAGTCTTGGTCATCTTGGCCATTGAAACTACCTTTCTGTGTGGGGGAGAACGGATTGAAGCGCACGTGCTACGCTGGTTGCATAACTCGGTCTGGAGCGCGGCAAGGCCACGCAAATCGCTTCCCGTTCATGGCTGCGGTCATGAAAGCTACCGGGCTTAAAACCTATCGAGACCCAAAACGCAAGGCGTAGATCGGCCCGTGGGGAACCGCTTCCGGATCGATTCCCACCTGCAGGAGGCTGGTAAGGTCGCTGATATCACTGGCGTCCTGCGAGGTCAGGCGCTGATAATTCTGCCCGGATCATCTTGCAATGACACAACAAATCCCGCTGTCGCGATGACAGATGCAGGCAGCAGTCGTTAGCTTCGCGCTATTTGCTTGCCGTCGACACGGATATTCAATCGCTTCATGAAAAATCCGGACGCATAAATTTCCACAACCCGGTTGGCCTCTCCCGTCTTCAACGCGCCACACAGCAAGGCCGTGCGGGTGTAAAGAGACACACCGGAGGATGATTCAACCAGCTGCCCGGCGATGTACAGCTTCAAGATCATCCGTCCCGCCTTCTCCATATCCGGGACCGCGCTGCATGCGATCTGATGTCCTTCGAAGATCGTCTCCACTTCCTCGGTAAACACACCCATGGCTTGATCTGCTTTATCCTGTTGCCGTCCAAATTGGCCGGAGTTCGTCGAGCTGCGGCGAGCCGTCCCGAAACGTCGCCATCGCCTCTATTTCTTCAATGTCCCTTGCAGCAGCCTGATGCCGTCGGCGAGCGCGCGCTGCATCAATAGCGTATCGACGCCGTAGGCGATCATGCGAAAGCCTTTGGCGCGGAAATCGCGCGCCCACTTCTCGTCGCCGGCGAGAAAGCCCGGCGTCTTGCCGTGTTTCTGGCAGGCTTTGACCAGTCTATCGACAGCGCTGTGAAATTTCGAATTGTCGAACTGCCCAGGTATGCCCATGAAGTTCGTCAGATCGTAGTGGCCGAGCCAGACCACGTCGACGCCATCGACCGCCGCGATCGCATCGACGTTCGCGATGCCGTCGGCGGTCTCCACCAGCGCGATCACCATGGTGCGCGCGTTGGCCTCGGCGATCTTGTCGGTCTCGGCGCCGCCGGCATAGTCGTCATGCGCCGCGACATTGAACGCGGCGCCGCGACGCCCGGCGGGCGGATATCTCGTGCAATCAACGATCGCCCTGGCCTGCTCCGGCGTTTCGACCATCGGCACCATGATGCCCATCGCGCCGATATCGAGCGCGCGCGCGATGTGATGATAGTCGCCGGAGGGAACGCGCACGAGCGGCACCAGGTCGAGCCCGCGGCAGAATGCGAACTGCGCTTTCATGGTCTCGAAGCCGACGCCCGAATGCTCCATGTCGTAGAGGATGAACTCGGCGCCGGCCTCGCGGCAGATCGCAGGATAGCCGGGCGTGAAGAACTCGAACGTCATCGTTCCGAACGCGCAGCCGCCGGCCGCGAGCCGTGGTTTTATTGGGTTTGGACGCAACGGACTTTCTCCCCGATGTGTTCACGCGTAGGCAGCACCGGAGTGACGCGCGTTCGTCAAACCGAGCGCGTCAGGCCTCCGTCGACCCGCAGGTTCTGACCAGTAATGTAGGCCGCACCCTCGGATGCAAGGAAGGCGATCGTGGCCGCTATTTCCTCACTCGTACCGTATCGCTGCATCGGCACGGATGACCGGCGCTCCTCGGTAGCCGGCAAGCTGTCGATCCAGCCCGGAAGCACGTTGTTCATCCGCACGCTGTCAGCCGCGTACTCGTCCGCGAAGATTTTCGTGAATGCTGCCAGTCCGGCCCTGAAAACGGCCGACGTGGGAAACATCGAACTTGGCTCGAAGGCCCACGCCGTCGAGATGTTGATGATCGCGCCGCCACGTTGCTGGACCATGATCGGCGTCACGATGCGCGTCGGCCGGATCACGTTCAGCAGATACGTGTCCATGCCTTTCAACCATTGCTCGTCGGTGATCTCTAAAATCTTGTCGCGAGGGCCGTGTCCCGCGCTATTCACAAGCACGTCGACGCGGCCCCACTTCGAGACGACGGTATCCACGAGCCGTTGCAGATCGTCGTTCGATTGATTGGAGCCGGTCACCCCGATCCCGCCAAGCTCGTGCGCGATCGCTTCGCCCTTCCCGGAGGACGAAAGGATCGCGATCTTGTAACCGTCTTGCGCGAGACGCCGCGCGGCCGCGGCGCCCATGCCGCTTCCCCCTGCCGTGACGATAGCAACTTTCATCGCGCACACCTTCAGTCGATTTCGAGGGATAAATCATGGCCGATCATGCAAGCTGCTGCAATGCCCGCGTCACGCTGGACCTTGCGCGTCCGGCTACGCCGCGGCAGGCGGTCCGAACCACATGGTCAGCGCGTCGGCGAGTCCGGTCTGGGTCGAATCCCCCACCCATGCCACATATCCGTCGGGCCGAATCAGCACTGCGTCGGGAGCGGTGACCGCGCCAAGTGCAGGGAGCTCCCACGCGCCGTCATACTTGGCGTCGATCAATTGCACCCGATCCGCCCACGGTGTGATGTCGAGGCTGCCGGGCTCGGCAAGACTGAGCAGCACCGGCCGGGCATCGTGCAGAAGAGCGAACACTCGCAGCGGGCCGCCTGCGGTGGTCAGGTCGAGATCGGGCATGCGGCGTCCGATCAGCTTGTGTCCCGCGCCGAGATCGTAATGAATACCGAGGCCCGACATGTCAGCGGCGAACCGCTTGCGCGGCTCGTCCATGCGCATCAGTTCGGACACGGCCTCGCCCAAGGCTTTGGTACGGTCGTCGGTGCGCAGCAGCGCGACTTGCGCCATCGTGTTGCGCAGCGCGAGCGCGGCGACCGGGTGCCGCTCGGCATGGTAGGTATCGAGCAGGCTTTCCGGCGACGTCTGCTTGACCACCTGCGCCAGTTTCCAGCCAAGGTTCACCGCATCCTGCACACCGAGGTTGAGGCCCTGTCCGCCCGCCGGGTAATGCACATGGGCGGCGTCGCCGGCCAGCAGCACCCGTCTGTCGCGGTAGGAGGCGGCCTGCCTTGTCATGTCGGTGAATCGCGAAATCCAGGTCGGACTGTGGATTCCGTAATCGGTCCCGAAGATTTCGATGAGCGCCTCGCTGAGATCGCTTAAGGTCGGTTCGACGCCGGACCCGACGTTTCGCTCGGTCACCATGACCCGCAGCGGCCCTCCATCCAGGTAGACGATTTCGCCGTCGCGGATCTCGTAGTTCAACTTGCTGAAGCCATGGGCGCCAAATTCGTTGCGGTGGATGCCCAGTTTCGGCTGCTCGGCCACCTCGACCTCGGCGATCAAATTGCTGACGGTCGGATCCGATCCGGGGAACGCGATGCCGGCGGCTTTGCGGATCAGGCTGCGTCCGCCGTCGCACCCGACGAGATATTTCGCGCGCAACGCTGTGCCGTCGGACAGCGCGACGTCCACGCCGTGGTCGTCCTGCGCGAAACCCGTCACCTCGATTCCGCGATAGATCGGCACGGCAAGCTCAAGGGCCCATTCGCCCAGGATGCGCTCGATATGGTTCTGCCACAGCCCGAGCCCGTAATTGTGCCGGGTGGGAAAGTCGCTGATATCGAGCGGAACGTGGAAGTGCACGACCCCGAACGTCTGCCCCTCTGAGAGGAACCGGTCGGCAATGCCGCGCTGATCGAGGATCTCGATGGTGCGCGAATGCAGGCCGCCGGCCCGTGAACCCGCGAGTTCCTGGCTGGCCCGCCGCTCGACAATGGCGACGTCGATACCGGCCAACGCCAGCTCGCCCGCCAGCATCAACCCTGTCGGACCGCCTCCGGCGATCACCACCGCATGCTCAGTCTTTGCCGCACCCATGTCATCCCTCCATAGAAGTTGGCTTCGGTTGGCGTTCTACGGGATGACCGGGGTCTTGAAGCAAGCCCCTTGCGCGCTACATATCAGTGTGGGGAGGCTGGGTGTTTTGCCCGTTGACGATCTCGGCATCGCGCAAGCGCGACGATCCAAACCGACCAAGGCATTTTGAAATAGCTCCTGCCTTGAGGTTTCGCAGAAAGTGTCCATGGTGCGACAAAACAACCCGACGGGCAAATCAGTTCTGATTTACGGAATTCGTGTCAAGTAGAAAATTTCTGTAAATCGAAAATATTACTGTTGTCGTCCCACCCAAATCAGTGCGCATCTATCGCCATCCCGTCCTACTCAGAGGGCGTCGGCCGTCGTCACGGACGTTGGACGGGTTGCGGTGGACGCTGGTTTACGCCTCGACGACGGCGTGGATAAGCGTACGGCAAAACCGTGTGGTCCTGGCACCCGTTGCAGGCGTCAAGCCGTCGGCTAAGCGCAAGCTGAACCGGCGGTGACGGAGTCAACCAAGAACTCGTCTCCGGGGAGATCACGGCATAAGCCGTAAAGCCATTGCGCAGGGAAGGCCGGGTGTTCACCGCTGCCCTGTATGCTCGTGTGCATTTTGTTTTGTGCAAACCGCACACGGGACCGCGGGTGCAGCGCGCACCCGGTCTTCCCTGCGCCCTCTTAATGAGAGGGCGGGAAGTTTCCAGCAAACCTCGGGCGCACTGCGTCGCGAGAATGCGGCCACATATCTGCTGTCTGAAAATTGAATCGGGAATGCATCCGACACGAAAGGTGCGCTCCCTCCCCCCTTGCGGGGGAGGGTGGGGGAGAGGGGTAGCCACACGGGCAGTCCCGATGACGCCACCCCTCTCCCTAACGCTCTCCCGCAAGGGGAGAGGGAACGCAGATGCGTCCGTGGTGACGAAGAGGCCTCAACTCAAAACGCCGTGTACCCGCCATCGATCACAAAGCAATCCGCCGTATGATACGACGACGCCTGACTCATGATGTACACCGCGATGCCGCCGAAATCGCTGGGCTCGCCGAACCGGCGCACCGGGATGCGTGGCATCACGTTGGCGACGAACTTGTCGTTCGCCATGATGCCGGCCGTCATGTCGCTCTTGATCCAGCCGGGCAGGATCGCGTTCGCCGTCACGCCGTAGCGCGCCAGTTCGACCGCGAGCGCGCGGCACAATGCGTTCAGCGCGGCCTTGGTGCCGGCGTAATGCTCGTTGCGCGCGGTGCCGAACAGCGACGCCAGGCTCGAGGTCGCCACCAGCCGCCCGAACTTGTCGCCGGCTTCAGCGCGCTCGGTCATGTGACGCGCGGCCGCCTGGAACACATGGAAGACGCCGTCGAGATTGGTCGCGAACATTTTGCGCCACTCTTCCTCGGTGCGGTCGATGAAGGCGCGCCGGCCGCCGCCGCCAATGCCGGCATTGGCAAAGCAGCCGTCGACGCGGCCGAGCGCATCCAGCGTGGCCTTCATCGCCGCCTTGACGGAGGCGGGATCGCTGACGTCGCAGATGCGGGTGTCGACCTTGCCGGGACCCTTGGCGAGGCTTGCAGCGGCACTCGCATTCTTGTCGGCGTTGCGGCCCCAGATCGAAACCGTGCAGCCCGCGGCATTGAGCGCCTGTGCAATGCCGAGGCCGATGCCGCCATTACCGCCGGTGACGATTGCGACGCGGCCGGAGAGGTCGAAAATGCTCATGAATGTTTCCTCAAGTCGTGCGCCCGGTGGCGGGCAGATGTTCGCGTTCAACCATGGACAAGCCGATCAGGAAAATCAAATATGGGCCCAAGCAACACATCCGCCCATCGCGCTGCCTGATAGCGCGTAAACACAACTCATGAGGAAACAATGCAGTTCAAGCACGTCACGCTCGATTTCGATGGCCCGGTCGCCGTTCTCAGGCTTGACCACCAGGAGGTCATGAATGCGGTCTCGATGGACATGCTGGGCGGGCTTGCCGATGCGCTCGACGAGATCGAGGACAAGAAGGAGCAAGTGCGCTGCGTCGTGCTGACCGGTGCCGGCCGTGCCTTCTGCACCGGCGCCAATTTGCAGGGTCGCAACAATCAGAAGCCCGGCAAGAGCAACGCGGGCGCCTCGCTGGAAACTGGCTTCCATCCCTTCCTGCGGCGCATCCGCAAGCTGCATTGCCCGCTCGTGACCGCCGTCAACGGCCCGGCCGCCGGCGCCGGGATGAGTTTTGCATTAATGGGCGACATGATCCTGTGCGCGCGCTCGTCCTATTTCCTGCAGGCGTTCCGCCGCATCGGCCTGGTGCCGGATTGCGGATCGACCTGGCTGCTGCCGCGCATGATCGGCAAGGCGCGCTCGGTGGAATTGTCGCTGATGGGCGAACGGCTGCCGGCGGAGAAGGCGCTGGAATGGGGGCTCGTCAACCGCGTCCATGACGATGCGGTCTTGATGGAAGAGGCGATGAAGCTGGCGCATGATCTTGCCAACGGGCCGACGATCGCGCTGTCGCTGATCCGCAAGCTTTATTGGGACAGCCCGGAAAACTCCTTCGAGGAACAGCTCAACCTCGAATTCGAATCGCAGCGCATCGCGGGCTCGGCGGAAGATTTCAAGGAAGGCGTCACCGCGTTCCTTGAAAAGCGCCCCGCCAAGTTCAAGGGCAAATGATCGAGGCCGAACTCGGACGCTGCGTCGCCGCCTGGTATCCGGGCGCGACCGGCGTCACTGGCGCGGCAAAACTTTCCGGCGGCGCCAGCCAGGAAACCTGGACGTTCGACATCGTGCATCCCAGCGGCACTGTCGGCGCGATCCTGCGCCGCGCGCCGCCGGGCTATGGCGCGTCGCCCGGCCGCGCCGCCGGGCTCGACGCGGAAGCAACGCTGATGCAATTGGCGTACGACGCCGGCCTGCCGTCGCCGCGCGTGATGCATGTGCTGAAGCCCGAGGACGAACTCGGCACCGGCTTCATCATGCAGCGGATCGAGGGCGAGACCATCGCGCGAAAAATTCTGCGCGACGAACAATTCGCACAAGCGCGCCCGATGCTGGCGCGCCAACTCGGTGGCGTCGTCGCGGGCATCCACGCCCTGCCGGCGGCAAAATTGCCAAAGCTGCGCGAGATGACGGCGACAAAGGAAATCGCCGATCTCGATCGCGAGTATCGCAGTTTCGGCCGGCCGCGTCCGGTGTTCGAACTGGCACTGCGCTGGCTCCGCGAACGCGATCCCGGTCCTTCCAAGGAGGTAACGTTGGTGCACGGCGACTTCCGCCACGGCAACCTCATCATCGGGCCCGACGGCGTGCGCGCGGTGCTGGATTGGGAGCTGGCGCATTTCGGCGATCCGATGGAGGATCTGGGCTGGATATGCGTCAATTCCTGGCGCTTCGGCGAGATCGACAAGCCCGTCGGCGGGTTCGGTTCGCGTGAAGATCTGTTCGCCGGCTATGAAGCGGCGGGAGGACGCAAAGCCGATCCTGATCGCGTGATGTTCTGGGAAGTGATGGGCACGCTGCGCTGGGGCATTATGTGCTGCGGCATGATGCAACGGTTTCGCCAGGGCCCCGATCACTCGATGGAGCGCGCCATGATCGGGCGCCGTTCGTCGGAAACGGAAATCGATTTGCTGAGATTGTTGGCCCCGAGGGGGAAATAACATGCAGGACGAACCGACACCCACCGAGCTGATCAAGGCGGTCGCGGATTTTCTGCGCAACGAGATCACGCCCGCCATCAAGGGCCACAACGCCTTCAAGCTCCGCGTCGCCATCAACGGCCTCGATTTGGTGACCCGGCAACTGGCGCTGGAAGGCGATAGCGACAGCGCAGAGGCCGCGCGGCTCAAGCAACTGCTCGGCATGGATGGCGCGCTGCTCGACCTCAACCGCGCGCTGTCGGATAAAATCGCCAAGGGCGAGGTCGATCTGCAGACGCCGGGGCTGGCCGATCATCTGTGGCAAACCACGATGGACAAGCTGGCCGTCGATCAGCCGAATTATGCGTCGTACAAGCGGGAGTTGGGGAATAAGTAGGGTTGGCACCATTCTATCGTCATGGCCGGGCTTGTCCCGGCCATCCACGACTTGGCGTCGGCAACGAAAGACGTGGATGCCCGGGACAAGCCCGGGCACGACGGAGAGAGTGAATTTACTTCCCGAGCCATTTCGGCGCGCGCTTCTCCGAAAACGCCTTCGGCCCCTCGATGTAATCCTGCGAGGCCGCCATCGCCTTCACCGCCGGGTATTCGCGCTGTTCGGCGATCGCCTGTTCCAGCGAGACCGCCATGCCCTTCTGGATCGCCTGCTTGGAGGCGCGGATCGACATCGGCGAATTCTTGGCAATGGTCTCGGCCCAGCGTTCGGCGGCCGCCAATGCTTCGCCGGCAGAAACCACTTCATTGACGAAACCGAGTTCAAGGCCCTCTTTCGCCGAGACGTGGCGCGCGGTCAGGATCATGCCCATGGCGCGCTTCATGCCGATCTGGCGCGGCAGCCGGTGCACGCCGCCGGCAAGCGCGGCGAGGCCGACGCGCGGTTCGGGCAGCGCGAAGGTCGCATTCTCGGAGGCAATGATGAGGTCGCAGGCCAGCGCGATCTCGAACCCGCCGCCCATCGCGACGCCGTTGACGGCGGCGATGATCGGCTTGTCGCAGTCGAACCGCGAGGTGAGGCCGGCAAAGCCGCCCTTGTCCCAGCCGCGCTTGCCGCCGGCCGCCTGCCATTTCAGATCGTTGCCGGCACAAAAGGCCTTGTCGCCGGCGCCGGTGACGATCGCGACCCACTGGTCGGGATCGGCGGAGAAATCGTCGAACACCTTGTTGAGTTCGAAATGCGCGTCGATATGCAGCGCATTGTACACTTCGGGGCGATTCAACGTGATGATCGTGATCGGACCCTTGCGCGTGACCTTGGAGAATTTGAGATCCATGTTCGCTCCCGCTGTTTTTCTGTGACGAGGAATAATAGCGCGGTGCCAGCCGCCGGAACCCATTCAATTACGCAAGCGAGCCGCGCGTCACAAGCGATATTCCGTTGCTTGACTTGGTCAGGGTATTCCAACCTTAATCGAACATGCGCCGCCTGGTCCGGCTAGCCACTAAACACAATAAACGACATTTCCGGGAGAGACCGCCGTGGATTTTGCATTGCCCTCCGACCTCGTCGCTTACCTCGACGAACTCGACAAGTTCATCGCGCGCGAGATCAAGCCGCTGGAAGAGGCCGACGACAACATCCGCTTCTTCGACCATCGCCGCGAATGGGCCCGCACCGATTTCGACAAGGGCGGTTTGCCGCGGCATGAATGGGAAGCGCTGCTGCGCAAGGCCAAGAACCTCGCCGATGCCGCCGGGCACTTGCGGTTTGCGATCCCGAAGCGCTACGGCGGCAAGGATGGCTCCAACCTCTGGATGGCCGTGATCCGCGAGCATTTCGCATCCCAGGGATTGGGCCTGCACAACGATTTGCAGAACGAGCATTCGATCGTCGGCAACCTGCCGATCGTGACCATGCTCGACCGCTACGGCACCGACGAACAGAAGGCGATGATCGACGGTTCGATCACCGGAAAGTACCGCATCACCTTTGGCCTCACGGAACCCGAGCACGGTTCCGACGCCACGCATATGGAAACAAGGGCGGTGCCGGCGACCCGTGACAACGTCAAGGGCTGGCTCGTCAACGGCCAGAAGATGTGGACCACGGGCATGCATGTGGCGACGCATTGCGCGCTGTTCGCCCGCACCTCAGGCAATGACGGTGACGCGCGCGGCATCACCTGTCTCCTGGTGCCGGCCAAAGCCGAAGGCGTGAAGGTCGAGGAGTACATGTGGACCTTCAACATGCCGACCGATCATCCCCGCGTCAGCTTCACTGACGTGTTCGTGCCTGACGATGCGCTGTTCGGCGAGGTCGGCCGCGGCCTGTCGCTGGCGCAATGCTTCGTGCACGAGAATCGGATCCGGCAGGCGGCGAGTTCGCTCGGCGCGGCCGTCTATTGCATCAACGAAAGCGTCAAATACGCGCGCGAGCGAAAGCCGTTCGGCAAGGCGCTGGCTGAGAACCAGGCGATCCAGTGGCCGCTGGTGGAACTCGCCACGCAAGCCGAGATGCTGCGGCTGTTGATCCGCAAAACCGCGTGGGAGATGGACAAGCTGACCCAGGCGGAGGTCGAGCACACGCTCTCCGACAGAGTCTCGATGTGCAACTTCTGGGCAAACCGTCTCTGCTGCGAAGCCGCCGACCGCGCCATGCAAGTCCATGGCGGCATGGGTTATTCGCGCCACAAGCCGTTCGAACACATCTACCGCCACCACCGCCGCTACCGCATCACCGAAGGCAGCGAGGAAATCCAGAAGCGGAAAGTGGCGGGATTCCTGTTCGGGTACATGGGGGCAGGGAAGCATTGAAAGGGCTGAGGCACACTCTCTCAACACGTCGTCCCGGCGAACGCCGGGACCCATAACCACAGGGCGTTGTGTGGGGCGCGCTCGTTAAGCGGAGGCAACAAATACTTCCCGCAATCAATGATGGCACGGCGTATGGGTCCCGGCGTTCGCCGGGACGACGCGGAGAGTGTGACGCGCGGCGAGCCTCAATTCACCTGCCGGTCCTTCCCCGTCCAATAGGGATCACGCAAATTCCGCCGCAAAATCTTGCCCGACGGATTGCGCGGCAGCGCCTCCAGGAAATCGACCGACTTCGGTGTCTTGAAGCCGGCGATGCGTTCGCGGGTGAAGTTGATGATGTCGGCGGAAGTAGCTTGCTTGCCCGGCTTCATCACCACGATCGCCTTGACCGCTTCGCCCCATTTGTCGTCGGGGATGCCGATCACGGCGGCTTCGGCGACGTCAGGGTGATCGCAGATCGCGCTCTCGACTTCGGCGGGATAGATGTTCTCGCCGCCGGAGATGATCATGTCCTTGATGCGGTCGTGGATGTAGAGGTAGCCGTCCTTGTCCATGTAGCCGGCATCGCCGGTGCGCAGCCAGCCGTCGCGGTCGAGCGTCTTGGCGGTGGCCTCCGGCAGGTTCCAGTAGCCGACCATGTTGGAGCCCGAACGGGTCGCGATCTCTCCGACTTCACCGACCGGCAAACGCGTGCCGTCGGCGTCGAGGATCGCAAGCTCGATGCCCGGCAACGCCTTGCCGGCCGAGCGCATGCGGTCGAGGCCTTCGATGTGGTCCTCCGGCGGCAGCGCGACGATGGTGCCTGTCGTTTCGGTCATGCCGTACATCTGCACGAAGCCGCATTTGAAGACCTCGATGCATTCCTTCAGCAGCGCCGCCGGTATCGGCGAGGCGCCATAGAGCATGTATTTCAGCCGCGAGAAATCGACTTGCCGCGCGCGCGGCTGCCGCACCACGAACTGCATCGCGGCCGGCACCATGAACAATTTGGTGATGCCGGACTGCTCGAAGAAATCAAGCACCTTGGTGGGATCGAACTCGCGCGCGATGACGCCCTTGGCGCCGTGATAGAGCCCCATCACGCCCCAGCCGGAGCCGCCGATGTGAAAGATCGGCATTGCCACCAGCGAGACGTCCTCGGTCGACCATTTGTTCCAGTCGGGCTTCTCGGCCTCGTTGCCGGTCTGCACCAAATTGAGGAAATTGGCGTGCGACAGCATCGCGCCCTTCGGCTTGCCTGTCGTGCCCGACGTATAGAGCTGGATCGCGACGTCCTTGGGGCTGATCGGCACCTTAGGGTCGCCGCCGCTCTGCGCATCGCGCCACGCCGTAAAATCCGGCCATTCCGGCGCGCCGCCTTCGGTGGTGATGATGGTGCGGAGGTCAGGCAGCTGCGGCTTGATGTTGCGGGCTTGCGTGATGAACTCCGGTCCGACGAACAGCACCGGCGCCCGGCAATCGGCGACGATGAAGGCGACCTCGGGCCCGGCCAGCCGCCAGTTCACCGGTGCCATCACCACATTGGCCTTCATCGCGCCCATCAACAGCTCGAAATAGATGTCGCTGTTCTTGCCGAGATAGGCAATGCGCTCGCCCGGCTTGATGCCCAGCGCTACAAGCGCGTTGGCAACGCGGTTGGTCTTGATGTCGAATTCGGCGAAGCTGGTCTGACGTCCCTCGAATTCATAGACCAGCGCGTTGCCGCGGCTCCTGGCGCGCTCGCGCACCATATCGGCAAGGTTTGCCGGCGCTTGTGTGGCGGACATGTTTCTCCCGTCGTGTCTTATTCTCGTTGCGCGGAGTGTGACGGTATCGCGTGCGAAAAACAATACTGTACGTCGCCCCTGCGAAAGCAGGGACCCATACGCCGCGGCTTATCGGCGAAGACGATGCGGTCAGTTGCCTTCGCAAAACGAATGGTCGTGGTTATGGGTCGCCGCGTTCGCAGGGACGACAACCTAACCCCGCGAAGCCCGATCCTTTTCGTTCTGCGCCTTGATCGAATCCCGCGCACGCTCCCAGTCGGCATCGGACCACTCGCGCAGCTCGTAGAAGTTTCCGCCGGTTGCCAGCGCCTGCGCGCCGTCCATCGCAATGGTCTCACCGTTGATCCAGTCGCAGCCGCCCGAGATCAGGAACACGGCAAGGTTCTGCAACTCTTCCATCTTGCCGACGCGGCCCATCGGATTCCGTGCGATGGTGCGTGCGCCGGGTTCATCGCCCGGGTTGAGACGCTTGCTCATGCCCTCGGTCGGAATTTCACCGGGTGCGATGGTGTTGAGGCGAATGCCGTATTTGCCCCATTCCATCGCCAGCGACATGGTCATGGCGTGGATCGCCGATTTGCTCATCGCCGACGGCACCACATAGGGCGAACCGTTGCGGACCCAGGTCACGGTGATCGACACCACGTTGCCGCGCTGCTTCTCCGCAATCCAGCGGCGGCCGATCGCGTGGGTGACATAGAACGTGCCGTGCATCACGATATTGGCAATCGCGTCGAAGCCGCGTGGCGTCAGGTCCTGGGTGCGCGAGACGAAATTGCCGGCGGCGTTGTTGATGAGATCGGTGAGTGGACCGCCGGTCCAGATCTGTTCGATCATCTCGTCGACCGCAAGCGCGTTGCGGATATCGACGCCGTGGCTGACCACACGTCCGCCGTGCAGGTCCATCAATTCGGTTGCGGTCTCGTCGCACACGATTTTGCGGCGGCCGCAGATATGGACCTCGGCGCCAAGCTCAAGGAATCGCGCTGCCATGGATTTGCCGAGGCCGGTACCGCCCCCGGTCACGAGAATGCGTCGCCCGGTGAGAAGCTGATCGTTGAACATCGTTTCCACCCGAAAGGAATTGCTGTTAATTGGTCGATTGACTAAATCCGGACAACGCCGTTCTGTAAAGCGATAACAACGAATAGCAGTGGAGGAGAATTCTCATGGAGCAGCGCGTTTCGATATCGATTTCGGACGGCATTGCCGACGTCCGGCTGGTGCGAGCGGACAAAATGAACGCGCTCGATGCCGCGATGTTCGAGGCGATTGTCGCTGCAACTGAACGACTTGCGCATGAGAAAGGGGTCCGGGCGGTAGTATTGTCCGGCGAAGGACGGTCGTTCTGCGCCGGCCTCGATATGGGCCGTTTCGCCGCGATGAAGGAGCAGGGCGGCAACGGGATCGCCGGCGGCGAGAAGCGCGACCTTTCGGCGCGCACCCATGGCCTCGCCAATTTTCCACAGCAGGCGGTGTGGGGCTGGCGGCAACTTCCGGTGCCGGTGATTGCGGCAATTCAGGGCGTCGCCTTCGGCGGCGGGTTCCAGCTCGCGCTCGGCGCCGACATGCGCTTCCTCACGCCCGATGCGCGGATGTCGATCATGGAAATCAAATGGGGCCTGGTGCCTGACATGGCGGGCACGCCGATCCTCGCCAGCCTCGTGCGCGACGATATCCTGCGCGATCTCACCTACACCGGGCGCATCTTCTCGGCGCAGGAAGCGATGAGCTATGGCCTTGCAACGCGGATCTGCGACGACCCCCGCGCCGCGGCCTTTGAGGTCGCGCGCGAGATCGCCGGCAAGAGCCCCGACGCGATCCGGGCCGCCAAGCGCATGCTCAACAATCTGTCCGTCGATCCCGGCCAGGCATTGCTCGCCGAATCCGTCGAGCAGATGAAGCTGATGGGCGGTCCCAACCAGCAGGAGGCCGTGCGTGCCAATCTGGAGAAGCGGGCGCCGAAGTTTGCGGATGTCTAGCTTCTCGCCGTCATGGCCGGGCTTGTCCCGGCCATCCACGTCTTCTTGCGAAAACAGAAGTAAGACGTGGATCACCGGGACAAGCCCGGTGATGACGAAACACTCAGTGTTCTCCAATAAAGAAAATAAAGACGATGACTGATATCTTAACGCCCTTCCTCGGCATCATCAGCGGTCAGCGCCGGCGCGAGCACGCCGAGGTCGCCGAGCGCACCGACCGCATCGCCAGCGGATTGCACAAGCTCGGCGTCAAGCCGGGCGACAGTGTCTGCATGCTGATGCGCAACGACATCGCCTTCATCGAGGCCGCTTATGCCGCGATGCGGCTCGGTGCTTACGGCGTTCCCGTGAACTGGCACTTCAAGCCGGAGGAAATCAACTACGTGCTGAAGGATTCCGGCACTTTGGTGCTGATCGCGCATGCCGACATGCTGCATCAGTTGCGCGATGCGATTCCATCAGGCGTCACCGCGCTCAGTGTGCCGACACCGCCGGAGATCCTGGCGAACTACAAGATCAACCCTGACCATCTCTCAACGCCGGATTTCGCGATCGATTTCGAATCCTGGCTCCAGCAACAATCGCGCTATGACGGGCCGGTGGTACCGCAGCCGCAGAACATGATCTACACCTCGGGCACCACGGGCCACCCGAAGGGCGTGCGCCGCTTTGCGCCGACGCCCGCGCAGTCTGCCAACGCCGAAGCCATGCGGGCGATGATTTACGGCCTCAAGCCGGGCGCGCGCACGATCCTGCCGGGACCGCTGTATCACTCCGCGCCGAACTCGTTCGGCCTGCGCGCCGGACGCCTTGGTGGCGCGCTGATATTGATGCCGCGCTTCGAGCCGGAGGAGTTCTTGCGGCTGATCGAAACCGAGCGGGTCGACACGATATTCATGGTGCCGACCATGTTCATCCGGCTGATGAAGCTGCCGGAGGCCGTGCGCAGAAAGTACGACGTGTCGTCGCTGCGGCACATCATTCACGCCGCCGCGCCCTGTCCGGCCGACGTCAAGCGCGCGATGATCGAATGGTGGGGGCCGGTGATCTACGAATTCTACGGCTCGACCGAATCCGGTGCCGTCACCTTTGCCAATTCCGAGGACGCGCTGAAGAAGCCCGGCACCGTCGGCAAGATATCGCCGGGCGCTGAACTGCGCTTCATCGGCGATGACGGGCGCGTGCTGCCGCCGGGCGAGATCGGCGAAATCTATTCGCGGATATCGGGCAATCCGGATTTCACCTACCACAACAAACCGGAGAAGCGTTCCGAGATCGACCGCGAGGGATTCATTACCTCGGGCGATGTCGGCTATATCGATCAGGACGGCTATGTCTTCATCTGCGACCGCAAGCGCGACATGGTGATTTCAGGCGGCGTCAACATCTACCCGGCGGAAATCGAGGCCGCGCTGCACGCCGTGCCCGGCGTCCACGATTGCGCGGTGTTCGGCATTCCCGACGAGGAATTCGGCGAAGCGTTGATGGCGGTCGTGGAGCCGCAACCGGGCGTGACGCTTGATGTCGCTGCGGTCCGAGCCCAGCTGAAGACCTCATTGGCCGATTACAAGGTGCCCAAGCACGTTGAAATCCAGGCCAACCTGCCGCGGGAAGATTCCGGCAAGATCTTCAAACGCCGGCTGCGCGATCCCTATTGGGAGCGGGCAGGGCGGCGGATTTAGGGTGGCAGACACTTCCGTCATGCCCGGCCTTGTGCCGGGCATCCACGTCTTGCTCACCGGAGGGTGAGACGTGGATGGCCGGGCATAGGCGAGCGGAAGCGACGCCGTCCTTCAGACGGCTATGCCCGGCCATGACGAAAAATTGGAGATTGCACCGCCTCCATCTTTATCTTGCACTGCGGCAAAAAACTTGCACACTCCAGAACCTGCCGGGCAAGCCTCTGGAGTAGCCGACCATGTCACCCCAGACCGTGCCTTCCGAGACCGAGATCCGTGCCAACCGCGTCGAAGACGCGGAGGACGCCCGGCTGAGGAACGATATCAGGCTGCTCGGGCGCATTCTCGGCGATACCGTGCGTGACCAGGAAGGCGCCGACGTCTTCGACCTCGTCGAGCGCATCCGGCAGACCTCGATCCGGTTCCACCGCGACGACGACAAGCCGGCGCGGCGAGAGCTCGAACAGATCCTCGACAGCATGTCGATCAGCCAGACGGTGCGGATCGTGCGCGCCTTCAGCTATTTCTCGCATCTGGCCAACATCGCCGAGGACCAGAACAACATCCGCCAGATGCGGGCGCGGACCGGGCCCGGCGGGGCGCCGCGCGCCAGCATGCTGGCCCAGACCCTGGCGCACGCGCGCACGGCCGGCATCAGTGCGGCCGATCTGCGCAAGTTTTTCGCAAGTGCCCAGGTCAGTCCGGTGCTGACCGCCCATCCCACCGAAGTTCGACGCAAAAGCACGATCGATCGCGAAATGGAGATCGCCGCGCTGCTCGACCGCAAGGAGCGGGTGCAACTGACGCCGGATGAGATCGAGGCGAGCGACGAGCAATTGCGCCGCGCGGTGCTGACGTTGTGGAAGACCAACCTCTTGCGCCGGACCAAGCTCACGGTGCTCGACGAGGTTGCCAATGGCCTGTCGTTCTACGACTACACGTTCCTGCATGAGGTGCCGCGGCTGCATTGTGCGCTGGAGGACCGGCTGAACGAGGGCGATAGCAGCAGGGGCGAACTGGCTTCGTTTCTCAAGATGGGAAGCTGGATCGGCGGCGACCGCGACGGCAATCCGTTCGTGACCGCCGACGTGGTGCGCGGGACGCTGAAATTGCAGTCCAGCCGGGTGCTGCGGTTTTATCTGGAGGAACTGCATCTCCTCGGCGCCGAATTGTCGATGGCGGCGCATCTGGCCGATGTTTCCAAGGATTTGCGTGTCCTTGCGGAGCGTTCGCCGGACAAGTCGCCGCACCGAAGCGGCGAGCCCTATCGTCTTGCGGTATCCGGCATCTACGCACGCCTCACCGCGACCGCGACGCGGCTGGACGTGGAGACCAGACGCCCGGCGGTCGGCGAGGCCGCGCCTTACGCCGATGTCGCGGAATTCAAGGCCGATCTCGATATCCTCTATCGCTCGCTGATCTCGAACAATTCCGGCGTGATTGCGCGCGGTCGGCTGCGCCTGTTGCGCCGGGCCGTGGATTGCTTCGGTTTCCACCTCGCGAGCCTCGATATCAGGCAAAATTCGGCCGTGCACGAACGCACCGTCGCGGAGTTGATCGACGCGGCGATGCCCGGCATGTCCTATCTGGCGTTGAATGAGGAGGCGCGCATCGCGTTGCTCGTCAAGGAGCTCGGCAATGCGCGTCCGCTGACGTCGGCTTTTGTGAAATACAGCGAGGAGACGATCGGCGAACTCGCGCTATTCCATGCGGCCGCCGAGGCGCATGCCCGTTATGGTTCGGCCGCTATCCCCCAGTGCATCATCTCCATGTGCAAGGGGGTGTCCGACATGCTGGAGGTCGCGCTGCTTCTGAAGGAAGCCGGCCTCGTTCATCCCTCGGGCCGCTGCGCGATCAACATCGTGCCGCTGTTCGAGACCATCGAGGACCTTCAGGGCTCCAGCGGCATCATGGACCGCATTTTGTCGCTGCACGATTACCGCAAGCTGGTGGACAGCCGCGGCGCGATTCAGGAAGTGATGCTCGGCTATTCCGACAGCAACAAGGACGGCGGCTTCGTCACGTCGGGCTGGGAACTCTACAAGGCCGAAATCGGCCTGATCGAGGTGTTCGAACGCCATCACATCCGCCTGCGGCTTTTCCACGGCCGCGGCGGTTCGGTCGGCCGCGGCGGCGGGCCGAGCTATGACGCGATCATCGCGCAGCCCGGCGGGGCGGTGAACGGCCAGATCCGCATCACCGAGCAGGGCGAGATCATCTCCAGCAAATATTCCAACGCCGAAGTCGGCCGCAACAATCTCGAAATTCTGACGGCGGCGACGCTGGAGGCGAGCCTGCTGCAGCCGAAGCACAGCGCGCCGCGTCCGGAATATCTGAAGGCGATGGAGGAATTGTCCGCGCTGGCCTTCAGGGCCTATCGCGGGCTGGTCTATGAGACCGAGGGATTTGCCGACTACTTCTGGGGCTCCACCGTCATCAACGAGATCGCCACGCTCAACATCGGCAGCCGTCCCGCCTCACGCAAGAAAACCCGCGAGATCGAGGATCTGCGCGCGATTCCCTGGGTGTTCAGCTGGGCGCAATGCCGCCTGATGCTGCCGGGCTGGTATGGCTTTGCCAGCGCGGTGGAGACCTGGATCGCGGAACATCCCGAGCAGGGCATGCCGTTCCTGCAGGAGCTTTATCGGGAATGGCCGTTCTTCCGGATGCTGCTGTCGAACATGGACATGGTGCTGGCCAAGAGCTCGATCGCGATCGCCTCGCGCTATGCCGAACTGGTGCCTGACGTGGCGCTGCGCGAGAAGATTTTCGGGCGCATCCGCGAGGAATGGCACAGCTGCATCGGTCTGTTGCTGAAGATCATGCAGCAGGAGCGGTTGTTGCAGAGTAACCCGCTGCTCGAGCGCTCGATCCGCAACCGCTTTCCCTATCTCGATCCGCTCAACCACGTGCAAGTGGAGCTACTGAAGGAGCACCGCGCGCAAAACCCCGACGAGCAGGTCCTGCGCGGCATTCAGATCACCATCAACGGCGTTTCGGCGGGGTTAAGGAATAGCGGGTAGGAAGGGGCGAATGGCGAATAGCGAGTAGCGAATGGAAGAGTCCCCATTCGCTATTCGCCACTCCCCATTCGCCGCCTCAGCTTACGGCTTCATCGCGCCCTGCGCACTGGTGTAAACGGCGTAGAGCGATGACGAGCCGCAGATGTAGAGGCGGTTACGCTGCATGCCGCCAAAGCACAAATTTGCAACCGTCTCCGGGATGTGGATCTTGCCGAGCAGATCGCCGTCAGGCATGTAGCAGCGCACGCCGTCCTCGTTCGGATCGCCCCAACCCACGGAGCACCAAAGACGCCCGGCGGTGTCACAGCGAAGCCCGTCGGTAATGCTGGGCTTGGGCATCTCCGCAAAGACCTTGCTGTTCGAGAGCTTTCCGCCCGCGAGATCCACATCGAACACGCGGATATGCGACGGGTTGTCCGGCCCGTCGGTGAAGCCGGTGTCGCAGATATAGAGCTTCTTCTCGTCGGGCGAGAAGCAAAGGCCGTTGGGCTGCACGAAGTCGTCGACGACCATCTTGATGTCGCCGGATTTCGGATCGACCCGGTAGACGTTCTTCTTGTCCTGCTCGGCATCGTCCTTGATGCCCTCATAGAAGCCGCCGATGCCGTAGGCCGGATCGCAGAACCAGATCGAACCATCGGCCGCGACGACCGCGTCGTTCGGCGAGTTCAGCTTCTTGCCATTGTACTTGTCGGCGATGATGGTGATCGTGCCGTCGAGTTCGGTCCGGGTCACCCGTCGGCCGCTATGTTCGCAGGTGATCAGGCGTCCTTCCCGATCGATGGTGTTGCCGTTCGAGTTCATCGACGGCTGGCGGTAGACGCTGACGTGACCGTCATCCTCCGAGAAGCGCATGATGCGGTTGTTGGGAATGTCAGAGAACAGCACGTAGCGGCCGGCCGGGAAGTAAACCGGCCCTTCGGCCCAGCGGAACCCGGTTGCGACGCGCTCGACGGCCATGGTGCCGGCAAAGGCCGGGAAACCGGTAGGCCCGAACGAAACCCCCTTCTTTTTCATCGACTCGAGGCGGGCGTCAGGATAGCGGGCCCCGGGTAGCGGTCCCAAAGGCAACGGACCGGTTGACGGGGTGGGGACCCCCGATTGGCCTAACGGGGCTACGCTTGCCGCAGAGGCCGCTGTCATGGTTACGGCCGCGGTGGCCAGCACGGTTGCACCGCGCAAAAGCGCGCGACGATCCAGTCCGTTCGTCCTGGCGCCAGTTGAGTGAGGCTCTTGGGGTAGCGGAGTTGTCATTTTTTCCTCCCAGTTTTTCGTTGGAAGGAAATCATGTGCCCGCAATTGGGCATAAAGCAGGCGAGTTTCGTCGAACAACCTGGGGATGAAGCGGAAGTAGCGTCCTTATGCCGGAGCGGGGCCAGCTTTGGAGGGTGGGCAAAGCGTCTTTGCCCACCCTGTGTTGTCGCGGCTCAGATCGGATCCCAGGTGAAGACGTCCGCCGAGCGATCTAGCTTGGAGAATGATCCCTTCAGCGCCGGCATGCCGTGCTCGGCGATGGTCTGTGGCGTCCAGCCCTCGCTGCGGTGCACCGAGCGCACCGGACGGTGCTGGCCGAACAGGAAGATCTCGTTCATGCGCACGCCGAAGATCTGTCCGGTGACGTCCTTGGCGTCGTCCGAGAGCAGATGCGCGCAGACCGGCGCGATCTTCTCCGGGCCCATCTGCTTGATCTTCTCGACGCGCGCCTTCTCGGCGTCGGTCTCGGTCGGGATGGTGCCGATCATGCGGGTCCAGGCGAACGGCGAGACGCAGTTCGAGCGGACGTTGAAGCGGCCCATGTCGAGCGCGATCGACTTGGACAGGCCGACGATGCCGAGCTTGGCGGCGGCGTAATTCGCCTGGCCGAAATTGCCGATCAGGCCCGAGGTCGAGGTGAAGTGCACGAAGGAGCCGCTCTCCTGTTCGCGGAACAGCCGCGCCGCGGCGTGGCTGACATAGAACGAGCCCATCAGATGCACCTTGATGACGGATTCGAAGGCTTCGACGCTCATTTTATGGAAGATCATGTCGCGCAGGATGCCGGCATTGTTGACCACGCCGTCGAGCCGGCCGAAATGATCGGTCGCCGCCTTGACGATCTTGCTCGCGGGGATCGCTTCCGCCACCGACTCGAAATTGGCGACCGCCGTGCCGCCGCGCTTCTTGATTTCTTCCACCACTTCCTCGGCGGGAGCTGCGCTGTTGCCCGCGCCGTCGGCGGCAACGCCGGGATCGTTGACCACGACCTTTGCCCCCTCGGCGGCGCAGAGCAGGGCGATCTCCCTGCCGATGCCGCGGCCCGCGCCGGTGACGATGATGACTTTGTCCTGCAGTGATTTGGTCATGGTGGTTCTCCGTCCTGTTTGTCGATAGCTGAAGGAAGCTCGGTCTTGTCATGCGCGGGCTTGACCCGCGCATCCATCCTTCTTCGGAAGATGATGGATTGCCGGGTCAAGCCCGGCAATGACAGATCAGACCTTTCACTTCTCGTTCGTAAAAATGATCGTGCCCGACGCCGCGAACATGCCGCCGACGCCGTGGCACACCGATATCCTGGCGTCCTTGACCTGCGCCGGCGCGATACCGCGCATTTGGCGCACGCTTTCCTGCAGCGCGTACATGCCGTACATGCCCGAATGCATGTAGCTCAGGCCGCCGCCATTGGTGTTGAGCGGCAGCTTGCCGCCGGGGCGCGTGTTGCCCTCGGCGATGAACCTGCCGGTCTCTTCATGCGGCATGAAGCCGAGATCGCCGAGGCCGAACAGCGGCAGATGCGCGAAGGCGTCGTAGATCATCAGATGATCGACGTCCTTGTGCGCAATGCCGGCCTCCCTGAACGCGAGCGGTCCCGCCGTCGTGAAGGCGCGCGAAGAGTTGAAGGTCTCCATCTGGCTGACCATCGGCGTTTCCACGCTCTCGCCGGTGCCGAGGATATAGACCGGCTTCTGCGGAAAATCCTTGGCGCGGTCGGCCGAGGTGAGGATCAGCGCGCCGCCGCCGTCGGTGACGAGGCAGCATTGCAGGATGCGGAACGGATAGGCGATCATCTTCGAGTTCAGCACGTCCTCAACCGTGATCGGCGCCTTCATGGTGGCGCGCGGGTTCTTCGCGGCCCATTCGCGCTGCACCACCGCGACCATGGCGATCTGCTCATGGGTGATGCCATAGGTCTTCATGTAGCGCAGCACGGGTATCGGAAACATGCTGGGCGGGCCGAACACGCCGAACGGGGACTCGAACTGGCCGTTGAGGCTGTCCGGCGGCGTCGAGCGCGGCAGTTTTCCGATCATCGACTTGCCGCTCTCGGCATGGGTGATCAGCACGGTCTTGCAAAGCCCGGCCTCGATCGCGGCGGCGGCATGGCGGACATGCAGCATGAACGAACAGCCGCCAACGGAAGTGCCGTCGACCCAGGTCGGCTTGATGCCGAGATAGTGGGCGATCTGCTGCGGGGTTTCCACCGCGGTGGCGATGCCGTCGATGTCGGACAGTTTCAATCCGGCATCGGCGATGGCGTTGAGCGCCGCATCCGCGTGCAGCTGGATCTGCGACATGTTGGGAATGACGCCGAGTTCGGTGGTCTCGGCAGCGCCGACGACGGCGACCTGGTTTCTGCGCATACGCTTAACCCTTCGCCGGACGGAACTGGGGAAGGGTGATCTTGTCGTCGAGCTTCTCGAACGCGACCTCGAGCTTCATGTCGAGTTCGAGCGCCTCCGGCGTCTGCGGGCAATCGATGATGTTGCTCATCATGCGCGGACCTTCGTCGAGCTCGACGACGGCGATCGCGTAAGGCGGCGTAAAGCCGGGCGCGGCGGGACGATGGTTGATGACGTAGCTGTAAAGCTTGGCCTTGCCGCTCGCCTTGAACACGCTGACCTTGCGCGAGGCGCAGGATGGGCAGAACGGGCGCGGCGGGAAATAGACATTGGCGCAGGCGTCGCAGCGCTGCAGGCGCAATTCGCCGGCCGCAGTACCGTCCCAGAAATGCTGGGTTTCCGGGGTCGGCTTCGGTTTGGCGCGCGCTGGCTCTGCCATGTCAGGCATTCCTCCCTGGGTCGGGCACGAGCCCGTCTGTTTCAATCTTGATGCGACATTTGACCATTCCCCGTCAACGGTCCAGCCGTGCCGCCGCATGGCCGCATTCCCGCAAGCAAGGGAGCGTGGAGGGCGCTTGTATGCCAGTGATTTCCCGCGCTAGGGTGTCGCTGATTGCGCCGCACGGAATGAGCGCGATGACGGAGACGATGTGCGAACGATTCGAATAGGATCCGGTGCCGGCTATTCGGGCGATCGCATCGAGCCCGCGGTCGAACTCGCCGAAAAGGGCGACATCCAGTACCTGGTGTTCGAGTGCCTCGGCGAGCGCACGGTAGCATTGGCGCAGCAGGCGCGCATGAAAAACCCGGAAGCCGGCTACGATCCGCTGCTCGAGGAGCGCATGCGGGCTGTGCTGCCGGTTTGTGGGGCCAAAGGCATCAAGATCGTCACCAATATGGGTGCGGCCAATCCGGAGGCTGCCGCGCGAAAAACCGCCGAGATCGCGAAGTCGCTCGGGCTGTCCTCACTGAAGATCGCCGCCATCGTCGGTGACGACGTGCTCGATGCCTGCAAGGACGGCGATCTGCCGATCATGGAATTCGACGGCACCATCAAGCAGCTCGGCAACCGCTTGCTGTCGGCGAATGCCTATCTCGGCGCCGAGCCGATGGCAGAGGCGCTGAAATCGGGCGCGGATATCGTCATCACCGGGCGGGCTTCCGATCCGGCGCTGTTTCTGGCGCCGATGATCCATGCCTTCGGCTGGGCGATGGACGACTGGAATTTGCTCGGGCAGGGCACCGTCGCCGGGCATCTGCTGGAATGCGCGGGCCAGATCACCGGCGGCTATTTTGCCGACCCCGGTTACAAGGATGTTCCAGACCTGGCACGGCTTGGTTTTCCGATCGGTGAAGTCGGTGAGGACGGCAGCCTCGTCATTACCAAGGTTGTTGGTTCCGGCGGTGCGGTGACGGCGCGAACCTGCAAGGAGCAGTTGCTCTACGAGGTGCACGATCCCCGGCAGTATTTCCAGCCGGACGTGGTCGCGGATTTTTCGCAAGTGATCATTGAGGAGATCGGGCCCGATCGTGTGTGCGTCAGTGGCGGCCGAGGTCACCAGCGAACCGAGACGTTGAAAGTCTCGGTCGGCTATGTCGACAGCTATATCGGTGAAGGGCAGATTTCCTACGCCGGCCCCGGTGCGCTGGCGCGCGGCCGGCTCGCGCTGGAGATCGTGCGCGAACGGCTGAAGGTGACGGGCGTGGAATCCAGCGAGTTGCGGTTCGAACTGGTCGGCGTCGATTCCCTGCATGGCGCGGAAATCTCTACCCGCGCGAACGAGCCCTATGAAGTGCGCGTTCGGGTCGCGGGGCGCACGGAAAATCTGCGCGAGGCGGTCAGGATCGGCAACGAGGTCGAAACGCTCTATACCAACGGCCCGGCCGCCGGCGGCGGCGCCTGGAAATCGGCGCGCGATGTGGTCGCGGTGGCATCGGTGCTGTTGCCGCGCGATCTGGCGAAACCGCAAGTGCGTTTCGTGGGGGCGTGAAGTGAAGCTGCGCGAGATCGCCCATTCCCGCACCGGCGACAAGGGCAACATTTCGAACATTTCCGTCATCGCCTATGATGCGAAGCATTATCCGCTGCTGCGCGAGCAGGTCACCAGCGAACGGGTGAAGGCGCATTTCGCCGGGGTCGTTGAGGGCGAAGTGGTGCGCTACGAGCTGCCCAATCTGTCCGCGTTGAATTTCGTGATGACGCAGGCGCTCGGCGGCGGCGTCACCCGTTCGCTGGCGCTGGATGCCCATGGCAAATCGTTGAGTTCGGCCCTGCTCGATCTCGACATTGATCCCGGATCAGACGACAAGTAGCGAAGCAAAGAGAAGCAGCGAGAGAAACTCATGCCGAATACAACAACACTTGCCACACTCGCCGCCGATCTCGACAGCGGAGCGACCTCCGCCCGCAAGCTGGTCGAGGAATGTCTCGCCAAGATCGCCGACGCCTCGGGTGAGGGGTCACGTGCGTTCATCCATGTCGACAAGGAAGGCGCACTGGGCGCGGCGGACGCGATGGACCGGCTGCGCAAGGCGCATGCGGTGCCGTCGCCGTTTGCCGGCATCCCGGTCTCGATCAAGGATCTGTTCGACATCAAGGGGCAGGTGACCCGCGCCGGCTCGCGGGCACTGGAGGAGGATTGCACGCCGGCGGAAGCCGACGCGCCCGTGGTGGCGCGGTTGCGCCGTGCCGGCTTCATCGTGATCGGCCGCACCAACATGACCGAGTTCGCCTATTCCGGCATCGGCATCAATCCGCATTACGGCACGCCGAAAAGCACCTGGAACCGCAGCGTCGGCCACGTGCCCGGCGGCTCGTCCTCGGGTGCGGCGGTCTCGGTCGCCGACGGCATGGCCCATGGCGCGCTCGGCACCGACACCGGTGGCTCCTGCCGGATTCCGGCGGCGTTCAACGGCATCGTTGGATTCAAGCCGACGCAACGCCGCGTGCCGCTCGACGGCGGCGTGCCGCTGTCCTTCTCGCTCGACAGTTTCGGGCCGCTGGCGCGCACCGTGCAGTGCTGCGCGACGATGGACGCCGTGCTGGCCGACGAGCCTGAGCTGCCGGTGTTGCAGCCGCGCCCCGTCAGGGGCATGCGGCTCGCGGTGCCGACCACCGTCGCGCTCGATGATCTTGATGACGAGGTTGCAAAGACCTTTGAGCGGGCATTGGAGACGCTGTCGCGGCAGGGCGCGCTGATCGAACGGATCGAGGTGCCGGAATTCCTCGATGTCGGCGCGATGAACGCCAAGGGCGGCTTCGCGGCGTCGGAAAGCTATGCGTGGCACCGCTATCTGATCGTGAGCAAAGGCGACGTCTACGATCCCCGTGTTCACGTCCGCATCCTGCGCGGCGAAGGCATGAGTGCTGCCGACTATATCGATCTGCTCGGCGCGCGAAAATCGTTCATCGCGCATACCGAGGCGCGCATCGCGCCCTATGACGCGCTTGTCATGCCGACCACGGCCAACACTCCGCCGAAAATTGCCGACCTCGCCGACGACAAGGCATTCGCGACGCAGAACCTGCGCGCGCTGCGCAATTGCACGCTGATCAACATGCTCGACGGCTGCGCGATCTCGCTGCCCGCGCATCGCGAAGGCGAGGTGCCGGTCGGGCTCATGCTCGCGGGAGCGGGCGGAAGAGATCGCTGCATCTTTGAACTTGCGGCCGGAATGGAGAATGGCATCCGTGGTTGATCTTACCTTTACTGTTCAAGACAAGGGCGCGCCGACGCCGCTGACGCTGGCGATCGATCAGGCCGTGATTGCCGGCTGGACCGGGCGCGATCCGGTGGCGCGCGACAAGCACATTGCCGAGTTGGAAGCGATCGGCATCGCGCGGCCGGCCTCGACGCCGATCTACTACCGTGTCTCCGCGTGCCGGATCACCACCACTGACAGCATCGAAGTCAGCGGTGGCGATTCCAGCGGCGAGGTCGAGTTCGTGCTGATCGGCTGGCAGGGCCGTATCCTTGTCGGCTGCGGCTCCGACCATACCGATCGCAAGGTGGAAGCCTACAGCGTCACGGTTTCCAAGCAGATGTGCGACAAGCCGATGGCCTCCGTGCTGTGGGAGCTGGAAGATGTCATCGGTCACTGGGACCAGATGATCCTGCGCTCCTGGGCCGTCATCGACGGCAAGAAGGTGCTGTATCAGGTGGGCACGCTCGATGGCATGCTGCCGGTCAAGGACCTGATCGACCGTGGCTTTGCCGGCAAAGGGCTGCCGGACGGCTGCGCGATGTTCGGTGGCACTTTTGCCGCCAAAGGCGGCATCCGCCCGGCAAGCCGGTTCGAATTCGAACTGGAAGACCCGGTGCTGAAGCGAAAGATCGGTCACGGCTATGATGTGATTGCGTTGCCGGTGCTGGGATAGACTGCCGCCTTTTTCGTCATTGCGAGCGCAGCGAAGCAATCCATTCTTTTCTTCGCGCGACGGGATGGATTGCTTCGCTGCGCTCGCAATGACGGGGATGGAGTTATCGGAAATCGGGTGGCCCGGTACAACGGGACTTGCGAAACTGCCCGCCATGAAAGCAACCGCAAAAACCACCGATCGCCACGCATCCCCCGACATCGCTGCCCGGGTCGATGCCATCGACTGGACGCAGGTGACGGCCGATCTCGACGGGCAGGGCTGCGCCGTGCTGAAGGGATTGCTGGCGCCGGACGAATGCCGGGCGATCGCGGCGCTTTATCCTGACGACAGCCAATTCCGCAGCCGCATCGTGATGGGGCGTCACGGTTTTGGACGCGGCGAATACAAATATTTTTCCTATCCGCTGCCCGACCTGATCGCGGAACTGCGCCCGGCGCTGTATGCGCGGCTGTGCGGCATTGCCAATCGCTGGAACCAGACGATGGGGATAGATATCCGCTATCCGCTGGCGCATCAGGCATTCCTGAAGCGCTGCCATGACGCGGGGCAAATTCGGCCGACGCCGCTGCTGCTGCAATATGGGCCCGGCGACTACAATTGCCTGCACCAGGATCTCTATGGCGAGCATGTGTTCCCGCTGCAGGTCGCGATCCTGCTCTCGGAACCCGGCCGCGATTTTACCGGCGGTGAATTCGTGCTGACCGAGCAACGGCCGCGGATGCAGTCGCGGCCCGAGGTGGTTCCGCTCACACAGGGCGATGCGGTGGCATTTGCTGTGCATCACCGCCCGGTGCAGGGGACGCGCGGGTTCTATCGCGTTAATCTGCGCCACGGCGTCAGCCAGATCCGTTCCGGCCACCGTCATACCGTCGGCGTGATCTTTCACGACGCCAAGTAGTTCACCACGCCATGTGAGTGCCAAGCGAATTGACTACGGATTTGTTCGACGCCATCGCCGATGTGCAGTCGTCGCGGGAAGCGATGGCCGATGGCGCCGTGCTGCTGCGCGGTTTCGCGCTGCGCTTTGAAGCCGAACTGATTCCGGCGCTGCGCGCGATCGTGGCAGAGGCGCCGTTCCGCCATATGTCGACGCCAGGCGGCCATCAGATGTCGGTGGCGATGACCAATTGCGGCAATGCCGGATGGGTCACCGACCGCACCGGTTATCGTTATGACGGCGTCGATCCCGATTCCGGCCAGCCGTGGCCGGCAATGCCCGCGGTGTTTCGCGAACTGGCCGCCGAAGCGGCGACCGAGGGCGGCTTCGAAAACTTTTCGCCGGATGCCTGCCTGATCAACCGCTACGAACCGGGCGCCCGCATGTCGCTGCATCAGGACAAGGACGAGCAGGATTTTGCCGCGCCGATCGTCTCGGTGTCGCTCGGGATACCGGCGATCTTCCTGTTCGGCGGATTGAAACGCAGCGACAAGCCGGCCCGGTTTCGGCTGGTGCATGGCGACGTCGTGGTCTGGGGCGGGCCGTCGCGGCTGTTCTTTCACGGCGTGGCGCCGCTGGCCGACGCTGAGCACGCCGTGTTGGGCCGCCAGCGCATCAATCTGACTTTTCGAAAAGCGCGCTGACTGTAGGCTAACCGCTTCCCATTGAAGTTTCGTCTGGTCTATGCTCTCCCCGGGCGGGGAGCGAGACATGAGCAGCACAGACGTCAAGGCCGGCAGCGGCGGGGGCGCCAGCCGCACCGGCATCTATCTGGCCGTGCTGCAACTGATCTTCACGCTGGGCTGGACCACTTACGTCATCTATCTGCCGAAGCTTGCAGCGCAGGTCGGGATCGCACCCGGCATGGTGATCTTCATCCTGATGCTCGATCAGGCGATCTTCACCATCACCGACACCGCGATGGGAATTGCGGCCGACAAGATCGCACCCTTTATCGGCCGGCTCGGCGTCTTCGTCGGCATCCTGACCGCGATCTCCTGCGCGGCGTTCGTGGCGTTGCCGTTCGTGGCCGGCACGGGTCCGGGCGCGCAGGCCTGGTTCATCGTGCTGATCGTGATCTGGGTCGTGACCTCGTCGGCGTTGCGTGCACCGCCGCTGACGCTGCTCGGCAAGCATCGCGCGCGGTCACAGGTGCCGTTGCTGGCGGCGCTGGCGATGCCGGGTTACGGCCTGGCCGGCGCGATCTCGCCCTATCTCGGCACGGTGCTGCGCAACCACGATCCGCGGCTACCGTTCCTGATTTCGGGCGTCGTCCTGCTGCTCACCACGCTGGCGCTGTCGAAGGTCGAGCGCGACGCTGCGGCGCAAGCGCCTGCCCCGAGCGAGAAGGCGGTCCCAGCCAAAGCGCTCGGCACGATCCCGATGTTCTTCATCGCGTCGATGGTGATCCTGTCGCTCGGCTATCAACTGCACTTCAGCCTCAACAGCTCGTCGTTCTTCCTGCGTTTCACAACGCAAGATCAGTTGCAGTGGCTGCTGCCGGTGTTCTGGATCGGCTTTAACATCGCGATGTTTCCGGCGAGCGTCGTGGTCAAGCACCGCGGCGGGCTGGTCGTGATCGGCGCGGCCGGCCTGTTCGGTGCGCTGGCGGTGCTCACTGCCGAGCTGTCCGCCAGCCTCAACGTCCTTATTGTCGCGCAGTTCGTGGCGGGTGCGGCCTGGGGTTGCATGCTGATGAGCGCGGTATCGGCGGCGCTGGCGATCGGCGACACCGGCGCCGAGGGCAAGGTGATCGGGCTGATGTTTTCGGCGCTGGCGCTGGCGACCTTTGCGCGGATGGCGGCGGTCGCCGGCGGCCTGCAAAAGCTGCCGGAATACGCGCCGCTGTTGCACTGGGCGCCGGTGGCCTGCTGGGCGGTCGCGGGGGCGGGCCTGTTGGTGATCGCGGCGTCGCGAATGCAGCGCGGCCTGCAGGAGCGGAGAGTTTAACAGTCATTCCGGGTTCGTCGCTTCGCGCCGCCCCGGAATGACAGTGAAAAAATCACGGCTTCGCCGGATGGATAAATGTCCACGGGCTGACTTCCGAATCCGTCGGCACTTCCACCGAAATCACATAAGGCCCGCCATCGGCCAGCGCCTTTTCCAGCGCGGCGCGGAAACGATCGGGCGAGGTCACGCGCGCGGCGCCGACGCCGAAGGATTCCGCGAGCTTGACGAAATCCGGATTGACCAGATCGGACGCCACCACGCGGCCGTCGAAGCGTTCGCGCTGGTCGCGCCGCACATTGCCGTAGGCGTTGTTGTTGAAGACCAGCGTCACCACGCCGATCTTGAACTGCACGGCGGTCGACAGCTCCTGCACGCCGAACATGAAGCCGCCGTCGCCCGTGATCGCGACCACCGGCCGGTCCGGATGCGCGACCTTGGCGCCGAGCGCGGTCGGGAATCCCGAACCGAGCGTGCCCTGATAGCCCGAGGTAATGAAGGTGCGCGGCTCGTAGATCGGAAAACCGTACCAGGAGGCAAAGCCGACCTGCGACAGCTCGTCGGTGACGATGGCGTTCGCCGGCAGCACCTCGCGCAGGATGTTCAGATACGCCATCTGCGGCTGAACCTTCTGGATCTCCCGATGCGCGGCAGCGGTAGCTTCACGGATCGCGGAACGCCGTCCGCTGGTCCTGCTGTAACCGGCCTTCTTCACCGCGGCGACCAGATCGGCGGTGCCGGCCCTGGCGTCGGCGACCACGGCGGCGTCCGGCGTCAGCCGCCGCATTTCCGACGGATCGATATCGATACGGATGGACTTCAGGCCGGCCGGCTGGAACGGCCAGCGGAATCCCGATGCCGGCAATTCCATGCGCGTCCCGATTCCGATCATCAAATCGGTCTGCGGCCACAGCTTGTAGGCCGCCGCCATCGTCAGCCCGAGTTCATGCGCATTGGAGACGATGCCGCGTCCGCTGCGGAACGCCACCACAGGCGCATCGATCATTTCGGCGAGTTCGAGGATTTCCTCGCGTGCGTGGATCGCGCCGCTGCCGACAAAGATCATCGGCCGCTTGCTGCCGGATACCAGCGCCGCCGCCGCCTTGATACGATCAGGGTCAGGCTGCGGGGCCGGGAAGGGATCGAACGGTTTTGAACTGCCGACCTGCGCACGCTGCGTGAACACGTCCCACGGCATTTCGAGCGACACCGGGCCGCGGCGCCCCGACTGCATTTCCTGGAACGCGCGCGAGACCTTTGCCGGCGCGTCGTCGGGATATTCGATTCTATCAGCCCATTTGACGAAAGTTCGCAGCGTTGCGAGCTGGTCCGGCATCTCGTGCAGATGGCCGCGGCCCTTGCCGAGAAACGCCGTCGGCACCTGACCGGTCAGGCACAACACCGGCTCGTTACAACCGAACGCCGTGAGCAGCGCCGCGCTGGCGTTGAGCACGCCGGGGCCGGGGACCACGCTGAACACGCCGGGCTTGCCGCTGGCACGCGCATAGCCAAAGGCCATATAGCCGCAAGCCTGCTCGTGCCGCGCGCCGATCACTTTCAACTGTGCCTGATGGAAGGCGTCGAACAGCCCATAGACCTGCGCGCCGGGCAGGCCGAACACGGTATCGACGCCGTGCGCGACGAGGCCGTTGACGATCGCTTCGCCGCCGGATGTTGAAGTCATGTCACTGTTCCATCATTGCAAGGATTGATCAGGCTTCGTCGGCCACACCATTGCGCAGCACGCCGACGCCTTCGGCTTCGACCTCGATAACGTCGCCGGGCTTGAGGTAGCGCGGCGGATCGAAGCGTGCACCGGCGCCCGTCGGAGTTCCCGTCACGATGACGTCGCCGGGCACCAGCGTGGTGAAGGTCGAGATGTAGTTGAGGAGATAGCGGAAGCCGAAGATCAGCCGCGAGGTGCGGTCGTCCTGCCGCGTATCGCCGTTGACCTTTGTGGTCAGGCGGATATCCGCAATTTGTGCTTCGCTGGTGTAGGGAACCAGCCACGGGCCGAGACTGCCGGTGGAATCAAAGTTCTTGCCCTGGGTGACGTTGAATTTGGCGTGCCGCACCCAGTCGCGGATCGTGCCCTCATTGCAGAGCGTCACCGCGGCGATGTGATCCAGCGCGTCGCTCTCTTTGATGTGGCGGCCGGCCTTGCCTATCACCAGCACCAGTTCGCCCTCGTAATCAAGCTGCGCCGACGCGCGCGGACGCACCAGCGGCGCGTTGTGGCCGACAAAGGAACGCGGCGTGCGCATGAACATGCTGGGAAATTTCGGCGCGTCCTGACCGTCCTTGTACTCGGCGTTGCGATCCGGATAGTTCACGCCGATGCAGATGATCTTTTCCGGCGCCGGGATCGGCGGCTGCCAGGTGATGGCGTCGAGCGCATTGTCCGGCGAGCGCTTTGCGGCGTCCTCGGAAAGCTTCATCAGCGCACCGGCGGCAATGGCTTCGCGCAGCGTCGGATATTCCTGTCCGAAGCGGGCGAAGAGATCGACGATACCGGTGTCGGTGACGGCGCCGTATCTGGTGACGCCGCCGATCGAATAGGTCGCGAGGCGAGGTGAGGTCATCTGGGCGTCCTAATCTGCAATCGTGACGTCGGCGACGAACGCCGGTTCGCGCACCGCTTGCCCCGTGAACGGCGAGCCCTGCTCGAACCAGGAGCGCGGCGCCGGTGCGCCCCACAGCGTTTGCCGGCGCGGGTCCTTCAGCGACCAGCGCAGCGGCTCATGGTCGTGATCGCCGGTGAAATAGTCGCTGGTGTAGAGTTCGAGCCGATGGCCGTCGGGGTCGCGGATATAGAGGAAGAACGCGTTCGAAATGCCGTGGCGGCCGGGGCCGCGCTCGATGTTCTTCAAGAAGCCGCTGGACGCCATCACATCGCAGAGATGCAGCACGTTCATCGCCGTCGGCACCCAGTAAGCAAAATGGTGCAGGCGAGGGCCCTTGCCGTTGGTAATCGCAAAATCGTGCACGTTGCCCTTGCGGTGCATCCAGGCTGCGGCGATGCGGCCGTTCGGCCCGTCCTCCTCGCCATATTCGGTTAGCCGGAAACCGAGCCGCGCATAGAAATCGACGGTGCCTTGAACTTCGGCGGCGAAGACGTTGAAGTGATCGAGCCGCTGCGGATGGCAGCCCTTGTAAAGGTCGTAGCGCCGCAGCAGATGCGGGCGCTTCTCCATCGTTGCATAGAGTTCGATCTGGAAGCCGAAGGGATCGGTGAAGTGCAGCGTGCGGCCCTGGAACGGCTGCTCGGCGAAGGCATAGGTGATGCCGTTCTCGGAAAAGAAGCTGGCCGCCTTGTCGAGATCGCCGTCATTGCCGACCTTGAAGCCGAGGCGGTTGCACGCCGCCGCGTGCGCCTTGCGCAGCACCAGCGAGTGATGCTGATGCTCCTCGGCGCCGCGCAAATAGACCGCCTTGTCGTCGCGGTCCTCGACATGGAGGCCGACGGTCTTTTCGTAGAATTCGCTGCTGGCGTTCAGATCCGTCACGTCGAGCACGGCGTGGCTGGAGCGGATGATGTTGAACGGCGGATCGAAGATGTGTGTAGGTACGGGCATAAGGCGTTTCCTTGATTGGCTTCGTCATTCCGGGATGGTGCGTTAGCACCAGACCCGGAATCTCGAGATTCCGGGTTCGCTCCGCGCCCCGGAATGACGGTGATCCCTAAATTCCCAGTTTCTGAATCTTGTGCGTCCCGCGCGCCAGCGAGACGTGTTTGGTTTCCATGTAGAAGTCGAACGAATAGTCGCCGCCGTCGCGGCCGATGCCGGACGATTTCATGCCGCCGAACGGTGTCGGCAGATGACGAACGTTTTCGGAGTTGAGCCAGATCATGCCGGCTTCCAGTGCGTCAGCGACGCGCAGCGCGCGGCCCATGTCGCCGGTCCAGACGTAGCCGGTGAGGCCGTACTGCACGCCATTGGCGATTTCGATCGCGTCCTTCTCGTCCTTGAACGGAATCACGGTCAGGAACGGCCCGAACACTTCTTCCTGCGCGACACGCATTTTGGCGTGCGCGCCTGTGACCAGCGTCGGCTGCACATAATGCCCGCCGCCGGGACCGTCATGCGGCTTGCCGCCGACCGCAATGGTCGCGCCATCCTTCTGCGCGACCTCGAAATAGCTGCAGACTTTTGCAAGATGCCGCTCATGGATCAGCGGGCCGATCTCGGTGACGGGATCGAGGGGATGGCCGACGTTCAGCGCCTTGACCCGCACTGTCAGTTTCTCAATGAATTTTTCGGCGATGCCCTGCTGGACCAGCAGCCGGCTCGACGACGTGCAACGCTCACCGTTGAGCGAGTAAATCATGAAGACGACCGCATCCAGCGCGCGGTCCAGATCAGCGTCGTCGAACACGATCACGGGGTTCTTGCCGCCGAGCTCGAAATGCACGCGCTTCAGCGTCGGCGCACCTTGCGCCATGATCGCCGAGCCCGTCGAACTCTCGCCGACGAAACCAATTGCCTTGATGGCGGGATGCTCGGTCAGCGCCTTGCCGGCCTCCTCGCCGATGCCGTGTACGGTGTTGAGCACCCCATCGGGCACACCGGCCTGTTTTACCAGTTTTGCAAGGAGGTCCGCCGTCACCGGCGACCATTCCGCGGGCTTGTGCACGACGGTGCAGCCGGCGGCGAGCGCGGGCGCGATCTTCCAGGTCGAGAGCATGAACGGTGTGTTCCACGGCGTGATGACGCCGACCGGGCCGATCGGCACCCTCGTCGAGATGTTCCAGTGTTCCTCGCTCGGCGTGCTGAGTCCGTCACGGGCCTCCGCGCATCTGTCGGCGAAGAAGCGGAAATTCTCGGCGGCGCGGATCGCCGCCTTGGCCATGAAGCGGTGGGCCTGCCCGGTATCGATGCATTCGAGCACGGCGATATCGTCGGCGCGGTCTTCGATAGCGTCAGCGACGCGATGCAGCAGCTTCTTGCGCGTCGCAGCCGGCATGTCGCGCCAGGATTTGAATGCCTGCGACGCCGCCGTGGCGGCGCGGTCGATATCATCAGCCTTGCCACGTGCAACCGAAGCCAGCACCGCGCCATCGACCGGCGATCTGGTCTCGAAAGTTTGCCCTGAGATCGACGGCACCACCTTGCCGTCGATCATGTGGCCGATGCCCTCGTCTTTCAGCTTGGCGAGCAGGGGAGCTGCGCGGTCGCGGTTGGCCTGAAACACGTCTTTCGGGGTAACCTTATCCATTGACCGTCTCCACCTTCAGAGCTTCGTGGATGTTGTTGCGTTTCCAGCTGGTTTCCTTGTCGTTGATCTGCATGTCGAACGACAACGCGAATTTTGTCTCTGTGAATACCGGATCGAGATAGGCAGAGAGAGCTTTGAAGATGTGCTCGCCCGCTTTCTTCCGGGTGGCGAGGTCGCGGCCTTCGCCGAGCCGCAGCACCATGTCGAGGAAGCCGTAATTGTGCCTGTTGTCGGCGATCGCGTAGTGCTCGCATCTGATCGCGCGGACACGGATGCCGCCGAGTGGGAAGATGCCGGTTTCAACCGCGGCCTTGCGCACCAGTTCCACGACAGCACCCATATCGACGCGTCCGTCGAGGTTGGCGGAGTATTCGATCGTGAAATGCGGCATGTCGTTAACTCCAGCAGTTCCCGTTTCAGTATCAAGCGAAGTAGCAGCTCACCGAACCGTAGGGACCATAGTCGGCCTGGATCGTGTCGCCTTTGCGGGTTTCGATCGGGCGAATGAACGACCCTGCCAGCACTACTTGCCCCGCTTCCAGCGCCAGGCCATTCGGCGCGATCTTGTTGGCAAGCCAGGCCACCGAAGTTGCAGGATGGTTGAGCACGCCGGCGGCAAGCCCGGTCTCTTCCAGCTGGCCGTTGCGAAAGCACAGCGCGCCGATCCAGCGCAGGTCGGCGTCCATCGGGCGGATCGGCCGGCCGCCGAGCACGATGCCGGCATTGGCGGCGTTGTCGGCGATGGTGTCGAAGATTTTTCGTGTTGCCTTGGTTTGCGGATCGACCCGCTCGACGCGTGTGTCCAGAATTTCCAGCGCCGGCACCACGAAATCGGTGGCGTTGAGCACATCGAACATCGTGCAATCCGGGCCCGAAAGCCGAGTCTTCATCACGAACGCCAGTTCGGCCTCGACGCGGGTGGCGATGAAGCGGTCCGATGGTACCAGTCCGCCGTCGGCAAAGAACATGTCGTCGAGCAGGATGCCGGAATCCGGCTCGTTGATATTGAGCGCGCTCTGCATCGCCTTCGAGGTCAGGCCGATCTTGTGGCCTTTGACAATGCGGCCCTGCGCGATCTTCATGTCGACCCACGCCTTCTGGATCGCGTAGGCGTCGCCGATCGTGATGCCGGGGTGCTCGAGCGAAATCTGCCGGATCTGCGTGCGGGTCTTTTCCGCATGGTCCAGCCGCTCGGCGGCGGCGCGAATCTGGTCGTTGGAAAGGGCCATATATGCTCAGCAAAAAGATGGTGCCGGAATATGATTAACATGTTAAGTGATATTGATCAAACCGAATCCACGCTTGCTGCACCGCAAAACTTTATTCCCTTTGATCAGCATTAGTGATGGCGGACGATTGGCGGATGGCACGGAAGAAATCGCAGACGGAATCCAACACCGAAGCGGCCGAGACGGCGCGGCGCGCGCCGATGCGCGACTTCTCGCGTTCGCTGCCGATGTCGCTGCTGCGCGCCCGCGAAGCCGTGATGCGGCAGTTCCGCCCCTCCTTGCGCAATCACGGCCTCACCGAACAGCAATGGCGGATCCTGCGCGCGCTCACGACCGTGGATGCCATTGAAGTGACCGAGCTGGCGCGTGTCGCGTTTCTGCTGGGACCAAGCCTGTCGCGCATCCTGCGCGATCTCGAAGCGCGCCAGTTGATCGAGCGCCGTACGGCCAAGGCCGACCTGCGCCGCGCCGTTGTATCGATATCAGCCAAGGGACTGAAACTGATCGAGGCGGTGGCGCCGACCTCGGAAGCGATCTACGCCGAAATCACCAGCCGTTATGGTGCCCGCAAGCTTGCCGAATTGCAGGATATGCTGGGCGTGCTGGAACGCAGCCTCGTGGCCATGGAAGTGGCAGGCGAGGAAAGCGGCGAGATCGAGGAGTGAGCACAAATTTGCATGATGCTACCGGCGCCACGCATAGCGGGGAGGCAAATGATTGCAATCATTGCCCGAATGCGACTGAGGCCATAGACACGCATGCCATTTTTCGCTCAAAGTGCAGCCAAGCCGGTCATGAAAACCGGCACGGGAGCTAGCGGTTTCGTCGCGGGATGATGCGGCTGGACCGAACGACGAAGAACAGGCTGAACTCCAGACATGGTCACGATCCAAGTCAGCAATTTGATCAACTTCGTTGCCGAGGTCTTTTCCCGTTCGGAATCCTCCGCCGAAGAAGCAAGGCGCATCGCGACCTATCTGACCACAGCCAATCTCACCGGCCATGACAGCCACGGCGTGATCCGGGTGCCGCTCTATGTCAGCTGGAGGAAGACGGGAAGGGTGGTTCCCGATCAGACCGTCGAAGTCGTGGTTGATACGCCTTCGCTTGCGGTCGTCGACGGCAAGTTCGGGTACGGACAGACCGTGACGCCGCAGGCGGTGCGGATCGGCATCGAGAAATGCAAGAAGGCGGGGCTGGCCGCGATCGCGCTGCGCAACGCCGGCCATATCGGCCGCGTCGGCGACTGGGCGGAGATGGCTGCAGCCGAGGGCCTCGTCTCGGTGCATTTCGTCAACGCCGCCGGCTCGCTGCTGGTTGCGCCCTATGGCGGCGTCGAGAAGCGGCTGTCGACCGCGCCTTATTGCGTAGGCATTCCGCGAAAGGGCCAGGATCCGATCGTGCTCGATTTCGCGACCTCGGTTGTCGCCGAAGGCAAGGTGCTGGTCGCGAGCCGCGGCGGCAAGAAATTGCCTGCGGGTGCGCTGGTCGATGCCGACGGCACACTGAATGAAGACCCGGCGGTGCTCTATGGGCCGCACGGCGCGGAAGGCCCGCGCGATCACACCAAGGGCACCGGCGCGATCCGGGCGTTCGGCGAGCACAAGGGCTCAGGGCTCGCCTTCATCTGCGAACTGCTCGGCGGCGCATTGACCGGCACTGGTGCTACTTCGGCGGACCGGCAATTCGCCAACGGCATGCTCGCGATCTATGTCGATCCCAAGGTGATCGACACCAGCAATTTCTTCGACGGCGAAATCTCGCGCTATGTCGACTTCATCCGGGCCACCAAGCCGATCTCAGGCGTTGACGCCGTGCTGATCCCCGGCGATCCCGAGAAGAAAATGCGTGCCGACCGCACCAGCAACGGTGTGCCGCTGCCGGATGATACCTGGGCAGCGATCGTCAGTACCGCCCGTGAGGTCGGTGTCAGCGAGGTCAGTATCCAGCGGGCGGTGAGCTCAGCTGTTCAGTGAAATCCACCGATTGCAACGATCACAAAAGGAAACGCGATCAATGACTACAAACAACGTCAAGAAAGTCTGGGCTTCGGGCAAGGCCGTCGTCAACGCCTGGCTGGCCATCCCGTCAGGGTTTTCGGCCGAAGTGATCGCACAATGCGGCTTCGACAGCGTCACCGTGGATATGCAGCACGGCGTGCAGGATTATCAGTCGATGGTGCAGTGTTTCCAGGCGATGAACGGTCACCCGGTGACGCCGATGGTCCGCGTTCCCTGGAACGAGCCCGGCATCATCGGCAAGGTGCTCGACGGCGGCGCCTATGGCGTGATCTGCCCGATGATCAACACGCCGGAGGAAGCGAAGAACCTGGTTCAGTATGCGAAGTATCCGCCGAAGGGCACGCGCTCGAACGGCCCGATCCGCTCCGGCATGTACGGTTCCGCCGGCACCTATCAGCAGACCGCCAATGACGAAATCGTGCTGCTGCCGATGATGGAGACCAAGACGGCCGTCGAGAACATGGAAGCGATCCTCGATGTCGAGGGAATCAACGGCGTCTATATCGGACCCTCCGATCTCGGCTTCTCCTACGGCCTGGTGCCGAAGCTCGACCGCGAGGAGCCGGAAATCCTCAAGATCTACGAGAAGATCATCAAGGAATGCGGCAAGCGCGGCCTGCACGCGGGCATCCACTGCTCGGGCGCAGAAGGCGCCGTCCGCGCGATCAACATGGGCTTCAAGCTGGTGACGCTGTCCAACGAGAGCGGCCTGATGGCGACCTACGCCAAGATGCAGGTGAACCAGACCCGCAAGGACTCAGCCGGCAAGGCGTAAGCTCTGGTGTTCCGGACGCGATGCAGCGCTTCCTTGGCGGTGCATCGCAGAGCCGGGACCGATTTGTTGTGGTAAGACATGGGCCCCGGATCACCAGCATCCGGGGCACGATCGTTTTGAGATAGCCAGGAGACCTGTCATGGCCCCAGCCCCCGTGATCCGCTTGCACCCCGATGATGGCGTGCTGATTGCACGTTCCAGCCTGCCGGCGGGCATGGTCGTGGCCGACGGCGTCACCACGGTCGAGCGGATTCCCGCCGGCCACAAGGTGGCGATCAAGCCGATCGCGGCCGGCGAGCCGGTGCGGCGCTACGGCCAGATCATCGGCTTTGCGACGATCCCCATCGCGCCGGGCCAGCACGTCCACACCCAGAATTGCGGCATGGGCGATTTCGCCAAGGACTACGCGTTCGGCGTCGACGTTATCCCGACGCCGAATTTCGATCTGCCCGCGACCTTCGACGGCATCCGCCGTTCCGACGGGCGGGTCGCGACCCGCAACTATATCGGCATTCTCACCTCGGTGAATTGCAGCGCGCATGTCGCCGGTATCGTCGCTGACATGTTCAAGAAAAATCCGTTCACCGGCGACAATCCGCTGGCGGATTTTCCCAACGTCGACGGCGTGGTGGCGCTGACGCACAAGACCGGTTGCGGCATGACGCAGGACGAGCCGCTGGCGCTGCTGCGGCGGACGCTGGGCGGTTACGCGCGGCATGCGAATTTTTCGGCCGTCGTCGTGCTCGGCCTCGGCTGCGAGGTCAACCAGATCGGCGGCTTGATGCAGGAGCAGAAGCTCGCGGGCCGTCTGCGCGCGATGGACATCCAGGAAGTCGGCGGCACCCGCAAGACCGTGGAAGCCGGCGTCGCCTTTGTGCGCGAGGCGTTGATCGACGCGAATAAAGTGAAGCGTGAGCCGGTGCCGGCGAGCGAACTGACGGTGGCCCTGCAATGCGGCGGCTCCGACGGCTATTCAGGCGTGTCAGCCAATCCGGCGCTGGGCGCCGCGAGCGATCTGCTGGTGCGCCATGGCGGCACCGTGATCCTGTCGGAGACGCCGGAGACCTATGGCGCCGAACATCTGTTGACGCGCCGCGCGGTCAGCCGCGAGGTCGGCGAAAAACTCGTCGGCCTGATGCGCTGGTGGGATGAATACACGGCGCGGGAAGGCGCCGAGATGAACGCCAATCCGAGCCCCGGCAACAAGGCCGGCGGCCTCACCACGATCCTAGAAAAATCACTGGGCGCGATGGCCAAGGCCGGCACCACCAATCTGGTCGACGTGCTGAACTACGCCGAGCCCGTCACCAAGAAGGGTTTTGTGTTCATGGATACGCCGGGCTACGACCCGGTCGCGGCGACCGGGCAGGTGGCGGGCGGCGCCAATCTGGTCTGCTTCACCACCGGCCGCGGCAGCGTGTTCGGCTGCAAGCCCGCGCCCTCGATCAAGCTTGCGACCAACACGCCGATGTACACGCGCATGGAAGAGGACATGGACGTCAATTGCGGCACCATCCTCGACGGCCAGGAAACCGTGCAGGAATGCGGCCAGCGCATCTTCGAGCTGATGCTGAAAACCGCATCGGGCCAGCCGACCAAGAGCGAGAGTTTCGATTTCGGCAGCGCCGAGTTTGCGCCGTGGGTGATCGGCGCGACGATGTGATGTGAGGACAGGCAATCAGTTCCGTCATGCCCGGCCTTGCCGCCTTCGCTAAAGCTTCGGCGAGCCGGCGGCTCTTGGCCACGTCGGAGCCTTGGCGGAGACGGGTGCCGGGCATCCACGTCTTTCTTGCTTTCTAAGTGCGAATAGAAAGCAAGACGTGGATGGCCGGGACGAGCCCGGCCACGACGAGGTGGCTGGCAAAACGCCTCAATTCCGCACTTCCCGTAGGCACCCCATGCCCGTTGTTAGTGCTTGATGTCGACCGGAACCAGTGTTCTGCTTAAAAAAGCTGCTGGAGTAGCCTGTCCGTGTCGATCTTCGTCGCACTACATCACGTTACGCACTACAAATACGACCGACCGATCGACATCGGGCCTCAAACCGTACGCTTGCGGCCGGCGCCGCACACGCGCACGCCGATCCTGAGCTATTCGCTCAAGGTCACGCCTTCAAATCATTTCGTGAACTGGCAGCAGGATCCGCAAGGCAACTGGCTGGCGCGATTCGTGTTCCCGGAGAAGGCGACCGAGCTGAAGATCGAGGTCGATTTCTCGACCCAGATGACCGTGGTCAATCCGTTCGACTTCTTCGTCGAGCCCTATGCCACTACTTTTCCGTTTCAATATACCAACGATCTCAAGACCGAGCTGGCGCCATATCTGGCGACCTCGGACGAGGGGCCGCTGTTTGCCGCCTACCTGAAGGACATCCCGCGTGAGGCCGACAGCACCGTCAATTTCCTGGTCGGCCTCAACGCGCAGCTGCAGAAGAAAATCGGTTACGTCATCCGCATGGAGCCGGGCACCCAGACGCCGGAGGAGACGCTCGCCGCCGGCTCGGGTTCCTGCCGCGACTCCGCCTGGCTCCTGATCCAGATCTTCAGGCATCTCGGGCTCGCGGCGCGTTTTGTCTCCGGCTATCTCATTCAACTCCGCCCCGACATCGATCCGGTCGAAGGCCCGCGCGAGGTCGAAAGCGATTTCACCGATCTGCATGCCTGGGCCGAGGTCTATCTGCCGGGGGCAGGGTGGATCGGGTTCGACGTCACCTCGGGCATGCTGACCGGCGAGGGACACATCCCCGTCGCCGCCACGCCGCATTATCGTTCGGCGGCGCCGATTTCAGGCAGCGCCGGCTTTGCCAATGTCGAGTTCGGCTTCGAGATGAGCGTCAAGCGCATCCGCGAGGCCCCGCGGATCACGCGGCCGTTCTCGGACGAATCCTGGTCGCGTCTCGACAGGCTCGGCGAGGCGGTCGATGCCGATCTGAAAAAGGACGACGTGCGGCTGACGATGGGCGGCGAGCCGACCTTCGTCTCGGTCGACGATCTGGAATCGCCGGAATGGAATATCGCTGCCGTCGGCCCGACCAAGCGCGCGCTGGCCGACGATTTGATCCGCAAATTGCATGCGCGTTTCGCGCCTGGCGGCCTGCTGCATTACGGGCAGGGCAAATGGTATCCGGGCGAGAGCCTGCCACGCTGGGCGTTCGGGCTTTATTGGCGCAAGGATGGCGTGCCGATCTGGAAGAACGCCGACCTGATTGCGAGCATCGAAAATCCGCGCAAGGCCGAAATCGCCGACGCCGAACATTTTGCCGAAGGCGTCGCACAAAAGCTCGGACTCGCGACGGACTACGTGCTGCCCGCCTTCGAAGACACCGCGCATTGGCTGCAGAAGGAAGCGGCGCTGCCGGCCAATGTCGATCCGACCGACTCCAAATTGGCCGATCCGGAAGAGCGCTCACGGATGGCGCGGGTGTTCGATTCCGGGCTCAACAAGCCCAAGGGATTTGTGCTGCCGATCCAGCGCTGGAACGAGGCCTTCAAGCACCCGCCAGGGCACTGGCGCAGCGAACGCTGGAAGATCCGGCGCGGCCATCTGTTCCTGTTTCCAGGCGATTCTCCGCTGGGCCTGCGGCTGCCGATCGCTTCGCTGGAACACATTCCGCCGGAAGAATATCCCTACATCGTCGAGCAGGATCCGATGGAGCCGCGCGACGAACTGCCAACGTCCGGCCAAGATCAGACGGAAGCCGAAAAGAAAAAAGAGAAGCCAAAACTCGAACCCGTGCGCACGGCGATGTCGATCGAAATCCGCGACGGCATCCTCTGCGCCTTCATGCCGCCGGTCGAGAAGGTCGACGATTATCTGGAGCTGGTCACGGCGGTAGAAGCGACCGCCGAAGAGCTGCAGTTGCAGGTCCATGTCGAGGGCTATTCGCCGCCGTATGATCCGCGCGTCGAAGTCATCAAGGTCACGCCCGATCCCGGCGTGATCGAGATCAACATCCAGCCGGCGCAAAGCTGGCGCGAGGCGGTCGATATCACCTACGGCCTTTACGAGGATGCTGCCAAGACGCGCCTCGGCGCCAACCGTTTCCTGGTCGACGGCCGTCACACCGGCACCGGCGGCGGCAACCACGTCGTGGTCGGCGGCAGCACGCCGCAAGATTCACCGTTCCTGCGCCGGCCCGATCTGTTGAAGAGCCTTGTGCTGTACTGGCAGCGTCATCCGTCGCTGTCCTATCTGTTCTCGGGCATGTTCATCGGCCCGACCAGCCAGGCGCCGCGTATCGACGAGGCGCGGCATGACGGGCTCTATGAACTGGAAATCGCGCTGGCGCACGTGCCGCCGCCGGGCATCGAGGCGCCGCTATGGCTGGTCGACCGCCTGTTCCGGCACATCCTGGTCGACATAACAGGCAACACCCATCGCGCCGAAATCTGCATCGACAAGCTCTATTCGCCTGATGGCCCGACCGGCCGACTCGGACTGGTCGAGTTCCGCGCGCTGGAAATGCCGCCCGATCCGCGCATGTCGCTGGCGCAGCAACTCTTGATCCGGGCGCTGATCGCAAAAATGTGGCGCGAACCGCAACAAGGCCAGTTCGTGCGCTGGGGCACCACGCTGCATGACCGCTTCATGCTGCCGCATTTTCTCTGGGAAGACTTTTTGGGCGTGCTCGAAGAGCTCAAGCAGTCCGGCTACGAATTTTCACCGGAATGGTATTCCGCGCAGCTCGAATTTCGTTTCCCGGTGTTCGGCCGGGTTCATCACGGCGGCGTTTCGCTGGAACTGCGGCAGGCGCTGGAGCCGTGGCACGTGCTCGGCGAGGAGGGCTCGGCCGGCGGCACCGTGCGCTATGTCGATTCGTCGGTGGAACGGTTGCAGATCAAGGCGTCTGGCTTCGTCGAAGGCCGCCACGTCGTCACCTGCAATGGCCGGCGGATGCCGATGACGGCCACCGGCCGCTCCGGAGAGGCGGTCGCCGGTGTCCGTTTCAAGGCCTGGCAACCGGCGTCCGGGCTGCATCCGACCATTCCGGTCCACGCCCCGCTGACATTTGATTTAATTGATACCTGGAACGGCCGCTCGCTCGGCGGCTGCGTCTACCATGTCGCCCATCCCGGCGGCCGCAGCTATGACACCAAGCCGGTCAATTCCTACGAGGCCGAGGCGCGGCGGCTGGCCCGGTTTCAGGACCACGGCCACACCCCGGGAAAGGTCGATCTGCCGCCCGAGGAACGCACAATAGAATTTCCTTTGACGCTCGACTTGAGGACGCCGCTCCGGCACTAAAGGCGCTGAGATCGGAGAGTCGGATGGCGGGGCAAGCCGGCAGTCAGGATAACAAGGCTCGTCCGGGCCAGCGCCGGATGGCGCAATGGACCCGTGATTACGCCCGGTTGCCCGGAATTCCCGATGAATATATCGGCCAGGACGGTGCGCCCCGGCCGGCCTGGGCGCGGTTTTTCGACGCCTTTGCCGCGCTTTCGCCCGCCGACATCGAGCGCCGATTCGCCTCCGCCGACCGCCATTTGCGGGAGGCCGGCGTCACCTATCGCGCGCCCGGCGAGACCGCCGACCGGCTCTGGCCGCTGAGCCATCTGCCGCTGATCATCGACGAGAACGACTGGCGGCAATTGACCACGGGCATCGCCCAGCGCGCGCAATTGCTCGAAATGATACTGCGCGACCTCTATGGCGAGGGCCGGCTTGTGGCTGATGGCGCGGTGCCCGCGGCGGCGATCGCCGGCAGCAACGAATATCTGCGGGCGGTCTGCGGCGTCAAACCGCCGGGCGGACGCTATCTGCATCTCTACGCCGCCGATGTCGGCCGCGGCCCCGACGGTCGCTGGTGGGTGCTCAGCGACCGTACGCAGGCCCCGTCGGGCGCCGGCTACGCGCTGGAAAACCGCCTGGTGCTGTCGCGCGCCTTCTCCAATCTCTACAAGTCGATGAATGTCGAACGCGTCGCGCCGTTCTTCGAGGCGTTCCGCGACTCGTTGCGCGCGAGCGCCGACCGCGACGAGCCGCGCATCGGATTGCTGACGCCAGGCGCCTTCAACGAAACCTATTTCGAACATGCGACGATCGCGCGCTATCTCGGCTTCCTGCTGGTCGAGGGCGATGACCTCGCCGTCAGCGGCGACCGCATCCATATCCGTACCGTCGCCGGCCTGAAGCGGCTCGACGTGCTGCTGCGCCGGGTCGATTCCAATTTCCTCGATCCGCTGGAGCTCGATGCGTCCTCGCATCTTGGCGTGCCCGGCCTGATCGACGTGCTGCGAAAGAGCGGCGTCGTCGTCGCCAACATGCCCGGCTCCGGCGTGCTGGAGGCGCGGGCGCTGCTCGGCTTCCTGCCCAATCTGTGCCGCCGTCTGCTCAGCGAGGACTTGCTGATGCCGCACATCGCGACCTGGTGGTGCGGCCAGAAATCGGCGCGCGAGGAAGTGCTGTCGCGGCTCGACGATTTTGCGATCGAGGGCGCGTATGGCCGTGCCGTGCCGGGCTTTGCGAGCAACGGCCCGGTGCTATCAGGTGAATTGTCGCCGCCCGAGCGCGAGCGGCTCAGGTCTGCGATTTCCGACCGCGGCATCGACTTTGTCGGCCAGGAGCTGGTGCGGCTGTCGACGACGCCGACTTGGGAGAACGGCCGGATCACGCCGCGTCCGTTCGTGCTCCGGGTGTTTGCCGCCGCCACGCCGAACGGCTGGACCATCCTCCCGGGCGGCTTCTGCCGGATCGCCGATGAGCCCGATGCCCGCGCCGTATCGATGGGCGACGGGGCGCGATCGGCCGACGTCTGGGTGGTGTCCGACAAACCAATAGCGGCTTCGACGCTGCTGCCGGCGGCCGACACGGTGCGGATCAGGCGCATCGCCGGTGTGGTGCCGAGCCGTGCCGCAGACAATCTGTTCTGGCTCGGCCGCTATCTCGAACGTGCCGAGGCGACACTGCGGCTGATCCGCGCGCTCGGCACGCCGACGCGCGAGTCCGCCAAGGGCGCACCGACCGGGGCATCGACCGCGCTGCATTCGGTCGAGCGCATCCAGCGTCTTCTGGTGACCTGGGGAGCGACGTCGCAGGCGAGCCGGGCCAATTCCGCCAAGGTCGCCGCCGAGGCGCTGCAGAGTGCGGAAAAATTCGGCTCGGCACTGTCGCTGCTGCGATCGGCGCAGCGCACCGCGACTTCGCTGCGGGAGCGGCTTTCGCCCGATGCCTGGCAGGTCATCACCGAGATGGTGGAACGCCTCTCTGTGGAGGCCGACGATGATGACGGCATCGTCAGCGCCGCCGAACTGTCCTTGCAGGAGCTCGCGAGCTTTGCCGGGCTGGCGCAGGAGAACATGAACCGCGCCGCCGGCTGGCGCTTCCTCGAGATGGGCCGCCGCGCCGAGCGCGCCATCAACACCGCGCGGTTTGCGCGTCAGTTCGCCTATGACGAAGCCGGCGACGAGGACCTTGACGTCCTGCTGACGCTGGTGGATTGCCAGATCACCTACCGTTCGCGCTATCTGGTCGGCCCGGCGCTGGCGCCGGTGCGCGATCTGGCGGTGCTCGACCCCTACAATCCGCGCTCGGTCGCGTTCCAGGTGGCGGCGCTCAACGAGCACATTGCGAGCCTTCCGAGCCTCAAGGAGCATGGTTTGATCGAGCGGCCGCAGCGTCTGGCCGTGGCGTTGCAGGCGATGCTGACGACCGCGGAGGCCGCGGCGCTGGATGTCAAAGCCCTGTTCGCGCTGGAGCAGGATCTGCTCAACCTCGCCGACGCCATCGGCCTGCATTACTTCCCGCACGGACCCAATGCGAGCCGGCCGGAGAAGCTGACGGGCCTCGCGTGATCTACGACATCCGTCACGTCACGACCTATAGCTATGAGAGCCCGGTGAGTTTCGCGCGCTGCTCGCTGCGGCTCGAGCCGCGCAGCGGCGACGGGCAGCAACTGGTCTCGCACTCCGTCGAGATCCGCCCCAAGCCGGCGGAGCGCACGATACGGCGGGATTTTTTCGGAACCCATACCGAGAGCGTGCTTATCGAAACCGCGCATCGCAGCTTGCGGATCGATTCCAGGTCGCGGGTGCAGGTATCGCGCCAGGCGCTTGGCCGCACCGCGCCGAGCCCGTCATGGGAATGCGTGCGCGACGTCGCCCTCGAGGCATCGAGCCTCGGCCCCGCCTCGCCGGTCGGCTACGTCTTTGCAAGTTCGCTGGTGCCGGTGCTCGGGCCGGTCACGGCTTACGCCGCGGCAAGCTTTCCGCAAGGGCAGGGCATTCTCACAGGCGCGGTCGACCTGATGCACCGCATCCGCAACCAGTTCAAATATGATCCGAAAGCCACCGTGATCTCGACGCCGCTTCGGGAAGTGTTCGAGAAACGTCACGGCGTCTGCCAGGACTTTGCCCACGTGATGATCGCAGGCCTTCGCGGCCTCGGGCTGCCGGCGGCCTATGTCAGCGGCTACTTACGCACCTACCCGCCGGCGGGGAAGCCGCGCCTGCAGGGTGCCGACGCTACCCACGCGTGGGTGTCGGTGTGGTGCGGCAGCGAGATCGGCTGGATCGGGTTCGATCCGACCAACGACCTTTTGGTCGAGAACGACCACATCATCCTGGCGGTCGGACGCGACTTCTCCGACGTCTCGCCGGTCGATGGCATCATCGTAGGATCGCGCAAGCAAAAGCTCGCGGTGGCCGTGGACGTGGTGCCGGTGGAGTAATCCGCGTCGTTTCCAGGGAGCGCCGGCGGCCCAAGACGGTAGACGCGGCTCAAACGAGCCGCGTCTCCGCATGGTAGAGCTACTGGCAAGGATACATCCTGCCGTCGTCGAGTTTTGTCATGGTTCCAGGCTGGCACACAAAGCCGTTGCGGGTCGCGTAGTCCTGCGCGGGGAACCCGTAAGCCGCGTAAGGACCGCCGGAGTAATAGCCTGTTCTTCCGTAGTAAGGCGCGGCAGCAACGGCCGCAGCCGTGCCGACGACGGCGGCGCCTGCAAGGCCAGCGCCGACTACCCCGGCCCCATACCCGTACGCACCGCGCCGCGCCTGTCGACGCGCAACACCCGCGACGCTCACAGGCGTCAGCGGACGACCGATTCTTGCCTGGGCACTCTCGATTGAGAGTGAGATGCCGCCTTGCTCAGACCAACCGAAGGAGAACAATGCCGCACACGTGAAGGCGGTAGCTACAAGGACAGTCCTTCTTACATGTTTCATGCGTTTCTCCGTTGCGAAAGAGAGCCCCCACTACGGCACAGTGCTTGCTGGCCTGCGTCACGTCCTTGACCCAGATCAAGGCCGGCCCGCTCTATTGGTGGCGATGATTCCATGATTGAAGCCGACCATCTGCAACGTCAGGCGCTGGTAGTGATCCTCGCGGCGCGAGGCTTTCGTCAATCGCGCCGTGCAGTCTTTGTCCGCAGCGCTCGCTCGCGCGTTACTTGTAAATCCGGGACCGTCCACTTTCGGGCCATGAGCGGACCAGCTTGTGACCCGAAGCAGACTTCGCCGCGGGCTGGCCCGCCTACCGTGCGACGGAGCGAGCTGGTAGCCTTAAGGGGCGGGTGCGCTATTTGCCGGTAGCTCACCTGACGGAGGCAAGCCGGTGCGGCCGAGTGCGCGGCGTTGATGACAGGGAGTGACCAGATGATACTCAATCCGGATCATATCACGATCGCAGTGGCAGACGCCGACCGGGCGATCGCGTTCTTCGCGCTGCTTGGCTTCAGAAAGGGTCACGTCGCGACGATCGACGGTGGCCTTCCCGCCCGGTACATGGGCATGCCGGGCATGAAAGCGCAGCACATCACCCTCGTGCTTGAAGGAGCGGATCCTCATTTCGAAATTCAGCTGCTTGAGTTTGACCCGCCACCGGGGACCGATCCGGGTGCGCACCCGACGAATCTGCGAAAACTGGGCTTCAATCATCTCGCGTTCCGCGTCGACGACATTGAGGCGGCTACCGCGCGCCTCGTGGCCAACGGCGTAACCGTGCTGAGTGACGAGATGGACTACATCAGCCGAAAGCTGCGGCTCTTCGAGGGTCCCGAGGGCATCACCGTAGAGTTGGTACAGTGGGACGGCTCAGACGCTTCGGGCTGAGGTCTCCAACTCGCGCACCAGGTTCATCGCATCGCCCGGACAGCGACAGCAGCTCGACGCTTCGGCTCCTCGCGCTTGATAACGGGCACCGGATTTGTCGTTTGCTGGCTTCGCTGGGCGAGGTGCGCGTCACCCCAGATCCACAAGGCACGGATGACCGGCTCCAACGATTGTCCCTGAGCTGTCAGCGAATATTCGACGCGGGGTGGCACTTCCGCAAAGATCGTCCGGCTCACGAGGCCGACTTCCTCGAGCTCGCGTAACTGTCGGGTCAACATGCGCTGGGTGATTTTTGCCAGGCGGCGTCTCAACTCATTGAAGCGCAGTGTTCCCTTCAGGAGATGATAGAGGATGATCGCCTTCCATTTTCCGTCGATCAAATCCAGCGTCACTTCCACGGGACAGCCGGCTGCGCAGTCGTACTTCTTGGCGAACAGGTCTTGCATGGTTCACTCCGTGGTACCTAGTGCCAGCGCTGTGCGTACTTGCTGGATATAACCCTAGCGCGCTATCTCTGTCACGCAAGTTCGGCACTCGTTGTTTGCGGACTCGATCGACCGGCGTGACGCGCGCACGGTAGGCGACATGCGAAATCTCGCGATGAGTGCCTCGGGACGACAAGCGTTCAGATTTTATTGCAACCAAAGCCCGCGGCGGAGCGACGACCGCGGCGGGCAAGGAATTAATTCGTCGAAATTTGGAAACCCTTCAACGAGGAAAACTGAAATGCGCATCAATGTGCCCGCATTCATGGTCGCGCTGGCGGCGGCGACGCCCGCTTTTTCGCAACAGCAATCCAACACCGTGACAACAGAGATAGTTGCCCGATTGCCGCAATCCGTCGGCAACATCGCATTCACGCCCGACAATCAGGTGATCTTCAGTCACCACCCCTTTTACAGTCCTGACGTGCGCGTGGCGAAGCTCACGTCGGCTACGACCTTCGAGCCGTTCCCGAATGCGCAGTGGAACACACCGCAGAAGGGCAGCGATCAGTATCTCGACAACGTCCTGGGGTTACGGTCCGATGAGAACGGTATCGTCTGGATGATCGACATGGGCTTCCGCACGAAGATCACGCCGAAGCTCGTCGGCTGGAATACAAATGCCAACAGGCTTGAACGCATCTACTACATGCCTGAGCCTGTGACGCGGCCCGGATCGCAGCCGCAGGACATCGTCATCGATCACAAGAACCGCAAATTCTACATTGCCGACGAAGATATCGGACCGGGCGGTGACGGTTCGAAAGCAGCGATCATCGTTATCGACATAGACAGCGGACGCTCCCGGCGCGTTCTTGAAGGTGACAAGTCGACGATCCCGGAGAACATTCCGATCACCGTCGACGGCAATGACCTGACCGTCCCCGGCAAGGACGGAAAGCCAGTGATCATCAAGGTCGGCTGCGACGGGATCACCATGGATGCCAAAGCCGAATGGCTCTACTACGCGCCGCTGAACGGCCGCAGCCTGTATCGGATCCGGGTGGCCGATTTGAACGATGAAAGCCTTTCGAATGCCCAGCTGGGCGCAAAGGTGGAGCGTTACTCGGACAAGCCGAACAACGGAGGGCTGTCCATCGACTTCGCGGGCAACATCTATTTGACGGCGGTCGAGACCAAATCGGTCGGCGTCATCACGCCGGATCGTAAATATCGCACGCTCACCAGCGACGCCGAGATGGTCTGGCCCGACGGTATTTCATATTCGCCGGACGGCCATATGTACGTATCGGCGTCGCAGGTTTCCGCTGCCGCGATGTTCCACGGCGGCAAGGCCGAGAACAAGTCTCCGTACCTGATATATCGCTTCAAGCCCCTGGCGGCCGGGGTCATCTCTCGCTGAGGGACAAGCAGTCCGCGCGCGGGTGCTTGCTCGGTGTCGGTTCGCACAGCAATCAAGTTTACGCAGATTGCGTAGACTCATCTGCGTGGAAAAAGCGTCAAAACAAAAAACTGGAGCTCGGTGCTGATTCTATCAGAACCGACAATGTTCTAGGCAGCCGATGAGACCTTGTCTGGCTGGCACGCGCGCTTGTCGGCGAAGGCCGTGTTGATGGCGTCGTGGAAGCGACGCAGCCAGTGCTCGGCTGTATTCGCGCGCGCTTCGGCTTCGGCCAGTCGTTTGGTGAGTTGCTCTACGTTTGCCTCACTTGCGATCAATCTTTCCTGGAGGCTGGCAATCTGTTGTGAAGCCTCAATTCGCTTCGAACGTGAGTGCTGCAACAGTTCGAACGCCTTGGCCTGGATCTTGTGCGAGTGGCTTTCCACCATCTGCATGGCCTGGGCGGCGCCACTGATCAGCTCAAGCGCTTGAAGATGGTCTGGAGAATCGGCGTCTTTCGGCAGGGCCGTGGGTGACGGGGCTGATGGGACCTCGTCGAGTTCGAAGCTGAATTCCGAGTCACCATCGCCGTCCGTCCGCGGTACGACGAGGCTGTAGACGTGAGGGCGACGGATTGCGGATGGCTGCCTGATGGTGGCTCTGCTCTCCCGGGCCATAGTGCTCCTCCGATTCGCTGGGGCCATGCCGGGACAATCGCAAGCGTATGGTTAACAAATGGTTAATGCGCACACGTAAAAAGGATGTGTGAGGGGTTGATACCCCTTGGCGTTGCCGGCCTGGCGGATCAGATATCCGCCGATTTGGGAATCCGATATCGCTTCAGGATAACCTCATCCCGCTCTAGGTGCCGGTGCGCCTGAAATCGTCGACCGGGTCGGCGCGCAGGTTGCGGAAGAACGTTTCGACCTCGCGCGAGAGCGTTTCTGCCGTCGCCGTCAGGTCGCTGGAGGCGGTAAGGACGGATGCCGCGGCCGTGCTGGTCTTGCCCATGGCGTCGCTGAGCGAGCCGATATTGACCACCAGCGTGCCGTTGCCTTGCGCCGCCAGTTGCGCGTTCTGCGAGATTTCGCGGGTCGCCAAATCCTGCTGCTCGATGGCGCCGGCAATCGCCGACGTCACATCGTTGATCTCGCGCACCGCGTTGCCGATTTCGCGCACGGCATCGACCGAATTCTTGGTCGAGGTCTGGATCAGGCCGACATTCTGGCCGATCTCGGCGGTCGCCTTGGCGGTCTGTTCGGCCAGCGCCTTGACTTCATGGGCAACGACGGCGAAGCCGCGGCCGGCGTCACCGGCGCGTGCGGCCTCGATCGTCGCGTTCAGCGCCAGCAGATTGGTCTGCTCGGCGATCGCCTGGATCAAATTGAGCACGCCGTCGATGCGCTGCGTTGCGGCTGCAAGCCCTTCGATCTCGGTGACGGATTTTTCCGTGCGCAGACCGGCCTGTTCGACCGCGCTGGCGGACTGGCGAACCTGGCGGCCGATCTCTTCAACAGAAGCGGACAGTTCTTCGGCGGCGCTGGCGACCGCGGAAACGTTGCTGGAAGCCTGCTCGGTGGCGCCTGACGCCGCAACCGCGCGTCCGCTGGCATCCGACGCCACGCTGGCGATGGTCTCGGCGGTGCCGCGCATCGAGGTCGCGTTGTCGGTGACGGCGCGCAATACGCCGCCGATCGCTTCACGGAACGCGTCCACCGAGGCTTCGATCTGCCGGGTGCGTTGTTCGCGGGCCTTGGAATCCTCCACCACCTGCGAGTTCAGGTTGCGGTTGCGATCCATCGCCTCCTGGAAAATCTTGATGGCGCGCGCCAGCGCGCCGATCTCGTCGCCGCGATTGGCGTGGGGCACCTCGACGCCTTCGGCGCCCTCGGCGACGCGCTTGATGGTGTCGGTGATGACAGACAGCGGACGCGCGACCGAGCGGGAAATGATCAGCACGCCGATCACGACCACGATGATCGCCAGCACGCCCAGACCCGTGAGCACGAAGGCCAGCGTATGGTTGGCGTCGGCCTGCTGCGCCAGCTTCTTGCTGCGCTCGGCATAGACCTTGGAAAGCGCTTCGAGATCCTTGTTCAGGGCCGAGCGCACCTGGCGGTTAGCGTCATTGTCGCCCCATTCGCGGCCAGCGGCGGCGCCGATTTCGACGCCGCGGCGAACCAGTTCCTTGCGGAAGTCGACGAATTGTTCGATGCGCTTCTTGAAGGTGGCGAATTGCTCGGCGTCGTCGGCCTGTACCAGCGCCTGCCAGTTCCTGACGACTTCGAGAATGCTTTCGTTGAATTTGAGCAGCCCGTCGCCGTACCTCTTAACGACGGCCGGCTCCGTCGACATGTAGACGCCGCGCGATTCCATCACCACCGCATAGACCAGCGAATTGACCCGTTCGACGTTGAGCGCAGCCCGGCTTGCCGTCGCGACGGCCTCAGTGAGGGCGTTGTTCTGTCGGGTGTTGTAGTCGGAGAGGGCCGTGATGGCGGCGACGAGGACCGCGAACAACGCGAAGATTGAGTACAGCTTGGCTGCAAGCGAAAGGCGGGACAGCATGGATCTACCAGGAAAAGAGCTAGGGGATTTTATGGATTGGGTCATCGCGGCACTCCAAATGGGGCCGGTTGAGCACCGTCGGCCGTCGACAAATTGTGCAGAATTTTCATGGACAATGTCTTAACGCGCGAGATTCGCAGAGCTGCAACTTTTGGAATTATTATATAAGAAGTTCAAATGGTTATCGCGGTGGTCGGCCAAGTGCGACACTGCGACCGGAGCACGCATGTCTTACCAAAGCGTTACTCACGGACGAGGTGCAATTTCGTTGTAGTCCCGTGCTGCCGCCAGCCCGCTCGCGGCTCTCGCTCAATCCGCGCGGCGGGCCGGCCAACCGAGGTGAGGGCGCGCCAACCTGCCGTAAAATGGCAGAAGTGTTATCTCGCAGGGTGACTCGCAAACACGGCGAACGCGAATCAAGCTAGACAGCGAATGCAGCGACGGAACGGAGTCCGGCTCGTCTTGCCCGGGCGGGCGAACGCGCAAACCCTGGAGCCATCGTCTGGGACCATCCTGTGCGCGGGACACTGCTGCACCGTGTGGTTCGTTTGTGGGTGAGGACGAGGGCTTATGGCTCAAACTGCTGCCCTGACGGGCAATGTCGATCTCTATCTTCACGTTCGCGTGCTGGTCGCCATCATTCTCGGGCTCAGCGTCACCCGCCTGATCAGCGGCGTCGCGACACTGATCCAGCATCCCGGCCGCACCCCGATCTGGTCGGTTCATCTGGGCTGGGTTGCCTGGGCACTCCTGAACGTGGTCACGTTCTGGTGGTGGGAGTTTCGGCTGAGCTTCGTGCAGCAATGGACGTTTGGCCTGTATGCCTTCATTTGCGTGTACGCGTCGATGTACTATTTTCTGAGCGCGCTGCTTTTCCCTCAGGATCTCGATGATTATCAGGGCTATCAGGACTATTTTCTCGACCGCCGCCGCTGGTTCTTTGGCTTGATCGCCCTGACCGAAGTGCTCGATGTGGTCGATACCTTGATCAAGGGCGAGCAACATCTACGTTCCCTGGGACCGGAATATCTGCCGCGGATCGGCGCGTTCGTGCTGCTGTGCGTGGTGGCCGCGATAACGCGCAATCCGAGATTCCATAAGCTGTTTGTGTTCGGCGCGATCGCTTATGAGATTAGCTTTTTCGGCCGCTATTACGGTACACTGAACTAGTCGGAGAGCAGGGACCTGGAAATCAGCATGGTCTATCGCCAAGCCATCGATGCCACCTCTTACGTCTTCGATGATTTGCGCGACCTGCTTGCCAAGGCGACGCCACCGCGTTCCGGCGATCGCCTGGCCGGCGTCGCAGCCGACAGCGCCCAGCAGATGATTGCGGCGCGGATGGCGCTGGCGAATGTCCCGCTCAAGCAGTTCCTGAGCGAGACGGTGGTGCCTTACGAGGACGACGAGGTCACCCGGCTGATTGTCGATAGCCATGACGCGGCAGGCTTTGCGGCCATCTCGTCGCTCACGGTGGGCGGTTTTCGCGACTGGCTGCTCTCGGACGCTGCGACCTCCGCGGTGCTGAAGCAGATATCGCGCGGGATCACGCCGGAAATGGCCGCGGCCGTGTCCAAATTGATGCGCAACCAGGATCTTATCCTGGTTGCGAAAAAATGCGCGGTCGCGACGGCGTTTCGCAACACCATCGGCCTGAAAGGCCGCATGAGCGTCCGCCTGCAGCCCAACCATCCTTTTGACGACGCCAGGGGCATCACGGCCTCGATCCTTGATGGCATCCTGCTCGGATCGGGCGATGCCTGTATCGGCATCAACCCGGCGAGCGACGATCCGGCCGTGATCGGCGAACTCGTGCGCCTGCTCGACGGCGTCATTGCGCGGCTGCAGATCCCGACCCAGGGCTGCGTGCTCACCCATGTCACCACCACGCTCGGGCTGATCGGGCAGGGCGCGCCCGTCGATCTAGTATTCCAGTCGATTGCAGGGACCGAGGCCGCCAACCGCAGCTTTGGCGTCGATCTGGCGCTGTTGCGGGAAGCGCAGCAGGCCGGGTTATCGCTACGCCGCGGCACCGTCGGCGACAATGTGATGTATTTCGAGACCGGGCAGGGCTCGGCGCTGTCGGCGGGCGCCCATCACAATGTCGATCAGCAGACCCTGGAAGCCCGGGCCTATGCCGTGGCGCGCGCCTTCGATCCCTTGCTGGTCAACAGCGTGGTCGGCTTTATCGGCCCGGAATACCTGTATGACGGCAAGGAGATCATCCGCGCCGGGCTGGAGGACCATTTCTGCGGCAAGCTGCTCGGCCTGCCGCTCGGCGTCGATGTCTGCTACACCAACCATGCCGAGGCCGATCAGGACGACATGGACAATCTGCTGACGCTGCTGGCGGCCGCCGGTGTCACCTTCATCATGGGGGTGCCGGGCGCGGATGACGTGATGCTGAACTATCAATCCACCTCATTCCATGATGCGCTCTATGTCCGGGACCTGTTCGGACTGAAGCGGGCGCCCGAATTCGACGACTGGCTGCTGCGCAGCGGGCTTGCCGGCGCCGATTTCCGCCTTGCGGGCGACGCGGGCCTGCTACCCGAATTTGCGTCACGGCTGATCGCTTGAACCGTCCGGGCGCGCCCGGTGACTAATCTGTCACGCAACCATCGGGCCGCCAGCGGGTTATAAGAGGCCGCCACAATCTTGAAGAATTTCTGGCCCACCCTTCAATGACGTGCTTAGATTTGCGATAGGGCTTTGGCTGAGGAAGTTTGATGAGAGCTGAAGGCATTGAGACGGCACGGCGCATCCTGTGTGTCTTCCCGCGATACACGTCTTCTTTTGGCACGTTCGAGTACGCCTATCCTCTTACCGACGGCGTCCAGGCTTTCATGCCGCCGCAGGGGTTGCTGCTGATCGCGGCCTATTTGCCGGCCAACTGGCCGGTCCGCTTCGTCGACGAAAACCTCCGCCCCGCCACCCAAGAAGACTTCGAGTGGGCGGAAGCGGTGTTCGTCAGCGGCATGCACATCCAGCGCCAGCAGATGAACGACATCTGCCGCCGCGCCCACGCCTTCGACCTCGCGGTTGCGATCGGCGGGCCGTCGGTGAGCGCCTGCCCGGATTACTATCCCTCGTTCGATTATCTCCATGTCGGCGAACTCGGCGACGCGACCAATGATTTGATCGCGCGACTGGCGCGCGACCCGTCGCGGCCTGAGCAGCAGGTGGTGCTGAAGACCGCCGATCGCCTCGCGATGACGGAATTTCCGATTCCAGCCTATGAGCTCGCCGAGACCAGAAAATACCTCCTCGGCAGCATCCAGTATTCGAGCGGCTGTCCCTATCAGTGCGAATTCTGCGACATCCCCGGCCTCTATGGGCGCAATCCGCGCCTGAAATCACCGCAGCAGATCATCGCCGAACTCGACAAGCTGCGCGAATGTGGAATGACCGACACGGTGTATTTCGTCGATGACAATTTCATCGGCAACCGCAAGGCAGCGCTCGACCTGTTGCCGCATCTTGTCGAATGGCAGAAGCGAACCGGCTACATCACGCGGCTCGCGTGCGAGGCGACGCTGAACATCGCCAAGCGGCCGGAGATTCTCCAGCTGATGCAGGAGGCTTTCTTCGTCACCGTGTTCTGCGGCATCGAGACTCCCGATCCCGCCGCGCTGAAGGCGATGCACAAGGACCACAACATGATGGTCCCGATCCTGGAAGGGATCCACACCATCAATTCCTATGGCATGGAGGTCGTCTCCGGCATCATCATGGGTCTCGATACCGACAAGCCCGAGACCGCCGACGCGTTGCTGGCCTTTGTCGATGAATCCCGGATTCCGCTGCTGACGATCAATCTGCTGCAGGCGCTGCCGAAGACGCCGCTGTGGGATCGGCTGCAAAAGGAAGGCCGGCTGCTCGAGGAAGACGAAAGCCGCGACTCCAATGTCGATTTCCTGCTGCCCTATGACCAGGTGGTCAGTTCATGGCGCAAATGCATGGAATTCGCCTATGAACCCGCGCGGCTGTTCGCGCGCTATCAGTACCAGTGCGAATACACCTACGCCAACCGTATCAAAAGGCCTGTCACCCCGGAGATGCGCAGCTGGGCCAATATCCGGCGCGGCCTGATCATGCTGCGCAATATCTTCTGGAAAGTCGGGGTGCTAGGCGACTACCGGAAGGCGTTCTGGAAATTCGCGCTGCGGCGGCTGCGGCAGGGCGACATCGAGGGCCTGATTGGTTCGGCGATGATCGCGCACCATCTGATCCTGTTCGCGCGTGCAGCCTCCGGCGGTCAGCAGAGCGCATCGAACTATTCGATCCGGCTGCGCGAGGCCTCGGTCCCCGCCGAGTAACCAGAGCGTTTTCGAGCGAAGTGGGTACCGGTTCGCGTGAAGAGGACGCGTCAAACAAAACAGGCGCCGATATGAAAACACCGGCGCCGCCGTCCCGTTCGCTGAGCGATCTGCGGGAACTGACGCCGGCGCGCGTCGGGCTTGGCCGGGCCGGCGCCAGCATGCCGACCGAGGCGCTGCTTGCCTTCACCCTCGATCATGCGCGGGCTCGCGATGCCGTTCATGGCGCCTTCGATACGTCGCGTCTCGTCGAGGGATTGGCCAGTCTTGGACTGGCGCCGGTTCTCCTCTCCAGTCAGGTGCGCAGCCGGCGCGATTATCTGCGCCGCCCCGATCTCGGACGCATGCTCGATCCGGCCTCGCAACGCGCGCTGGCCGACCGAAGCGGTGGCCCCTGCCAGCTGGCCATCGTGGTCGGCGACGGCCTGTCCCCGGCGGCGGTCAATGTCCATGCGATCGAACTGGTTCGCAATCTGGTTCGGCGATTGAAGGAAGCCGGGATCCAGCTCAGCGGTACCGCGGTCGCCTCCGGCGCGCGCGTGGCGCTGGGGGACGAGATCGGCGCCTTGTTCGGCGCGCAGATGGTCCTGATGCTGATCGGCGAGCGGCCGGGCCTGTCGGCGCCGGACAGCCTCGGGGCCTATCTGACCTTTGCGCCGCGCATCGGCCTCACCGACGCGATGCGTAACTGCGTCTCCAACATCCACGGCGCGGGGCTGAGCTATGATGAAGCGGCCTTCAAGATCGCCTGGCTGGTGCGCGAGGGGCTGGCCCGGCAAATCACGGGCGTCGCACTAAAAGATGAAAGCGGCGGGACGCCAGCGCGAATCGGGACTGGTTAGTTCGAGTGTGACAAATCAGAGACTTAGCGGCCATTTTCGTGATCTGCACGGCGATTTGACCCCCGCCGCGCGCTTGCCGTATGCGGTCCGGGCCTGTAAAACGGCGGCGGTTAATTTACCGCGTGATTTCAAGGGCTAGCGCCAATCAGCGCCAATCAGATATCGGGCTGACTGAGCCGCATCCGCGCCCGCAACCCAAGCTACAATTCAAGCCGACGTGAGAACTGGACAGGGTATGCTCGAAAAGAACACCGAAAGTCGGGTCCACGTCGAGGAGATCGAGGAGCCGCCGCCGCCCGGGCAGAGCATCGCCTTCGGGCTCGAGCGCATGGGGCTCATCGCGATGAAGGCGCCCATCCTGTCCTGCCTCATCCTGGCCGCCCTGATGATCGCGGCGATCTTCGGCATCCAGCGCATCAAAATCGATGATTCGCTGAGCCAGCTGTTCCGCTCCGATTCCAAGGACTACAAGCAGTACGAAGCCGTCACAAAGCGCTTTCCGGCGACCGAATTCGACGTGCTGGTGGTGGTCGAAGGCAAGACGCTGCTGGCGCGCCCCAATCTCGAAAAGATCCGTGACATGGTCACGGACCTGCAACTGGTCGATGGCGTACGCGGCCTGGTGTCGCTGTTTTCGGCGCGTCAGGCGCCGGAGCGCGGCAAGTTGCCGGCGGCGCTGTTCCCCTCCGAGCTGCCGGAAGGTGCAGCCTACGACAAGTTCGTCGAGACCGTTAAGACCAACGAGATCATTCGCGGCAAATTGCTGTCCGAGGACGGCACGCTGGCGCTGATGGTGCTGTCGCTCGAACCTTCGATCGTCGGCAGTTCAAGCCTGACCAAGGTGATCGCCGATATCAGGAAGATCATGGCTGACGATCTCGCTGGCAGCGGGCTCAATGCGCAGCTGTCCGGCGTTCCGGTCATGCAGCTCGAGATCCGCAACGCGGTCAAGCGCGACGGGTTGACCTACAACATCCTCGGCATCCTGGCCGGCTGCATCATCGCGATCATCTTCTTCCGCAAGATATCGTTCATGATCATCGCGGCGTTCCCGCCGATCATCGCGATCCTGCTTGCGCTGGGCGGTCTCGGCTGGGCCGGATTCAATCTCAACATGTTCCTCAACGTGATGACGCCGCTCATCATGGTGATCAGCTTCTCCGATTCGATGCAGCTGACCTTCGCGGCGCGCGACCGGCTGATCGCGGGACAGGACAAATACACCGCCTTCAGGAACGCCGTGCTGGTGGTGGGGCCGGCCTGCGTGCTGACCCATGGCACCGCGGGCATCTCGTTCATCGCGCTGCAATTCTCCGACTCCGAGCTGATCCGCAAGTTCGGCGAGGCGGGCCTTGCCGCCACCATCATCGCGCTGATCGCGGTGCTGTCGCTGGTGCCTGCCTTCGGCGTGCTTCTGGTGCGCAACGAAAAGATCATGGCGGTGAAATTCCAGGGCGCCGACGCCGGCGTTCAGGCGCTGCGCAATTTCTGCTACTGGATCGCCGTGCGCATGGTGAGCCGCCCGGGGCTGTTCAGCCTGCTCGCGGTGATCCTGGTCGCCGGCCTCGGCTACATCTACGCCACGCTGGAGCCGCGTTATCGTCTCGCCGACCAGGTGCCCGACAAGCGCCAGGCGGTGGCGGCGTCGAGTCGTCTCGATGCCAAGCTCACCGGCGCCAACCCGATCGACGTGCTGATCGAATTCCCCAAAGGCGCCTCGCTCTACTCGCCGGACACCCTGAAGACGATCGCCGACGTCCATTCGATGGTGGAAACCGCGGCCGGCGTCGGCAATGTCTGGTCGCTGGAAACGCTGCGCCGCTGGCTTTCCGAGAAGGCGGGCAGCAGCGATGTCGGGACGCTGAAGGAATATGTCAGCGTGATTCCCGAACATCTGGTGCGGCGCTTCATCTCGGCCGATCAGGACGCCGTGGTGGTGTCGGGCCGCGTGCCCGATCTCGATTCAAGCGAGATTCTTCCCGTGGTCGACAAGCTCGACGCCGCGCTCAACAAGGTGCGCGCCGAACATCCGGGCTATGAGATCGCGGTGACGGGCCTGTCGGCGATTGCCGCGCGCAACAGCGCCAACATGATCCAGAAGCTCAACCACGGCCTCACGATCGAATTCCTGCTCGTCGCGATCTTCATCGGCCTCGCGTTCCGCTCGGTCGTGGTGATGTTCTCCTGCATCCTGCCGGGCATCTTCCCGGTGGTGGCGTCGGGCATGGTGCTGTGGCTGATGGACGAGGGGCTGCAATTTGCCAGCGTGGTGGCGCTGACGGTGTCGTTCGGCCTCGGCCTCAGTGCGACGATCCACTTCCTGAACCGATTGAGGCTGGAGTCGAAGCCCGGCATCAGTCCGGAACTGGCGGTGGAGCGTGCGACCGTGCTGGTCGGCCCGGCGCTGATCCTGACCACGGTGGTGCTGGCCTGCGGCCTCGTCGTGACGGTGTTTTCCGACCTGCCGTCGCTGCGCCTGTTTGGCTGGCTCAGCGCCTTCTCGATGGTCGCAGCATTGGTCGCGGATCTCTTCATCCTGCGGCCGACGTCGATGTTCCTGATCAACCTGTCGGAAAAGATCCGCGGCACCGGCGCTCACGCCAAGCCGGCAAAATAGCCGCAAAATAACCGATGGGAAGCTTTTGCAAAAAGCCGTCTAAACGAAAAGAGCCAGGTTCTGAATCAACAGAACCTGGCTCTGATACTAAAGAGACCGCTTGATCAGGTCTTCGTCAGCGTGATGTTAACGCCGCGGATTTCGCCCTTGGAGCTGATCTGGACGATCTGCTTGGTGCCGTTGGTCCGCAAGTTCAAATTGGCCGCAAATCCGGACGCCTCGACGAACACGTCGATCTGTCCGCCGCCCGCGGTGCCCTGCAGATTGCCGAAGATGTTGCGGCTCTTCTCGCTCCAATTGCCGGAGATACGGTCACCTTGGCTGGTGACGTCGCTGGAGAGAACGAATTTGTAGCTGTCGCTGGCGCAGTTCAGGTTCTGCTTCAGGCCGAGCCCATTGGCGTTGACCTTGTAGTCGGCCTTGCAGCGGATGTTTTCCGTGGTGCCGTTGGACAGCGCGACCGTGCCTGCGCCCGCCCAATTTCCGTCAAAACCGGCAAACGGGCCTCCCGCCTGCGTGTAGCCTGCGGAGACCGACAACATCAGCGCGGCGCCAACGCCAGCGGCCGTGAGAGCCTGACCAAACAGACTGGAACCAAACATTTTCATTGTGATTTTCCCATCAAAATAGACGTTCTTCCAAAGACACGTCTCGCCCACATCGAAGATTTAGTGTTCCCGCGATATGTTAGGTTCAAAGGACAAAATGCCAGCTGCGGCGATAGCGCCACGAAAGGCGGCATTTTCACGCACTGGAATCGAAAAATCCCGGCGAGCTTCATCGGCAGCATCTAGCTTTGCGGGGTCCGGTCCGCAACAGCCAATTAAGAAGAAAATTATGCCGTGAATAAACGTTAGATATCAATTGGTTAATGGATGGGCGGCGCCGCCGCAAATTTGGCCGCATTTACCAGCGCTTGTCGTCGGCTCATTGCTGCGCTACGCGGCGTCTTCAAACAAATCCGTCCCGGCGATGCCGAAACACGATTCGGGAACAGGATTTCTTGCTGCCGAAATGAAGGAATACGATGCGTAAACTTTTCCTGGCTCTCTCTTTATTGTCGATCGCGGTGTCATCGGATGCCTTCGCCCAGCAACAGCGCAGTGGAACGCCGGAAGAGCAAAAGGCTTGCGCCCGTGATGTGCAGCGCTTTTGCCGCGCGGTGATCGATCAGGGCGATTTCACCATCCTGGCCTGCCTGCAGCAAAACCGTCCGAAGATCACGTCGGCCTGCGACCAGGTGCTGAAAAGCCACGGGCAATAACCCCCGTCCGCACCGGTTAACCGTCATACAAGGCCCGTTTCCGGCATATTTGCCGGGAGCGGCGGCATGGGCTTGATGCCCCAGATAGCATTGGTTTTGGCGGCGTATTCCCCTATATGGGGCTCGCGATCCGTCGCATGCGCCTGATATCGGCGCGTGCCGCCATTTGGACCAATGTAGCCAGCTTTTGATGACCAGCGCGAGCGAACTGCGATCCGGAAAAACCCACCGTGACGAGAACTTTCCGGTCGCGTCGTGGATCATTCATCCACGTCACCGGGCGCTGATTCTCAGTTTCTACAATTTCGTCAGGACGGCCGACGACATCGCCGATCACGCGACGCTGCCGCCGGACGAAAAGCTGAGGCTTCTCGACCTCTTTGAAGCAGAGTTGCTCGGCAAGGGCGACACCCAGAAGGAGGCGGTCAGCCTGCGCCGCGCGCTCGCCGCGCGCGAGATGCCCCCCCGCCACGCGCTCGACGTGCTGATCGCGTTCCGTATGGACGTCACCAAGCTGCGTTACGAGAACTGGGACGACGTGATCCATTATTGCCGCTACTCGGCGATGCCGGTCGGTCGCTTTATGCTCGACGTCCACGGCGAGAGCACCTCGACCTGGGCCGCTTCCGATGCGCTGTGCGCCGGCCTGCAGATCAACAACCATCTGCAGGACTGCGCCAAGGATTTTCGCGATCTCAACCGTGTCTACCTGCCGCGCGACGCGCTGGCGGCCGCCGGTGCTACGGTCGAGATGCTGGGTGAGGCGAAGTCACCGCCCGCTTTGCTGAAGTGCCTGCAGGCGCTCGCGGTGCGGACCGAGACCGTGCTCAACGAAAGCAAATCGCTGGCGGCCGAAGTGAAGGATTTCCGCCTCGGCCTCGAGATTTCGGTGATCCAGGCCTTTGCCGACAAGATCGTAGGCATGCTGAAGGTGCGCGATCCGCTCGCTGAGCGCGTGCATCTCAGTCCGCTCGAATTGCTGGCGCAAAGCCTCGGCGGTGTCGCCGGCGAGATTGCGCGCCGCGCGGTGGGCCGGCGGCCCGTGTCGAAACCGGCGGCCGGCGCATGACGTCAGAGACGGCGGCGGCCGACGCAAATTACGGCACCACCGCGTCGGGCAGTTCGTTCTATGCCGCGATGCGCATCCTGCCGCGCGACCAGCGCGAGGCGATGTTCCTGATCTACAGTTTCTGCCGGCAGGTCGACGACATCGCCGATTCCCACGAACCGCGGCCCGAGCGGCTCGCCGGCCTCCAGCAATGGCGCGACGACATCGACGCGCTCTATCAGGGCCGTCCGCCGGCACGCCTGCAGGATTACGTCGCCCCGGTGCGGACCTTCGGTCTCAAGCGCGAGGATTTTCTGGCCGTCGTCGACGGCATGGAAATGGACGTGCCGCAGGACATCCGTGCGCCGGATTTCGCAACGCTCGACCTCTATTGCGACCGCGTCGCGAGCGCCGTCGGACGTCTGTCGGTGCGGGTGTTCGGGTTGCCCGAGCACGACGGCGTCGAGCTCGCGCATCACCTTGGCCGCGCGCTGCAGCTCACCAATATCCTGCGTGACATCGATGAGGACGCCACCCTTGGCCGTCTGTATCTGCCGCGTGAAGCGCTATTGCATGCCGGGATCACGAGCAATGATCCGCACAAGGTGATTGTCGAGCGCGCATTGCCGAAAGTATGCCAGCCGCTGGCCGAACGGGCCAAGGCGTATTTCGAGAAAGCCGACGAGATCATGAAGCGCAATTCGCGGCGCAAGGTGCGTGCGCCCCGGATCATGTCGAAATATTACCGCGCTATCCTCGACCTGTTGCTGGAACGGGGCTTTGCCGCGCCGCGCGCGCCGGTCCGCGTCACCAAGATGGCCAAGATCGGCATCCTTCTCCGTTACGCGATCATCTGATGCAAAAAACCGCTCACATCATCGGCGCCGGCATTTCCGGCCTCTCCGCCGCCGTCCGGCTCGCGAACGCCAATTACAAGGTGTGCGTCCACGAGGCCACGCAAACGACCGGCGGCCGTTGCCGCTCCTATTTCGACGCCGCCACCAATCTGATGATCGACAATGGCAATCACCTGCTGTTGTCGGGCAACAGCCATGCGCTGGCCTATGCGCGCTCGATCGGCACCGAGGCGGGATTGGTCGGACCGAAGCGCGCGCAGTTTCCCTTCTGCGACGTCTCGACCGGCCAGCGCTGGCAGCTCGATCTCGGCGATGGCCGGCTGCCGCTGTGGGTGTTCGACGAGGCGCGCCGGGTGCCCGACACGTCCTTGCGCGATTATCTCGCACTGATGCCTCTGATCTGGGCAGGGACGGACAAACTGGTCGGCAAGGCGATCCCCTGCGAGGGCACGCTGTACCAGCGGCTGGTGCAGCCGTTGCTGCTGGCCGCGCTCAACGTCGATCCGCCGGAGGGCTCGGCGGGGCTGGCCGGCGCGATCGTCCGTGAAACGCTGCTCGCCGGCGGCCAGGCCTGCCGGCCGCTGATCGCCCGCGACGGGCTGAGTTCGGTCTTGATCGAACCTGCGATCAAGCTGCTGCAGGACAGGGGCGACACCGTTCAGCTCGGCCACGAGCTGCGCGAGTTTGTGATGAACGGCAACAATGTCAGTCAATTGAAATTTGGCGATGACGCGATTTCGCTCGCGCCCGACGATGTCGTGGTGCTCGCCGTTCCGCCGCGTCCCGCCGCCTCGTTGCTGCCGGGTCTCAAGACCCCGACGAAATTTCGCGCCATCGTCAATGCGCATTTCCGCTTCGATCCGCCAAGGGATGCGGCGCCGATCCTTGGCGTCGTCGGCGGATTGGTGGAATGGCTGTTTGCGTTCCCGCAACGCCTGTCGGTTACCATCAGCAATGGCGACCGTTTGGTCGATATGCCGCGTGAAGAACTCGCGCAGGCGATCTGGCGCGACGTCTGCAAGGCAGGTGGCGTGCAGGGCGAGTTACCGCCCTGGCAGATCGTGCGCGAACGCCGTGCTACATTCGAGGCGACGCCGGAGCAGAACGCGCTGCGGCCGGGTCCGGTCACCGCTTACAAAAACCTGTTTCTCGCCGGGGACTGGACTGATACGGGGTTGCCGGCAACCATCGAGGGATCGGTGCGGTCGGGTGACCGCGCGGCCGATCTGGTTCTGGCCAGAGCATGATGGCCTGACTGGAAGAGAGCGTGACCGGCTTTACGGCGCGCGATCGCGAACAGAGGGATGTCTGACGAAATGTCTTCCGTCGATCACAGCGTTGTTGCCGATCCCGTCGCGGCAGCCGATCCCATCGCGGCAGTCGATCCCGTCGCCCTGGAGAAATCGATCTCTTCGGCGACGCAGGCGCTGCTCGGCTATCGGCAATCGGACGGGCACTGGGTATTTGAGCTGGAAGCCGACAGCACGATTCCGTCGGAATATGTGCTGCTGCGCCACTATCTCGCCGAGCCTGTCGATAGCGAACTCGAAGCCAAGATCGCCAACTATATCAGGCGCACGCAAGGCAATCATGGCGGCTGGCCGCTGGTGCAGGACGGTGCGTTCGACATGAGCGCCAGCGTGAAGTCCTATTTCGCGCTGAAGATGATCGGCGATTCCGTCGATGCGCCGCACATGGTGCGGGCGCGCGAGGCGATCCGTTCGCGCGGCGGGGCCGCCAAAGTCAACGTGTTCACCCGCTTCCTGCTGGCTTTCTACGGCGTGCTGACCTGGCGCGCGGTACCGGTGCTGCCGATCGAGATCATGCTGCTGCCGATGTGGTCGCCGTTCCATATCAACAAGATCTCCTACTGGGCGCGCACCACGATCGTGCCGCTGATGGTGATGGCGGCGCTGAAGCCGCTGGCAAAGAATCCGAAAGGCGTCGGGATCGACGAATTGTTCCTGCAGGATCCGAAGTCGGTCGGCATGACGGCGAAGGCGCCGCATCAGAGCTGGGGCTGGTTCATGCTGTTCCGCTCGCTCGATGTCGTCCTGCGCACGATCGAACCGCTGTTTCCCAAAAAGCTTCGCGCCCGCGCGATCGACGAGGCCGTGGCCTTCATCGAAGAGCGGCTGAACGGCGAGGATGGTCTTGGCGCGATCTATCCGCCGATGGCCAACACCGTGATGATGTATGAGGCGTTCGGCAGGCCCGTGGATTATCCGCCGCGCGCCGTCACCCGCCGGGGTATCGATAGATTGCTCGTGATCGGCGAACACGAAGCCTATTGCCAGCCATGTGTGTCACCGGTGTGGGACACCGGGCTGACCTGCCACGCAATGATCGAAGCGGGCGGCACGGAAATGTTGCCGCAGACCAAGCAGGCGCTGGACTGGCTGGTCCCGAAGCAGGTTCTCGACGTCAAGGGCGACTGGGCGGTGAAGCGTCCCGACGTGCGGCCGGGCGGCTGGGCGTTCCAGTACAACAACGCCTACTATCCGGATCTCGACGACACCGCCGTCGTTGTCATGGCGATGGACCGCGCGCGCAAGCAGTCCGGAAGCAACGAGTACGATACCGCGATCGCGCGCGGCCGCGAGTGGATCGAGGGCATGCAGAGCCGCGATGGCGGCTGGGCCGCCTTCGACGTCAACAACCTCGAATATTATCTCAACAACATCCCGTTCTCCGACCATGGCGCGCTGCTCGATCCGCCGACCGAGGACGTCACCGCGCGCTGCGTCTCGATGCTGGCCCAACTCGGCGAAACCGCCGCAACCAGCAAGGCTGTTGCCGACGGCATCGACTATCTGCGCCGCACCCAGCTTGCCGAAGGCTCGTGGTACGGCCGTTGGGGGCTGAACTACGTCTACGGCACCTGGTCGGTGCTCTGTGCGCTAAATGTCGCAGGTGTCGACCATCAGGACCCAATGATTCGAAAGGCGGTCGATTGGCTGCTATCGATTCAGAATCAGGACGGCGGCTGGGGCGAGGATGCGGTCAGCTACCGGCTGGACTACAGGGGATTCGAGGCCGCACCATCGACCTCCTCGCAAACGGCATGGGCCTTGCTTGGACTGATGGCAGCGGGCGAGGTCGGGAACCCGGCAGTTGCGCGCGGTGTGGAGTACCTAAAAACCACACAGACCGAAAAAGGGCTGTGGGATGAGCCGCGCTACACGGCTACGGGGTTTCCGCGGGTGTTTTATTTGCGTTATCATGGCTACTCGAAGTTCTTTCCGCTCTGGGCGATGGCGCGGTATCGGAATTTGAGAAGCACCAACAGCAGGGTGGTAGGGGTCGGGATGTGACTTTGGGGGCGGGGGCCGCCGCGATCGTGGACAATTCGGGTGATCTCAATTCGGGTGATCTCAATCAAATTGATCCGCGGCCGGTTTTGATCGTTACAGGCTTGGTACAAGAGGCCCGCATTGCGGCCGGTCCAGGCATGATCGTGATCTGCAGCAGTAGCGATCCGCAGCAATTGCGCGCGCTGCTCGCGACACTGGATTCATCGACATTCAGGGGCGTCATCTCTTTCGGCGTCGCCGGCGGGCTCGATCCGTCGCTGAAGTCGGGCGATGTCGTGGTCGCGACCGAGGTTCTGGCCGGCGATACCCGTTTTCTGGCCGGTCTGGCGCTCAACGAGGAAGTGATTGCCAGCGCCGCGCTGCGGCGGCGGCGCGTGATTCGCGGCGGTCTGGCCGGAGTGGAGCAGGTCATCGCGGCGACCGCCTGCAAGGCCGCGCTGCATTCGGAGACGGGGGCTGCGGCGGTCGACATGGAAAGCCATATCGCGGCGGCCTATGCGGCCAAGGCAGGCATTCCGTTCGCGGCCCTCCGCGTCATCTCCGATCCTGCCAGCCGCGCGCTGCCGGCTTTGGCCAAGAGCGCGATCAAGCCGAACGGCGATATCGACCTGCGCAAGATACTGCGCGGCGTCGCGCGCAATCCGAGAACGTTGCGCGCGCTAGTGTCCACGGGCATCGATTTTAATCGTGCGCTGCGTTCGCTGCGCGGCTGCCGCGGCTTCATCTCCGGCGGCGAGGGGCTGGCCGCGGCCAACGCCTGACGACGGCTGAAATAATCCGCTGCAACGAAAAATGCCGTCGCATGTGCGACGGCATTTTTGTTTTGTGCTCTTTGTTTTGAGTCTCGCCTTCACGCAACGCGGGCTGGCCGCGTTGCGCTCTCGGTCGCCCTCAGGCGGCCGTGGAGGCTTTCTGCTGCTGCTTGGCGGCTGCGGCAGCCGCCTCGTCCTTGCGGATCTCCGACAGGCGCTTCTGTACTTCCGACGAGAAGATGTATTGCGCCGGGCGCTGGTTATCGAGGTTGATCTCCGGCGCCATCGGACCTGACGTCCGGACGCCGCGCAGCGCCACCCACATCGCCTTCAACGGATTGACCAGCGCGGCATTGGCGGCGGTCGGCTCATAGCCGCAATGCGCCATGCAGTCGGCGCACTTCTCGTACTTGCCGGTGCCGTAGGTCTCCCAGTCGGTGGTCTCCATCAATTCCTTGAAGGTGTTGGTGTAGCCCTCGCCGAGCAGATAGCAGGGCTTCTGCCAGCCGAAAATGTTGCGCGCCGGCATGCCCCACGGGGTGCATTCGTAGCTCTGGTTGCCGGCCAGGAAGTCGAGGAACAGCCCGGAATGCATGAAGTTCCACTTCTTGCCCTTGCCGAGGGCGAAGACGTCGCGGAACAGCTTCTTGGTCTTGGTGCGGTTGAGGAAGTGCTCCTGGTCCGGCGCGCGCTCATAGGCGTAGCCCGGCGACATCGAGACACCGACACCGAGTTCGGTGGTGAAGTCGAGGAACTTGGCGATCTCTTCCGCCGCATGACCGTCGAAGATCGTGGCATTGACGTTGACGGTGAAGCCGCGCGCCTTCGCAGCCTTGATCGCCGAAACCGCGCGGTCGAACACGCCCTTCTGCGACACCGCCTTGTCGTGGTGATCCTTCAGGCCGTCCAGATGCACCGAGAAGAACAGATACGGCGAGGGCTCGAACAGATCGAGTTTCTTTTCCAGCAGCAGCGCGTTGGTGCAGAGCGAGACGAACTTCTTGCGGGCCACGAGGCCGCGCACGATTTCGCCGATCTCCTTATGGATCAGTGGTTCGCCGCCGGGGATCGCCACCATCGGTGCGCCGCATTCATCGGCCGCGTCCCAGCACTCCTGCGCCGACATGCGGCGATTGAGGATCGCATCGGGATAGTCGATCTTGCCGCAGCCGACGCAGGCGAGGTTGCAGCGAAACAACGGTTCGAGCATCAGCACCAGCGGATAGCGCTTCCGGCCAAGCAGCTTCTGCTTGATCAGATAGCCGCCGATACGCAACTCCTTGAAGAACGGTATTGCCATTACAGGATTTCTTTCTGGACCTTAGTCGTCGTAACTCGTGAATGGATCAGCCCGCAGTCAGTTCGGCTGGAAGCCGGAATTCGATATTTTCTTCCCTCCCAGGAAGCACCGACACCGTGACGGGTCCGATACGTCTCAAAGCCTCGATCACGTCGTCGACCAAAACTTCGGGCGCCGAGGCGCCCGCCGTGATGCCGACGGCTTTCGCATCCTTAAGCCAATCAGGGTTCAACTCGCTGCCATCGGCAATGAGATAACTCGCGACCCCGACCTCGGTGCCGATCTCGCGAAGCCTGTTTGAGTTGGAACTATTGGCGGCCCCCACCACCAAAATGACGTCCACCAGTTTGCTCAGGTCCCTTACCGCAGATTGGCGGTTCTGTGTCGCATAGCAGATATCCCGGATGTCGGGGCCTTGAATATCTGTAAAACGGGCCTGAAGGGCCGCAATTATGTCCTTTGTGTCGTCAACGCTGAGGGTGGTCTGGGTAATATAGGCCACCGGGGTGTCGACCGGGAGGGTCAGGGAGGCCACATCGTCGACGTTCTGGACCAAAAGGACGGTTCCTGGAACCTGACCCATGGTTCCCTCGACCTCGGGGTGGCCGGCATGGCCGATCAGGATCAGGGCCCGGCCCTTGGACATGTACCGTTTGCCCTGATTGTGGACCTTGGTGACGAGGGGGCAGGTGGCATTGAGGACGGGCAGGCCGCGGGCGGCAGCCTCCTCCTCGACGCTGCGGGCCACACCATGGGCGCTGAACACGGTAACGGCGAGCGGGGGAACTTCCGACAGGTCCTCGACGAAGATCGCGCCCTTGTTCTTCAGGCTTTCGACCACGTATTTGTTGTGCACGATCTCGTGACGCACATAGACCGGCGGGCCGTATTTCTGCAGCGCACGCTCGACAATCTCGATGGCACGCACGACGCCCGCGCAAAATCCGCGGGGCTGCGCCAGATAGACTTCCATGGGACGCTCATTACCCAAGTTGCACCAAATTCATTCAAACGACTTCGTCCAGCCAGTCCTGCCGGGCCCGGCCGAACAAACTGCAATAACCGCACCACCGTTCCGGGGGTAATCCACCCAAGCACATGGAAGCACAGGGCTTTGTGTCAAAAAATTAGCATCTAGAAAAGCCGGAACGCAAAAGGCCGTGTTTGGCTTGGGGTCGATGGAAGTATCATAATACCCGAACTCCGTCCAATTCCTCACCGTTTCGTCACTTTCTCGCCCGCACTGGGCGTCTATATGGGGTTTCTCAATGCCATTTCGGCCCGTTTTGCCTTCTCTGAGCGGGCCTCTCTGACAGTAACCACAACAATAGATCGCCCGATGTAGATCGCCCCCGGGAACTCCGCTAGACAGCGGACGTTTTCGGCAAGCTCCCTATTAAGACTTAGAAAGAAATGATGTGCTGACCAGCCTGGTTGTCTCAATTGTTAGAGCGTGCACGCGGTTTGCCACCCTTATCGTCGTCTTTTCGCTGCTCCTCGCGATTGGCGCGGGCTTCTATGCGGCCCGCAACTTCGTCATCAATACCGACATCAACACGCTGATTTCGCCCGACCTGGACTGGCGCAAACGCGACAACCAGTTTGAGAAGGCGTTCGATCGCGAGAAGCTGATTTTGGCCGTCGTCGAGGGCCCGACCCCCGAGCTAACCAGTGCCGCCGGCAAGGCGCTGGCCGATAAGCTTGCGGGCGACACCAAGAATTTCGAATCGGTGCAGCCGCTCGGTTCCGGCGAGTTCTTCGAGAAGAACGGGCTGTTGTTCCTGCCCGTGGAGGAGGTCGGCAAGGTCGCCGGCCAACTCGAAGCCGCCGCGCCGCTGATCGAAATCATGGCCGGCGATCCCTCGATCCGCGGTTTGACCGGCGCGCTGGAAACCGGCCTTGCCGGCATCAAGCGCGGCCAGGTCAAGCTCGACAATGCGGAACGGCCTTTCAACCAGATCTCGCAGACCGTCGAGAACATCCTGAGCAAGGGAACGGCGACATTCTCGTGGCGCGAACTCGTCAGCGACAAGCCGCTCGGCGATTCCGACAAGCGCGCCTTCATCGAATTCAAGCCGAAGGTCGACTACAACGCGCTCGAGCCCGGCAAGGAAGCCACCGACGCGATCCGGCAGGCGGCCAAGGAGCTGAATTTCGCGGGCGAGTATGGCGCGCGCGTGCGGCTGACCGGACCGATTCCGATCGCCAATGAGGAATACGCCACCGTCCAGGACGGCGCGATCGTCAACGGCATCGGCACCGTCGTGATCGTGCTCGTGATTCTCTGGATGGCGCTGCATTCAGGCAAGATCATCTTCGCCGTGTTCGTGAACCTGTTCGTCGGCCTTGCCATCACCACCGCGGTCGGCCTGATGATGGTGGGTTCGCTCAATCTGCTGTCGGTCGCGTTCGCCGTGCTGTTCGTCGGCCTCGGCGTGGATTTCGGCATCCAGTTCAGCGTCCGCTATCGTTCGGAGCGCTTCAAGAACGATGATCTGGTGCTCGCGCTGGAGAGCGCGGCCCGCCGCTCGGCGGTTCCGCTGTCGCTCGCGGCGATGGCGACCGCCGCCGGTTTCCTGTGCTTCCTGCCGACCGACTACAAGGGCATTTCCGAACTCGGCAAGATCGCCGGCGCCGGCATGCTGGTGGCGTTCATCACTAGCATCACGACGTTGCCGGCGATGCTGACGCTGCTCAACCCGCCCGGCGAAAGCGAGCCGGTCGGCTACGCCTTCCTGGCGCCGGTCGATGACTTTCTCGAGCGGCATCGCGTCGTCATCATCGTCGGCACGATTTTGGTCGCGCTGGCCGGTCTGCCGCTGCTCTATTTCATGAAGTTCGACTTCAACCCGATCAATCTGCGCAACTCGCAGGTCGAGTCGATTGCGACCTTCCTTGACCTGCGCAAGGATCCGAACACCGGCGCCAACGCCATCAACGTGATGACCAATTCGGACGCCGACGCCAAGAAGATCGAGGCGAAGCTGGAGAAGGTGCCGGAAGTGCTTCGCGTGATGTCGCTCGACAGTTTCGTGCCGGAGGATCAGCCGGCCAAGCTGAAGCTGATCGCGCAGGCCGCCAAGGTGGTGGGTCCTGCGCTCAATCCGGATTCCGTCGATGCGGCGCCGACCGATGCCGAGAACGTCGAGGCGCTCAAGAGCTCGGTCGACAATTTGCGCAAGACCGCCGGTGATGGCAAAGGCCCGGGCGCGGTCGCGGCACGGCGGCTGGCCGATGCGCTGGCGAAGCTGGCCGAATCAACCCAAGCGGTCCGCGACAAGGCGCAGAGTATTTTCGTCATCCCGCTCAAGATAACCTTCGACCAGCTCAAGAACACGATGCAGGCCCAGTCGGTCACGTTGAAGACCTTGCCGCCCGAACTCGTGAGCAGCTGGAAGACCAAGGACGGCCTGATGCGCGTCGAGGCGCTGCCGAAGGGGGATCCGAACGACAATGAAGTTCTGCGCAAGTTTGCCGATGCGGTTCTCGCCGCCGAGCCGACTGCGATCGGCGGACCTGTCTCGATCCTCAAATCCGGCGACACCGTCGTCAAGGCATTCATCCACGCCGGCATCTGGGCGCTGATCGTGATCAGCGTGCTGCTCTGGCTGGCGTTGCGGCGGGTCGCCGACGTGCTGCTGACGCTGGTGCCGCTGCTGGTGGCCGGCGCGGTGACGATGGAGATCTGCGTGCTGATCGGGCTGCCGCTCAACTTCGCCAACATCGTCGCGTGGCCGCTGATGCTCGGCATCGGCGTTGCCTTCAAGATCTATTACGTGACGGCATGGCGATCGGGCAGAACGAATCTGCTGCAGACCAGCCTGACGCGCGCCATCTTTTTCAGCGCGCTGACGACCGCCACGGCTTTCGGAAGCCTGTGGCTATCCAGTCATCCCGGTACCGCCAGCATGGGTAAATTGCTGGCGCTCTCGCTCATCACCACGCTGGCGGCGGTGCTGCTGTTTCAGCCTGCGCTAATGGGCAAACCGCGCGATATCGGGGAGTAGGCAGATATCGCCGACGGGATCGGCGGCCGCCTGTTTCTGGCCGGCGACGGGCTTTTGACCCGGCGCCGGGCTCACGGCACCCGTGGTCTTCGGCGCGGCGGTTGCCGCCGGCGAGCCGGGCGCGGGCGTCAGACCCGGCGCTGTCGCCGAGGCGCCAGCCTTCGGTGCTGCACCTGCCTGATTTTTCGGCGCGGCGCCCTTGGCCATGCTGTTGCTGGGGCTTGAAGGAATCGGCGGCCCGACGCGGGTCCAGGTCTCGCCGCCGCACAGGAAGCCCAGCACGCAGCCTTGAATCTCGAGCTGGTCGGTTCCGATCGGCTTGATGGTCGAGCTGTAAGACTGTCCGTCCTTGGCGTTGTAGACTTGGCCTTCCCACGCATCGACGCCGGGTTTCTTCTTCATGTTGATCAGGATCGGCATGCCCAGTGTCGGTCTGCTCTGCTTTGAGGCATCCGGATTATTCGAATCCCGGCCACCCGGCGTCTTCTCCCAGGCGACGGCACCCCACATGTTGCCGTTACATTGTGCTACGCGAATGTTGGCGACGCCGTCGGCCACTTTCCAATCGCCTGTGGGGTCGGCGGCCAGTGCGGAAGTAACACCTGTGGCAAAAATGAATCCGGAAAAAACTATTCTGCGCGCGACAGTTCTTGGGCAGTGCAACATGGTTCAAACCTATGCTTATGCTTATGTAGATGATCCGAGAGGGGTCAAAACGCCGCATTGGGCGTTTTCAGTTGACGAAATGGCCATCAAGCGACGTATGTAACGAATGCTAAGTTCAAATCTAGACGTTTCCGAGATGTTTGTGGAGCGCCAGGCGCAGCGCAGTTCCATGCATTCGCGCCATTTGAACGAGCAGCTCGTCCGCGTGCTCAAGACGATTGGCTATGATGTCGGCTTTCAGAAGGGTCAAGGTCAATACCTGTTCGATCGTGACGGGGCCCGTTATCTCGACCTACTGAGCGGATTTGGCGTTTTTGCGATTGGCCGCAACCATCCGGCGTTGCGCCATGCGCTGAAAAGCGTGCTCGACGCCGATTTTCCGAATCTGGTGCAGCTCGACGTCTCGACGCTGGCCGGGGTGCTGGCCGAACGTCTGTTCGAACATGTGCCATATCTGGACAAGGTGTTTTTCGCCAATTCCGGCGCCGAAACCGTCGAGGCCGCGATCAAATTTGCCCGTGGCGCCACCGGGCGGCCCGGCATCGTCTCCTGTTCGCACTCCTTTCATGGATTGTCCTACGGCGCCCTGTCGCTGATGGATGATTCGAACTTCCGCAGTGGCTTCGAACCGCTGCTGCCGGGATGCACCCAGATCCCGTTCAACGATCTCGCCGCCCTCGAACAGGCGCTGTCGTCGCGTCAGGTCGCCGCCTTCATCGTCGAGCCGATCCAGGGCAAGGGCGTCAACCTGCCCACCGACGAATTCCTGCCGGGCGCGCTTGCGCTGTGCCGCAAATACGGCACGCTGTTCATCGCCGACGAAATCCAGACCGGGATCGGCCGCACCGGCAAGTTTTTGGCGGTCGAGCACTGGAACGTCGAACCCGACATGGTGCTGCTGGCGAAAGCGCTGTCGGGCGGTCATGTGCCGGTCGGCGCGCTGCTGACGCGCAAGAGCATCTTCGACAAGATCTTCAATCAAATGGACCGCGCGGTCGTGCACGGCTCGACCTTTGCAAAGAACGATCTGGCGATGGCGGCCGGTATCGCCACGCTCGAAGTGATGAAGGCAGAAAAATTGGTCGAGCAGGCCGCCAAGCGCGGCGCCGAGCTTCGTCTGGCGTTGACGCGCATGGTGCCCGGCTACGAATTGCTGAAGGAAGTGCGCGGCAAGGGGCTGATGATCGGCATCGAATTCGGTCCGCCGAAATCGCTGCGGCTGAAGGCTTCCTGGAACGTGCTCGAGACCGCCAACAAGGGCCTGTTCTGCCAGCTCATCACGGTGCCGCTGTTCAAGGATCACAAGATCCTGACCCAGGTCTCCGGTCATGGCAGCCACACCATCAAGCTGCTGCCACCTCTTGTCATTACGGAAGAAGACTGCAGCTGGATCGAAAAGGCGTTCGACACCGTCATCGCCTCCAGCCACAAGGTGCCCGGCGCGATCTGGTCGCTCGGCAAGACGCTGGTCGACAACGCCGTGCGGAAGTCGGCGTAACGCCGACACGCAACACCAAAGCGCAACACGCAATCGCTATCGGGCAAGCGGAAGATCGCTTTTGAGTTCCGTGCGGCGTACATGCGCTTATGCCGCAGTTTTCGGCTGATCCGCGCCATAGTATTCTCATCCCGACAATCATGTGGAGAAGACTGATGCGCATTTCCGGCGGCTGTCATTGCGGCGCGATCCGCTACCAGGTGGACGGCGACCTGATCGTGCATGCGTTGTGTCATTGCGCGGATTGCCGGCGGCACGCCGGAGCACCGATGGTCGGCTGGGCGATGTACGCCGAAGACGCAGTCAAGGTGACGCAGGGCGAGCCGAAGGTCTACGCGTCTTCCGAGCACGGAAGGCGGCAGTTTTGCGCCAATTGCGGAACCGGCCTGTTCTACACCAATGCGAACATGCTGCCCGGGATCATCGACGTGCAAAGCGGCACCTATGACGATCCCGATGCCGTTCCGGTCATGGTGCACGTCCAGGTCGCCGAGCGGGTCAGCTGGATGGAGCGCGCACACGAATTGCCGTTGTTCGATCGCTACCCTCCGCAGACATAGCCGGCCGGCGGATCATCATCCGAAACCTCGATGGCCTCAGGCGTCCGCCTTTGCGTCCATCGCAAGCGTCTCGCCGATGCGTTCGGCGGCAGCCGCGCTCAGGCTGCCGCGGGCGATCCCGAGCGGAATGTTGCGTTTTGCCAGCGCGCGATAGAGTTGACCTGCATCCGGATCGTACCGGTCCAGCGCAGTGAGGTGCTTGCGGACGGTTCCGATGTCGCCTCTGGCGACACACCCGCCCATGCCGTGGGCGAGGCCGCCATCGCGGACAGCGGAAAGGGTCCCCGCAAGCAGCGGCAGCATCGCATCGAGCGCTTGTTTTTCGCTCGCCCCGAACTTCCGCCACAGGTTCGCGCCTTCGGCGAGCAGCGCGATCAGGAACGGGCCGACATAGTAGGCGGAGGCGTGATACAGCGCGCGCTGCCCAGCAGGCACCTGCACCGGGATGCAACCGATGTCCGATGCCATTCGTCGCAGCGCTTCGAGAAGTTCGGCCTCGGCCTCGACCCCGACGGTGCAACCCGGCAGTCCCTTCAGCGCGACGGCGGGATTGGTGAACATCTGCATCGGGTGGAATCCGCCGATCGATGCGCCGTGATCTTTCGCATTCTGAAGCGCGCCAATCTCGGTCGCGCCGCTGCAGTGGATGACCCGGTGCCGCGCGCTCCACGCGATGCCGTCTGCGACCGTCGCAATGGCGTCGTCGGCCACGGTCAGCCAGACGAAGTCGCAGGCATCGGCCACCGCCTGCGCGCTTGCAAGCGAATGCAGGCCGGGTACTTCCTGTGCCATCAGCGCCGGATCGGCCGCCTTCCGGCTCCAGGCGCCTGTCACCATGTAACCGGCATTCGCGAAGGCCTGCGCGAGCGTGCGGCCAACGCGGCCGCACCCAATGAAGCCGTGCCTCTGTTCTTGTCTTTGTTCTTGCATCGTCAACTCCGGAAGGCGGGATCCATGCGATCGAGCTTGCGCAGCAAGGCGTCCCACTCCAGCCCGCCATAACCGCCCGCGCCACCGCGCGCGTCTTCATTGATGGTAGGGTTGGTCTCGGCCTCGTTCAGCAGCGTGATTTCGGTGCCTGCAAAGCAGGTCACCGTATTGTCGATGGCGGCGGCGGTCGGCTGATACAAAGGACGGTTGCAGCAGAGCATGTCGACCTGGATGCGGCAGGCGTTCTCCAGCCAGTACATGGCGTTGAAGGCCTGCGGGATGCTGCGGCCGCAGGCGAGCAGCCCGTGATTGCGCAGGATCAGGATGTCGTGGGGGCCAAGGTCAGAGGTGATGCGGTCGCACTCCGCCCCGCTGATCGCCGGCCCTTCGAAATCGTGATAGCCGATGCGGCCGAAAAAGCGCATCGCCGTCTGCGACAGCGGCAACAGCCCTCGCGCAATCCGCTCACCGCCGTACCGGCGCGGCTGTGCGTGTGGATGATGCACTGCAGGTCCGGACGGGTCTTCTGAATCGGCGCGTGCAGATAGAAGCCCGCCACGTTGACATTGTAACCATGGTCCGGCTGCAGGATCGTCGAGCCGTCGACGTCGATCTTGACCAGGCTCGATGCCGTGATCTCCTCGTACAGCATGCCATAGGGGTTGATCAGATAGTGTTCCGCCGCGCCGGGGATGCGCGCGCTGATGTGGTTGTAGATCAGATCGGTCATGCCATACGCCGCCATCAGGCGGTAACACGCGGCGAGGTGGATGCGGGTTTGCCATTCCACAGTCGATACCGCGGCCTGTACGTTTGAGATCGGGATGACTTCCATCTTGCCCATCAGGGATTCCTCAGTTGACGGTGGCGCGCGCGACGATGTCGCCGATATCAGGACCGTTGGTGAGCGTGCCGATTACGCCGGCATGGCGGTTTCCGAGCCGTGAGCTGACGAAGCGATCCGCGACACTTGCCGGGCTGTGCTTCAACATTTCGCTGGCCTGCAACGCCAGCGCCATGCGCGTGACGATGGCGCGGCCGTTGCCCTCGTCATTGACGCGGGCGCCGAGATCATCGTTCAGGTCGGACAGGAATTGCCCGTGCGCCCGATCCGCCGCGCCCGCGCCGGACACCTCCGTCATGAACGCTTCGAGCGCGCCTTCCTCACGGCTCAGCGCCCGCAACACGTCCATGCACATCATGTTGGACGTGCCTTCCCAGATCGAGTTCAGCGGCGCCTCGCGATAGAGCCGCGCGATCGGGTTCTCCATGATGAAGCCGTTGCCGCCGTGAACCCCGAGGGCTTCATAGACAAAGGTAGTGGCGCGCTGGCAGTTCCAGAACTTTACGACCGGCGTGGCGACGCGTGCGAGCAACCGTTCGCTCTCGCTCAAGTGCATGCCGTCGGTCGCCCGCGCGATCCGAAGCGCGGCAAGCGTTGCCGCTTCGCTTTCCAGCGCAAGGTCGGCCAGAACGTTCGCCTGCATCGGCAGATCGGCCATCCGGTGACCAAAACCGTTGCGCGTCGAGGCGTGGTTGATGGCCAGTGTCAGCGCCTGGCGCATCAGGCCGGCGGACCCGACCGCAAAATCGAGCCGCGTGAGGTGGGCGTGGGACAGGATCTCGCGGATGCCGCCACCTTCCTCGCCGACCAGCATCGCAAAGGTGCGGTTGAATTCGACTTCGCTCGATGCGTTGGAGCGGTTGCCGCATTTGTCCTTGAGGCGCTGCACGAAAACGCGATTGGCGCTGCCGTCGGCGAGCAGGCGGGGCACGAAGAAGCAGCTGACGCCGGATTTGGTCCGCGCCAGCGTGTAGAAACCGTCGCAGGTGGGGACGGAGAAGAACCATTTGTGTCCTGTCAGCAGATAGACCTGCGCGCCGTTCTCGCTGCCGGCAAGCACGCCGATGGTTTGCGTTTGCCGCAAATCCGAGCCGCCCTGTTTTTCGGTCATGGCGTAACCGATCACCGCACCGGTTTTCTGCTCGACCGGCAGGCGCCTTGGGTCATATTGCGTGGACAGCGTCTTTTCGCGCCACAGCGCAAATTCGGGCTTGCCGGCAAAACCGGCGGCGGCGGCATAGGCCATTCCGGTCGGACAGCCGACGCCGCTTTCCACCTGGTTCCAGAGATAGCTGAGCACCGCGCGCGCGAAATGGCCCATGGGCTGCGCGGCGGTCCAGGCAAGGCTGTGAACGCCGTTGCCGAACGCCAGTCCCATCAGCTGGTGCCAGGATGGATGGAATTCGACCCAGTCGGTCCGGTTGCCGAAGCGGTCGTGGCTTCGCAGCTGCGGTCCATGTTCGTTGGCCAGCCTTGCGGCTTCCTGAACCTGCGCGTCGCCGGCAAGCGCACCGACCGCCGAGGCGTTGGTGGCGCTCCATGGCGCATGGCGTTCGACCATGTCGCGCAGCACGACATCGCCGGTGAATGCGTTGTATCCGCTGCAGGGACTGGCCTGGTTCAGAACCTGGTGGGTTTCGACAGGCGGAAGTTGATGGTCCGCGCGCTGCGCCTGGAGCGTCAAATTCATTGGGCTCTCCGGGGCTTCTTGATGCTGGTCAGCTTCGGCGAATTGGCGCGGACCATCCGAACGCACGCGATCGCCACCTGTTCGGCCAGCGTCTCGATCTCCTGCTTCCGGGGCCTCGTGGCGCGCGCGAGCGGCCGGATCAGCGGCTCCATCATGGCGCCGGTCACGCAGGTGGAGATGACGTCGCTCGGCATGTCGATGAACTCGCCGCGGCGGATGCCGTCGTCGATCAGCCGGGCAAACTGCTTGGCGAGCGCATCGCGGTATTGGAGTCTGGCTTCGTCGAGCGCCGGCTCGCAGGGTTCGGCGATCAGGGCGTAGGCCAGGCGGGGCTCGCGCGCGGCCCGCCGCACGAACGTCGCCACGGCGTCATGCATCCGCGAGGTGGCGTCGCCTTCGGAATCGATGATCCCGGCTGCGACTTCGGCCTCGCGCTTCGAGACTTCCGACAGCACCTGCACGCACAGATCGACCTTGGAATCGAAGTAGCGGTAGACCGAGCCGGTCGCGAGACCGGCGCGGCTTGCAATCACGGATATCTGCGCCGCCGACCATCCGCCCTCGGCGATCAGGTCGCGCGTGACCTTGATGACGTTCTTGAGCGTGTCCTCGATCTGCTGCCGCCGAACCTGCGCTTGGGCCATTGTGAATCCAGGATTCCAGTATCGTGAATTAATACTCAGGAAACATGAACCTATATTCATTCTGCGGACGAGTCAAACAGGCTTGCGCACGCGCGACAGGGTTCGCGCAACGGCGGCAACCGTTTCGCGACATCATCGCAAGCGCTGGATTGTGATGGCCCGTTATCCGACCTGTGCTTCGAACGCCTTCAACGCCCCGAGCACGAGTTCAGGCGCATCCTGGGCCACGCTGTGGCCGGCGCCGTCGAAGGTCCATTGGCTCGCGGCCGGAAGCAGGGCTACCGCGCAAGACGCCATCTCTTTGTAGATCGACCAGGATTTTTCCGTGGTGGCCACGCGCACGGGGCATTCGATCTCGGACAGCCACGCGAACGGATTGCCGCGCGCGTCGCCCTCGTAAACCTGCTCCATCGCCTCCATGATCGGAAGCAGCACCGCCGATTCAATTTCAGGCGTGCAGCGCAGCCGCACCCGGCCATCGTCTTGCTGCGCGAAGCCGTGCCGGATGTAAGCCCGCAGCGAATTTTCCGTCCATTTTGCAAAAGCCGGCGCGGCACGGTAGCGCGCGAATGCGGCGTCCGCACTTTCGAATTCGGCCTGTCGACGCCGCGCGCCCTGCACGGCGCTTTTGCCGAAATCGCTCAAGCCATCCGGTCGAGCCGCGCGCGGATCCATCACCGTCGGCTCCATCACGAACAGCCGTGCAAAGCGCGCAGGCATCAGTTTCGCCGCCAACAACAGATCAGTCGCGCCGGCGCTGTGTCCGATGCCGTAGATGTTCGTAAGATCGAGGGCCTCGACCACCCGGCACACATCCTCGGCAAAATCCTGGAAGTGATAGCGGTTGGCCGCAGGCTTGTGGCTGTCGCCATGGCCACGGCGGTCGAGTGCGTAGACCGCGTAGTCCTGCGCGAGTTCGCGGGCGACGTCGTCCCAGACCTCGGCGACGAAACCGGTGCCGTGCAGCAACAGGACAGGCGCCTTACCTCGATCCTCCGCACCCCATCGCGCCAGCGCGATGCGTGTGTTGGTATCGCCGACCGAAATCCGCTGCGAACTCGTCAAGCGCGGGCATCCTCCAAAATCATGGTCGCGCCTTTCTCGGCGATCATCGCCGTCGGCGTATTCGTGTTGCCCGACGTGATCGTCGGCATGACAGAGGCGTCAGCGACGCGCAAGGCGGCGATGCCGTGAAAGCGCAGGCGCTCGTCGACGACGGAACTGGCATCGGAAGCTGATCCCATCTTCGCGGTGCCGACGGGATGGAAGATCGTGGTGCCGATATCGCCGGCGGCTTTCGCCAGCGCTGCATCGTCGTCGCCGACGCTGGGACCGGGCAGATATTCTTCGGGGCGAAATCGCGCCAGCGCCTGTTGCTTCATCAGCCGCCGCGTGGTGCGGATGGCGTCGGCGGCGACCTGACGGTCTTCATCGGTCGACAGATAGTTCGGTGCGATCGCGGGCGCCTTGTCGGCCTCTGCGGCTCGGATGCGCACGGTGCCGCGCGACGTCGGCCGCAGATTGCAGGCGCTGACCGTGATGGCGGGGAAACGGTGCAGGGGATCGCCGAATTTGTCGAGCGACAGCGGCTGCACGTGGAACTGGATGTTGGCGCGCTCGCGATGCGGATCGGAGCGCGTGAAGATGCCGAGCTGCGACGGCGCCATGGTCAGCGGGCCGCGGCGGCGGAACGCGTAGTCGAGCCCCATCAGGCCGCGCCGGAACAGATTGTAATAGGTCTCGTTCAGGGTGCGGACGCCCTCGACCTTGTAGATCGCGCGCTGCTGCAGATGGTCCTGAAGGTTGCGGCCCACGCCCTGGCGATCGAGCGTGACATCGATGCCAAGCGGCGACAGCCAGTCGGCCGGACCAATGCCGGAACGGTGCAGCACCTGCGTCGATCCGATCGAGCCTGCGCAGAGAATGACTTCGCCCTTGGTGCGGGCCTCGACGATCTCGTTGCCCTGCATGAAACGTACGCCGACGGCGCGGCCGTTGTCGACAATCAGCCGGTCGACAAGCACGTTCTTTTCCAGCCGCAGATTCTGGCGGTTCAGCACCGGCTTGAGGAAGCCCCGCGCGGAGGACCAGCGGCGGCCGCGCTTCTGGTTGACGTGGAAATAGCTGATGCCTTCATTGTCGCCGGTGTTGAAATCGGCGATGCGGCGGATGCCCATCTGCGCGGCGGCGTCGCCGACGGCATCCAGCACTGCCCAGGACAGCCGGGGCGCTTCGATGCGCCAGCCGCCGCCCGCGCCATGATGTTCGCTCTTGCCGAGGAAATGATCTTCGAGCGCCAGGAAGTGCGGCAGCACGTCGTCATAGCCCCAGCCGGTGAGGCCGAGCTGGCGCCAGTGATCGTAATCGGCGGCCTGGCCCCGCATCGAGATCATGGCGTTGATCGCCGACGAGCCGCCGATCACCTTGCCGCGGGGATAGGCCAGCGCGCGGCCGTTGAGGCCGGGCTCCGGCTCGGTCTTGAACATCCAGTCGGAGCGGGGATTGCCAATCGCGAAGAGGTAACCGACCGGGATGTGAAACCAGATCCAGTTGTCGTTGCCGCCGGCCTCCAGGATCAGCACGCGATTGCTGGGATCGGCCGAAAGCCGGTTGGCCATGATGCACCCGGCCGTGCCTGCGCCGACGACGATATAGTCGAAATCACCTTCAAGCCGCTTCATCATTGTTTCCGCGCGACCCGCATGGCACGCAATGCCAGGGTCGAATTCGATCTGCAGGATTGGCCGCGCGTCACGTCCAGTGAACGGCGGTACCGTCGCGGACGATCAATAAACGAATCCGGGCAAAAGCGAACCCTTTCGTTTCGGCAGCGGGCGATTTCCGCCGCTCTATTGATGCCATTTCACCAAAGCGGGGTAATGGTGCGGCAGGCGCATCATCACAAGATCCTTTCGGCGAACGATGTTCGTCGGGTAGGGCGTATCGAGGTTCGTCGTATCGACGCTCGCCGCTGCAAATCCCTCATCGTCGAGGATGGCAGACTCCTGGCGCGGAAATGCAAAAGCATCCGGGCCGAATACCGCGCTTTTTCCCAGATAACCGCGATCAGGATCGTAGACGTTCGCAAATGCAAAATAGACGTTGCTTTCGCCGCCGCGCACGCGAAAGGCGTGCCAATGGTGGGGATCGGCTCCGGTCGGGATCGGGTAGTTGTGGCGTATGCTGGTCCCCTCGTGCGCTCCGGTAAATTGGCCGGCAATGGCGGCCGGGCAAGCGACGAGGTCGCAGCCGAGCAGCGAGAGCGAGCGCACCGCCTCGGGGAAGAGGGCGTCGTGCCCGATCAGCAGGCCGACCCTTCCGATCGGTAGGTCGAACACTTTCCAGTCCGAACCGGCGATGGCCCAGGTCTTGTCGCGCGCGTTTAGGTGAATCTTCCGGTAGCTGCCGACCAGACCTTCGGGACCGGCCAGAACGGCGGTGTTAAATAATCCTTCAGCGGTCCGCTCCGCGAAACCGGCGATAATGTGTACCCGCAACCGTGCCGCCAGGCGGACAAGACGCGAGACCGCCTGATCCTTGATCTCAAGCGCGCGGTCACCGGGCGCGCCGATCCCGGTCATCGACAATTCGGGGAATACGACGAGGTCAGGCTTTTCCTCGCTGACGGCCTCCCTGGCCAACGCCTCGATGCGCGCGAGATTCTGCTCGACGTCGTCGGTTGGCGTAAATTGCACGACGGCGGCGCGCGATAGTTGCCCGGGAGGCAGCGGCTGGTAGCCATAGAGCTTGAAGAAGTCGCGCGGATTCCAGGTGAAGCTGTTCGTCATCAGGTTGGCATAAAGCTCGGGACGACGGTCCTCGAAGATCGGCTCCGACAACACCTCCCGCCGACGCGCCCTGGTGAGATCAATCTCGCCGTGCACGATACCGTCGCCGCTATCCAGCACCGCCTGAACATTGCCGTCCGGTTCGATGATGCAGCTTCCGCCGCTGAACTGCACCGTGCGCTCGAGGCCCCAGCGGTTGCTCTCGATGACATAGCAGCCGTTTTCGAACGCGCGGTTGATCCAGTACGGCGCCGGCGCCCGTTCCTGCAACCAGTTGCTGATGTGGCAGATCACATCCGCACCAGCCAGCGCTTCCAGCCGCGCGGTCTCGAAGAAATGCAGGTCCATGCAAACCAGCAGGGCAATGCGTCCGATCTCGGTCTCGAACACGATATGGGCGATGTCTCCCGACGCGGCCCATTTAGGTTCGGAAATTCGACTTGCGGTGCTTGCCGACAACGCCTGACGGACCGATCAGGACCGCCGTGTTGTAGTAGAGGTCCGTGGAGGCGTCGACCTCGGGCATGCCGACCACGATGTAGCAGCCGAATTGTTTTGCGAGCGAATGAAATACGTCAGTGGTCGGACCGGGAATGGTTTCCACGAAAGGTTTCACTTCCGCCCGGTCATACCAGCAATAGCCGGTGGTTCCCATTTCGGGGGTGACGATCAGGCGCGCGCCCGCCGCCGCGGCTTCGCTCGTCATCTCCAGCAAGCGCTGGATGTTGCGCTCCTTTTCAAACATCGTCGGCTCGAACTGGATGGACGCCGCCTTGAAACGCTCTGATGCCATTGCCTTACCTCTGCCACGCCGCCACGGCGGATACCGAAAATTCCAGGATTCAAATCGCCATTCTCAGGTGCACAAGCTCTTCGGTGAGCTGCGATACCGGACCCTCCGCCACCACGCGTCCCTTTTCCATCATCGCGAACTGGTGCGACGCACGGCGGACGAATTCGATATTTTGCTCGACCAGCACGATGGTGAGGCCGATCTCGCGATTGAGGCGAACAATCGTCTGCTCGATTTCCTCGACGATCGACGGCTGGATTCCTTCATTGGGTTCATCAAGCAGCAGCACATCCGGCTCCGAGGCCAGCGCCCGCGCGATGGCCAGTTGCTGCTGCTGTCCGCCGGACAGCACGCCGCCCAACCGGTCCTTGTTCTGCAGCAGATACGGAAACAGCTCGCCGACTAGAGCGGGAATGACGCGCCTGCCGTCGGTCCTGGCGAAGGTTCCGAGCAGGATATTTTCGCGAATAGTGAAGTCCGGGATGATTTCCCGGCCCTGCGGCACATAGGCGAGGCCGGCGCGGGCGCGGCGGAAGGTCGGCTCATCGGTGATGTTCGTTCCGTCCAGTTCGATCTTTCCCGCGGTCTTGTCCGTCATGCCCATCAGGGTTTTCAGCAGCGTCGTTTTGCCGACGCCGTTGCGGCCGAGCACGGTGGTGATCCGCCCCTTGTCGAAGCTGAGCGTGACGTCATGCAGAACGTGGCTGCGTCCGTAGAAGCTGTGAAGGTTCGACAGGCTCAGCATCAGGAAATACTCCGCGATCCCAAATACGCCCGCCTGACGGCCTGGTCCGTTTCAATCGATGCAATGTCGCCTTCTGCCAGCACCTCGCCGAGATGCAGCACGGTGATGCGTTCCGCGATCTCGCGCACGAACGCCATGTCATGTTCGACGACGAGGAGGGTGTGCTTCCCTCGCATGCTGTTGATGATCTTTGCGGTCTTTTTGGTCTCGGCCGCCGTCATGCCCGCCGTCGGTTCGTCGAGCAGGATAACTTTTGGGTCCTGAAGCATCAGCAGGCCGAGCTCGAGCCATTGGGTTTGGCCATGGCTCAGATAGGCGGCCGTCACGTCGGCCTTGTCCCGGAGATCGACAATGGCGAGCACCTCTTCGATCCTTGCGAGGGTCTGTCTGGAAAAGCCGAATCCAAGGTTCGCGAACACCGAGGGATTGCGGCAAGAGGCGACTTCGAAATTCTGGCGGACGGTGAGTTCGCGGAACACGCTGGGGATCTGGAATTTCCTGCCGATCCCGGCACGGGCAATCCGGTGCTCCTGCCAGTTGGTGATCTCGGTGTCGTAAAGGTGAATGTGTCCGCGGGTGCTGTGCGTGCGGCCGGAGATCAGGTCCATCAGCGTCGTCTTGCCGGCGCCGTTGGCGCCGAGCAGTACGCGCAATTCTCCCTCGGCAATCGTCATGGTGACGTTGTTGACGGCTTTGACGCTGCCGAAGCTGACTTCAAGCCCGTCGATGGTGAGCGCGGTGGCTGCCATGGCACTCACCCGCGCTCTGCAACGGTGTCGCGGCGTTCCGCCACCAGCCCTTCATCGGGGACGGCCTCCGCGTTACGTGCCCGCCAGCGGTCGAGAAGATCGTGCGCAAACCCGCCAAGGCCCCGCGGCAGGTACAGCACCACGAGAACGAAGATCAGCCCGACCACGGCTTTCCAGACTTCCACCAAAGCCTTGGTCTCGCTGACCTTGGCCTCGATCATGTTGATGAGGATGGCGCCGACGCAGGCGCCGAGGATCGAGGATCGTCCGCCGACCGCAGCCCACACCACCATCGTGATCGAAAACGACAGGTCCATGAAGGTCGGGGAGGCGAATTCCGACACCATCACGTAGAGCATTCCCGCGAAGCCGCAGATCGCCGCCGACACCACGAAAAAGAAAATCTGGTAGCTCGGAACGTCCAGCCCGAGATAGCGCGCGCGGGTCTCGTCATCCCGCGTCGCCTGCAGGATGAGGCCGGCGCGCGTGCTGACCAGCAGACGCGCACCGACGAGAACCAGCGACAGCGCGATGGCCACCAGATAGTACGTCGCGCGGCTGTAGGGGTCGAACTGAAACGCCCCGATCGTCAGCCAGGCGAGGTCGGTCAGCCGGTTGAAGCCGTTGGTCAGCGGCTGCGCATCGATGACGAGCAGGCGCACCAGCAACACCAGCGCCAGGGTGATGATCGAAACGAAGACGCCGGAAATCCTGTTACGGAACACGATCATTCCGGTGATGGTGGCAATCGCCACCGGCAACACGATGCCCATGGCAACGCCAAACCATTGGCTTTGAAATGGGAGCCAGATGAAGGAGCCCTTGTTGATGCAGCATAGTTGCGTCAGCGCGCCGGGCTCGGCATTCCAGAGCATGAAGTCGGGGACCGGCTTGTCGGATCCCTGTTGCAGGCTGGTCGGACTGGCAAGCTTCAGCGACATCGCCAGCATGTAGGCGCCGGCGCCAAAAAACAGTCCCTGACCCAGGTTGAGGATGCCGGCGTAACCCCAGGACAGCGCGACGGCGACGCCGAGCATGCCGAACACCAGGTATTTTGCGATCCTGTTCAGCCAGAATTCTTCCAGCATCAGCGGCGCCAGCAGAATTGCGGCGACGAAGATCCCGTAGAGCAGGAAATCGTATCTTTGCCTCGATGCCATGACTCTAGCGGCCCCTGAACGAGAAAAGGCCCTTGGGCTTCACGACTATGATGAGAATGACCACGCCGAATATGACGGCACGGGCGATGGTGTCGTTCTTGAGCGCGGCCACCACGCTGTTGATCTCGCCGAGCAGTCCGGCTGACAGCACCGATCCCAGCAGGCTTCCGACACCGCCGACCACAACGACCAGGAAGCCGTCGACCACCATGGGGGTGCCCATGTCGGGGAATACCGTCTTGAAGCCTGACATCATGACGCCGGCTATTCCGGCGAGGCCCGAGCCAAAGGCGAAGGTGAGGGCGTTGACGCGTGCGACGTCGACGCCGCAGGCCGCCGCCATTTTCGGGTTCCGGATGATGGCGCGGACCTGCATGCCAATCGAGGTCCGCTGCAACAGAAGCCAGGTCACGGCCGCAAGGGCTATGGTGACGACAATGATGAAGGCGCGATAGGTGTTGATTTCGACACCAGCCAAATGAAACGTGCCCTGCAGGGCTGCCGGCACCGGCACGTTCTGAAGGCCGGGCCCCAGACCCTCGACGTGAATGCCGAAGAACGACAGGCCGAGTTCAAGCCTGATCGCCTGCTGGATCAGGATGGCGATGCCCCATGTCGCCAGCAACGTATCCAGCAGCCTGCCATAGAGCCGGCGGACGATGACGCGCTCGATGACCAGACCGACGATCGCGGTGACGACGAAGGCGATCGGAATTGCCATCACGATGTTGGCGTCCAGCCAGATGCGCGACAGCACGGCGGTGTAGGCGCCGAGCATCACCATCTCGCCATGGGCCATGTTGATGACCCCCATCGCGCCATAGGTGATCGCAAGTCCGAGCGCCACCAGCAGCAGGATCGAGCTCAGGCTGAGGCCGATAAACATCGTGTCGATCATGTCGTCTCTACTTTCGAAGGAGCCGGATCGCATATCGAACATCTTCCAGCCAGGGCGCGTTGGGGTGGGAGGTGCGCCCCGGCTGGAATGTCTTTCGATGTGGCCGGGTTTGCTATTTCAGCTTGGCGGTTTCCAGCCCCTTCGCCGTGCAGAACAGATCGCTTTCCGTTTCACCATAGGCCGAATAGGCGAGCGGCTTGATCGGCTCCGGCCAGGCGTCGACGACCTTGCTTTGGCCGTCCGGCTGCCACTGGCCGACCCGCGGCGTCAGCCAGCAATGCAGATTGTCTGCGTCGATTTTGACCTTGCCGCCCGGCGCGTCGTAGGTCTGGCCGCGGATGCCATCGCGAATGCCGTCCGCGGTAACCTGTCCCGACTTCTCGATCGCCTGCTTCCAGAGGAAGACCTGGAAATAGGCCGCTTCCAGCGAGTGGTAGGTCACCGCTTTCGGATCCTTGGTGAACTTTCTGAAGTCCTCGATGAACTTCTTGTTGGCCGGCGTGTCGATCGACATGAAATAGGGGAACGAGGTGTAGCTGCCGGCGGCGTATTCGGGGCCCATCGCCGCGATCTCGATTTCGGAAGTGACGGTCGCGCAGATCGGGATCGTCGCCTGCGAGAGACCTTGATTCTTGAACTCCCGGTAGAACGCGATGATGGAATCGCCGACCACGTTGGAAAGCACGACGTCCGCGCCCGAATCCTTGATCTTCTTGACCATGCTCGCCCATTCGGAATGACCGAGTTCGAGATATTCGTCGCCGGTCCACTGCGCGCCTGCCGCCTCGATCAGCTTCTTGCTGACTTTCGCCATCTCGCGCGGATAGACGTAGTCCGATCCGACGATGAAGAACTTCTTCTTGCCGAGCGTCTTGGCGATCCACGGAATATACTTGCCGAGCTGCTGGTTCGGTACCGCGCCGGAATAGACGACGTTGCGTGAACACTCGAACCCCTCGTAGTGGGTCTGGTAGAACAGCATGGCGTTTCGCCGTTCGAAGATCGGCAGCACCGCCTTGCGGCTCGCCGAGGTGTGGCATCCGAACACGGTCGCCACGCGATCCTGAATGACGAGCTTGGACGCTTTTTCGTTGAAGGTCTTGGGATCGGATGCGCCGTCCTCGACGATGACTTCGACCTTTCGGCCGAGGACGCCGCCTGCCGCATTGATCTCGGATACGGCCATCTGCACCGCGCTCGCCAGCAGCTTCTCGACGATCGACAGGCCGCCGGTCTGCGAATAGAGCGCGCCCACCTTGATCGGGTCGGCTGCAAAGGCCTGCCTGATCACAGAAGGCGATGCGATCGCGGCCGAAGTGATCGCCGCCGTCTTTAAAAAGTCACGTCTGTTGAAGGACATCTTGTTCCCCTGGTTTGTGCAAAGCTTCGGGCACTGCTGAAATGACTCAGCGTGATGACTGGTTTGGGAAGACGCTGACGTCTCTGTCAGCCGGCAACAAAAAACCCGCAGGACCGGGTCAACGGTCTGCGGGCAACTCTGCCACCTGCGGTTCGGAGAACATTCCGCCGCTACGTCAAGACGTGGCCTCGTTGTGAGGGGACGTCCTGACGGCGCCCATGAGGGGCACTATCAACGTCAATATGCTAATCTGCTCCCGCAATCATTTGCAAGCCTAATCTGCTTGCGCTCTGCTGCGTAACATATCTTCGGACCTGATGATCAGATTGGCAACCTCGTCCACCGGAACGCGGCTCGCCATCGCGCGTGATAGGCCTCGGACTCGCTGAGCCTGCTGCTCGACATCAGGATCGCTTTTGCCTTCGCCATTCTTTGATCGCCAAGCAGCCGGCGCTTGTACTTGCGCGCCTGCTTGCTGAGCGCCTGTTGCTGCAGCCAGAGATTTCGCGCGATCGCGAGGTTCGTCAGCAGCCCGAACGGTTTCAGCGGCCGCTCGATGACGGCCAGCGCTCCGCTTTCGAGAACGATCTGCAGCGTCGATGGATTTTCGTAAGAGACGATCGCCAGGATGGTCGGCGCCGGTTGCGTGATGGATTTGAGCAGCCGTTCGGTTTCGGGGCGCGTCTCGTCGTCGATCGAAAGAAACAGCACATCCGTATGCGGCGGCAGTTCGGTGGGGACGGGCCAGCGGCAATTCACCGTGCATCCGATCCGGCGCAGATGATCGACCAGAAACTCTCCCTCGGTGTCCGAAGGATGAATGACGAGAACGTTGAGGTCCCGCAGATCTTTCAATAGCGCGACGGACACGGGCTCTCCGCTACATTCGCACGGGCTGCGGCACGGGTTCGGATGAACCCAGCCGATGCTCCAGCATGAAGGGATCAGGCTGAACCCGCACCGTGGGTTCGTGCACGATTTCGTACTCGCCACGCGCATTGACCTTGGCAACGCGGGGCCACAGATGCGTATGGTTGTTCAGCCGTTCGATCTTCACTTTCCCCTGCGGGGCCTCGAATTCCACTTCATAGAGCGCCGGCAGCAGTTCGCTGTAGCGATCGCTGCCCGCTCGTTCCAGCGCTGCGGCATAGAGGAAGACCTGAAAATACGCGGCTTCCGCCGGCGCAGTCACCGGCGTATCCGGTCCGCAAGCCTCGCGGCAGGCCCGGACGAATGCCTGCGCCTGCGCACTGCCGAGCGTCGAGAAGAACGGCGCGGCGGTGATATGCCCGCGGATCACCTCCGGCGCCATTTGGACGAGATCGGCCTCGCTGGTGGAGAGGCTTGCGACCGGCGTTTTGGACATGTCGAGGCCGGACTGAACCAGTGCGTTGAAGCACGGAATGATGCCGGCGCCGACGATGGTCGAATAGATGACATCCGGCTTACTTGCTTTGACGCGCTGAATGATCTTTTCGATATGAAGCGGAGTTAGATCCAGCGGCACGTAAAGCTCGTCGAGGACCTCGCCGCCGGCCTGAAGAAACAGATCGGCGATAATGCGATTTGATTCGTAAGGGTAAACGTAGTTCGAGCCTACCAGGAAGACCCGGCGGCCGTAATTGTTGGTGAGGTAGTCGACGAGCTGGACCGAGTTCTGGTTGGGAGAGGCCCCGGTGTAAATGCAATTGCGCGAATATTCGAAGCCTTCATACAGCGTGGGATAGAACAGCAGGGCGCCTCGCGCTTCAATGATCGGAAGCGCCGCCTTGCGCGTACTGGACATGTGGCAGCCGAAGATCATCCGCACATGATCTTCATCGCACAGCCTGACGGCCAGCTCGCGGTATTGATGCGGGACCGAGCCGGGGTCGTAGCAAATCGGTTCGATCGGCTTGCCACGCACGCCGCCGGCGGCATTGATCTGCTGGATCGCCAGCAGGGTCGCCGCGCGCTGCGTTCTCTCGATCGCAGCGGTAACGCCGGTTTCGGAAAACAAAACGCCTACTCGCCAGCTGCCTGCGTCCATTGCATCCGTCCAAAAAACAAAAAGCTCCCGCCCGTTGCCGGTCGAGAGCTACCCTGCTCATGAGGTACGGCCAAACCTGCCGTTACTACGGCCAATCATGCCGTCGTCGGCAGCTTAGCGAGTTCAGGTCGGGCTGGCAACGGCAGTTTGCCCGGCGGATGTTTGGGTGGTTCGCGTCTTGCATGCTACAGAGGCACCAGCGTTCAACCAGAAGAAACGATCAGTTCCATGCCCATTGTCAACCGCGTCGCCGATCTGCAACCCGATATCCAGGCCTGGCGCCGCGATATCCATCAACACCCCGAGCTGTTGTACGAGGTGCACCGCACGGCGGCGCTGGTGGCGGACCGGTTGCGCGAATTCGGCTGCGACGAGGTGGTCACCGGTATTGGCCGCACCGGCGTGGTCGGCGTCATCAAGGGCAATCGGCCCACCGGCAAGGGTGAGGTGAAGGTGATCGGGCTGCGCGCCGACATGGATGCGCTGCCGATCGAGGAAGCGACCAACCTGCCTTATGCTTCGAAGAACCCGGGCTTGATGCACGCCTGCGGCCATGACGGCCACACCGCCATGCTGCTGGGCGCGGCCCGCTATCTCACCGAGACACGTAATTTTGCCGGCGATGCGGTCGTGATCTTCCAGCCGGCGGAAGAGGGCGGTGCGGGGGCCGTTGCGATGCTCGAGGACGGGCTGATGGACCGCTTCGGCATCGAGCAGGTCTACGGCATGCACAACGGTCCGGGCATTCCGGTCGGCAGCTTCGCCATCCGCCCCGGTCCGATCATGGCCGGAGGTGACGCCGTCTTCATCCGGATCGAGGGGCGGGGCGGGCATGCCGCGCGTCCGCACAAATGCATCGACTCCGTGCTGGTCGGCGCGCAGCTGATCAATGCGCTGCAGTCGATCGTGTCGCGCAGCGTCGATCCGCTGGAATCGGCGGTCATTTCGATCTGCGAATTTCACGCCGGCCATGCCCGCAACGTGATCCCGCAAACCGCTGAACTGGCAGGCACCGTCCGGACCCTGGACGGCGGGGTGCGGAAACTGGTGGAAAAGCGCGTGCGCGAGGTCGTCGCCGGGGTGGCGCAGATCACGGGCGCGAAGATCGACCTGACCTACAACCGCGGCTACCCGGTAACGGTCAACCATATGCCGCAGACCGACGTCGCTGTCCGGGCCGCCCGGGAAATTGCCGGCGACGCCAACGTGAACGAGATGCCGCCGCTGATGGCCGGCGAGGATTTCGCCTTCATGCTGGAACAGCGGCCGGGAGCGCTGATCTTCTGCGGCAACGGCGACAGCGCGGGGCTGCATCACCCCGAATACAATTTCAACGACGAGGCCCTCGTGTTCGGCACCTCGTACTGGATCAAGCTGGTCGAGAACACGCTGGCGGCTTGAGGCCGTTCACAGTCGGTTCAACCAGAGGTGATTGACGGCCGGTCGCAGCGCAACCAGCTGCATGCTATGCCTAGCGCGAGGCAGCATTGGAGCGTGCGCCGTGGACATCGTTACCCTGGTCGCTTTCGTGATTTCGATCTACCTTGCCGGCCGACTGGCCGAGCGTCGCGGACGCAGCTTCAAGGTTTGGGGATGGATTGCTGCGTTCATCGGGCCGCTGGCACTCCCTCTGGTGTTCCTGTTTCCGAACCTGCACCGCAGGAATGGTGGCCCGGCCTGAGGGCCGCCGACGCGCAAAGCGTTAAGACGGCAAGCCCGCCCGGGATCCCCCTTTGGCAAGCGCTCCGAGTGGATAGGGCCTCTGCGGCAGAGTGCTGGGTGGAGCGCGTCTTGCATGCTAGACAGGGCAGGCGTTCAACCCGGAAGCAGAGAATTTGCAATGCCCATCGTCAACCGCGTCGCCGATCTTCAACCCGATATTCAGGCCTGGCGCCGCGATATCCATCAACACCCCGAATTGCTGTATGACGTGCACCGCACTGCGGCATTCGTGGCGGATCGCTTGCGCGAATTCGGCTGCGACGAGGTCACGACCGGCCTCGGCCGTACCGGCGTGGTCGGCGTCATCAAGGGCAAGAAGCCGGCCGGCAAGGGCGACATCAAGGTGATCGGGCTGCGCGCCGACATGGACGCGCTGCCGATCGAGGAGGCGACCAACCTGCCTTATGCCTCCAGGAATCCCGGCAAGATGCATGCCTGCGGCCATGACGGCCACACCGCGATGCTGCTCGGGGCCGCCCGCTATCTCGCCGAGACCCGCAACTTCGCCGGCGATGCGGTCGTGATCTTCCAGCCCGCCGAAGAGGGTGGCGCGGGCGCCGACGCGATGATCAAGGACGGCCTGATGGACCGTTTCGGCATCGAGCAGGTCTTTGGCATGCACAATGGTCCGGGCATTCCGGTCGGCAGCTTCGCCATTCGCACCGGTCCGATCATGGCGGCGACCGATGAGCTCGACATCAAGATCACCGGGCTCGGCGGCCACGCGGCACGCCCGCACATCTGCATCGATTCCGTGCTGGTCGGCGCACAGGTGGTCACCGCGTTGCAATCGATCGTGTCGCGCAGCATCGATCCGCTGGAGTCGGCGGTGATTTCGGTCTGCGAATTCCAGGCCGGCAACGCCCGCAACGTGATCCCGCAAACCGCCGAATTACGCGGCACGATCAGGACGTTGACTCCGGAAGTTCGTGCATTGGTCGAGAAGCGCGTGCACGAAGTGGTCGCCGGCGTGGCGCAGGTCACCGGCGCCAAGATCGACCTCACCTACAAGCGTGGTTATCCCGTCACGGTCAACCATGCTTCGCAAACCGAGTTCGCCACGCGGATCGCCAGGGAAATCGCGGGGGAGGCCAATGTGCACGAGACCCCGCCGCTGATGGGCGCGGAGGACTTTTCCTACATGCTGGAAGCGCGGCCGGGCGCGTTCATCTTCTGCGGCAATGGCGACACCGCGGGCCTGCATCACCCCGAATATAATTTCAACGACGAGGCGATCGTCCACGGCACGTCGTACTGGATCAAGCTGGTGGAGAATGCGCTGCCGGCGTGACGGCCGGCTAGATGAAGTTTCGCAAGAACTTGAGAGAACGCCTGCATGTCCATGCAGGCGTTTTTGTTTTTAGCGAAATGAGCGAGGGCGTTTGGGGCGAAGCGGATGCTGGTTCGCGTAACGAATGATGCGTATGAATCGCGAGCTTCGGTTCTACTTCAAGAGCCGATCATGCCCGAATTTCCTTTCGTCTTGGTTTAGTCGCAGGGCGATTCAGTCGGCGCTTGGCTCACACGTGAAAAGGCCCGCGCGGTGGCGCGGGCCTTTCTGTTGCGTTGCAGCGGAAAAGAGACCGCCGCAGTCTCTCGTCAGAATATGTAGGAGAACAGCACGTAGAGGCTGGCCGACAGACAGATCGCGGCCGGCAGCGTCAGCACCCAGGCCATCAAGAGGTTGCGGATGGTGGCTAGCTGCAGGCCGGAGCCGTTGGCTGCCATGGTTCCGGCGACACCCGACGACAGCACGTGGGTGGTCGAGACCGGCAGGCCGAATATGTCGGCGGCGCCGATGGTGCCGGCGGCAACCAACTCGGCGGAGGCGCCCTGCGCGTAGGTCAGGTGCGTCTTGCCGATCTTTTCGCCGACGGTGATGACGATGCGCTTCCAGCCGATCATGGTGCCGAGGCCGAGCGCGATCGCGACCGCGATCTTGACCCAGGTCGGGATGAACTTGGTGGCGCTGTCGAGCGAGGCCTTGTAGGCCTTGAGGGTCTCGACCTCTTCCTTCTTGAGGTCGTTTTCCTTGTCCTTCATCAAAAAGCGGATCGCTTCCGAGGTCAGGTACATGTCGTTACGGGTGTTGCCGACGGCTTCAGCCGGCACCTTGTTGAGGGTGCCGTATTTCTGCACCTGATCGCCGACATCCTTCACCAGCACGGCCAGCGAGGGATAGGTGCCTTCGCTGATCTTGCGCGCGGCGACATATTGCGTCACCGCCGGGCGCGGATCGCCGATGATGCTGTGGCCGGCGCCCTTGGCGGCGACCACCTTGGAAGCTGCCTCGGAGGTCTTCTGGAACTGCACCACCTGCGATTCCGGCAGCGCGCGGTTCAGCGCGTAGGCGGTCGGCACGGTGCCGATCAGGATCAGCATGATCAGGCCCATGCCCTTCTGGCCGTCGTTCGAACCATGCGCGAAGCTGACACCGGTGCAGGTGGCGATCAGGATGCTGCGGATCCACAGCGGCGGCGGCTTGTTGGCTTCGGGCGCTGCGTACAGCGCCGGGTTGCGCACGACGAACTTCAGGACCAGCAGCAGGATGGCCGCCATGCAGAAGCCGAACAGCGGCGACAGCAGCAGCGCGTAGCCGATTTCGGGCCTTGGTCCAATCGACGCCCGAGGTGCCGTCGCGGCCGCGCATCAGCGCGTTGGCGATGCCGACGCCGATGATCGAGCCGATCAGGGTGTGCGAGCTGGATGCCGGCAGGCCCAGATACCAGGTGCCGAGATTCCACACGATCGCGGCGATCAGGAGCGCGAACACCATCGCAAAGCCGGCGCCGCTCCCGACCTGCAGGATCAGTTCGACCGGCAGCAGCGAGACGATGCCGAACGCGACCGCGCCCGATGACAGCAGCACGCCGAGGAAGTTGAAGAAGCCCGACCACATCACGGCAAATTCGGCCGGCAGCGAATGGGTGTAGATCACGGTCGCGACCGCATTGGCGGTGTCGTGGAAGCCGTTGACGAATTCGAAACCGAGCGCGATCACGAGCGCGACCAGCAGCAGGATATAGGGCAGATAGGTCGTCACCTTGGCGCCGGTGGCTTCGACGTCGACATAGATGCTGTACATCACGAACAGGAACCCGGCCGCGAGAATGCCGAAGAACAGGATCATCGTGAGTGGGTTGAAACCCTTGTCGAGATTGGGCCTGGAAGCCGGCTGGATCGGTGCTCCCATCGATGAATTGAGTGTCATATCGGTCATGGCAAACCCCCTGAAATACTAACGGCGGTTAATCTTTTGACCGATGGAGTTGAAGGTTAGATGACAGGGGCGGCGTCCACGCGTGCCGGTATGTCAGGGGCGCGTTGCCCATTCCCCGCTGAGCATGGACATCAGGCGCATCGACCGGAAGGTTCCGTCGGGGTCCCGGTGCAGATCGCGAACCACGCCTTCCTCGACAAACCGGGTTTTGAGGTAAGTCCGGTAGGCCCGTTCATTCTCAACGAAAACAAAGAGTTCGACGCGATGCGCCGCCAGGTCCTCGAAGCAGATTTGCAGGACCGATCGCAGCAGGTCCGATCCGACGCCGCACCCGGGAGTTCCAACCGCGATGCGCCTGAGCCGAACGCATTGGTTGGCGCTTCCGACGCCTTGTAAAATGGCAAATCCGGCAATCTCCGGTCCACCGCACGCCACCAGATATCGGGAAGACGGGTTTTCGATTTCAGCGGCGTGCTGTTCGGCGTCCCATCGGCCGACCAGACGCAAATAACCTTCCACGCGTTCGATGCGCATGATGGCGGGTATGTCGGATTTGCGCGCGGCTTGAATCTGCATGGCGGCAGTTTGGTGTTGCCGTGCCTGCCGGGCACTGCTCAAGGCGAAAAGCCGCAGGCGGCAGAACAGGTCGCGCGCTGCACGGCACCGGGGCTAGAGGAAACCGCACAGCGCGCCGACCCCATGGGAACGTCATGGCGTGAACAGGACGCCCCCAACCCCTCCCCAAGAGAATGAGATAGTATCATCAATCAATTGAAGGTTGTACATCTATTTGTCAGTTTTCGATTTGCGGTTCCCCAATAGCCAGTTCCGATTGAATCGGAACTGGCTATAGATTCTTGGTTTGACGCGTTTTCTTGACGCGAACCGGTATCCACTTCGCTGGAAAACGCTTTGGGATGTGCGAAAATTCAGGCAGCGTGCGCCGATTTTCGCAGCAAGCCTGCCGCGATTTTGAGATCGGCCACGAAGCGCTGATATTCCCGCGCCTTGGCGTCGGCGTCCGGCAGGCGCAGCAAATAGGACGGGTGCACGGTGACAAGAGCCGTCGTGCCGTCCTCGAGATCAATCAGGCGTCCGCGGCTTTTGTTGATCGGCGTGATTTTGCCGAACACGCTCTGCGCCGCGGTAGCACCCATCGCCACCACCAAGGCAGGCTTGATGGCGGCGCGTTCGCGTTCGTACCATTGCCGGCAAGCCTTGATCTCAGCTGTGTTCGGTTTCTGGTGCAGGCGGACTTTTCCGCGCGGCACAAATTTGAAATGCTTCACGGCATTGGTGACGTAGACCTTCGAGCGGTCGATACCTGCCTCATCCAGTGCACGATCCAGCATCTGGCCGGCCGGTCCGACGAACGGCTTGCCCGCGAGATCTTCCTTGTCGCCGGGCTGTTCGCCGACCAGCATGATTTGGGCATTCTGTGGGCCTTCGCCGAACACGGTCTGGGTGGCGTCCTTCCAGAGCGGGCAGGCGCGGCAATCGGCGGCTTCTTCCCGCAGCGTTTCGATATCGTCGGCTGCCTGTTTGCGTTTCATCGGCGGTTCCTGCCGCTTCTGCGATTTATGCGGTTCGCTCGCAGCACCTGCGATCATTGCGCTGGCGGTACGTTCGGCGCTTTCGATCAGAGGCTTAATCAACGAAGCCTCCGGCAGGTTCCTCCAATACCGCTTCGGCATTTCGGTTTGCATGGCCTTCACCTTCAGCCGGGCGGGATTGAAGATGCTGGCGTAGTAACGCCGCCAGGTTTCCTCGAGCCGATCCTCGGTCGGCGCCTCGGCCTTGCCGACGCCGGGCGTGATCGAGACGGCATGGCCATCCCAATGCGCGCAGACGTCAGGTGTCAGGATCGACCAGGGCATGTCGGCAAAGCGGCGGGCGAAGAACGGCGCTGCCAGTTCGACGATATGGTGCTCCGGCTCGAACCAGGCGACGAAATGCGATTTCTGCTCGCGGCCGATTTCGCGGAAGCGGACGAAGGCGTGCATCTTGTGTTCGTCGTGATGCACGGCCTTCGCCATCGCGCTGACGCGTGCCACATCCGGATCGGTCGCGACGACAAGCAGGTCGTGGTTACCGCGCAGCCGCCACAGCAGGCGATAGAGGATGGCAAAGCGTTCGCTGTTGCGATGCAGGATCGCGGCTTTCGCCAGCTCGACGAATTTGGCCGGGACGTTGAAGGTGGCGGATGCTGGCTCTGGCGGCGGTGCGGTGGTTTCGAACAATTCGGGTGCGTCGTCAGCGACGCGCCAGGTGACGTCAGACGGATTCACGTCATGCAGCACCAGTGTGCGTGCAGCGCGCCGCCAGCCGTCGAAATCGGTTTCGTGTTCAAGGGTGATGAAGTGCATGATGTTTCTCCTCGTCATTGCGAGCGAAGCGAAGCAATCCATTTCACCGCGCGGGGATAGATGGATTGCTTCGTCGCGTCGCTCCTCGCAATGACGGCTAGAATCCAAACCCCAATTGCGTTGCCTTCGGTTTGAACCGCTCCGCCAAACGCGCTCCGTCGAGCAGATGCGCCGACGGTCGGTGATCACTGAGAACGATGAACGGCAGCGCCTTGTTTCTCGGGATATGCAGCCGGGCGAGATCGGCCGCACGGATCGAGGTCACGCGGCGCGTGGCGATGATGCGGTCGACGGCCTTGCGGCCGAAGCCGGGCACGCGCAGCAGGTCCTCGCGGCTGGCGCGGTTCACATCGAGCGGAAAGCGGTCGCGGTGCCGCAATGCCCAGGCGAGTTTCGGATCGATATCGAGCGACAGCATGCCGGCGGCCTCATCGACGATCTCGCCGACATCGAAACCATAAAACCGCATCAGCCAGTCGGCCTGATAAAGCCGGTGCTCCCTGACCAGCGGGGGCGCCGCCAGCGGTAGCGCGCGGCTGGCGTCCGGGATTGGGCTGAAGGCGGAATAATAAACGCGTTTGAGTTTGTAGGAGCCATAGAGATTGGCGCTGGTATGGAGAATGGTTTTGTCGTCGGCCGCATCCGCGCCGATGATCATCTGCGTGCTCTGGCCGGCCGGTGCGAAGCGCGGCGGCTTTGCCTTTGTTGCGGTCTTGTTGTTGTGATTGTTGTCCTGTGCCTCATCGAGCTTGAGCCGCAACCGGCCCATGGTGCGGCGGATCGCGCGCACGTCTTTTTCCGGCGCGAGTTTGGCAAGGCTCGCTTCCTCGGGCACTTCGATGTTGATGCTGAGCCGGTCGGCATATCTGCCGGCCTCGGTGATCAGCGCATCATCGGCTTCCGGAATGGTCTTCAGATGAATGTAGCCGCGGAAGTGATGCTCCTCGCGCAGTTTTCGCGCGACGGACACCACTTGATCCATGGTGTAGTCGGCGCTGCGGATGATGCCGGAGGAGAGAAACAATCCTTCGATGTAATTGCGGCGATAGAAATCGATCGTCAGCTTCACCACCTCGTCGACGGTGAAGCGCGCCCGCGGCACGTTCGAAGAAGTGCGGTTGACGCAATAAAGGCAATCGTAATTGCAGGCATTGGTGAGCAGGACTTTGAGCAGCGAAATGCAGCGGCCGTCCGGCGCGTAGGAATGGCAGATGCCCATGCCGGGCGCGGTCGAGCCGAGGCCCTTGCCGTCGCTGGAATCCCGTTTCTCGGTGCCGCTGGAGGCGCAGGAGGCGTCGTATTTGGCGGCATCGGCCAGGATTTCCAGCTTGCGTTGCACGTCCATCATTGAATCCCTTTGATTCCGCTCATGAATCGCCTGGGTAGTAATCCCGATTGACTCTGCCGGGCCTGTTAGCTTTATATTAGAACATATCATGAACAAATGAGCCAGCAGCGGGTTCATTTCAAAACCAGCAATGGCCACGATTTCTTTGAGGGAGCGGCGCAATGACCGGCGCACGCATGAGCACGCTTGCAAGTTTGCGCGGCCGCATCGAGCGCATCGAGGCGGGCGCGGATACGCACGCGCTTCACAAAGTGGCGCTCGGCCATGCCGAGGCCGATGCGACGCTGTGCGGCGGCCTTGCCCGCGCCGCGGTGCATGAGGTCTTTGCCGAAGGACATCAGGGTGCGGCGGCGACAGGATTCATCGCGGGCCTTGCGGGACGGGTGACGTCGCGCCGGCCGCTGGTCTGGGTGCGGCAGGATTTTTCGGAAATCGAATCCGGCGCGCTGTCGATGAGCGGGCTCGCCGAACTCGGCCTTGATCCGCGGCTGCTGGTCACCGTGCGCGCTGCGGACGCCGACGCCGCGCTACGGACCGCCGCCGATGCGCTGGCCTGCGATGCGCTGGGCGCCGTGGTGCTGGAAGTGTGGGGCGAGCCGCGCCAGCTCGATCTCGTCGCCAGCCGCAAACTGACTTTGGCAGCGCAGGCTTCCGGCGTCACCGCGTTGCTGTTGCGGCTGGCGGCGACGCCGCAGCCCTCGACCGCGGAGACAAGGTGGATCGTGCGCGCGGCGCATTCGCCGCCCTCAGCCCCCTGGCATGCGTGGGGCGCGCCGGTGTTCGACGCCGAGCTCGTTCGTAACCGTCATGGCCCGGTTGGGCGGTGGATCATGGAATGGAAATGTGATGAGTGCCTTTTCAGCGAACCGGCGGCGAATCCTCAGCCTGTGGCTGCCACGCCTGCCCATCGACCGCATCAAGCGGCAGCTGCCACAACGCTGCGTCGCGCTGGGTAAAGTCGCGTCGAGCGAAATATCTCACGACACGAACGGTGCGCTCCCTCCCCCCTTGGGGGGGAGGGCGGGGGAGAGGGGTAAGCCACACACACCGCCGTCGCCGCCACCCCTCTCCCTAACCCTAGAGAGCGAGCTTCGCTCGTCTCGACCCCGCAAGGGGGGAGGGAACGATACTGAGCCCTCGGCTAGTTCTGCCGACACACCCACCGTCGTCGTCGCCAAGCAAAACAACGCGCTGCAGATCTATGCGCTCGATGATCTCGCGGCGCGCTCCGGCCTTGAGATCGGCCTGCCGCTCGCCAATGCCCGCGCCATCTGTCCGGAATTGACGGTGTTCGATGCCGATCCGGTTGCGGACGCCAAGACGCTGGGCGACATCGCCGACTGGTGCGATCGCTTCACGCCGCTGGTGGCGCTCGATCCCCCGCACGGGCTGTATCTCGACATCACCGGCTGCGCCCATCTGTTCGGCGGCGAACGCGCGCTGCTGCAGACCCTGTGCGGCGCGCTGACCCGCAGAGGTTTTGTCGTCAGCGCTGATATCGCCGGCACCTCGGTCTGCGCACGTACGATGACGCGCCATGCGTCGGGGAAAATCATTGCCGATGGCGAGGAGGCCGACGCCGTCGGCCCGCTGCCGGTCTCCGCGCTCGGCGCCGATAGTGCGATCACCAGCGGCCTGCGCCGCGCCGGACTGAAAACCATCGGCGACGTCGCCGCGCGCGCCCGCCACGAGATCACGGCGCGATTTGGCGCCGGCTTCACGACTTTGCTCGAACATGCGCTGGGGCAGGGCGATGCGCCGATCAGCCCGCGAAAACCCTTGCCGGATTACATCGTCGAAAAACGCTTTCCCGAGCCTGTTGCCACCGACACGGTGATCGCGATGAATCTTTCGGCGCTCGCAGGCATGCTGGTGTCAGCGATGGACAAGCAAGGCAAGGGCGCGCGGCGGCTGGAGGCGAGTTTCTTCCGTACCGACGGCGCGGTGCGCACGATCACGGTCGATACCGGCCGTCCCGTGACGAAGCCTGTGGTGATCGACCGGCTGTTTCGCGAGCGGCTGGACGCCTTGAACGATCCGCTCGATCCCGGCTTCGGCTTTGACCTGATACGCCTCTCCGCCAGCCGCACCGAAATCGTGGTGCAGCAGCAGCGCGATCTCGACGCCAATGTCCATGACAATGACGAACTCGCCGCCCTGATCGACCGCATCGCCGCGCGGATCGGAGGAAAGCGTGTCGTCGTGCACCTGCCGCAGGACACCCATATTCCGGAAAGAGCGGTGCTGGCGGTATCGGCGCAGCATCATCTGGCGGCCGCGACAGAGGCCGCCTGGCCTGATCGTATCGCGAGCGAGCCGCCGCTGCGGCCGTTGCGGCTGTTCGAAAGACCTGAGCCCATCAACGTGCCGTTTGCATCCGTGCCCGACGGGCCGCCGCATCAATTCACCTGGCGCCGCGTCACCCATGCGGTGGTGCGGGTGGAAGGCCCCGAACGCATCGCGATGGAATGGTGGAAGCAGAATGGCGAGGTGCTGACGCGGGATTATTTCCGCATCGAGGACGCGGAGGGATTGCGCTTCTGGATCTATCGCGATGGGCTTTATGAGGGCGAACTCAAAAGCGATGCGGAGGGCGAGCCTGTGCTGCCGAAATGGTTCGTGCACGGGCTATTCGCATGAACGGCCCCGGTGTGCCAGCGCCTGCCTATGCCGAGATCGGCATCACCACGAACTTTTCGTTCCTGCGCGGCGGGTCCGATCCGCGCGCCTATGTGCATGAGGCGAGCCGGCTTGGTATTCCCGTGATCGGGATTGCCGATCACAACACGCTGGCCGGTGTCGTGCGCGCCTGGAAGGAACTCGACAATTCAGAGGTTCTGCACAAGCCAAAGCTTCTGATCGGCTCGCGCATCGTCTTCATGGACGGCCCGCCGGATATTTTTGTCTATCCGCGCGACCGTGCCGCCTATGGCCGGCTGTGCCAGCTGCTTACCCGCGGCAAGCGCGGCGGCGATGCCGAACGGATCGCCAAGGGCGAGTGTCATCTGAAACTCGATGACCTGCTGGAATTTTCCGAGGGCCAGCTCCTGGTGCTGACGCTGCCGCATCGCTTCGACTCCCCGGCGGCTTTGAAAGTTCTCGATCGTCTGAAGGCCGGCCGCGCCGATGGCGTGTGGCTCGCCGCAAGCCTGTTGTATCGCGGCGACGACCGCCGCCGGCTGGCGCGGCTGCATCTGGTATCGCTGACATCAAAGGTGCCGCTGCTGGCGACCAACGAGGTACTGTACCACGATGCCGCGCGCCGCCCGCTGCAGGACGTGCTGACCTGTATCCGCGAGAAGACGACCATCGAGGCCGTCGGCAAGCGGCTCGAGGCCAATGCCGAACGCTATCTCAAGCCGCCGCATGAAATGGCGCGGCTGTTTCGCGATCTGCCGGACGCGATTGCGGAAACCATGCGCTTTGCCGGCCGTATCAATTTCTCGCTCGACCAGCTCAAATATCAATATCCGGACGAACCGGTGCCGCCCGGAAAAACCGCGCAGCAGCATCTGGAAGACCTGACATGGCAGGGCGTCGACCGTTATTTTGGCGGCGAGATCAATGACACGCTCCGCGCCACCTTGCGCAAGGAGCTGGCGCTGATCGCCGAGCTCAACTACGCGCATTATTTTCTTACCGTGCACGACATCGTCCATTACGCGCGCAGCCAGAACATCCTTTGCCAGGGCCGGGGGTCGGCGGCGAACTCGGCGGTCTGCTATGTGCTCGGCATCACCTCGGTCGATCCGACCAAGGTCGATCTGCTGTTCGAGCGGTTCATTTCCAAGGAACGGCTGGAGCCGCCCGACATCGACGTCGACTTCGAGCATTCGCGGCGCGAAGAGGTGATGCAATATGTCTACCGGCGCTATGGCCGCCACCGCGCCGCGATCATTGCCACCGTCATCCATTACCGGCCGCGCAGCGCGATCCGCGACGTCGGCAAGGCGCTGGGGCTGACCGAGGACGTCACCGCGGCACTGGCCGATACGGTGTGGGGCAGCTGGGGCAAGGGCCTCAACGAGATGCAGGTCCGGCAGGCCGGGCTCGACCCTGCGAATACGATGATCGAGCTTGCGGTCGCGCTGGCGACCGAACTGATCGAATTTCCCCGACATTTGTCGCAGCATGTCGGCGGCTATGTGCTGACGCAGGACCGGCTCGATACTTACGTGCCGATCGGTAACGCGGCGATGGACGACCGCACCTTCATCGAATGGGACAAGGACGACGTCGACGCCCTGCACATGATGAAGGTCGACGTGCTGGCGCTGGGCATGCTGACCTGCATCCGCAAATGCTTTGATCTGATCGCCGATCACAAGGGTGAGCGATACGAGCTGGCCGATATCAAGTCGGAGGACGACGACGCAGTTTATCAAATGCTGCAGCGGGGTGAATCGCTCGGCGTGTTCCAGGTCGAGAGCCGCGCCCAGATGAACATGCTGCCGCGCCTGAAACCGCGGACCTTCTACGACCTCGTCATCGAGGTTGCGATCGTGCGGCCCGGCCCGATCCAGGGCGACATGGTGCATCCCTATCTCAAGCGCCGAAAAATGCGGCCTGAGGATATCGAGTACCCCTATCCGAAGGGCGGCAACAAGGATGAGCTGCGCAACGTCCTGCACAAGACGCTTGGCGTCCCCTTGTTCCAGGAACAGGCGATGCGCATCGCGATCGAGGCGGCGGAATTTAGCTCCGAGGAAGCCAACGGTTTGCGCCGCGCCATGGCAACGTTCCGCAATCTCGGAACCATCGGCAAGTTCGAAGCCAAGATGGTCGGCAACATGATCCGCCGCGGCTACGATCCCGAGTTCGCCAATAATTGCTTCAACCAGATCAAGGGTTTTGGCTCTTACGGTTTTCCGGAAAGCCATGCCGCGAGTTTTGCGCAGCTCGTCTATGTCTCGTCATGGCTCAAGCATTACCATCCCGACGCATTCTGCTGCGGGCTCTTGAACTCGCAGCCGATGGGCTTTTATGCGCCGGCGCAGATCGTCGGCGACGCCCGCAAGAACGGCGTCGAGGTGCGCGGGATCGACGTGTCGCACAGCTTTGCGCAGAACACGCTGGAAGAGAGCGAAGGAAAATATTGCGCCGTGCGGCTCGGCTTCCGGCAGATCGATGGTTTCAAATGGGCCGATCCGGATGAGGAAGGGTTGAAGGCTTCTCAATTGTCATTCTCCGATGCGCAATTGCGCATCGTAGGCGCGCCTCTTGGCGCGAGCCCGGAATCCATCGGGCAGCATTCGCGGAGCAAAATGGATTCCGGGTTCACGCTTCGCGTGCCCCGGAATGGCGGGAGAGAGAGAATTGAAGACTGGGCCGACCGCATCATCGCCGCCCGAACACGCCGTCCCTTCACCTCGCTGGAGGAATTCGCCCGCGACACCGCACTTCCAAAACGCGCGCTGATCCTGCTGGCGGATGCCGATGCGTTCCGTTCGCTCGGGCTCGATCGCCGCGCCGCGCTGTGGGCGGTGCGCCGGCTGCCGGACGACGTGCCGCTGCCGCTGTTCGAGATAGCGGTGGCGTGCGAGCAGCCGGACGAGAACGCAAAGCCGCTGCCTGACATGCCGCTGCCGGAGCAGGTGGTCGCCGACTACCAGACCATCCGGCTGTCGCTGAAGGGCCATCCGATGGAATTTTTGCGCGCGAAGTTTTCAAGGGAGCGCATCGTGCCTTGCGAACATATCGCGCATCGCAACGACCGGCGTCATGTCCGCTGCGCCGGCGTGGTGCTGGTGCGGCAGCGTCCGGGCAGCGCCAAGGGCGTCGTCTTCATGACGCTGGAGGATGAAACCGGGATCGCCAACATCGTGGTGTGGCCGGCGGTGATGGAAAAGTACCGCAAGGAAGTGATGGGTGCGCGCCTGATCCTGGTCGAGGGCTACATCCAGAGCAGTCCGGAACACGTGACGCATCTGGTGGCGCAACGGCTGTTCGACCGCTCGCACGATCTGATTGGTCTCGCCAACGATGCGCTCAGCCGCAAGCATCCGGTGCCGGCGGGCCCTGCGCTGATCGAGCCGCTCAACGACGACCGCCGCGACCACCCCGAGACACCGGCGCAAAAGATCCGCCATCCGCGCAACGTCCGCATCCTGCCACCGTCGCGGGATTTTCATTGAGGTGCGAACTCATTGCACGCCGCAAAAAATGAAATGGCCGCTGGATGTGAATCCAGCGGCCGCCCGGGAAGAAAAAAATTGATTGTTTAAGAATCCTCTAGCCCCCGGTGAACTTCAATTTAGCCGACGCGATGCGATGCTTCGAGTCAAAATTGGCCGACCTGCTGCAGAAGCGCTGGTAACGTTACCTGCCGGTCTCACCCAAATGGGGGTGGCGTTGCAAGGTTCCTTGGCGGAACCTGCAACAGCGCAGAATCGTTGTCGATGAGCTCGTCTTTGCACGCCGGTTTGGAAGCGCGTGGCTGAAGTGGCATAGGCTGACCAATGGGAACGAAGGTGGACGTTGGCCGGCTGCAGTCGATCAGCAACCGGCTCGGCGATGCAGTGATCGATCCTGCGATGTGGCCTGCCTTGATGCAGGACATTTGCAGCGCCAGCAACTCAGCGGCGGCATGCTTGCTTCAAAGCGACGTCCGGACGCCCGACGTGCCGATGACGGAGTCCGGGCGGGAGTTTTTCAAATCCTATTTCGACAATCGCTTCCACGAAAACGACATCCGCGCGGCGCGCGGCGTTCCGTTGTTGCTCGCGGGCCGTCAGATCGTCAGCGACCAGGACATCTTCAGCTCTGAAACGGAAATGCTTCGCGATCCCCTGTATGCGCATGCGAACAATTTCGGGCTGCGGTGGTTTGCGGTTATCGGATTTTTTGCCGGACCTGCGTTGTGGGGTTTCTCCATCCAACGCACGATCGGTGAGGGAGCTTTTGACGAATCCGAAAAGGCGGCGCTTGCGGCCCTGTCCCAACGATTGACGGAGACCGCCACGCTTTCCACTGCGGTCGGAAGGGGCGTGCTGTCCGGCATTACCAATGCCTTGGCCTTCATCAAGCGCGCGGCGATCGCGCTCGACCGGTTCGGATCGGTCATCGACATCAATCCGTCTGCGGAAGCCGCCCTTGGCGGCGATATCAGGATCGTCGGGCAGCGCCTCGTCATATCAGACAGACGGGCCCAGGCGGCCTTCAATAATTTCCTCGACCGGCTGAGAACGGCCTCCGACGTCGATGCGCTCGGCGTCGCGCCCATCGTGGTTCGCCGCGCCGGCAAGCCGCCGATCGTCGTCCGTGTGCTGCCGGTCGATGGCGCGGCGCGCAGTCCGTTTCTCGGGGCCCGCGCCATTCTCATCCTCTCCGGCTTCGACGAAGGCGAGGCCGAACAGTTGACGATGCTGCGCCAGGCCTTCCGCCTGACGCCATCGGAAGCGCGCATCACCCTGCGTCTGGCCGGCGGCAAGTCGCTGGAAGAAGTCGCGCAGGAAATGGCAATAGCGCATGAAACCGCACGGTCGCATCTGAAGGCAATCTTCCGCAAGACCGACACCCACCGGCAGGGCGAGCTGATTGCGCTGGTCAGCCGCCTGCGATAAGGCGTTGACCACACGCCGCCTGCGAAAAGCTGATGCCGATGGGGGTTTTCATGATGGCTCGATTGGCCGCGCCGGCCATGCTGGTTCTGATCGCCACCACCTTGGCCGCGCATGCCCAGCCCGCCGACAAGCGAACATGGCGGCTCCGGACCGTGGATGGCCAATCGATGCTGTCCTACGGCACCGACAACGCCGAAGACACCCCGATCACGTTCCGCTGCAAACCGGGCCAGGGCGTCGTGAAGGTCTTCATCAACGAGACCGGCGCCGGCGTGAAGCCGCGCCAGGCGATGTCGGCGTCGCTGATCGCCGGGAGCGTCACCGCGAAACTGCAGGGAAGGACGCTTGTGAACGAGGAAGCCGGCACGCCGAGCTTCGATGGCTCGCTTCCGGGCGGTGATCCGCTGTTCCCGGCGCTGCGGCAGGCGAAGTCGCTGGTGATGGTGGTGGGGCCTTCGCGCCAGCAGGTCCCGCTTCGCGAACTCGGCGACAAGGCGGACAAGTTCGAGGGGCTGTGCCGGAAGCGCGCGTGAAAAAGGCCGCCGGGCGAGGCGGCCTCATTCGTGACCGGTGGAACATGGCGACCCGTCGTCGCCAGATCCCTGCGCAAATCCGGAACTGTTAGTGATAGGTGCCGAGCGTCGGCCGGGTCTAGATGTCCTGCATGATCCATCCGCCAACGGCGCGCTCCGCAAGCATCTTCGCAAGCCTGGAGTCCATCGCGCCGCCCACCACGATCTCGAGCTGTGCGTCGTCGATCATGGCCGACTGGTCGTTACGTTCTGAATTCCTGGACTTGGTCATTGCCGTCTCCCGTTTTCCCTGTAGCGAGACCATTCCCGCCATCCCTGATGACAGGGATACGACACGTGCCGGGGCGCCACCGTGACGCGTGTACACAGCAAACGGGCTGTCTCGCAGCGCTAACTGACCGCTGCAAACAGCCCTTCCGGTTCCTCCAGTTCGACCAGCTTCTTCTTTTCGATCAGCCAGAAGCGATTGCCCACCGTCCGCACGAAGTTGCGGTCATGTGACACCAGCAGGCAGCTTGCCTGATGAACCATCAGTTCAGCCTCCAGGGCTTCCTGCCCCTCGATATCCAGATGATTGGTGGGTTCATCGAGCAGATAAAAGTTTGGCTGGGCAAGCCGCAGCAACAGCATGCCCAGCCGCGCCTTCTGTCCGCCGGAAAGCTGGCCGATCGGACGGCTCTGCATCTCGATCGAGAGGCCGGCACCCGCGAGCAAGGTGCGCGCACGCTGATCGCCGACATCGAAGCGGCGGATGATCGTGTGTGTCGGAGTGTCGGCATCAGCAAGACCCGCAAGCGCCTGATCGCAATAGCCGAGAACCAGCGACTGCGTGGCCTTGATGCCGGCGTGCACCACGTCTCGATTTTCGATTGCCGCGCGCAGCATGGCGACGAACCGGGTCTTGCCTGCCCCGTTCAAGCCAAGCAACACGATCCGGTCTCCCTTGCAGATGAACTGCTTGCCGGTCCGAAACAGCAGCCTGCCATCCGGCGTCTCGACCGTGGCGTTGTCCAGCGTCACCATCACCTTGGCGTGGGTTCCGCGATTGGCAAGCCTGATTGTGCCGGCGGATCGTTCGAGATGCGCGGGCTTTGCCGCATCTTCCAGTTTTTCGGCGCGCTGCTTCAACTGCCTGGTTTTCGACAACAGCAGGTCGCTGCCGGAATTGATGCCGAGGTTGTTGAGCTTCGCAGCTTGCTGGCGCAGCTGCTGGGCGGTCTTGAGGTCATGCTGATAGCGCCGCTCGTCGGAAGCGTCCACTTCGCGGAGCGCGGCGCGTGCCCGCGTATAGGGCAATGAAAACAGCTGCGACTGCTCCGGCCGCAGGAACAGCGTCCGGTTCGTGGTCGCATCGAGAAAGGCGCGGTCGTGGCTGGATATGACGACCGGCATCTCGCGCGGCAGCGTGTTCAGCCAGTTTTCAAGCTGGCTGATCCTGGCGAGGTCGAGATGGTTGGTCGGCTCGTCGAGCAGCAGAACATCGGCCTCCGTCATCAGCACACGCGCAAGCATGGCAAGCCGCTGCCAGCCGCCGCTCAACTGTTTCAGCGGCCTCTGCCGCAACGCTTCGGGCACCCCAAGCGATTCCAGGGCAACGTCGACCCGCCAGCGTTCGCTGATCCGTTGTTCGGCCGAGAGCGCCTCGAGCACGGCTGTATAGAGGGGTGTCTCCATCAGAGCTTCCGGCACGTTCTGCTCGACACAGCCCACCGTCAGCCCGCGCGACCTTGTGATCTCGCCCTCGCTCGCTTCCATGGTGCCTGCCATGCAGCGCAGCAGGGTGGATTTTCCGCGACCGTTGGCGGCGACCAGCCCGATCCGGTCGCCGGGATTGACGACGAGGTTCAGCCGGGAAAACAGCGGCACGCTCAGCGTCAAGCCGAGATTGCGGATCGTAATAAGCGTCATGATCGTTCTCTGGTCCTGCCGGCGATCACGATATCCGGGGCACGCAGCCATCGTCGGACGTCGGTGTCAAAGCGCGGCGATGAATGAGAATGCAGGCGCGAGCGCAAGAGCGCGCAACGCCGCATGGCCACGAAGGGCAGACCAGGAAGAAGTTCAGAAGTCTCTGGTCAGCCCTGCAAACGCATTTGCAGGGCGTTGACCGGGCCACGCTGGCGATAGTGCCGGAAGAACGTCATCATCGCGCGGCCCTCCTTTCAGGATTGAGTGACGTCAAAATAACGCGCTCCGCACAGGAGAGCAAGTCTCGTCGAGTCAGTTGTCGAGTCAATCGTCAGGCAACTGGCGACGGGCAAACGTGCTCCGGACTTGTCCTTAGAAATTCACCCGGTTCGAGATCGCGCCGTCGACGATGAGGTTAGACCCCGTCGTGAATGACGACACCGGGCTCGCGAGGAACACGGCGGCATTGGCGATTTCCTGCGGCGTCGCCATGCGGCCGGTCGGGTTGCGCGTCAGCGCATCCTGATAGCGCTTCGGCATGTTCTGCTCGATCATGTTCCAGACGCCGCCCTTGAAATAGACCGTGCCGGGCGACACCACGTTGACGCGGATTTTCTTCGACGCGTATTGCCGCGCCAGGCCCTTGGCCATGTGGACCAGCGCCGCCTTGATCGGACCGTAGGAACTGGCGTTGTCGGCCTGTGCCGCCGAGACTGACGAAATGATCACAAAGGCGGCGTCGCCGCTCTTTTCGCCGCTCGCTTCGAGGAACGGCCGCGCGGATTCGAACGCATTGACCGCGCCCAGCACGTCGAGCCGGAAATTCTGCTCCCAGGATGCGACATCGCCGCCTTGCGCCATGGCGCCGGCATTGGAGAACAGCATGTCGATGCCGCCGAGTTCGGAAGCTGCGCCGCCGATCCATGACTTCAGCGCCGCCGCGTCGGTGATATCGACGGAAGCGCCGGTGGCCTTGACGCCCCGCGCCTTCAGTTCCGCAACGGCGCCCGTGACCTGATCGGCGTTACGCGCGCAAACCGCGACATTGCCGCCTTCGCCGGCCAGCGTGTCGGCAATCGCCCGCCCGATGCCGCGTGTGCCGCCGAGGATGACGGCGTTTCTTCCCTTCAAGTCCAGATCCATTTTGTTTTTCCTTTTGTTGTCTCGCGATACTGTAGCAGAACCGCAGGGCAGGCCAAACGATCCTTACGCAAGGCGCGATACATCACAGCGTCCAGGCCCTTCTCGGCGTCGTCGAAGCTTGATTTGGATGTCGCTTTTTCCTCGTCATTGCGAGCGCAGCGAAGCAATCCATATTGTCCCAGGCCGTGCCATGGATTGCTTCGCTGCGCTCGCAATGACGGAGAGGTGCGACAAATCAACCCGACGGGCAAATCAATTCCGGTTCACAGAAATCGTGTCAAGCCCGAAATAAAAAATATTTCTGTTTACCGGAAGTAAAATCAGGTGCATATGTTTGGCCATCCCGTCCTACTCAGAAGGGCGTCGGCCGTCGTCACGGGCGTTGGGCGGGTTGCGGTGGACGCTGATGTCGCGAAGACGTAACGCGACAAAAGCGTACGGCAAAACCGTGTGGTCCTGGCGCCCGTTGCTGGCGTCAAGCTGTCGGATAGGCGTGAGCTGAACCGGCCGCGACGGAGTCAACCAAGAACTCGTCTCCGGGGAGATCACGGCATAAGCCGTAAAGCCATTGCGCAGGGAAGGCCGGGTGTTCTCCGCTGCCCTGTATGCTCGTGTGCAGCCTACTTAGTGCAAACCGCACACGGGACCGCGGGTGCAGCGCGCACCCGGTCTTCCCTGCGCCCTCTCAATGAGAGGGCGGGAAGTTTCTGGCAAAGCTCGGGCGCAATGCGCCGCGAGAATGCGAAGTCGTATCTGCGTAGGATGGGTAGAGCGAAGCGAAACCCATCACTCACGAACACCGGCGTTGATGGGTATCGCTTCGCTCCACCCATCCTACGCAATCCGCACCGTTGGCTACTCCGGCGCCGCGCCGACCGGCGGCCCGCCTGGCGGCCGGTGCAGGAAGGTGATCGTCGCATAGGCGCCGACCCAGGAGCCGACCGCGGCAAACGCCACATAGATCCAATTCTCGGTGTAGCTGATGACCGCATACGACGAGAGCAGGTACCAGATGCTGCTCCAGGTCGCCGCCGGCACGCGCTTGCGCGCCACCACGGCCGAGGTGAACATGACATAGACCGCATCGGTGGCGGCGGTTGCGAGCAGGACCGCACCGGCGGTCAGGGGTTCGACGGCGGCCATTGCAACTCCTTCATGCAGTTAAGGCGTAGCCTGGATGGAGTGTAGCGAAATCCGGGAGGATTTCGCCAAGCGGATCGCTCTACCCGGATTGCGCTACGCTCCATCCGGGCTACGTTGCGATGCCAAGGAAAGACTAGGGAAGAGACATGCCGATGCAAAGCCCGCGTGAAATTCTCGGTGATATCTGGACGTCGGCCGGCGGCGAAGCTTCCGCGCTCGACGCCATCAAGCTGACCGGCGAAGAGCCGCAGCTGCCGTCGTCGTTTCGCGTCGCTGCCGCAGCACAAGCCAGTGTCGCAGCGACGGGGCTCGCCGCTGCCGGGATCTGGAAATTGCGCAGCGGGCAGTCGCAGGACGTTACCGTCGACATGCGCCACGCCGTGGTCGAATGCCGCTCCGAGCGTTACCTGCGCGTCGACGACAAGCCGCCGCCGCCGGCCTGGGACGCGATTGCCGGCGTCTACAAAACAGGCGACGCGCGCTTCGTGCGGCTGCATACCAATTTCCCGCATCACCGCGACGCCGTCTGCAAGGTGCTGAACTGCAAGCCGGAGCGCGACGACGTGCAGGCCGCGCTGATGCAATGGGATGGCGAGGCGTTCGAGACTGCGGCCTATGCCGCTGGCGGTGTGGTGTCGATGATGCGTTCATACGACGAATGGTCGGCGACGCCGCACGCGAGCGCGCTTGCCGAATTGCCGTTGATCACAATCGAGAAAATCGGCGACGCCGCACCAAAACCGTGGCCGAAGGGCGATCGGCCGCTCGCCGGCATTCGCGTGCTCGATCTGTCGCGCGTGATCGCGGGTCCCGTCGCGGGCCGCACGCTCGCTGCCCACGGCGCCGACGTGCTGCTGATCTCAGGTCCAGATCTGCCGGCGATTCCGTGGCTTACGATCGATACCGGGCGCGGCAAGCTGACGAGCTTTGTCGAACTCAAGAGCGAACAAGGCCGCGCGGTGTTTCGCGATCTGCTGACGCAGGCCGACATCATTTCGCAGGGCTACCGGCCGCGCGCGATCGCCGGCCTCGGCTTCGCACCGGAAGAGGCGGCCCGTATTAGTCCGGGGATCGTCTATGTGACGCTGTCGGCCTATGGTCATGCCGGTCCCTGGGCGGAGCGCCGCGGTTTCGACTCGCTGGTGCAGACGTCCACGGGCTTCAACCATGCCGAAGGGCAGGCGGCGGGCGTCGACGGGCCCAAGGAGCTGCCGGCGCAGATGCTGGACCACGCCACCGGTTACCTCATGGCGTTCGGTGCCATGATGGCCAAGGCGCGGCAGTCGCGCGAAGGCGGCAGCTGGCACGTTCGCGTGTCGCTGGCGCAGACCGGTCGGTGGCTGTGGAATCTCGGTCGCGTCGCCGATGGCTTCAAGACCGGGGATTTCAAGGGTGAAACCGTGATGCCTTTTATCGAGGAGGTGGCTTCTGGCTTTGGTGCACTGCGGTCGGTCCGGCACTCTGCGCTGCTGTCGAAAACCCCTGCGTTCTGGGCCCGTCCGGCGATGCCGCTTGGCAGCCACCCGCCGCAATGGCCGGCGCGCGAGTAGATATTTTCAGCCGCCGTTCAGGAAGACCTCTCCAAAAATTAACGGCCGTGCTCGTTTTTTAGCTTGTTTGGAACTCCGATTAGGCACTATTAGCGGGTGAGGCAAATTGTCGCCATTGCTGAGTTGAACAGACCGCATGCGTAATGGATTAATTAAGCAAATTCAACTACTTGCTCGACGGCGACCGGCGGTGTTCATTGCCTTGCTCGCGCTTGCAGGCGCGGGCGTCTATGGCTTCGCGCAGTTCAGCGCAACCCAGCCCAAGCATTCCGAGGTGTCCAGTCAGTCCCGCAAGGGAGGACAGCAGCGCTACAAGCTGTCGCCGGCCGAATGGGCCAGCCTGACCATCCAGCCCGTTGCCACGCGTGGCTTCCGTGCCGAGCACGTCACCGAAGGCAAGATCGCGATCGATGAAGATCGCTCGACCCCGGTGTTCTCGCCCTATGCCGGCAGGGTCACCCGGCTTCTGGTCCGGCCCGGCGATAATGTCGTCAAGGGTCAGCCGCTGTTCGTGATCGAGGCTGCCGACAACGTTCAGGCGCAGAACGATTTCATCGGCGCCATGACCGCCATGAACAAGGCAAAGTCCGCGCTCGACCTGGCGCAACTGCAGGGCCAGCGCGCCAAGGATCTGTTCGAAGGCAAGGCCGTTCCGCTCAAGGACTATCAGCAGAGCCAGGCGACGCTGATCCAGGCGCAGAACGACATGCGCTCCTCGCAGACGGCGATGGAAGCGGCGCGCAACAAGCTGCGGATTCTCGGCCTCACCGACGAGGACATCGCGACCTTCCAGGAAAAGGGCCGCATCAATCCGGAAACCACCATCTTCGCGCCGATCGCCGGCACCGTGGTCCAGCGCAAGATCGGCCCCGGCCAGTATGTGAACTCCGGCGCCAGCGATCCGGTCTATGTCATCGGCGATCTCTCTACCGTCTGGATGGTCGCCTTCGTGCGCGAGACCGACGCCGCCAATGTAGCGGTCGGGCAGGACGTCGCGTTCAACGTGCTGGCGCTGCCGAACCAGGCGCTGTCGGCGCGCGTCAATTACGTTTCCACCGCGATCGATCCGGCGACGCGCCGGCTCCTGGTCCGCGCCACCGTCGACAACACCAACGGCGTGCTCAAGCCGGAAATGTTCGCCAATGTGACGATCTACTCGGCCAGCGATCATCCGGCGGTCGGGGTGCCGAAGACGGCGTTGATCTACGAGGGGGACCAGGTCCGGATCTGGGTCGTGCATGACGACCACACGATTGAACTCCGCCAGATCAAGGCGGGCCTCGCCAATGGCGATCTCGTCGAGGTGGTCGGCAATCTGAAGCCCGGCGAGCTGATCGTGACAAAGGGCGCGCTGTTCATCGACCGGGCCGCGTCCGGCAGCTGATCTCCCGCTCTACTCACTGAAAGCTTCGATCTGAATGGATCGCCTCGTCGCCCTTGCCGTCAGCCGCCGCTATTTGATGGTCGGCATGTTCGTCGCGGTGATGGTCGGCGGCCTGATCGCGTTCAAGCAGCTCAACATCGAGGCCTATCCCGACCCGACTCCGCCGATGGTCGACATCGTGACGCAAAGTCCGGGCCTGTCGTCGGAGGAGATCGAGCGCTACATCACGATCCCCATCGAGACCCAGGTCGCCGGCATCAAGAACCTGCGCACCATCCGCACCATTTCGCTATACGGCCTGTCCGACGTCAAACTGCAGTTCTCCTTCGACTACACCTATGACGAGGCGCTGCAGCAGGTATTGAACCGGCTGTCACAACTCGCGCCGTTGCCGGGCAACGTGCAGCCCGGCATTTCGCCGCTCAGCCCGATCGGCGAAATCTATCGCTACCGGCTGAAGGGCCCGCCGAACTACAGCGTGCTCGACCTGAAGACGCTGCAGGACTGGGTGTTGCAGCGCCGCTTCCGCGCCGTGCCCGGCGTGATCGACGTCACCGGCTGGGGCGGCAAGACCAAGACCTATGAGCTGCAGGTCGATTTCAACAAGCTGGTCGCCAACGGCCTGACGCTGCCGCAGGTGCTGCAGGCCGTCAGCAACGCCAACATCAATGTCGGCGGCAACACCGTCAATATCGGCGCGCAATCCGCCGTGGTGCGCGGCGTCGGACTGATCCGCTCGATCGACGACCTCAACAACACCATGGTGTCGCAATCGGGCGGCAATCCGGTGCTGGTCAGCGACATCGCGCATGTCACCATCGGCGAGAAGCCGCGGCTCGGCATCGCCGGGCTCGACCAGGACGACGACATCGTTCAGGGCATCGTGCTGATGCGGCGCGGCGAGCAGAGTGCGCCAACCATCACCCGCGTCGAGCAGCTGGTCGCTTCCATCAACAATTCCAGCATCCTGCCGCCGGGCGTCAAGATCGAACGGATCTACGACCGCAAGGACCTGATCGACATCACCACCCACACCGTGCTGCACAACATGGTGGTCGGGATCATCCTGATCGTGCTGCTGCAATGGCTGTTCCTCGGCGATCTCCGAAGCGCGCTGATCGTCGGGGCAACGATCCCGTTCGCACTGTTCTTCGCCGTCATCATCCTGGTGCTGCGCGGCGAATCCGCCAATCTGCTCTCGGTCGGTGCGATCGACTTCGGGCTGATCGTCGATGCCACCGTGATCATGGTGGAAGCGATCTTCCGCCGGCTGTCGCAGACCGCGGCGTTGTCGGAGGCCGAGCGCAGCCAGATCTCCTTCGACACCACGATGGGGATGAAGAGCCACGCCATCCTCTCCGCTTCCGCCGACGTGTCGCGCTCGATCTTCTTCGCCGCCGCCATCATCATCGCCGCCTTCCTGCCGCTGTTCACGCTGAGCGGCGTCGAAGGTAACATCTTCGGGCCGATGGCGCGGACCTATGCCTACGCGCTAGCGGGCGGCTTGCTGGCGACCTTCACCGTCACGCCGGCGCTCAGCGCCATCATCCTGCCTTCGCATATGGAGCACACCGAAACCTGGATCATGCGGCAGCTCGACCGGCTCTATCTGCCGGTACTGAATTGGGCGGTCGCCAACCGCAGAATCGTGATGGCCGGAGCTGCGGTCCTCGTGATCACGACCATCGTGTTCGCGCGGCTGCTCGGGCTGGAATTTCTGCCCAAGCTGGAAGAGGGCAATCTTTGGATCAGAGCCACGCTGCCGCCGACCATCTCGCTGCAGGAAGGCAATACCTACGTCAACGAGATGCGGAGGCTGATCCGCAGCCGCCCCGAAGTGGAATCGGTGGTGTCGCAGCACGGCCGCCCCGACGACGGCACCGACGCCGCGGGCCTGTTCAATGCCGAATTCTTCGCGCCACTGAAGCCGGCCAGCGAATGGCCCAATACCCATGACAAGGACGAACTGACCGCGCAATTGCTCGCGCAGTTGCAGGAAAAATTCCCCGGCGTCGAATTCAACTTCTCGCAATATCTGCAGGACAACGTCTCGGAGGCGGTCTCCGGCGTCAAGGGCGAGAACTCGATCAAACTATACGGCAACGATCTGCAGGCGCTGACCGACACTGCCAACAAGATCAAATCCGTCCTCGCCACCGTGCAGGGCGTAACGGATCTCGCGGTATTCACCTCGCTCGGCCAGCCCACTGTCCAGATCGATATCGATCGCGCAAAGGCGGCGCGCTACGGCCTGTCGCCGGGCGATATCAACGCCACCATCAAGGTCGCGGTCGGTGGCGACACCGCCGGCGACATCTATGAACCCGGCAGCGACCGGCATTTCCCGATCATCGTTCGTCTCGCGCCGGAATATCGCAAGAGTGCCGAGGCGATCCACAATTTGCGGATCGGTGTCGCCGGACCGGGCGGTGCGATCACGCAGATCCCGCTCAGCGAGGTCGCTTCGATCAATCTGATCTCGGGCGCCGCCTATATCTACCGCGAAGGGCAGGAGCGCTATCTGCCGATCAAGTTCTCGGTCCGCGAGCGCGATCTCGGCAGCGCGATCCAGGAAGCGCAGGACAAGGTCGCAAGCCGGGTCCAGCTGCCGCCGGGATCGCGGGTCGAGTGGGTCGGCGAATTCGGCAATCTGCAGGACGCCATCAAGCGGCTGTCGATCGTGGTGCCGATCAGCCTGGCGCTGATCGCGGTGCTGCTGTTCTTCAATTTCGGTTCGATGGTCGACACGTTATTGGCGATGAGCGTGATCCCGATGGCGATCTTCGGCGGCGTGCTCGGGCTATTGATCTCGGGGATTCCGTTCAGCGTATCGGCGGCGATCGGCTTCATCGCACTGTTCGGCATCGCCGTGATGGACGGCATCATCATCCTGTCGCAGTACAATCAATTGATCGATGAAGGTTATGAGCGAATGCGTGCCGTGATCCGCACCGGCGAACTGCAATTGCGGCCGGTGCTGATGACCTGCGTCGTCGCCGGCGTCGGCTTGCTGCCGGCGGCGCTGTCGGCGGGGATCGGCTCACAAGTGCAAAAGCCGCTGGCGGTGGTGGTCGTCACCGGCATGATGTTGGCGCCGATCGTCATCCTGATCACGCTGCCGGTGCTGATCTCGGTGTTCTCGCGCCGGGCGCGTTGAGGGGAGCGAGTGGTTGCGGGATTTGGAACCGCAACCCGCTCCGGCAAACGGAGCGGGCGGCGGTCTCCGGGAAACTGATCTTAGAACCCGTACAGCCGCGCTGGATTGTCGACCAGGATCTTCTTGCGCACGGCGGCATCCGGCGTCCACACCGGCAGCTGGTTGAGCAGCTGTCCATCGTCGATCTGGAACAGCGGCGTCACGTCGCTGATCTGCTTGCCGGCAGGCGTCACCGAATCCGGATGCGGCCAGTCGGTGCCCCAGACGATGCGGTCGGCATTGGCTGCGATCAGCGCCTGCGCCAGCGGGGTGCAATCGGCATAGTCGGGGCCGACCTTCGAGGCGCGGTAGGCGCCGGAGATCTTCACATGGGCCTTGCCTGACTTCACCAGCTCCACCAGATCGGCAAAGCCGGGCTGGCCGACGCCGAGCGCAGCCTGCGCGCCGCCGAAATGGTCGAACACCACAGGCACCGGCGACGCCAGGACAAGGTCCTTGATCGCGGTAATCATGGGCAGGCTCGTGAACAGCTGCACATGCCAGCCGCGCGCCTTGATGCGCTCGACGGCGGCGGAGAACCGCGGCCGGCCGACGGTGGGATCATTGACGCCGCCGGTGGCGAGGTTGAGCCGGATGCCGCGGATGCCGGCCTTGCCCATGGCGTCGAGATCGGCTTCCGACGTCTTGTCGTCGATCACGGCGACACCGCGCGCGGTCGCGCCGCGGGCGGCCATGCCGAACAGGGTGGCGGAGTTGTCGGGCCCGTAGATGCTCGGTGTCACGATCACCACGCGTTCCATCTTGATCGCCTTGTGCAAGGCGGTCATCTCTTCCGGCGAGGCCAGTTCCGGCGTGTAGACGCGGCCGGCGAAGAACGGGAATTTCGCGGGGTCCGGGTGGATGTGGGTGTGGCAGTCGCAGGCGCCAGCAGGAATGTCGAAATTCACCGGCGTTGCCGGTTGGGCTGCCTTGGCAAGGACGGTTCGGCTGTTCATGGTCACTCCGGCGGCGATCGAGGCAAGCATCATACTGCGTCGCGTCAACATTGGCGTTCTCCCTGTGCGTTTGATGTCGTTGATTGTTCGCATCTCGACCGGGCGCGTGGCCGGTCGATCTCTGCGGAAGCGCTTCCCCATTCTTGCGCCGGGCGTTATCAGCCGCGGTCGTGCGCGGGAGACTATAGAGCTGCGCGCGTTGCGGGAAGGGCGTTTGCTACGTGGGATTGATATGGCCGCCAATCGCGTGGCGCACTTCTCCGACAAGCTCTGGCAGCCCCCGCGATCCGTCGAGACGCAGAACCGGGCAGGGCAGTGCGGCAAGCTACGCCTGATGCTTCGCCAAATTGCGGCTCGTTTTGCCCTCCTCGGAGCCGGAGGCCCATTCGATGAATTGCGGCAGTTCTTCATCCGAATATCCGGGATTATCGTTCGGTAAGATCAGCACCTTATCGAACCATAAGCTCCGCCATTTGACTAATTATCCACCTGCCGGGACTATCGGACATCACTTGGAATCAATTCATGCGGAAATTTTCACAGAAGTTCAAAACCGGGGCGTCCGTCGCCGCGGTGGTCGTGGTGCTGTTTGGCGTTTACGGCTACCGCAAACTGCAGGCGCTTGCCGCCGATCCCAGCGGCGAAAAGGATTGCGGACCGGCGGTGGGGGGTGGCGAGCAGGCAAAAATCGATCTGGAGCGGATCAAAGCGATCGCGCCGCTGAAAGACGTAAAATGGTCGCAGCTCGGCGGCAGCATCAATGATGCCAGCTGTCTCAACAAGACCGAAATCTACGGCGTGGTCGAGGTGCGCAGCGTCGACGACATAGCGAAAACGCTGACGTTCGCGCGCGACAACAAGCTCTCGGTCACGACCGCCGGCGTCCGCCACAGCATGGGCGGGCAGGCGTTCCGCAAGGGCGGCATCGTGCTCGATATGCGCGGCTTCAACAAGGTCGTCCTCAACGAGAGCCGGCGATCCATCACCGTGCAGCCGGGCGCGACCTGGCACGACATCCAGAACCTGCTGCACCCGCGGTTTGCGGTGCGTGCCATGCAGTCGACCGATATTTTCAGCGTCGGCGGTTCGATCTCGGTCAACGCCCACGGCATGGACCATCAGGCCGGCGCGCTCCGCAAATCGATCAAGTCGATGCGCGTGATGCTGGCGGACGGGTCGCTGCGCACGGTGTCGGAAACCGAGAACAAGGAGTTGTTCAACCTCGTGGTCGGCGGCTACGGCCTGTTCGGCGTGATCGTAGAGGCCGAGCTCGATATCGCCGACAACCTGGTCTACCAGACCGGACGCCGCATCATGGACTACAAGGAGTTTCCGGGGCTGTTCACCAAGGAGATCGAGAAGGATACCAATATCGGCCTGATGTACGGCCACCTCTCGACCGCGCCGAGCAGCTTCCTCAGGGAATTGCTGCTCTATACCTACACCAAGGTCGACGGATCGGATTTCAAGCGCGAACCGCTTGGCGAGGTCTCGGGCACCAAGCTGCGACGGCTGACGATCAACCTGTCCAAGCAGGGACCACTGTTCCAAGAAATGAAGTGGCTGTCCGAGAAGCACATCGAGCACCGGATGGAAACCTGCACCGTGACGCGGGCGCAGGCGATCGGCTCGGCGGAAGCGTGTCTCGTCAACCGCAACGATCCGATGCACGATTCCGTGCCGTATTTGCGCAACGCGCTGCCCAACGACACCGACATCCTGCATGAATATTTCATCCCGCGCAGCCAGTTCGTCTCCTTTGTCGATGGCATGCGCAAGGTGCTGACCGGCAACAAGACCAATTTGCTGAATGCCTCGGTGCGCATCGTGCATCAGGAAGACAACTTCCTGACCTATTCGCCGGAGCCGGCATTCTCGCTGGTGCTCTACATCAACCAGACCACGGATGATGAAGGCAACAAGCGGATGAAGAAGGCGACCGAAGAGCTGATCGATCTCACGATCGCGCACAAGGGTCGGTTCTTTCTGCCCTACCAGCTGTATTATTCAAAGGATCAGTTGCAGCGGTCCTATCCGCAGATCAACGACTTCTTCGCGGCGAAGAAGAAATACGATCCGACAGAGCTGTTCACGAACACGATGTATCAGAAGTATGCGTCGTAGCGTGACCGAACTGAGACGGCTCCCTCGCCCCGCTCTTGCGGGGAGAGGGTTGGGGTGAGGGGCCTCCATCCGCGATGTCGGTATATCGTAAGACCTGTACCCCCTCACCCGGATCGCAAGGGCGATCCGACCTCTCCCCGCAAGCGGGGCGAGGTAAGAAGATCACAGCTGCGCGATGCGCTTGGGCGGCAGCCCGCTGCAGCCGCCGGCTTGCTCCGCGTCCAGCACCAACAGTGCACCCGCTGCATAGAGGCGGGCGACGAAGCCGGCATCGTCGGAGCGCGCAAAGGTGACATAGTTGCTCGCTGCAAGCACGCGGCCGTTGGCTTGGGCGATGATGGCCAGCGCCTGCGCCGGCGGGCCGACGATGGCCATCGACTTGCCCGGCGCCGATCCGAACGTCAATGCGATCACAACCACAAGCCAGCCGCACACCACGAGCGCGAAAGCGCCCGCGATCGGGCGTAGTGGCCGCAGCCTGCCATGATGTGTCGCTTCAGTAATCATAGAAATGCTCGATGCTCACGCCCCTGGCCTTGAGGTCGCGGTTGATATCGACGAGACGGTCGATCCTAGCCTTCAGGCCGGCCCTGCGGAAGCCGGGTTTGCCATCAAGCTCCAGTGAAAACAGCTCCGTCGTCCCCTTGACGTCGAGCTTGGCGGCATCCGGCGCGATCACGGTGATCAGGATTTCACGGTTGCCGGCGATCTCGGCGAGGGCAAAACCCTGGTCCAGCAGGCCCTGCAGGATTTCGGTGAAATCCTTGTAGCGCGGCGTCTGCACCAGCTGCCATTGCGGCGTCAGCGTGCGGATCGGCTTGATCCGCGGCTCCCTCGCCAGTACCGCCGGCGGCAGTGTCGCGACCGCGAACATGATGTCGCGCGGCTCGTCATCGCCACCGGCATCGAGCGCTTTCTGGATCAACGCGGCATAACCAACCTTGAGATAGTACTCGGTGCCGAGCGCAAAAAACCGTTCCCAAGTTCGCAGCGGGCTATCGGTCCGCGCCGAGATCGCCATCAAGCCATCGAGCTTCTCGCGGAACGGGAATTTGAACCAGGGAACGGTGTAGAGAAACGCCGCATAGTCCTGCATCACCTTGCGCGCGTACAGGTCTTGCGGGGTCCGTTCCTCGCCCCGGATCCATTCGAACACACGGCCGACGGTGTTTTCATAAAACCCCTTGATCGCGTACTCGATCGAGTAGCTGACGCCGATCACATAGATCATGGTTTTGACTTCGGTGAGCGATTCACCGGTCGGCGGCACCGCCTGATTGATGGTGCAGAAGCTTCGCCAGAATCCGAAAATGTGTCCGAGATAGTTGAAATGGCTTTCGCTGGAGCGGTCGAGGAAGCGGCCGAAATCCTCGAACGAATAGACGATGTACCATTCGGGAAAGGTGAAGAAGGTATTGTTCTGCTTGCGCTGGTAACGCGGCTCATTGATCGCAGGCAGCGTCACCGACGGCGCAGGCGACGCCGAAGCCGACGAAGAGGGGCGGCACGTGCCCTCGATATAGGCCAGCGGCCCAAGCACCGACACCGCGATCAGGATCGCGATGGCGACAAGAATGCGCCGCAGCCATTTAAGCATGAACGGCGGTCCGCGTGCGCGGCGCCAGCAGATAGCCGATCAGGATGGCGACACCGCCGAGGGTGAGATGCGGCGCATTGGTGAACACCCGCGTCATCAGCGGCAAGTCGCGGATACCGTTGATCAGGATGCCGAAGTCGAGATAGCCCGAGCCGGTGAAGAGGCCGAGCAAGCCGTCGGCAAAGTAGAACGCGCCGAACAATTGGAAGAACAGTTCCGAGGCGCGGCGAGAGGTCAACGCTGCCGCCAGCGCCCACAGCGCGGAAACCAGATGCAGCCCGTCGGCATACCAGGTGCGGCGGAACAGGCCGAAGATCATGTCGTTCTGGTCGATGAAGGCCGGGATGTATCCGGTCAGGATCACGAAGCCGAGCAGGGCGGCGTAGCCCCAGGCGCACAATCTGATGATATCCATGATCCCTCCGGCCTTCGAATCTGTCCTTAAGTCTAGAGCTTTCCGAGCGCCTTGAGCAGGGCGTCGTTGAACAAAGCGGGGTCCTCGATTTGCGGAATGTGGCCAAGGCCCGGCAGCAGGGTGAGGGTGGTATCCGGCGGCAACAGCGTTCGCAGATCAAGCGCCTGCTCAACCGGGGTCGTGTTGTCCTTGTCACCCCACAGGATGGCGACGGGGAGTTTCACCCGTGCATATGCGGTGCGATCGGCACTCACGGCGTTGCGGTCGGCGCCGAGGAAGTAATACAGCCAGTCGGCGATGTCAGGGGTGGTGTCGCGCTGCGTCGTCGGCCGTTGCAGGATCGCGACGAATTCGGGCAGCGCGCGTTCCTTTTTCTCGATCAGGGATTCGAGCAGCGTCTTCGTCGCCACCGGATTGGTGATGGTCAGCGATACCAGTATTTCGCGAATCCATTTTGGCTGAATGATCCATGGCGCCTCGGAAGGAGCCACCGTCAGTCCCAGCGCCGCATCTACCAGTACGAGGCCTCGCGCCCGGTCCGGATAGCGCATCACCAGTTCGGTCGCAGCACCGGCGCCAAAGGAATGGCCGACGATAATTGCTGGCTTGGCTTTCAGATTGACGAGAACATCGTTGATGCGTGCGGCCTGATCCTTCCTTGTATAGCTGCCCGGACGGTCCGAAAATCCAAACGGCGGCAGGTCGAGGGCGATGACGCGAAAGCCGGCGGCGGCGAGCACGCCGGTCGTGTGCCGCCAGAGTTCGCTCCAGGCCGCGGTGCCATGAAACAGCACGACGGGAATTCCATCCGCCGGGCCTTTTTCCTGCACGAACACACCACCGGAGCTGGTCGGCACCAGACGGCCCGACGGCGGCGCCAGTTCGGCGCGGGTGTGGGTTTCGCGGATCGATGCCGCCATCCGGAACGCTGTTATCGCGATCACGATCAAGATCAGGAGCGCCAGCAGCGTCTTGCCCGACCAGCGCAGTATGTTTGAGATCACGAGGCCTCGCAGAAAATGGATCGATCAAAATCGGGTGCAGTCAAATCAGATCGAATTTTAAGCCAGTGCAGATTCCCGGCGATGAAAAATCGCGGACATGAACAGCGGGCAGTTAACACCAGCGACAAAGTTACGAACTATTGCCCCGACGGCGTGCGCAGGCCGTGCCAGGCGTCGCGCACCTGATGGTAATGCACTTCCGGCAGGTAATCCGGCGTGTTGAGCCCCAGCGTCTTGACGTCGAGCCGGCCGATGGCGCTGAGCAGGGTATAGGAGGCGATCACGCGGTCGCGTTGTGCGCCGATCAAGCGCGCCTTCGCCAGGATCAGGTCCTGCTGCGAGTTCAGCACGTCGACCGTGGTGCGCTGGCCGCCCGCGGCCTCACGCTGCACGCCCTGCAAGGCGACCGTTGCAGCCCGCACTTCGGATTCGGAAGCGGACACCGCGACCTTGGCGCCTTCATTGGCAACCCAGGCGCCGACCGCCGCGGTGCGCGCCTGGTTGCGGACCTGGTCGAGCACCAGCCGGCTCTGGGCCGAGATTTCCTTGGCCTGCCGGGTCTGCGAGGCCGCCATGCCGCCATCGTAGATCGGCTGGTTGAGCTGGCCGGCTATCGAAGCCTGGTCGGTCCCGAAGGTGCCGAGCGTGGGGTCCGACTGTTTGCTGCGGCTGACGCTGCCTTGCATCGTGATGGTCGGCATCAGGCTGCTTTCGGCGACGCGAATGCTGGTCGAGGCAACGTCGACGTCAAAGGCGGCCGCCATCACGGCTGGATGCTCCCGGAAAGCGAGGCCGATGGCGTCATCGCGGCTGCGGGGCAGATAGCGGTCGACGGTTTCGGCGAGGTTCAACTGCGTCGGCGCGTTGCCGATCACCTGGGTATAGGTGGCCTGGCTGATGGCCAAGGCAACCTCGGCGGCGTTGAGGTCGGCGAGGCCACGGTTGAGTCGGGCTTCGGCCTGGGCCGTGTCGGTCGGTGTCACGTCACCGGCGTTGAGGCGCTTCTGGGTGATGCCCAGCGTTTCCCGCAGGAACGCGACGTTGGAACGCTGCGCTGACACCAGCGACTGATTGGCCAGCACGTTGGTGTAGACGGTGACGGCATCGAGCAGCACACCCTGGCCGACATTGCGCAGGGCCTCGCGGCCGGACGATACCTGCAGTTCCGCGACACGAACGCTGTTGGCGGTCTTGAAGCCGTTGAACAGGGTCTGGGTCACCGTCACCCCGATGGTCCAGGGCTTCAGATTCGCCGACTGCACGGTGTTGTCGGGCAGGAGGTTACGGACCGCCTGCAGGCCGGCGGTGAGGCTGGCGACGATCTGCGGCCGGTACCCCGCCAGCGCCTGCGGCACGCCTTCGTCGGTGGCACGCTGGCGCGCGCGTTCGGCGTTGAGCTGCGGATTGGTCTGATAGGCCTTGGCCAGTGCGTCCGGGAGGTTCTCGGCCTGGGCGCCTGCCGCGGCAAAAGCCACGCAAATCACGACGCCAAGGCAAATGCCTGTTCGAAGCACGCGCCTTGCAACGTGGCCAACTCTAGCGGCACGCCCAACCATTTGATCCCGCAACTACCCAAAGCCCGTCCGCCCCCGCCGACGGCCTCGTCACATCTACCTGTTTAGGGGGCGGTGCCGCCACTGGCAAACGGTCGCGCGACATCCTCACAGGAATTCGGCGCTTGGCTGTTGCAGGTTCGTCACAGACGAAGTTCGGTAACAAATGCGTTATAGCTCGGAGCAGCCGGCGTCTTATTCCAGGGCGGTTGGCGTTTCATGACGCCGGGTCCGCATTTTGATGCCGAAACTGTTTTCCGACCCCGAAGCGATCGCGGAAGACATCATCCGCGATGTCGGAACCAACCTCGTGGTCGGATTGCCGCTTGGGCTCGGCAAGGCCAACCACATCATCAATGCGCTCTATGCGCGTGCGGCGGCCGACCGCTCGATCAACCTGACCTTGTTTTCCGCGTTGACACTGGAAAAACCGAAGCCGGGCAGCCTGCTTGAAAAGCGCTTCATCGGTCCTGTGATCGACCGGCTGTTCGGCGGCTATCCCGATTTGACGTACGCCGCCGCGCTGCATGCCGGCGCGCTGCCGCCCAACATCCAGGTGATTGAATTTTTCTTCCTCGCCGGAAAGTGGCTGCAGGTGCCGTATCCGCAGCAGCATTACATTTCCGCAAACTACGCGCATGCCGCGTCCTATCTGCTGGCGCGCGGGCTCAATGTCGTCACCCAGTTGGTGGCGAAGCGCGTGGAGGGTGGCGTCGCGCGCTACAGCCTGAGCTGCAACACCGACACCACGCTCGACATTTTGCGCGCCCGCGCCGAGGGCCGGGCGTCGTTCAGGCTGGTGGGCCAGGTCAATTCCGAACTGCCGTTCATGCCCGGCGCCGGTGATCTGGCGGGCGGCGAATTCAGCGCGCTGCTCGACAGCCCCGAGACGGACTTTCCGCTGTTCGCGCCGCCGGCCGAGCCGATCAGCGACACCAAATACGCCATCGGCCTGCATGCCGCGGGTCTCGTGCCTGACGGAGGCACGCTGCAGATCGGCATCGGGCAGGTCGGCGATGCGCTGGCGCAGGGCCTGATCGTTCGTCACCGCGACAATGCGCAATTCCAAGCGGTCATGAAGCGGCTCGCGCCGGACCAAGCGGTGCCGCAGGCCGGACCGTTCGAGAAGGGGCTGTACGGCGTCAGCGAAATGCTGTTCGAGGCGTTTCTCGGCCTGATCGACGCCGGCGTTCTGAAGCGCGAAGTCGACGGCGTGACGCTGCACGGCGCGTTTTTCCTCGGGCCGAAAGCGTTTTATCGCACGCTGCGCGAAATGCCGGCGGAGCAGATCGCGCGCATCCAGATGATGCCGGTGTCGTTCACCAACCAGCTTTATGGCGACGAGGATGCCAAACGCCGCGCACGTGTCGATGCGCGCTTTGTCAACAATGCGATGATGGCGACCCTGATGGGCGCTGCGATCTCCGACGGCCTCGAGAACGGCCAGGTCGTGAGCGGGGTTGGTGGTCAGTATAATTTCGTGGCGCAGGCGTTCGCATTGCAGGGCGCGCGATCCGTTCTGGCTTTGGAATCGACCCGGCAGATCGGCGCGAAGTCGCAATCCAACATCCTCTGGAACTACGGCCATCAGACCATTCCGCGGCACCTGCGCGATGTTTTCGTCACCGAATATGGCGTCGCTGACGTCAGGGGAAAATCCGACGCCGAAACCATCGCGGCGATGCTTTCAATAACCGACTCCCGCTTCCAGGGCGAACTCGCAAAGGTGGCCAAGGATGCCGGCAAGCTGCCGAAGGATTTTGAAATTCCGCGCGCGCATCGCCGGAATTTTCCGGAAGCGATCGCAGCCGCGTTAAAGCCCGCGCGCGAGGCGGGCCTGCTGCCGTCGTTCCCGTTCGGCAGCGATTTCACCGAAACCGAACAGCGGCTGATCCCGGCTTTGCAGCTGCTGCGGGATGCCCAGCGCACGCCGCTGCGGTTGCCGGGGCTGTTGTGGCAGGGAATGACGCAGCCGCCGAACGCCGCGCGTCTCGAATGCCTGGCTCGGCTAGGCCTCGATAAGCCAACAAGTTTTGTCGAGCGGGCCTATCGCGCGCTGGTGAATGCGGCGCTGGCAAGGAGCAGGTAGTTTAGCGTCGTCCCTGCGAACGCAGGGACCCATAACCACAGGGCGTGATTGCTTGCACAAAGATGTCTGCCGTCGGAGTCTCAACACGACGGCTGCGGCGTATGGGTCCCTGCGTGCGCAGGGACGACACCGGGGGAGAGGTGGCTCTCACCGGTTCTTGTTCACCGGCTTGCGCTTTTCGATGAATGCCGCCATGCCCTCGGAGCGGTCTTCCAGCGCAAAGGTCGAGTGGAACAGATTGCGCTCGACATTCATGCCTTCCGACAGCGGCGTCTCGAACGCCCGGTTGATGGCTTCCTTGGCCATCGCGGCCGCGGGGCGCGACATCGAGGCGATCTTTTCCGCCGCCGCCAGCGCTTCGTCCATCAGGCTGGAAGCCGGCACGACGCGGCTGACCAGGCCCGAACGCTCGGCTTCCGCTGCGTCCATCATTCGTCCCGTGAGACAGAGATCCATCGCCTTGGACTTGCCGATCGCGCGCGTCAGCCGCTGGGTCCCGCCGATGCCGGGGATGGTGCCGAGCGTGATTTCCGGCTGGCCGAATTTGGCGGTGTCGGAGGCAATGATGATGTCGCACATCATCGCAAGTTCGCAGCCGCCGCCGAGCGCATAGCCGCTGACGGCCGCGATCGTCGGCTTGCGGCAGGTGGCGATGCGGTCGCCGCCGATGGCGGCGAAATCGCTGGAGAACATGTCGATGAAGGTCTTTGGTTGCATTTCCTTGATGTCGGCGCCGGCCGCAAAGGCCTTTTCGCTGCCGGTGACCAGAATGCATCCGATCGCGTCGTCGGATTCGAGGTCATCGACGGCGGCGGCGATCTCGCGAAACACGCCGAACGACAGCGCGTTGAGCATTTTCGGGCGGTTCAGCGTGATAATGCCAACCGCGCCTTTGCTTTCGACGATGATGTGTTCGAACGTAGCCATGGTTCACCCCGGGTGCCTGATTTGGCGGGCAATGTGCCCGCTGACGGGAGGGGCTTCAAGTGGGCTGAAGAGGCGGCCCGGACGCATTTCGCCGCGTCCGGTGCCCGATACCTCACGCCATGAACATGCGCGCCGCCGAGGCCATCGTCAGCAATGCGCCAAAGGCGATAAAGATTTTTCCGATCAACGAGGTCTGATCCCAGGTCGAACTCTCATTGCTGGAAGCCAGGACCGGCGCCGCGGGGGCGGGTTTAGCCGCGGCCATCGCGACGGTCTGCGTGGCCGGGTTCTGCTGCAGGGCCCGATCGACATCGTTGAGCTGATCAGATGAAACCACGGCATCGGTGGTGGCCTGCGCTTCCCCCGGCTTGTCGGCCGACGCCAGCAGGATATTGGCCTTTGCTGTCATCGCCTGGGCGCTTCCAGGGGCGGTATCGGCGGATGCCAGTTGCGCATTGGCGTTGGCGACCGACGCCGGAATCGTGAGCGCGCCGCCGGCCGAGGCGTCGGCGATCTCAACCGCTTTCCTGGTCTCGGCAGGTTTCGACACGACTTTGCCCGATCGACGCGTGTAGCGCTTCCAGTGGCGGGTGCTCTGGCGGACGGACTTTCCCGACGTCGCGCTTTCCGACTTCGACGTGGCGGCCGCGCGGTCCGTGCTGGCTGCCGTCGCCGGCGATGGCCCCGCGAAACATACGAAGAGCCCTGTTGCTAATATCAATGCCGAGCGCCCGCTGGCTTTGACAATCATATGGCAATCTCCCCATTTGCCCGCCCCCGAACCGAAATGAGACCCCGCCCCGTGTCCACAGCGGGGCAAAAAAAGGGAATCTTCGGGCAAGACCGGGCAAAAACAGGGCAGCTGCGTTGCAGCAACCGAATACGCTTGTTGTATTCTTCGGTACGCAGCTGGTCGGGCTGGCGGCGCGCGGGTGCGAGCCGGAGCGATCGATGATATGAGCCAGCCGGCAAGGAACCTGCGGTCCCGATTCCCGGGGAGGCTGCGCGAAGAGACACATCAAGGACCATGATCACGACTTCGTGATCGAGGCCCCCTGACGTAACAAATTGAAAAAGCGACCGAATTGCAAGGTGGGAGCGCGCGTGCGCGAACGTGAGGACGAATGGACCGGCCTGATGCGGTCGGCCATTTCAGGCGAAAGTACGGCGTATCATCGCCTGCTCAAGGCCGTCACGCCGGTGCTCCGGGCCGCGGCGCGCCGCGGGCTCACGCGTGCAGGGCAACCGGTCGATCAGTCCGAGGACATCGTGCAGGACATTTTGCTGGCGGTGCATTTGAAGCGGCACACCTGGGACGTCAGCGCCCCGTTTGCCCCATGGCTGTTTGCGATCGCCCGCAACAAGCTGATCGACGCGCTGCGGCGCCGGGGCCGGCGGGTGTTCGTCAATATCGACGATTTCGCCGAGGTGCTCCCGGGCGAGGCCCCGGTTGAGACGGCGTCAGCGGGCGAGGTCGCCGCCCAGTTGGCGTCGCTGCCGGCGCGCCAGCGCGACGTCCTCCAGTCGATCGCCGTCGAGAGTGCTTCGATCAAGGATACCGCGGCCAAACTGGCGATGAGCGAGGGCGCGGTGCGGGTCGCGCTGCATCGGGGCTTGACCAGCCTGACGGCGAAGTTACGGGAACAATGAGAATGGATACCGATCAGCTCATCAAAACCCTGGCTGCCGACAACGCGCACCGCGCGCGGCCGGTCGGCTTTGCGCTGATGCTGGCGCTGATGGCGGCGGCTCCCGTCTCGCTTTTGATGTTCTTCACCGAGCTTGGCATCCGGCCCGATGTGATGACGGCGATGCGCAATCCGTTCTTCGATCTGAAGTTCGCCGTGACGCTGGCGCTGGCGATCGCGGCCATTGCCGTCAGCCTGCATCTGTCGCGGCCGGAAGCGTCGCTGCGTGGCTTCGGTTGGCTGCTGTTGATCCCGGCCGGGCTTCTGACCGCAGGCATCGGCGGCGAGATGATGATGCCGCAGCGGGTGCCAATGATGACGCGGCTGATGGGCAACAATTCGCGGATGTGCATGACGGCGATCCCGCTGCTGTCATTGCCGATCCTGGCAGGCGCGCTGATCGGCCTGCGTCACGGCGCGCCGGCGCGGCCCGCTCTGGCCGGCGCTATCGCCGGAATGTTGTCGGCGGGGTTGGCCGCGACGCTCTACGCGTCGCATTGCACCGATGATTCACCGCTGTTCGTGGCGACCTGGTACACGCTCTCGACCGCGTTGGTCACGGCGATCGGGGCGCTCGCCGGATCGAAACTGCTGAGATTCTGATTCTTTTGTCGTCTCGGCGTTCGCCGGAACGACACAAATTGTGGCTCACTTCGCGGGCGCGTTTTGCTGCATGCGATGGAAGCGCACACCTGCTGGGCAGTCGATGGCCGCAGCCGCTCATAGGTATCCTTGCACGCCGATATGTCGGTCGGCTCCCCGCCCGTCAACTCGTCGCGCATGTTGATTATCGCCCGAACCGTAGACCATGACAGGCTCGCCACTTTCGCCAGGATCATCACGCCTTCGGCGCGGCTTTCGATCATCATGTTCTCGGCGATTGCCACCGGCACATTGGCCAGCGCTGCGATGGAGGCGTTGGCTTCGTCGAATTTGCCGGCCTGGGCAAATGACGCCACCTGGAATTCGTCGAGCCGGCCGTCCTGATGAAGCGATTTGACCAGCGCGTGGGCAATCTCGGTGTTCCTGGTGATCGCCGACGGTGCGGAGCGCGCACGCCGCGTCGCCTCCTTGACCGCGTTCGGCACCTGCGCCGCCAGCTGCGGGTTGGCCGCCTCCAGCCGCTGCCGGACCGCGTCGGACGCCTTGGCGAGCAGCTTCAAATACAGATGTCGCGGAATCGTCGGACGCAGGCCGATGCAGGTCGCGAGGTTATCGTCTCCGTCGGCGCGGTTGACCAGCCTCGTAAAGCCGCGCTCGGTGAATTCCGCGCCCGGGTTGTTGACCGTGCTCTGGATCACCTCATCATTCCCGCGCTGGACCAGCACGTCGGTGACCGCTCCGCTCAACACTTTTCGCGTCGAGATCGCCATCAAATGGGCCTGGCTCTTGCTGCGCGCATTCTCGATCAGGGTCTTGTCGTCGAGCCGAGCCGATTGCGACAGCACGGGCCCGGCGACCTCGATCACGTCGTCGAATGCCAGCGCCCGGATCGTCAGCGGCGGCGCGGTGTCGATCGGCGCGAGACGGTTGGCCAGCAATGTTTTGGCTGAGGTCTCGATGTGATCGATCAGGCACTGGAAGACATCGTCGAACAGCCCGACCTGTTCGTCCGAAAAGTCCACTGCGCCGTTGATGAAAAGGTCGGTCACCCGGCGCAAGGTTTCGACCCGGCGGGCGACCGTCCCGTGCGCGAGCGTGGTCTGCAGTTCGTCGAGCAGGCTCATGGGGGCGATAGCGGACTTCGAACTCATATGACTCTATCCTGGAGCAAAAGCCCGGCGACGGTTTCTCCGTCGCCGGAACAACTGAAATGGTCGGTTCAGGCGCTGGTGATGCGGTTGCGTCCCTGTGCCTTGGCTGCGTAAAGCGCGCTGTCGGCGGGCGAGGAATATGTCCGGGGTTTCCTCCGGCTTCAGCGTCGCGACGCCTCCGGAAATGGTCACGCTCATGTCGGGCGAGAATGCGCTCCAGTCGAGCTCTGCAATGATCCCGCGCAGCCGATCGAGCGCCCGCATGGCGTGGTCCGTGCTCATGCCGGGCAGCACCAGCAGGAATTCCTCGCCGCCGTAGCGGCCGAAGCGGTCGACGCCGCGGATGTTGGCGAACATGGTGATGGCGAAAGTCCGCAGCACCTCGTCGCCGGTCGGATGACCAAAGGCGTCGTTGATGCGCTTGAACCAGTCGAGATCGATCAATGCAATCGAGCAGGGCGCGTCGTTGCGGCCGGCGCGGGCGATCTCTTCATCCAGCATCCGCATGATGCAGCGGCGGTTATACGATCCCGTGAGTTCGTCGAGTTCGGCGAGCTCCTCGATCCGCTTGTAGGCTTCCTTGAGTTTCAGCCCGCTCTGATAGAGCGATTGCTTCAGCGAGCTGGAGAAGATGCCGAGGAACATGCAGCGTCCGATGGTCAGGACGAACACCAAAAGGGTGGCAAAGCGCTCGAGGTGGCTGCCATGCGGCATCGAGATCGGTCTGTCGGTCAACAGGAACAGCCCGGCCAGGCCGATCGTCATCGCCGTCCAGATCATCATGGTCTGCGCGGGGATCGAGCGCAGCGAACTGAAGCTGAACACGATGAACAGGGTGCACAGGAACATCCCGCCGACTTCCGGCGCGACATAAGTGAACGCCAGCGCAATCAGCATGCAGATGGTCGCCTGCGGGGCGACCAGATAATGATCCTTGAAGCGCTCGTTGAACCCGAATTGCGAAAGGATGAGGCTGAAAATCACCAGCGTCAGGCCGGAAGCCGCATAGGCCGGGGCGATCGTGGGCGGTATCGAGCCGGCCTGCGCATAAAGCAGCAGGACCCCGGCGTCGATGATGTAGCTGACCCCGATCAAAATCAGGATCTGGCGGCGCTGCTTGGCGCGCCGGGCAAGCGCCTTCGCCGCCGGCTGGGGACCGACGCCATCCAGATCGGCCGGATTCACGAATGAGGAGGCCGCGGTGCCCATGGACTCGCCGTTGATGGAACTCGGCAAAAATCTAAGTGGGAAAGCCTTTAGGTTTGGTATCTTTTGGAACCGAATCTGGTCCGTTAAAACACCTGCCACTACTCTGTTTCGCAACGGAAATTCGGCCGATTTGAACTGCCGGAACCATTGCGTGGCAGCCCAAGCTGCAAGCAGATGCTGCCTTGTGGACTAACCCTTGGTATGGTCGCACCGGATCGCGCGCTCTCTAGGAAAGTAACGCCGTATTATGATACCGAAATTGGGGCTTTGTTCGTTCTCGCCGGCGCCTTTGGCGGCCGGTGCGCCTATGTGGGGTAGATCACACATGCAAATGGTTCATTGCCGTAATGTGAAGAATCTTGCCTCGGCAATCGAACCCTCCGCCATCTCCCCCCGACCAACCTTGCGAGACGGCAATTGAGTGCGACACAGGCGGCTTCAGACGAAATTCTGATCGCTCGGATCGCTCAAGGCGACCGGCTCGCCATGCAGGTGCTTTACGGAAGGCACCATGTCAGGGTGTTCCGTTTCGGGCTTCGGCTCGTACGGGACGAACAGGTTGCGGAAGACCTCATCAGTGAGGTGTTTCTCGATGTGTGGCGTCAGGCTGGCAAGTTCGAAGGCCGATCCGCCGTTACCACCTGGCTGCTGGCGATTACGCGGTTCAAGGCCCTGTCGGCACTTAGGCGCCGGAAGGATGTTGGACTGGACGATGAGACCGCGAACGCGATCGAGGATACGTCCGATGATCCGGAAGTGGTGGTGCAGAAGAAAGATACCAGTGATGCGTTGCGCAAGTGCCTGACATCACTTTCGCCTGAGCATCGGGAGATCGTCGATCTCGTCTACTACCACGAGAAGTCCGTGGAAGAGGTGGCCGAAATCGTCGGAATTCCGGAAAACACCGTCAAGACGCGTCTGTTTTATGCGCGCAAGAAATTAGCCGAACTGCTGAAGGCAGCCGGCATTGAGCGAGGTTGGCCATGATGGCGATGAGCAAGAAAATGCTGGATCAAGAACCCGGCGAAATCGAGATGCTGCTGCCATTCCATGCGGCCGGCACGCTGAACGCGCGCGATGCGCGTCGCGTCGATGAGGCGCTCGCCGGCGATCCCGCGTTGGCCAAGCAATATGCCGTCATCCAGGAGGAATACGCCGAGACCATTCATCTCAACGAAAGCCTGGGTGCGCCGTCCGCGCGCGCCATGCAGAAGCTGTTCGCGGCGATCGACGGCGAGCCCGAGCGCAAGCCGTCGGTGTCGATCAATCTCTCGGCGCGGATCGCGGAATTCTTCACAAAGCTTTCGCCGCGGACGCTGGCCTGGTCGGCGAGCCTCGGCGCTGTCGCGCTGCTGCTGCAGGCCGGGGTGATCGGCGCGGTGCTGATGAAGAATCAGACTGCTTCCTTCCAAACGGCTTCGCTGAGCCTGAATCAGACGGCGGCGCCCCTTACCCGCGAACTCGGTGCTGCGGTGCCGCCGCGCGCGCTGGTGCGGTTTAACCCTGACGCGCGCATGTCCGACATCAATACGCTGCTCGAAAATTATCAGGCCTCGATCGTCGATGGCGCCAAGGGCGGCATGTTCCGGCTGCAGTTTGGCAACCGTGCGCTGGGCAAGGACGAAGTCACGAACCTGATGAGCAAGTTGCAAGGCGAGAAGATCGTCAATCTTGCGGTGCCGACGCCGTAAGGCGTCGGTCGCCTGACCAAGCTGAGGTCCCATGGTCAATGCTGGCGTGAATTGGCGGATGAGGGCACAGCGCGCGGCATGGGCATTGTCGGCGATGGCGCTGCCGCTTGTGCTGTTCGGCGGTTCGGTAGCCGATGCGCAAGCCATCATGCGCACGCCGAGCCTGAACCTCAATTCCCGGGTGCCGACGATCAATCCGTCCGCAACGTCCAGAATCAATCCCACCGTTGGGGCGCGGGTCAATCCGGCCATCACGAGCCGCCCCGTCATCACGAACCGCCCTGTCATTGCGAACCGGCCTGTCGTCACGACCCGGCCCGGTCCCGGGGTCATCGCGCGTGTTCCGCCGACCACGCACGGCGGTGGCGGAGGCGGCGACACGACGTTGGTGGGACGGATACCTAACGGGCGTCCCGAGATCTCGCGTGTCGGTGTGGACCCGACGCTTCCGCTGCGTTTCTCGCCGAACCTTTATCCGGTCTGCCAATACGCCAATCGCGGTCCTGACGGCGAATGTTTCGACCGCCCGATCCTCTCGGTCGATGGCGGCGGCAACGGCACCTCCGTCAAGAAGGGCAATAACGCTCCGCGCAACAACGCGCCGCCGCAGGCGGCCGCGATCGACACGCGCGCGATCCCGAACGAACTGGTAGCGGAGATCGACAGCGCGTTATCGCCGGCGCAGGCCGATGAACTGGCCCGGCGCCACGGCCTCGAGCGGCTCTCCTCGCAGGAATTCCCGCTGATCGGCGGCACCATCGGCCTGTTCCGGATCATCGATCAGCGTCCGGTGGACGTCGTCCGCCGTGAGTTCGCCGCTGACAGCGCCGGCGGCGTGAAGTCGGTGCAGCTCAATTTCCGCTATATGCTGCAAGACCAGAAAGACCAGAAGCGCTCGATGAGCGAGGGCGACGCCGCGCAATACGCGGTCGCCCAGCTTCGGTTGCCACAGGCGCACAAGCTGGTCCGCGGCATGAACGTCACCATTGCGGTGATCGATTCAGGCGTTGACGTCAAACATCCCGAACTCGTCAATTCGGTTGCCGATAGTTTCGATGCGCTCGGCAGCAAGGAAGGCCCGCACGTCCACGGTACCGGCATTGCCGGCGCGATCGTGGCGCATGGCAAGCTGATGGGAAGCGCGCCGGAGGCGCGGCTATTGGCGATCCGTGCGTTCGGCAGCGCCGCAAATGGTGCGGAAAGCACCTCCTATGTGATCCTCAAGGGCCTGGACTATGCGGCCGAGCACGGTGCGCAGATCATCAACATGAGTTTTGCAGGACCGAAGGATCCCTTGATCGAGCGTGGCGTTGCCGCAACCGCTGCCAAGGGGATCCTGATGGTCGCCGCCGCCGGCAATGCCGGCGCCAAATCACCGGCGCTCTATCCCGCCGCCAATCCGAACGTCATTGCGGTGAGCGGAACCGACTCGCAGGCAAAGCTGTTTGCGGCATCGAACCGCGGTGTCCATATCGCCATCGCAGCGCCCGGCGCGGATATCTTCCTGCCGGCGCCGGACGATAAATACCAGATCACCTCGGGTACCTCGTTTTCCGCCGCCTTTGTCAGCGGCATTGCCGCCCTGATGCTGGAGCGCAATCCTGCGTTGAAACCGAACGATCTACGCGCGATCCTGACGAAGACCGCCCGCGACCTTGGCGCGCCCGGCCGTGACGACATGTTCGGGGCGGGCGAGGTCGATGCTTTCGCGGCCGTCACCGCCTCGACGGCCGCGCCCGCCGTACCGCTTGCCGCGGTTTCGGGAGCTCCGGGTTCTCAAAAGGCGCCGGCTCCCGCCGATAACGCTTCCGTGAGCAGAGCGATGAACGACTCGGCGCCGTCGATGGCGTCCGAGAAATCGGCCGCAAACAACGTGAATCGCCCCGCTACGCGGTGATTTCCGGCCGGCTCGCCCCGAATAAAAGTTAAAAAAATCGATCGGCCTTTTGAACGTCCCGCGAAGCTGCTGCGACTAATGAATGTGGGAGCGGTTATCCCTCCCCATCGGCTGTATTCGGCGCGAGCGCCCATCCACCCCAAGCGCCCATATGGCTTGACCCGTCCGGTTGTCCCCCCGGACGGGTCTTTTCCTTTCAGCGCCCCGCTTCTGAGCTAGGACCCCCCGCATTGATGCGGGGCGAGTGCCGTTCTGCCATCGAGACAGATCAAGCGGACTTAGCTTGGCTTGGGATTGGCTTGGGATTGGATCACAATCGGGCGTGCGTGCGCTGATCGAACCGCGTCGCCGTCCGTGAAATCACCGCAAGCTCCACGCAACGCGGCCATGCCATTGAACGGCTTGACGGTGGATAGCGCGAGTAACCCAGCATTCATGCGGGTTTCTTGCACTGGGAGCCGTCCCGTAATGGCACGTACTGGACAAGCAAGAAGTTTTCCACAGAATATCCCCACCACGTCCAGTTGATTCGCCTCTGTTGCGTCTGCGTCCGTTCTTCTCCTTACGGGCAGTTTTATGACACATCATGCAGACGTGGCACGTGGCCGCGATATCGTTGCGCGCTGGTGCAACCTTGCGGAACAGCGGCTGGATTACCTCACCGAACTGTTCGAGACTGGGCGCTGGCGGCGCTTTCATACCGAGGACGCATTTCTCGAAAATATCCGGGAAGCCAAGGAAGCGGTCGAACTCTGGCGCAAGCTGGAGACGCGCGAGGCTTCGCTCGACAACACCGCTGTCGATCTGTCCTGGCTCGGACGTCGCGAATCGACGCTGACAATCAGCGCGCGGCTGCGTGAGTACGCTCCGTCGGCTCCAAGTCTGGTCCTAAGCCTGGCCCCGGTCGCCGCCGAGCCGCCACGCGATGTTCCGGGCGATGTCCTGATCGCGCTGGAAAGCGTACTCGCCGATAGTGCCGAGGCGCCCTCGGTGCCCGATGCGCCGGCGCTGGACGATCTGTCGCCTCCGGCGCTGGATCTTGACGCAATCAGGGACCGGTACCCGCTGCTGCGCAACGCGCTGTAGCTACCTGCGCACCGCATTGGTCCCGATCACCACCTGGGCGTAACGCTGGGCGCCTTCGGCGGACAGGTCGCTCGTGATGGCGCGGGCGTGGTCGAGGCCGACCACGGCGCCGCGCGGGGTTTCCGAAATCATGTTGTTGTTGACCAGCGCCGTGCCTGCGCCCGGCACGACAGACACGCCGACCCCGACAAAGGCCTTGCGGATCACATTGCCCGTAATGGCGATGTCGCGGAGATATTTGCCCCAGCCGGCCACGATCCCGAAGGAGGGCGCGTTTTCGATCACATTGCCGGTCACGGAACTGTCCGCCTCGACATAAATGCCGACGCCGGCGTCATCGTCCGGAATGGTGCCGGCCGGCCGCTTGGGCAGCAGATTGCGGATGATGTTGCCTTGCACGACCGCGATGCGGCCGCCCTCGTTGAAATTGCAGACGGAGACGCCGACGGCGGCGCCGTCGACGGTGTTGTTGGCGATCACGGCGCCTTCGAACGAGAATTCCGAATACAACGCGACCTCGCGGACGTCACTGACGCTGTTGCCTGAGATCTGGATGTTGGACGCCGAATTGCCGCGCACCGCCGAATAGTCGCAATTGCGGATGCGGTTGCCGCGCACGATCACGTTGCCGGCGCGGAAGGCGTTGATGGCGTTGCCGTACTGGCCGGAGCCGCCGGGCCCGGCCTTGATGTCCTCGATGCGGTTGTCCACGACCAGCGTGCCGTCGTCGCCGATCGCCGTGCGCAGGATCTCGATGCCGTTGTCGTTGGTGTCGATGATGGTGTTGCGCGAGACGATCAGGCCCTTTGCATCGAACGACACCACCGCCGTGGTCGCGATCTTGGTGAAGATGTTGCCGCTGATGTCGCCGGAGACCTGTTCGAGCCAGATGCCGTTGCCGCCGCTGGCGGTGATCTCGCAGTCGGAGATGCGGACGTCACGCCCGCCCGCGCAATGGATGAGGCCGCGCCGCGTCGGCAACGGGATGGCGCCGCCGTCGAACGTGATGCCTGACAGACCGATGCCGCCGGCCCCTTCGCTCTGCAGCATAGATGCGCCGCCACTGAAGACGAATTTGGTCGCGCCGCGCACGCCGACCAGTTGCGAGCCGTTTTGCAGACGGAGCAGGCCGGTGCGATAGACGCCCGGCGGCAGCGATAGCGGCACCTGCGCCCGCGCGGCTTCATCGATCGCGCGCTGCAACGCCTTGGTTTGATCGTCGGGACTGCCGGGGCGCACGCCATATTGCGTGGCGTCGCGCCCGAACGTCGAGGCCGGCGGCGCCGCGCGCGCAGCGTCCGGCGATATCGCCAACGCGCCGGCAATGCCGGCGGCGGAAACGCCCATGAACTGGCGGCGTTTTGCGTCCATGATTTGATATCCTCGCGCAATGCAGGCCATGGCATTCGCAGGGCCAAAGCTAGCGCGAAAATGCGCCGGCGCATGGTGAACGGGGCGGCGGCACAGGGCGATTGTTGGGGGTAGGGTTAATCCTGGGTAGATCAGTCGTAGGGTGGGCAAAGGCGCATTTGCGCCGTGCCCACCATTTCTTGCGCGAAATGAATGGTGGGCACGCTTACGCTTTGCCCACCCTACGAAGTGAGCACTGCCTGTCGCGCCAGCACCACCATTTCCAGCAGCATCGCCTCGCCGGCATCGACCAGCTCATCGAGCGTGATGCGTGCGTTGCCCTTGCGCCGCAATGCGCTGCCGCGTGCGAGCGGCGGGATGTGCACGAACGACGCCAGGCGGAGATGATTGTCGGTGCTAGCAGCCTCAATCGCGCGCCAGCTCAAATAGTTGCAAAGATAACTTCCGGCATCGCGCGATGGCCGTGCGTCGATGCCTGTCGCCAGCGCAGCGCGCAGCAGCCGCAGCGTATGCGGACCAAACCGCATCGCGTCCGGACCGAGCCCGATCGATCCCTTGCGGACGCGGGTTTGCGCCGCATCAGGCCACAGCAGCGTGACGGCGTTGCGCGCACGGGTCTCGATCCTGACATGCTTGGTGCGGCCCGCCAGCCCGAACATCAGTATTGCCTGCGGGCGGTGTTTTGCGAGCGCTTGAGGCAATTCGAGGTCGACCGCTTTGTAGGTCACGGGAAAGATGTGACTCGAGATGTCCACGTCGGCAAAGGCCGGACGGCGCAGCCGCAGCAGCCGCTCAACCAGCGCCTGCGTCGGATTGTACGGCGCGCCCGGAAACGGCCCGAAGCCGGTGACGAGAATGCGAAGCCTGTCGTTCACCGCAGCATCTCCGCGATCTGTTCGGCGGCAACCGCCGGCGTGATGCGCCCGTCGGCGACCTCGGCCTCGGTCTTTTTCACCCGCGCGCGAATCGCGGGGTCGGCGCGCAGCCGCGCCATCATCCGCTGCTCCAGCATCGACCACATCCATTTCACCTGCTGCTCGCGCCGCCGCGACGCGAATTCACCAGACGCATTCATGGCGGTGCGGTGATCCAGGATCTTCTGCCACAGCGTGTCCATGCCGGTGCCGGTCAGCGCCGAATAGGTCAGCACCGGCGGATGCCAGTGCTCCGATCGGGGGGTGAGGATATGCAGCGCGCCGCGATATTCGGCCGCCGCGAGATTGGCGCGCTTGATATTGTCGCCATCGGCCTTGTTGACCGCGATCATGTCGGCAAGTTCGACGAGACCCTTCTTGATGCCCTGCAATTCGTCGCCGGCGCCGGGCAGCATCAAGGCCAGGAAGAAATCGGTCATGTCGCAGACCGCGGTCTCGGACTGGCCGATGCCGACCGTCTCCACCAGCACTACGTCAAAGCCGGCCGCCTCGCACAACAACATCGCCTCGCGGGTTTTCGCGGCGACCCCGCCGAGCGTGCCTGATGCAGGCGAGGGCCGGATGAAGGCGTCGTCGGAGGCTGACAATCGCGCCATCCGCGTCTTGTCGCCGAGGATGGAGCCGCCGGTGCGGGCCGAGGACGGGTCCACCGCCAGCACCGCGACCTTGTGGCCGCCCTCGATCAGGAACATGCCGAGCGCATCGATGGTGGTTGACTTGCCGACCCCGGGCGAGCCGGTGATGCCGACACGCACGGCCTTGCCGGTGTCGGGCAGCAGCGCCTGCACCAGGTCGCGCGCGGCGGCTTGATGGTCGCCACGGCGGCTCTCGATCAGGGTGATCGCGCGCGCCAGTGCGGCGCGGTGACCCAAACGCAGATCCTTGGCGAGCTTGTCGATATCGGGGGGAGCAATCGGCCGGTTCATGCCTTGGTTTACAACGGCTGCGCGGTGCAGGCGAGGGGATCGTGTGGAGTGTTAGTGGGGCGCGGCGGCGGGCGAAATCGCCTTGAGCCGTCGCCACCCCCAGACCAGCACCGGCCAAATCAACGCGCCGATCGCCAGGGCGGCGAGGATCGCGGAAATTGGTCGCTCGAAGAACGGCAACACGCTGCCATCGGACTTGATCAGCGAAGTCACGAAACTCTGTTCGATCATGGTGCCCATCACGATACCGAGCACCATGGCGGCGACCGGATAACCGTTGGCTTCCATGACGTAACCAATGATTCCGAAGGCCGCGACGGTCACGACGCCGAACATGTTGTTGCCGATGGCGAACGAGCCGACCGCGCAGCACAGCATGATGAAGGGCATCACGGAGGAACGGGGCGCGCGCAACACGTAACTCGCCAGACGGATCATGACGATGCCCAGCGGAATCATGATGATGTTGGCGATGATGAACATGAGATAAATCGCATACATGCTCGACGCCTTCTCGGTGAACAGCGTCGGGCCGGGGTTCAATCCCTTCATGTAGAGTACGCCGATGGCGATGGCCGCGATGGTGTCGCCGGGAATGCCGAACAGCAGCGACGGCACCCAACCCGACGCGATGCTGGCGTTGTTGCTGGCGCCGGCTTCGACCAGACCCTCAACGTGGCCGGTTCCGAACTTCTCGGGCTCCTTCGAGAAGCGCTTGGACATTGCGTAGCTGACCCACGCGGCCATGTCGGCACCGGCGCCTGGTAGCACCCCGATGATGATGCCGATGATGTTCCCGCGTGTCATCTGCCAGCGATACTTCTTGGTGAGCCTCCACTGGCCCGCCATGATGCTTCCGAACTTGCGCTTTGGGATTGGCGGCGGTTCCGGCGTCAGCATTGCACGCATGACTTGCGCCACGGCAAATACCCCAACCAGTGCCGGAATCGGCTCGATGCCGCCGAACAGATCGGTCATTCCAAACGTGAAGCGAGGCACGCCGCCGGGATTTTCGATCCCGATGCAGGCGACAAGCAGACCGATGAACATGCCCGCGATGGCCTTTACGGGCGAAGAGCGCGCGACCAGCGTCGCGCACATCAGGCCCAGGAACGCGAGCCAGAAGTATTCGAAGGTCGAGAACGACAGCGCGATCTCGGCAAGCGGCGGTGCGAGGATCATCAGCGAGAGCGTGCCCGCGATACCGCCCACCGCGGAGAACCATACGCCGGCGCCGAGCGCCAGTTCGGCCTCTCCCTTGCGGGTCATGGCATAGGCTTCGTCCGCGTAAGCTGCCGAGGCGGGGGTACCCGGAATGCGAAGCAGCGCGCCGGGGATGTCGCCGGAGAAGATCGCCATCGTGGACGCCGCCACGATGGTCGCAATCGCGGCGATCGGTGACAAATAGAACGTAACCGGGACCAGCAGGGCGGTCGCCATCGTCGCGGACAGGCCGGGCAGCGAACCGATGACGAGGCCATAGACCGATGCCGCCAGCATCGCGACGATGACTTCCCAGGTGGAAATGAGCGCGAACGCTTCAATCAGGGTGTTAAGCATGGGTCACCACGGCATCGGCAACAGCCCGGCCGGGAGCGGCACGCGCAGTAGCTTGCTGAAAATCAGATGGATGACGATCGGTGCCATCACCGCGAGCGGCAGCGAGAGCTTCCAGCGCGCGCCGAGCGCGCTCGACGTCACGTACACGATCAGCGCGGCCGTGATGATGAAACCCAATCGGTCTGCAGCCGCGACGTAGAACAACAGCAGTGCCGGCGGCAACAGTGCGCGCAGGCCATAAAGCTTGCCGGTGGGCGGCCGCGCTTGACCGGCCTCGAGCGGAATAATCTCTTCTTCCTCTTCGAAGGTGTGGCCGATGCCGAGAGCGATCGCGAGCCCGCAAAGCGCGAGACCCGATCCGATCACCAGCGGAAAGATATTGGGGCCCACCGGCTGACCGGGCACGGGCGGCAGCAGCCAGCCGCCATAGGCAGCCGCCGCTCCGAGGCCAACAAGAAACAATCCCGTGACTTGATCGGGAAGACGCATCAACGAGCCCCACGTATTTCCGAGCAAGTGAACCGGCGGGACCGATCAGGCCTTGGAGAGGCCGGCAGCCTTCATCGCCTCGCCCATTTGGGCGTCGCCCTTGTCCATGAATGCTGCGAATTCCGTCGCGTCGCCCCACACCGTTCCGAAACCGCGATTGCTCATGAAGTCCTTGAAGTCCTTGGAGTCGTAGACCTTCTTCAGCGAAGCCGTGAGCTTGGTCGCGACGTCCGCAGGCAGGCCCTTCGGACCCGCAATGCCGCGCCACGCGCCCGTCGCATAGTCGATCCCCATCGACTCCTTCAGCGTCGGCACGTCAGGGAATGACGGGTTGCGCTTGGGCGCCATGATTGCGAGGCTGCGCGCCTTGCCGGCTTCGATGATGGCGCGCGCTTCCGGCACCGAGCAGGTGGTCAGGTCGAGACCACCCGCCGCGAGATCCTGCATCGCGGGCGCGGCACCGTTCGACGGTACCCAGGCCACCTGATTTGCGGGAAGTCCGAGCGCCTGCATCCAGCCGACCAGCGCAAGATGCCAAATGCCGCCCTGGCCGGTGCCCGAGGCTTTGAACTTGCCGACGGGCGCTGCCTTGATGGCGTCGGCGAGCTCCTTCACGGTCTTGTAGGGCGACGTTGAAGGGACCTGGATGCCGGGCGGGTCCTCGTTCATCAGGGCCAGCGGCGTGTAGCTCTTTGGCGCCAGTTCGGTCAGTCCCTGCCAGTGCATCATCGAGATTTCCACCGTCAGCATGCCGATGGTGTAGCCGTCGGGCGGCGCGGTTGCGATGGCGGAATGGCCGACCACGCCGGAGCCGCCGGTGCGATTGACCACGTTGAATGGCTGGCCGAGGTCCTTCTCCAAAAGGGCCGCCACGATGCGCGCGGTCGCATCGGTGCCGCCGCCGGCGCCCCATGGCACAATCACGGTTACCGGCCGTGCCGGATAAGCCTGCGCCAACGCCGGCTTGAATCCAAAACCCGCGACGGCCGCTGCGGCGGCGGTTGAAGCCGCAAATGCGCGGCGCGTAATTTTGGTCATGGTAACCCTCCCTGCGGCGTCCCTGACAGCGGGCGCTCTTGTGATGCGGCATTCTAGGCGGCTTTGCGCTGCGCTCGCAAGGCGTTACGCGATGATGCGGGATGATCGCCGGTGGGACATCACGACACATCCGGAAATCGGGTGGTGGCGACCAGGGGAGCGCGGATAGGTATCCATGCGCGGCGTCACTGGACAGCCGCGATCGACTGCGGAGGTAACATGACGACAGCCTATTACAGCACCGTGCTGGATTATCCGCTTGCTACCGTGTGGTCGCTGATCCGCGATTTCAACAATTATCCGGCCTATATCGATGGCGTGAGTGAAAGCGTCATCGAGGACGACAAGGGCGGCGACGAAGTCGGTGCCATCAGGCGCTTCTGCTATCTCGGCACCTGGATCCGGCAGCGCCTGGCTCGTCATTCCGACGCGCAGCACAGCCTGACCTATGCCAGCATCGAGCCATTGCCGTTTCCAGCAGATCTTCTGCCGGAAGCACCAGGCCCGACGCGCTACGAGGGCACCATGCACCTGATGCGAATCGTCGAGGGCGACCGGACCTTCATTGAATGGGATGTCGCGCTCGACACCGCGCCTGACGATGCCGATCGCTGGCGGACGCTGTTCCAGTCCTGGATACCGGACTGGACGCAGTCGTTGCAGCGGGCGTTGGATCGCCGCGCCGGGTGAGGCTACTCCGCTGCCTCGCTATGCCCCAACCTTGCATTGAGCTTGTGGATCAGCTCTTCGGCGGCATCGGCGATCACGGTGCCCGGCGGGAAGATCGCTTCCGCACCGGCCTTGTAGAGCGCCTCGTAATCCTGCGGCGGCACCACGCCGCCGATGATGATCATGATGTCCTCGCGGCCCTGCTTCTTCAGCGCGGCCTTCAGTTCCGGCACCGCGGTGAGGTGGGCGGCCGCCAGCGACGAGACGCCGAGGATATGCACGTCATTCTCGACCGCCTGCCGCGCGGCTTCGTCGGCGGTGGCAAACAGCGGCCCGATATCGACGTCGAAGCCGACGTCGGCAAAGGCTGACGCGATCACCTTCTGGCCGCGGTCGTGGCCGTCCTGGCCGATCTTGGCGACCAGGATACGGGGGCGGCGGCCCTCGGCATCCTCGAACGCATCGATCAGCGCCTGCACTTTTTCGACCCGGTTGGACATGGTGGACGCCTCCCGCTTGTAGACGCCGGTGATGGACTTGATTTCCGCGCGATGCCGTCCGAACACTTTCTCCATCGCGTCCGAGATTTCGCCGACGGTGGCTTTGGCGCGCGCCGCGTCGATGGCAAGCGCCAAAAGGTTGCCGTTGCCTTCGCCGGCGCTGCGCGTCAGCGCCGCCAGCGCCTGGTCGACGTCCTTCTGATTGCGCTCGGAGCGCAACCGCGACAGCTTGTCGATCTGCAGCCGACGTACGGTGGAATTCTCCACCTTCAGCACGTCAATGGCGGCTTCATTGACCGGCTTGAACTTGTTGACGCCGATCACGGCCTGCCGCCCGGCGTCGATCCGTGCCTGCGTCTTGGCCGAGGCTTCCTCGATTCTTAGCTTAGGCACGCCGGCCTCGATCGCCTTCGCCATGCCGCCGAGCGCCTCGACTTCCTGGATATGGCCCCAGGCCTTGGCGGCGAGATCGCGGGTCAGCCGTTCGACGTAATAAGAGCCGCCCCAGGGATCGATGATGCGGTTGGTGCCGCTTTCCTGCTGCAGGAACAATTGCGTGTTGCGGGCGATGCGCGCGGAAAAATCGGTCGGCAGCGCCAAGGCTTCGTCGAGCGCGTTGGTGTGCAGCGACTGGGTGTGGCCTTGCGTCGCCGCCATCGCCTCGATGGTGGTGCGCATCACATTGTTGAAGACGTCCTGCGCGGTCAGCGACCAGCCCGAGGTCTGGCAATGCGTCCGCAGCGACAGCGAACGCGGATCCTTGGGGTTGAACTGCGTCAGCAGCTTGGCCCACAAGAGGCGCGCCGCGCGCATTTTTGCCACCTCCATGAAAAAGTTCATGCCGATGGCCCAGAAGAACGACAGCCGCGGCGCAAAGCGGTCGACGTCGAGGCCCGCCGCCAACCCGGCGCGCAGATATTCGACGCCGTCGGCCAGCGTATAGGCGAGCTCGAGGTCCTGTGTCGCGCCGGCTTCCTGCATGTGATAGCCGGAGATGGAGATGGAGTTGTACTTCGGCATCTTCTGCGAGGTGTAGGCAAAGATGTCGGAGATGATCCGCATCGAGGGGGTAGGCGGATAGATGTAGGTGTTGCGCACCATGAACTCTTTCAGAATGTCATTCTGAATGGTGCCCGACAGTTTCTCCGGCGGTACGCCCTGTTCCTCGGCGGCGGCAACGAACAGCGCCAGGATCGGCAGCACGGCGCCGTTCATCGTCATCGACACGCTCATCTGGTCGAGCGGGATGCCGGCAAACAGCGTGCGCATGTCATAGATGGAATCGATCGCCACGCCGGCCATGCCGACGTCGCCGGAGACGCGCGGATGATCGGAGTCATAACCGCGGTGCGTCGCCAGATCGAATGCGACCGAAAGGCCCTTTTGTCCGGCCGCGAGGTTGCGGCGGTAGAACGCGTTGGAATCTTCCGCCGTGGAGAAGCCGGCATATTGCCTGATCGTCCAGGGCTGGTTGACATACATGGTCGGGTAGGGGCCGCGCAGATAGGGCGCAATGCCGGGCCAGGTATCGAGGAAGTCGATGCCTTCGAGATCAGCCTCGCTGTAGCCGGGCTTGACGAGGATGCCCTCGGGCGTCAGCCATGGCTCGGCGCCGGCAGTCGGTGCCGGCGCGTCGACCGGCTCGAACTTCACAGCGGTGAAATCGGGTATTCTGCTCATGATGAGCGGCCTTCCTTCAATTTCGCTATCCGTGCCTCGCAGTCCGCGAGACGCTTCAGAGTCTCAGGCTCGCCTGCGATCTGCTCTGAACTGAGCGCAAGCACTTCTCCTGCTCGAAACGTAATACCGAACAACGTTATTCTTCGCGAAAAAATGTACGCCAATAGCGGTAAACCCACTACCACGAAAAGGACGGTGGAAGCCGGAACCTGGCCGGCGAAAAACCCTGCCACCATCAAAATTCCTATGCCGCACACGATGGCAATCCCGGCTGCCGTAAACCATGCCGGCGCCTGGTCCTCCGGCGATGCCGACCGCAGCGAGCGCGACCGCATCGGATAGAATGGTCCGTTATGATAAGCGATCATGGAGAGCAGTCGACCGCGCTCGGCTTCGAGTTGGGACAGCTCATCCTGACCGGCCATATTTCCTGTTGAAGGTGTCTGTGGCATTCGGCCTGCTGCCTGCCTTCAATCATGGTCCGGATGTTGGTGGCTCACGATACGGCTAAGCTTTTCACTACCAGTACCCTCAAGGGTGCTCCTGCCGGGCAGGTCGCCGATCCTGCCGACCCAAGCCAAATGGGACTCGGTGCCGGTGGCGTAGGTCGGAACCACGAGGTCCGGCCGGTCGAAACTGCCGGTGGTAAGCTCGATCACCGTTCCGTCGATCACCCGGTAGCTGAGGGGCGTCCCACACGCAGCGCAGAAGTCGCGCTCGGCGATCGTCGACGAGCGAAAGGTCGCCGGTTTGCCACGGGTCCACGCAAAATCCTCATGCTTTACTTCGGCGAGCGAAATGAAGGGGCCGCCCACCGCTTTCTGGCACATGCGGCAGTGGCACAAGCCTATTTTGACCGGGCCCGCATAAGCCGCGAAACGCACGGCGCCACATTGGCAGCCGCCGGTCAGAATAGCCTTTCTTTCCGATGTCATGCTCACTCCATCCGCTTCCATGCAGCCTGCAACATTGCGAGCGCATCGCCGCCGGCAAAAATGAAGTCACCGACGCCGGCCGCTCGAAGACCCGCTTCCTGCTCGCCGGGCCGGCCTGCCAGATAGATATGCTTTGCATCAGCGGCTTGAAGGGCCTGGGCTGCCGCCGTCGCGTGGGCGGCATAGGCCTTGTCGGAGGAGCAAAGGCACGCGACGTCGGCGCCGGAGGCCTTGAATGCGGCGGCAAGCGCCGCCGGGTCGGCAAAGCCCTGCGTATCGATGGCCTCGATGCCGCCGGTTTCGAAGAAGCTTTTTGCAAATGTCGCCCGCGCGGTGAAATCGGCCGGGGTGCCGAGATTGGCGAGGAAGATTTTTGGTCGTGCGCCGCCATTCTTGAGCCTGGCATCCGATTTGTCGCGCAACGCCTCGAACGGCGCGGCCAGCCGCATTGGCGGCAGCGCGTCGAACTTGAATTTGGCTTCGCCATAGGGCGCCAGCGCAATCGGTTTTGCGTCCAGCACCGCGATCTCGGCCTCGTGCAGGTTCGGAAATTCGCTGGCGCCGGTCAATACGTCGCGGCGTTTGGCGATGTTGGTCTCGCGCACGGCCCGCGTTGCAGCGACCTTGCGCTGGATCAGGTTCTGTTCGAGCGCGGCGAACAGGCCGCCGGCCTTTTCGATCTCCTGGAACAGCGACCACGCGGCTTCGCAAAGCTGCCCTGTGAGCGTCTCGATGCCGCCGGCGCCGGCTGCGGGATCGGATACTTTGGCGAGGTTGGATTCTTCCAGCAGCACCAGCTGCGTGTTGCGCGCGGCGCGGCGCGCGAACGGATCGGGCAAGCCAAGCGCCAGCGTATGCGGCAGCACGGCGATGGCGTTGGCGCCGCCGAGGCCGGCGGAGAAGGTCGCCATCGTCGCCCGCAGCATGTTCACGTACGGGTCGCGCTGCGTCAGCATGCGCCAGGCGGTATCGGCCGCGATGAACAGCGGTTTGGGCACGAGGCCGCAGGCCTGCTCGACCCGCGCCCACAACAGCCGCAGCGCACGGAATTTCGCCAGCGTCAGGAACTGGTCGGCGTCGGCGGAAAGCCGCGCATAGACCATGCCCTGCGCGTCTTCGAGCGAGATGCCGGCCGTTTCGATCGCGCGCAGATAGGCGACGCCGGAGGCGAGCACAAACGCCAGCTCCTGAACTTCCGATCCGCCGGCATCGTGGATCACGCGCCCGTCGGCGGCCGCGAGCGGACCTTTGAAGCCGAGCGCGGCGAGGCCTTTGATGGCGCTGGTGACCGCGGGCACGATCTCGGACCAGCTATGGGGGCTGGATCCCCACACCGCGCCGGCGCCGAGCGGGTCGAGGCCGAAGCGGATATCGCAGGCGGCGGGATCGAGCCCCTTGCCCTGGATATATTCCGCGACGTGGATCGCCGCCATCCGCGATTGCGGGCCGATCTGGAGTTCGATGCCGATGCCGGCATCGAGATAGATGCCGTCGAGGATTTGCGCGACGGCCTCCGGCGAGGGATCCAGCCCGAAGCCGTAAGCGCCATTGGCACCGGCGAACACGAGGGTGAGCCCGGTAGCGCCGTTTTCGAGATCGTGCAGCGCCTGCGCGTTGGCCGCTTTGGCGTCGGGATGATCGGCGCGCTGCATGATCTGCCAGGGCGCGGCCGCAGGGCGGCCTGCAATCGGGGCGGCGCCTTGCGCGCGTGGGTAGATCGGGTCGATCTTCAATCCATCGGATGTCTTGCCGACCAGTTTTTCGAACGGCGCGCCCTTCAGCACCCCGTCGACCAGCTTGCGCCAGTCTTCGTAATTCGCGGGGGCAAAATCCGCGGCTAATCGCAACTCATTGGTGGTGGTCGTCATCCGGACAGTGGTTCCTTGGGTAGCCTCTTGATTTGGCCGGAAATTGCCACGGGGCGGCCGCCAAGCCAAACGGTTGTTTTAGGCCACCCGGGGCCTGGTCAGGGCTGGTCGAGGTCGGGTAGTCGCAAAATACCGTCGGTCGAAAGCGCCGCCAGCGCGTCCCTGACGCTGCGTCCGGCAATGATACGGTCGGGCACGATCTCGGCGAGCGGCACCAGCACGAAGGCGCGCTCGAACAGCCTGGGATGCGGCAGCGTCAGTTCCGGCTTGTCGATCCTGACGTCGTCATAGGCGAGCAGGTCGAGGTCGAGGGTGCGCGGGCCCCAATGCTGCTCGGCGGCGCGGTCGCGGCCGAACTTCTTCTCGATCTTGTGCAGCGTGAACAGCAGCGCATGCGGATCGAGGCTGGTGTCGATTTCGATGCAGGCGTTGATGAAGGGCGCCTGCGCTTCATTGCCCCAGGGCGGCGTGGTGTAATCCGACGACCGCGCCAGCAATGCCGCCTGCGTCATGCCGCAGATGTTGGAGACGGCTTTGCGGAACGTCGCGCGCACGTCGCCGACATTGCCGCCGAGCGCGATCAGCACATCGGCCATGTCAGGGCGACTGCCGTGTGCGCATCAAGACCACGCCGACATCGTCGAAGATCGCGGCGATCGGCGCGTGCGGCTTGTGGACGGTGACCTCGACCGCCGCGATGCGCGGAAACGCGGCCAGGATGGCATCGGCCACGGCGCCGGCCGCACGTTCCAGCAGTTTGTAATTGGTGTTCTTGAACGCCGCCGTCGCGGTCGCGACCACGTTGGAATAGGACACGGTGTCGGACAGGCGGTCGGTGCGCGAGGATTCTGACAGGTCGACGGAGAGCTCGAGATCGATCACGAAGCGCTGGCCGACTTCGGTCTCGTGTTCCATCACGCCATGGCGGGCATGGATGACGACGCCGGTGATGAAGATCGTATCGGTCATCTCTGCAGTTCCCCAATGGCGGTTGCGACGCGCAGCGCTTGAACGGTTTCCGCAACGTCATGGGCGCGGATGATGCGCGCGCCGCCCTTCGCCGCAATCAGATGGGCGGCGATCGAACCGCCAAGGCGCTGATGCGGTTCCGACGGCGTCACCACACTGATGAAGCGCTTGCGCGAGGCCCCGACCAGCAGCGGCAGGCCGAAGGATTGCAGCTCATGCAGCCGCGCCAGGGCCGTCATGCTCTGTTCCGGAGTCTTGCCAAAGCCGATGCCGGGGTCGAGCACGATCTTGCCGGGCGAAATACCGGCCTTCGCGGCGATGTCGAGCGATCGCGCGAAGAAGGAGGCGATATCCTTCATGATGTCGATGGCGGGATCGGCGCTGTCGCGGTTGTGCATGATGATGACGTGCACCTGGCGTGCCGCGATCAGGCCGGCCATGCCGGGATCGCGCTGCAGCCCCCAGACATCGTTGGCGACGACGGCGCCATGGTCGAGCGCCCAGGCGACGACGGCCGACTTCATGCTGTCGATCGAGACGGGAACTCCAAGCGAAACAACCTCCGGTAGCACCGGTTGCAGCCGCTTCAACTCTTCTTCTACCGAGATCGGCTCTGATCCGTAGGGTCGGGTCGATTCCGCACCGATGTCGATGATGTCAGAACCTTCGGCGACCATCCGGCGGGCCTGCGCAAGCGCGCTTTCGGGGGCAGCGAACTGTCCGCCATCGGAAAATGAGTCGGGGGTTACGTTCAGTACGCCCATCACGGCCGGGAAGGGCCGTGACAACAGCGCCGGCAGGTCAAAATGACCGGCCGGGCCGGCCGCGGTGGCGGGTCTGGACATGCTTACGATCATGCGGTCGCTTTGCGCGGTCCGCGCCAGTGAGTCAAGACGCGAGACCCCGCCAGCGTATGTCGGCTGGCCGACTTTTAGTAGCTGATTTTCGGCTGAAGCTTGCGCGCCTGGGCGATCAGTTGCTCGACCGATTTCTCCGAGGGCATGACGCGGACCAGCTTACGCTTGGTATTCACGTCTTTCATGTTCTGGGCGAGCCGCGCCGGGTTACGCAGCGCGAGTTCGCGAACCGTCGGCACGCCGGCAGCGCGCACCAGCCCGACCTTCGCCTTGCCCATCCCGGGAATCCGCATGTAGTCGGAGAAATTGGCCCATTCGAGCAGTTGCTGTTCACTGATCCCGGTCTTCGCGGCGAGCGCCTTGCGTCCTTTGACGGTGCGGGCGGCTTCAAGCAGCGCTTCGGTCGTGCGAATGCCAATCGATTTGAGTTTCGAGGCAGAGTAGGCGGTCAAGCCTTCGATCTCGGAGAGGGGATATGTCATGATACTCGATGCAAGAGAATGTGCGCGGCCGAAGGGGGGTGTTTCAAGCGAACTGGCTTAGCCCCGGTGTCCCCGAAATGATCTCGCCCATTTTGTCCGCTCCGATTTTGTCGCGGCCGAACCTGAAAAGTTCACGCGCCACGTTCTGAATCTCGTTCATGCCCAGACCAAGCGCCATCAGCTTGGTGCCGAGCGCCATCAGCCCACCGCCCATCAACCTGGAGAGCCCGCTGTTGCTGTTCGAGGCCGCGATCGCAGCCTCGGCGCCTGGAATTTGATCGATCAGAGCCTGAACCTTGTCGGAAGGCCCCTCGTTACGGAGAAAACCCAGAACGATGCCGATGGTTTTTTCAGCGACAACGCTATCGATGCCGGCCTTGCTGGCCAGCTGTCCAATCAATTCGTCCATATTGCCCCGCCCTCAGCCGGTTTGTTACCGGGTCGTACCTTGTGAATTTATCTTGAGCGTCTGCGATCTGAAATACAAGCGATCCGCGCGCGCGAAGGCGATTTCGTCCGAGATCGCTCGTCGAGTGTTGCAGCAATGCAAGAGTGAATGCGGGATTCACGCCATGTTACCGCACTGCGGCCCTCGTATTTCTACCGGAGTTAGAGAAAAGTATGAGGCAGGGTGTGCAAGGCCCGGGCTATGTCGTTGTCCATGGACGGTTTCAATCGACCGGCAGGATGCGATATGATGGCATTGCTTGGCGACCAAACTTTCCCGATGCGCGAAGAGGCGATGTGATGGCGACCCCCGACAACAAGACAGCCGATACCAATGAGAAGATTTTCATCGGCAAGGGCGAGCAGACAGCATGGCTGACGCTCGCGCTCGCCAATCGGCACGGCCTTGTCACCGGGGCGACCGGAACCGGCAAGACTGTGTCGCTGCAGGTGATGGCGGAAGGGTTTGCCCGCGCCGGTGTTCCGGTTTTCGCAGCCGATATCAAGGGCGACCTGTCCGGGATCTCCGAAGTCGGTGAAGCCAAGGACTTTATCCTGAAGCGCGCGGGCGAGATGGGGCTCAACTTCCAGCCCGATCAGTTCTCGACCGTATTCTGGGACGTGTTTGGCGAGCAGGGTCATCCGGTCCGGGCCACCGTCACGGAAATGGGGCCGTTGCTGCTGTCCCGGATGCTCGATTTGAACGACGTCCAGGAGGGCGTCCTCAATGTTGCGTTCCGTGTCGCGGACGAAAACGGCCTGACGCTGATCGACATGAAGGATCTGCGTGCGCTGCTCGATGCCATCGTACCGGCTGGCGGCAAGAAGGGTGCCGATGCGGAAGAAGACCCGCTGGCGCCGATCCGCAAGGCCGCGCAGGGCTTCGGCAATGTCTCAAAGGCGACGGTTGGCACGATTCAGCGCCAGCTGCTGGTGCTCGAAAACCAGGGCGCAGCGAAATTCTTCGGCGAACCGGCGCTGACGCTGAAGGATTTCATGAAGACCGACAGCGATGGCCGCGGCATGGTCAATATCCTCGTCGCGGACAAGCTGATGCAGAGCCCGCGACTCTACTCGACCTTCCTGTTGTGGATGCTGTCGGAGCTGTTCGAGGAACTGCCTGAGGCCGGCGACCTGCCGAAGCCGAAACTGGTGTTCTTCTTCGACGAGGCGCATCTGTTGTTCACCGATGCGCCGAAGGCGCTGATGGACAAGATCGAGCAGGTGGTGCGGCTGATCCGTTCCAAGGGCGTCGGTGTTTATTTCGTTACGCAAAACCCGATCGACGTGCCGGACAAGGTGCTCGCGCAATTGGGCAACCGCGTGCAGCACGCGTTGCGCGCGTTCACGCCTCGCGACCAGAAGGCGGTGGCGGCGGCGGCGCAGACGTTCAGGCCCAATCCGAAGCTTGACACCGCCCGGGTCATCATGGAGCTCGCCAAGGGTGAGGCGCTGGTGTCGTTCCTCGAAGGCGGTGGCACGCCGACGATGGTCGAGCGGGTGATGATCCGGCCGCCGACGGGACGGATCGGACCGATCACGCCGGAGGAACGCAAGGCGCTCATGAACAAGAGCCCGGTGAAGGGCAAATACGACACCGCGGTCGACGCTGAGTCCGCCTATGAGATGCTGCTGAAGCGCGTGGCAGGAACGGCCGCGCCGGCGGATAGATCGGATGGCGGTGGTGGCGGCGGAATCCTCGGACAGATCGGCGGGATCGTCGGCACCATCTTCGGCACCAACAACAAGCGCGGCCGGCTGTCGACCGGCCAGGTCATCGCGCGCGACGTTACGCGTTCCGTCACCAACAAGGTGATCGGCGGCGTTGTCGCCGATCTCGGCAAATCGGTCGGCGGCTCACTCGGCAGTTCGGTGGGGCGAGCGCTGGTGCGCGGTGCGCTTGGTGGATTGCTGCGGCGCTGATTTCTTGCGGCGAAGGTACTTCCGCGGAAAGAAAGTATGGATTGCTTCGCTTCGCTCGCAATGACGCGTGAGGAGCGTTCCCAGCTCCAACAACCGTCATTGCGAGCGAAGCGAAGCTATCCATCTCACCGCGGAATGAAAGAAATGAATGACTTCCTGATGTTCGGATCGAGCTTGTGCTGAGGTATCCCTCGTTGCGAGCGCCGCTCGATATTCTGTTTCTGATCTGCTGTATTGGTCTGACGGCCGACGTGCTGGTTCCGGAAATCTGGGGCAACGGCAAGACCAAGGATTATCCGCTTTGGTTCTGGGCCGGGCAGCAGGTGCTGCATGGCCAGAACCTCTATCCTGACAATCCCGCCACCTATTTCGAATTCATCTATCCGCCGCTGTCGGCGCTGCTGCTGGCGATCCCGAGCTATTTCGGCAAGATCCCGCTTTATCTGTGCCTGTCATTGCTCAACATCGTCGCCTGGTGGATGACGGCGCAGTATTCCCACGCGATGGCGGGGTCGGGGCAGAAGCCCGGGGAGAAACTCAATCCTTGGCTCGAAGCGCTGCCGGGCTTCGTTACCGTAACCTTCGTGTTCGACATGTTCGACCTCGGACAGCCCAACCTCGTGCTGCTGGCGTTGATGCTGTACGGCTTCTGGCTGCTGCGCGATCAGCGCGGCTGGATGGCGGGCAGCATGTTCGCGCTCGCCACCGCGATCAAGGTGTTCCCGGTCGCGGTGTTTCCCTATCTGGTCTGGCGCCGGCAGTGGGCGGCGGCCGCGAGCATGCTTGTCTTCCTGTTCGTGTTTCTGTTCGTGCTGCCGGCGCCGTTCCGCGGTTTCCAGCACAACGCCGCCGAATTGAAGAACTGGTACCAGGGCATGGTGGGGTCGAGCTCGGAAAAAGGGTTCGGCCAGCGTGACGAGCAGAACTGGTCGTGGGTCAACCAGTCCATCATCGCGGTGACGCACCGCCTGACGCGGCCGGTGAACTACAATCAGGACGATCCGTCGAAAGCTGTGCGCACCATGAACGTCGTCGACGTCGATTTCAGGACGGCGAACCTGATTGTGCTGGCGGTGTCGCTTGTGATCGGGATCGGCTATCTCCTGGTGATGCCGCCGGCCTCGCGCCGGACTGAAAAATCAGACGCCGAGGAAATCGGCATTCTGTTCTGCCTGATGACGGTCGCTTCGCCGCTGGCACGCCAATATTATTTTCTGTGGCTGTTCTTCCCGATGACGGTGCTGATCCATCGCGCCGCTTATGACCCGCGCCCTGTGGTGAAGGCCGGCACCTGGGCGCTTCTGGCCGTCGCAGGCTTGCTCTTGTGCCTGTCGCTGCCGATCTTTCCGAACGAGCTGCAGGCTTACGGGAACAATCTGGCCTCGACCGCGCTGCTGGTGGCGGGGCTGGTCTGGCACATGCTGCATCCGCCCGATGCGGTGGCCGCCGCCACTTTGCCCGGGACCACAAGCGGGCTACAAATCGATGCAACAACAATGCCCACAGCCAAGGGATATCAGTGATGGCCAACGCTCAGCTTCAGCCGGTCCTCGACCGCATCGATGCCGATTTCGACAACAGCCTCGAACGGCTGTTTGCGCTGCTGCGGATCAAGTCGATCTCGGCAGATCCCGCCTTTGCCGGCGACTGCAAGGCGGCCGCCGATCATTTGGCCAAGGACATCGCGACGCTCGGTTTTGCGGCGGAGGTGCGGCCAACGGCGGGGCATCCTGCGATCGTCGCCAAGATGAATGGCGGAACGGGCGGGCGGCCGCACGTGCTGTTCTACGGGCATTATGATGTGCAGCCGGTCGACCCCTTGAACCTGTGGCACCGCCCGCCGTTCGAGCCTGTCGTGACCGACCATGCCGACGGCCGCAAGATCATCGTTGCGCGCGGGGCGGAGGACGACAAGGGACAGCTGATGACCTTCGTCGAAGCCTGCCGCGCCTGGAAGGAGGTGACCGGATCGCTGCCGGTCGACGTCACCATTGTCATCGAGGGCGAAGAAGAAGTCGGCTCGAAAAACTTCGTGCCGTTCCTCGAACAGAACAAGGCTGACCTGAAAGCGGACTTCGCGCTGGTCTGCGACACCGGCATGTGGGACCAGAACACGCCCGCGATCACGACGTCGTTGCGCGGGCTCGTTTATGACGAGGTCAAGATCAAGGCCGCCAACCGCGATCTGCATTCCGGCATCTTCGGCGGCGGTGCGCAGAATCCGATCCGGGTGCTGACCAAAATTCTCGGCGGCCTGTTCGACGACAACGGCCGCATCACCATTCCCGGCTTCTACGACGGCGTGAAGGACCTGCCGCCGGATATCCTGGCGCAATGGAAGAATCTCAACCTGACGGCGGAATCATTCTTGAAGCCGATCGGGCTTTCGATTCCGGCCGGCGAAAAGGACCGCCTCCTGATCGAACAGGTCTCGTCGCGCCCGACCTGCGACATCAACGGCATCGTCGGCGGCTACACCGGCGAGGGCTCCAAGACGGTCATCGCGGCCGAGGCCTCCGCAAAGATCTCGTTCCGCCTGGTGGAGGGGCAGAACCCGGACAAGATCCGCAAAGCCTTCCGCGATTATGTGACGGCGCGGCTGCCGGGCGATTGCAAGGCCGAATTCATCGATCACTCCAACGCACCCGCGATCGCGCTCGACTGGAACATGAAGCCGCTGGCGGCCGCCAAGCGCGCGCTGACCGACGAATGGGGCAAGGAAGCGCTGCTGATCGGTTCCGGCGCCTCGATCCCGATCGTCGCGGACTTCAAGCGCACGCTCGGCCTCGATACCGTGCTGGTCGGCTTCGGCCTCGACGACGACAACATCCATTCGCCGAACGAGAAGTACGACCTGAAGAGCTTTCACAAAGGCATCCGCTCCTGGGCCCGGATTTTGGCCGCGTTCGCGGAAGCGGGGAAGTAGCGTCGTAGCCTGTAGGGTGGGCAAAGGCGCATCGCGCCGTGCCCACCATCTATCCATACGACTGATTTGAGTGGTGGGCACGCTTCGCTTTGCCCACCCTACGTTCAGCGTCAAAATAAAAACGCCGCCCGGAATTGGGCGGCGTTTTGATTCGGTAGTGCAGAGGTCGTTGGGAAACAACCTACACGCAACTCCCAAGATTTTCAATTCCGATAACCCGGGCGAAGACCGGCGCGGGCCCTTACTCCAGCGGGTAGCCGTCGCGGAAGACGCGGTCGTGATAGCCCTTGCTGCCGATCTGCCGCGCGAGCGGGCTGCGGATGTCGTCACCGTTTTGCAGCCGCGCCAGCAGGGTGCGGAAATCATGACGCGGTTGCCAGCCGAGTTCATCGCGCGCCCTGGCATTGACGTAAACCCGGTCGATGCCGGAAGCCATCGTCCAGCCGCGCCGTGCATATGCCGCCTCAAAGCCGGGTACGTAACGGCGCAGCACAAGCTGCAAATCGCTGCGCAATTCCGCGGCATCATCGGGCGAGAACGGCGTCGTGGCGCTGATGATGTATTTCGCGAAACCTGCTGATGGTGCGTGGCTGATGGCCAGCAGATGCGCGCTGACCACGTCCTCGAGATCGACGCGGCGATGGAGAAATTCGTTGGCCTTGACGTTGGCGTCGGCATAGCCCTCGCGGACGGCGCGGTTGTCGTCTTCCTCGGGAAAGAAACGCGAGGTGCGCAGGACGATGGCGCCGAGCGAATGGTTGCGCGCAAACAGCTGGCACAGGTCCTCGGCAGCCGCTTTGGTGACGCCGTAGATGTTTTTCGGCACCGGGACGACGTCTTCCGTCACCCAGGCGGCCGGCTCGCCCGGTGGCGGCACCAGCGCGTCGCCGAACACGCTCGTGGTGCTGGTATAGACGAACGCCGTGACGTCGGCAGCAGTGGCTTCCTCAAGCAGATTGAGCGTGCCCGTGACGTTGACGTCGACCTTGACGGCTGTGGGTCGCCACATGCGGCTTGTGCAGCGTCGCGGTGTGCAGCACGGCCGTGACGCCCTTCATGCATTGCCGCACAAAGCCGCGGTCGGTGATCGAGCCCACGAGCTGCGTAAACGCGCCGGGAAGAACGTCGATGCCGAGAACGTCACGCCGCTCAGCCTGCAGGGTACGGACCAGTGCCTCGCCGAGATGGCCGGAACTGCCGGTCACCAGAATGGTCACGGCGCTGAACCTTTCGCACTGTTCGCCCGCGTTTGGGCGTCAGGTCCGGTAGCTCGGGTCGATGCGATCGAGCTTGCGCAGGAGCGGCGGCCACACCAGGTTGGTCGAGCGCATTTCCGCCCGATCAGGATTGCTGAACAATTGCGCGTTCTTGTAGACCACGGCCTCTTCGACCGGATAGGCGGTCGGCCCGAGCATGCGGGTGCGCACCTGCATCGTGCAGGCCCGCTCCAGATGGTACATGCGCTGGAAAGCGGAGGCGACCGAGCGGCCGACGGTGAGCGTGCCGTGATTGCGCAGCAGCATGTGGTTCTTGTTGCCGAGGTCCTTTTGCAGCCGCGGGCGCTCGTCATGGTCCAGCGCGATGCCTTCATAGTCGTGATAGGCGAGGTCATGGGTGACCAATTGCGCGGTCTGGTTCATCGGCAGCAGGCCTTCCATGCAGCTCGCCACTGCCGTGCCGTCGGGCGTGTGAAGATGAAGCACGCAGCCGGCGTCCTCGCGGACCTCATGGATCGCCGAATGGATGGTGAAGCCCGCCGGGTTGATGCTGTAATCGCTCTGGGTGAGCTGGTTGCCGTTGAGGTCGACCTTGACCAGGCTGGAAGCCGTGATCTCGTCGAACATCAGGCCGTAGGGATTGATCAGGAAGTGATGCTCCGGTCCGGGTACCCGCGCGGAAATGTGGGTGTCGACGAGATCGTCCCAGCCATAAAGCGCGACCAGCCGATAGGCGGCGGCGAGATCGACGCGCTGGTTCCACTCGGCATCGGTCATGCCGGACGGTACTTCCTTGAGGCGAGCTTCGGCTGGCGACATGACCTGTTTCTCCAGTGTGTTGCTGATTTCTCGCGCAAGCCTAGCCCTGCGCTCGCACCACAGCAAGGCGCGGCCAGGAGCTGGCTGTTATGCCTTTGTGCTCTTGAGGGCTACGGCGCCGGAATGGCGAGCAGGGACGAAATGGCGCGGCCGCGGATATCGTAGACGCGCGCGAAAACGACGTCGTCGCGCTTGATTTCCACCATCACCGGCGCGGTGAGGCCCTTGCAATAGAATTCGCCCAGCGTCATCGCGAAGTCGGCGGCGTTGCTGTCCCAGCCGATGGTGAAATCCGGACCGAGCGCGACTTGCGCCGGACGTTGCGGGCCGCACACTGCAACCTTCCACTTGCGGCCGCTTGGCGCGACTTCCTGCCGCTCCACCAGTTCCTCGCGCAGGCCGTCGGAAGCCTGCTTCAGCGCCAGTCCCCAATAATCCAGCATGAAGAAATTGTCGGCGGAGCGGACCGTGCCGGCGATGTGGTTGAAGTGGGTGTATTCGTAAGGATGCAGGCGGATCATTTCGCTGAGCGGCAGCAACAGCCCGAACGCGAACGCCGCAAGGGCTGCGGGTTGCCAGCTGCGGCGGTTTTCCTTCAGCCAGGTCATGCCCCGGCCGAAGGCGACGCCGGCCAGCACTGCCATCGGCGGAATCACGAACACGAAATGCCGGATTCCGTTGTAGAGCGCGGGCCGCTTCACCATGGCGATCACCAGCGGCAGCGTCGCCGCCATCGTGAGCATCAACATGATGGTCTTGCGGCGGGCCGGCACGTCGGTGCGCGACAGCGACATGAAGGTGCCGACGATGCCGGCGAACAACAGTGCCAGCAGCACTTCGGGGAGCTGCAGCGCGAACAGCGTCGGCAGATACGACCACGGCATGTCCGGCACCGACACCAGCGCGCCGTCGAACATTTCCTTCCAGGGCTTTTCGAAGAAATGCGAGAAATAGGTCAGCGCCTTGAACGGATGGTCCGGCTCCATGATCGCCCATGGCCATACCAGGCCCATCAGCAGGTAGCCGAACACGAGGCCCGGCAGCAGCACGTAAACCACATGGCCGAAGCGATGCGCGGCTTCGCGCAGCCCTTGCGTACGATATTCCTCGATCAGCAACGGCACGAAACCGACCATGGCGTAGACCAGCGCCAGCCCGCCGAGAATGCGGCAGCCGATGGCAAGGCCGGCACCAAATCCGACGATCAGGATGGTTCGCGGCGAGGGCTGTGGATATTCCTCGGCGAGGCGGACCAGACCCAGGATCAGGATCACCATCGACACGGCGAATGGCGCGTCCTTCGGGTTCATGAACATGTGGCCGTAGAAGGTCGGGCACAGCGCCAGCAGCAGCAGCGTCGCGAGCCCGGCCAGCGGACCGCCGACGCGCCGCGCGAGCCGCCACGTCACGGCAAGTCCGATGACGCCGACGACGGCGCCGAGCAGGCGGCGCGTTTCGAACAGTTCGAGCGGGATGACCTTGTGCAGCAGTGCCGCCGCCATGTCGAAGCCGCCGCCGTACATGTAGAGATTGGCGAATGACAGCGCGCCGACATCCTTGAAACCGGAACCGTACATGCGCAGCAGCAGCTCGGCATATTCGGCGTGGGTGTAATCGTCCCAGCCCAGTCCGTAATCACGGAAGGTCAAACCTGCGACCAGGGTGACAGCGGCCAGCACGACCATGGCAAGGTCGTCCCAAGTCCGCTCCATCGAGCGCCGCTCGGGCGTATCGACGGCAGATGTCGTGATGGCTGACATGGCTATTGGCTAACCCGGTGTCCCCTATGGCCCAGCGTTTGCGCTTTTGAGCCTCTTTCCCCGGCATCCATATAGCGCAGTTCCATTTTCAAGTAATTGGGAATTGTGGTCTAATTCCCTGATGCAATGCAACAAATCGGCGGTAATTAGTAGGCCGTAGATATACGGGAGGCGTCTGAATGGCAGCTGAATGCCGTGAGCGGTGCCTGAATTTTGCAGAGGGAAGGCTTCCGCTGCCAAGGGATTGTCCAGGGGATTTTTGAGGAACCGTTTCTTGAGGAACTCTGTGCAGAATTGCTGGTTGGCGGTGCGCACATTATGACGGTATCGTGGCATAGGCGGTCTGCGAGCATTTCGGGCGCAGCCGGGGGGTTAGTTCGATGATGGTTGGCATGTTGGTCGCAGGCGTCGGCCTTATTTTGGCGGGCCTGCTGGCGATTGGCTACGGAATCACGATTAACGAATTCAGCACCGGCAACACGCTGATCCTCACCGGCGCGACCGGGTTTTGCACGGGCGTGATCATGCTCGGGCTCTGGGTGGCGGTGCGGGAACTGAGGAACATCGCGCGGCAGCTCAGCGCCGGCGCATTCCAGGCGCGCAGCGAGGCCATGGTACGGCCGGTGCTTCCACCGGCTATGTCACCGGAGGCTGGCTCAGGCGACCTCCTTGTTCCGTTCAAGCTGGAGACCGCCGAGAGCGCCGGCGGCGCGCCAGCCGCACCTGCTGCCGCGTCGCCGCCGCCATGGCAGGGCGAGGCCGCCACACGCGAGCGCCCGCGTGGCGATCTGCCGACCGAATCCGAGCCGGCCGAGGCTGCGGCCAAGCCAAAGCGCAATCTGTTGTTTTCCTCGACGTCGCGCAAGGAGCGCGAGCGCGCTCAGGCCAGGACCAGCGAGCCGCTGCCGCCGGATCTGTTGTCGCCGGATCTTCGCCCTAATCCGCCGGCCGCACCGCCGCCGCCCGTCCCCGCCGAAACGCAACCGCCATCGTTCGACGATGCCTGGCCGAAACCGGAGCGATCGCGGCCTGGCGAGACCCCGCCGCCGCGTCGCGCGGCCCGGACACCCCCGGCATTCGACGAACCAAACGGCGCCCCGCCGCGTAATGACCAACAGCCGGCCGTAACGGTGCTGAAATCGGGCGTCGTCGACGGCATGGCCTATTCGCTCTATTCGGACGGATCGATCGAGGCCCAGATGCCCGAGGGCATGATGCGCTTTGCTTCCATCGACGAGCTGCGTACGCACCTCGATCAGCGGCCCTGAAGGGCACAATACTTGGCCAGCAAGCCGGCGTGAAAATAAAACGCCGTAGTTCTTGTCAGATTCCCGGTAATTCGTTCATATTCGCCAAGTCGTAATAAATTCCCTTTGCGTATAGGCGCGTCCGGATACTTTCAGCACCCTACGCGCTCGCGCGTTCGCGATCCCAGGATCGCGTTTGCGATTCCCAGGAAGGTTGAGCCATGACCGATTCCGCCGGCAAGACGCCCGTCGAACTGACCGCCAACATCGTATCGGCCTATCTCAGCAACAATCCGACGCAGGCTTCTGAAATCCCGAACCTGATCAGCCAGGTTCACGCCGCGCTGCTGCGGGTATCGACCGGCCGGATCGAGACGGCGCTCGAACCGGCAAAGCCGGCCGTGTCCGTCAAGAAATCGATGACCCCGGAGTATCTGATCTGTCTGGAGGACGGCAAGCGCTTCAAGTCGCTGAAGCGCCATTTGCGCACGCAATACAACATGACGCCGGAGCAATATCGCGACAAATGGGGCCTTCCGCCCGACTATCCGATGGTCGCGCCGAATTATGCGGTGGCCCGTTCGCAGCTCGCCAAGAAGATGGGCCTCGGCCAGCAGGCGCGGAAGCGGAAATAGCAAAGCGTTTTCGAGCGAAGTGGATACCGGTTCGCGTAAAGAAAACGCGTCAGGAAGCGGTGGCAAGCGCCTCGCGCGCATCGGAGCGGATGCGCTCGACCATCGAGCGCAGGCCGTTGGAACGCTGCGGCGTCAGATGCTCGCGAAATCCGAGTTCGTCGAACAGGGCAATCGCATCCATCGACAGGATCTGCTGCGGCGTGTGCCCGGAATAGAGCGTCAGCAGGATCGCGATCAGGCCGCGTACGATGTGGGCATCGCTGTCGCCGAGGTAATTCAGGCGCGGTTCGCTGTCGCCGCTGCGGTCGAGCTGCTTTGCGAGCCAGACCTGGCTGGCGCAGCCGTTGACCTTGTTGGCCGCTGAATGCTCGGCTTCCGGCATCGGCGCCAGCGTGCGGCCGAGTTCGATGACGTACCGGTAGCGGTCGTCCCACTCGTCCAGCAGCTCAAAATTTTCCCTGATCTCGTCGATCGTCATCGTGGCCCGTGTTCCATGCGCATAGCGTTTTTCGAGCGAAGTGGGTACCGGTTCGCGTCAAGAAAACGCGTTAAAAAAGGCTGGAGCCCGGGTCTGATGCAATCAGACCCTGCTCCACCGTCTATATAGGATGCGGGTCGAGCGAAAGCGACGAAAATGGAACCGGTTCCGGGCCTATTTTCCAGCCATTATCCAGTCAATGCAAAGACGTGCCGCGCCACTCGGTTGCAAGATCGTCTTGCGTGAGCGTGTCGCCCCGCGCGGTGGCCGCCAATGTGGCTTCGTCGCCGCCCGGGCCGTGGATCGAGCCGGTGTGGTCGGGGGCTTTCTTGTCGGGCTTGTCGGTGATGATCTGATAGAGCTTGCGTGCGCCGTCCTGCGCGCGCTGGCCGATCACGGTCGCGGCCTGGCCGCCGACTTCACAGGCCGCCGGCTGGCGCTTGCAGAACTGCCCCATGTCGGAGACGGCCGCGGTCGCGGCCGATACGGCTTCGGAGGCGCCGATCTGCGGCAGCTTGTCCGATTCAGGCGTCTTTTCTCTGGGCAGCAGCACGAGCACCAGTCCGAGCCAGAACACCAAACGAAGCAGAAAGAACATCTCGCGACCCCGGTCGTTTCTTTTGGTCCTGTTGCGGTTATGTCCGCAGCTTTGCTCCTGACTATCAGCCGTCGATAAATCGCAAGTGTTTGCATTGAAGTAAATTCGCCGAAAATTCGCTGAAAATTCCAATGATTTGATTCGACGTAAATTTTCGATTGATATCTGCGAACACAAAAAAGTGGGCGTGCCGGGCCGTCCACCATTTCGAAACCATAGATTGATCGCGCCGGAAACCTGTCGTTCACCATCCGCGTCGAATGAGCGTTCCGTAATCGGTTAAAGCTCCGCGAATGCACGGTGTTTGCCGCCCGGCCGCCGTGCCTTAGCGTTCGCTTAAGTTCGCTCTGACACGGTGGGCCAAAGATAAGGGGGCGTTCCGGCGCGTCTGCAAAGCTAACTTGCCAGACGAACAAGCCGAAGCGCAAAGGCCGTGAGTGTTTTGAGTATCATCCGCGATTGTCTTGATGCGCTGCTGCATCCGTCCGCACGATATGATGCGCTGACGCGCGCGCGGCATCGCGCCTTCATGGCGCCGCGGCTGCTCGGCAGCCTCGCCGCCTTTGCGGCATTCCCGGTCTACCTGGCGATGCGCGGTGCGCCCACGGCTATCGAGGTTGCGGCTTTTGCCTGGCTGATCGCACCCATCCTGCTGTCATGGTTCCTGTCGCGCACCGGTCGCTACGACGGCGCGCATATTCTGTCGTCGCTGGCGCTGGCCGGTCTCGTCATGATGGTCGCCGCGACGACCGGAGGCATTGAGTCCTTTGCCGCGGTCGGGCTGGTCGTGGTTCCGCTTGAAGCCGCGCTCTCGGCCTCGCGCCGCGTCGTCGCGTTTGCCTCGGCGCTGGCGTTGTCCTGCGCGGCGCTGTTGATCGCGCTCGGGCATTTCGACCTGTTGCCGGTGATGGAGCCGAACGCGGCGTTGCGTAGCCTCCTGATGGCGGTCGGAATCGCGGCGGCGACGCTCTATGCCGTCGGTCTCGCCTTTGGCTCGGAATCGCTGGCGCGTACCAGCGTCGCACTGCTCAGTGTCGAGGAAGACCGCTACCGCCTGCTGGCGCTTAACATGAGCGACGTGATTTCACGCCACAGCCGCAACGGCGCGGTGCAGTTCATTTCGCCCGCCGCGGAAACCATGCTGGGCGCTTCAGTCACGCGGCTTGCAGGTCACGGCCTGTTCGACCGCGTCCATGTGGCCGATCGTCCGGCCTATCTGACCGCATTGTCGGACGCCGCGCGTGGCGGCGAGGCGCGCAGCGTCGAGTTCCGGCTGCGGCGCGATGTCGCCCGCGGCCAGAGCAACTCCGATTTCATCTGGGTCGAGATGCGCTGCCGGCCGCTCGAGAATGCCTCGCCCGAGGCCGAAGTCGTCGCCGTGATGCGCGACGTCACCGACCGCAAGGTGCAGGAGCAGGCGCTGGAGTTGGCGCGTACCGCCGCCGAACGGGCGGATGCGTCCAAGACCCGTTTCCTCGCCACCATGAGCCATGAACTGCGCACGCCGCTCAACGCCATCATCGGGTTCTCCGAGATGATCGTTCAGGAAGATGTGCTGATGATCGACGCGGCGCGGCGCAAGGAATATGCGCAGCTGATCAACGATTCCGGGCAGCATCTGTTATCGGTCGTCAACGGCATTCTCGACATGTCGAAGATGGAGTCCGGCAATTTCGAGATTTCACCCGAGCCATTCGCGCCGCGCGCCGCAGTGCTGCATTGCTGCAACCTGCTGGCCCTGAAAGCCCGCGAAAACGGCGTCGATCTCGTCACCCGTGCGCCGGAAGATCTGCCCATGATGACGGGCGATCCACGCGCCTTCAAACAGATCGTACTGAATCTGGTCGCCAACGCCGTCAAATTCACCGAGCGCGGCGGCAATGTCACGGTCTCGGCTGCGGTCGAGGGCTCGCGCCTGATGCTTCGCGTTACCGACACCGGGGTCGGCATCGCACCCGACGATCTCAAGCGGATCGGCGATCCGTTCTTCCAGGCCGGCAAGACCTATCAGCGCAAGCACGAAGGCACCGGCCTCGGACTGTCGATCGTGAAGGGCCTGGTCGGATTGCACCATGGCGAGGTGAATGTGCAGAGCAAGGTCAATGAGGGAACCACGGTAACCGTGGTCTTGCCGCTGGCCTTCGCGCCGTCGGCGGTGGAATTGAATTCGCCGTCGAGCCCGGTACCTTCGAGCCAAGCACCTTCGAGCAATGTCGCGACGCTGAAGCCGGCGCTGCGATCAGGATTACAAGACCAAGCCCATCAGGTGAAGAAAAGTGCCTAAGCGAACGATCGAGGACGACGAGATGCCGCGCCGCCGTCGCGGCGCGAAAGCGGTTGCAGTTAACGCGGAAGAAGAGCGTGGATTTGTGATGCGCATGCTCTTGCGCAGTCCGAAGGACATGCTGGCCGGCGCGCTGGCCGTTGCCGCCATCGGCGCCATTCTCACCAACGCTTTGTTTCTGCAGGCTGGTCGTCATCCGTCGCCGATGTTCGGTTCGGTCGTGAAATTGCCGGCGCCCGCGCCGGCGGTTGCGAACCCGCTGCCTCGTCCGCGCCCGGTTGAACTGGTGCGTTCCGCTGAGCCCCCGGAACCGAAACCCGTCGAGAGCAGAAACGCCGATTCCAAAACCACCGACCCCAAGAGCGCTGACCCCAAAACCTCTGACGCCAAAACCTCTGACGCCAAAACCTCTGACCCAATGACCAATCTGGTGGTCAGGTCGACTGGTTCGGCTCCCGCCGCTGCAGCTTCCAGCATTACCCTTCCGGCGGCCAAGGCGGCCGGGTCCGCTCCGGCCACGACAGCCCATGTCGTGAGGCCGCCGGCGCCGATTCCGGCATCCGCGCAATCCGCGGGCGCGCGCCGCGTGGCGTCGGTGCAGCGCGCGCTGACCGAATACGGCTACGGCCAGTTGAAGCCGACCGGCGCCGTCGGTTCGGACACGCAGGCGGCGATCACCAAATTCGAGCGCGACCGCAAGCTGCCGGTGACCGGACAGATGTCCGACCGCCTGGTGAAGGAACTCACCGCCATGACCGGCCGTCCGATCGAGTAGGGACGGGCCTTACGACCCACCCAGCAGGATCTCGGTGACCTCGTCGGAGAATTGTTTTCTCCGCCCGTCGATCAAAATCCATTCCGAGCGGTCATGATCCGGCTTCGCGCGCGGCATGCCATGGTCGAGCAGGGCGCGCGCGCAGCCCGACCAGTCGCCGCCTTCGACCGGCTCGTTGCAAGAGGCCCAGGAAAGCGAACCGCAGGCGTTATCGCCAAAGCCATGTTGCTCGGTCCAGTTGGCCCCATGTTCAAGCAGGAACCGGGTCAATCCGGCATCGCCGCGAAACACCGCCAGATTGAGCGCCGACGCATTCCAGTCGCCGCCGCGCACCGCGATCGGCCAGCCGAGCCTGACCATCAGCCTTACCCCCACATCGTTGCCCTCGGCGGCGAGATCGGGCAGCAACCGCAACTGCGAGGCCGGAAGCGTTTCGGGGAGGTCGGGCCGCCTGGCGCGGATGCGCCGGGCCTCGGCCTCGTCGCCGCAAGCGCAGGCCGCGATGAACGCTTCCTCATCCGGAATGGGTTCGTGCGCAGCGCTCGCGCGCAAGAGATCAGCGACCTCGCGAAGACCGAACTGCAAGGCGAGCCGGTAGGCGCTGACGCCATCAGGCGTCGCTGCCGACGGGTTTGCGCCAGCGTTTAGCAGCGTCTCGATACACCGGCGGGATCGCCGCCGCCGGATCGCCCACAGCAGTGGCGAGCCCCAGTCGGTCAAGGGTGAATTGCGCGCGGGCTCATTCGGATCGCCGCCGTGCTGGAGCAGCAGTTCGAGTGCGGCGACATTGTCGAAGTCGAGTGCATGGTAGATCGCGTTGCTGCCCGCGACATGCGCGCCACGCTCGAGCAGCAGGCGGGTACATGCAAACGTCTCCAGCGAGTGATAGAGGGACTCGCCGTCATTGGGATCAGCGCCAGCGTCGAGCAGCAGTTGCGTGAGTTCAGGATCATGGTTCGTTCCGGCGGCGCCATACAGCGCCGACAAGGGATTGCCGTCGTCAGGTTCGCTGACCGATGCCGGCGGCCAACGATTGCCGATACGCTGGTTGGGATCAGCGCCTGCGCCCAGCAGCAGACGGGCACAGCGATGCAGACGCGTGCGGAATTCCGGAACGGACAACAGGCTGGAATGCGTGACGGCGACAAGTGGAGGCAGTTTCAGTGGTCCACCCGCGCGATTGACCCATGCTGCATCCTGCTGCGTGGCCTGTCGCAACGCATCTTCCGCGCCGATCGCACATGCCAGATAGGGGTTTCCGGCGACGAGGTCGGGGTTTTCGGCCAGCATCCTGATGGCGATGCGTGGGTTGGCGCGATTTGCCGTGCCGTTGATATCGCCGGCATAAACCAGTTGGAGCCAGCGCAGGACACGTTCCTCGCGCTCGCTGCCGATAGCCGATTGCGCTTCCAGATAACGCCTCAGGTCCTGCCAGGAAGCGAAGCCGTAGTCGCGCGCCACACACGATTGAGCGTCATGGAGCCGGAGATTCAAGGATACGATCTGGTCGTCGCTCCGCCCTGCGGCTGCCGGAAGGGCACGGCGAAACCGGGCAAAAGCGTCGCCATCACGTTGCCGGTAGAGACGGATCAGATCCTTGGCTTGCTTCTTGAGATGGTCGAGATTTAGTCGATCAGGCGATCGTTCCATTGAAAACCTCCGTGCATGGATCGCCGATGGTCCGCAATACCGGCTGCTGCACAAAGGCTCTAGGTGCTGCTTGGAAGCTGCAAGTGGGTTCGACCCTTCCCGCGGACCCGGGCGCGGCTTGCACCGCAGCTTTGAGAATATGGTTGGTCCGCGCGACGGTCAACCCGCCGCATGCCGGCCGCAAGTATTCTTGCGGCCGGTGAACTTTGCCCGGCTTGCAGCCGCTATGCTGGATACTAAGGCCTTGCCTCGAGGATCATGTTGAACGGCGTCTCGGTGGCACGACGCACGCTCTTGAAACCACCCTTCAGGATGACTTCGCGGAGCCGTGCTTCGCCGGCCTGCGCGCCAAGCGCCGTGCCGACTTCCTGCGAGAGCGAGGTCGGCACGCAGATCATGGTCGATGCGGCATAGTACAAGCGTCCGACCGGGTTGAGGTTCTGCTCGAGACGATCGCCCGCGATCGGCTCGCAGATCATCCATGTCCCATCGTCCTTCAGGGATTGGCGTATATGGGCGGCGGCTCCAGCCGGGTCGCCCATGTCGTGCAAGCAGTCGAAACAGGTCACGAGATCAAAGTCCTTGCCGGGATAATCCTTGGCGAGGCCGACCTCGAAGCGCGTGTTGGCGGAAACGCCATGGGTTTCGGCATGCGCCTTTGCATCCGCAATCGAACCGGGATGGAAGTCGTAGCCGACGAATCGGGATTTGGGGAAAGCCTTCGCCATCAGGACCGTCGACCAGCCGTGGCCGCAGCCGACGTCCGCGACGTCTGCGCCGGCCTCCAGCTTCTTCATCACGTCACCTCCGAGAGCAGGAAGCCACGTCGAAACGATGTTGTTGTGATAGCCGGGCCGGAAGAAGCGGGCCACCGCGCAGAACATGCAGCCGGCTTGATCGCCCCAGGCGACACCGCCGCCGGACTTGAACGCGGCCTGAACTTTCGGCTGGTTCTCGAGCATCGCCGCCATCAGATCGAAGCCGCCCATCAGATAAACCGGGCTGTCGGGAATAGCGAACACCATCGCCTGCTCGGGCGGCAGCGCGAATTTCGCCGAGGCAGGATCGTAGGACAAATAGTTGGAGCTCGCCTGATTGGACAGCCACTCGCGAAGATAGCGCGGATCGACTTTCGCGGAGCTGGCGAGTTCGGCTGAGGTCATCGGCCCATTGGTGTGTAGCGTCTTGTACAATCCAAGCGCATCGCCCATCCGTACCATGGCGACGCTGGACGCGCCCCCGAGGTCGCCCAGCATCTGGCCGACGAACGCGTTGAGTTTGCCTTCATCAATCCGGGTCGCTTGATTAACGCTCGACATAGCTACCTCCACTGACAATTGATTTCGGTTAGAACAGATCCGCCAGCATGCGGGCCGCACGTACCGCACCGTCGGCTTCGACGGATTTGAACTTGGCCGGCGCGCGCAATGCACCAACCGTCGCTTCAGCGATCATGTCCGGCGTCGATGTCGCGAATGCCATGCGCGTGCCGGCGCCATAGCGGTCGAGACGATGGGCGACGTGGAAATTCTGCTCGAAGTGGTTCTGGAGCGGGAAATACAGGAACGGCGTTCCGGCCGCGGTCAACTCCATGCAGGTGGTAAGGCCACCCTGCACGAGGGCGAGATCGCACGCGGCGAGATGACGGTCGAGGTCGGGTACGAAGGCGCGCAGCTCGACGCCATCAGGCGCGCCGAGCGAGGCGGGATCGATCCGCGGGCCCGCCACCACGATCATGCGCAACTCGGGCAGCCTGGCCCGTGCCATCGGATAGCTCTGCAGGATGCGTTTGATCAGGTGGGTGCCGACGGCGGATCCGCCGACCGTGACGATGCAGACGCGCTCGTCCGGGCGGTAGCCGAGGCGCTCGCGCAGCTCCGTGCGGCTGCCGAAAACATGCGGATGTTCGCCGATGACGTAGCCGGCGAAATCGAAATGCCGCGGCACCCAGTCGCGCATCGCCGGCAGGTCTTTGCCGAACGACATTGGGACGATGTCCTCCAGGCTTCCGACGAAAATGGCGCGGTCGCGTACGCCGGGATGCCGCTCGATATGTTCGATCATTTCGGCGTTGTAGTCGGTGGTCAGAAACGCCTCATGCTCGCCGCCCGACGGCATCGGCACATAGCCGACGAAGTCGGTAAACCAGGCGAGCGCGGCTTTCTTCAGCTCGGGGTGCTCGTGCCAGTAATGATCGATGTCCCAGGCCTCGTCGGCGATGACGAGATCGTAGCCTCCCTCGTCGACGGCATCCTGGAAGGTCATGAAGTTCGCGATCAGCACCTCGTCCATGTTGCGGAGGGCTTGGAAACAATGCAGGTCGTGCTCGCCCGACTCCATCTCGATATGCCTGGACTCGCTGGCCAGCCGCGCACTCAATGGATGGACGCGCTCGCCGTTCGCCTCCAGCAGGCGCGTCACCGGGTCTTGTGCCAGCCAATCGACCTCCAGATCCGGGTGCAGCTTGCGTAACTCGCGGGCGATCGCGATATCGCGCCGCCCGTGCCCGAGGCCGATCGGCGAAGAGAGATAGAGTGCGCGTTTGGCTTTCCTTGTCGTGCGGCCCGATCGCGCTGCAGGGGAGGCGATGGCGAGCCTGCGAGCGAGGAAATCGACAATCAGGGTGTTGGTCTTTGCGGGAATGCGGCCGAGCGGGTTGTGACCGCCGCCCGCAATGGTCACCAGCTCCGCATTCATCACCTCGGCCAATGCTTTGGCGCGCGCATGGCGCTGGATCTGGTCGTTGTCGCCATGAATGAGCAGCACCGGACAGCGGATCTTGCGATACATAGCTTCGCTGACATCGAAGCGCGGCGCGATCAGCCGTGCGTCGACGGTGTTGATCAACACGGGACCGCTGGTCTCGTCTGCCCAACCGATGCCGTCCTCGATCTGCTTGGTCGAGTGCGGTTCGGAATGGATGTTTCGGATAAAGTGCTCGGCAAAGTCGGGATAGTCCGCCAGCCAGTGCGCGCGGTTGAATTTATTCCAGCCGTCGAACCGTTCCTGTTTGGCATCGAAATGCTGGTTTGCCAGATGGGGATAGTTAGCGGGTCCGATGCTCGCTACCGTCCCGACCAGGATGGCTGCCTTCACGCGATCAGGGTGATGTGCGGCCAGCACGCTGGCGAGCATGCCGCCAAACGACAAGCCAACCAGGATTGCGTTGCCCGCGCCGGTGGCGTCCATGACGGCAAGCAGATCCGCCACGTAATTGTCCAGTGAGTAGCACTTCACATCCTCAGGACGGTCGGACTTGCCGTTGCCGCGGCCGTCATAGGTGATGCAGCGGAAGCGTTCGCTGAAATACGGCAATTGCGCCTTGTAGATCCGCGAATGGACGATGCACCAGGGCGGCACGAACAGCATGGTTTCCGGGCCATTGCCGTAGATCTCGTAATAGATCCTGACGCCGTCGCGATCGATAAAACCACTTTCGTCGGGCAACTTCGCACGCATCGCGTTACCTCATCGATTGGCTGCACCTTCGACGCTGCGAACGAGATCACCGACCCGCCGCAAGGACTGGCGTATCGGCGAGCCTTTCTTCTCGAAACCAAGCAGATAGAGGCTTTCCGCACCGATGAACGCATTGGCAGCGAAGGCTCCGACCTCCTCGGGCGTCAGCGGGCCGAGGCCGCCGAGTTCACGTTCAGCCTTGCGTGCCGCGCCGACGATGAGATCGACCCATCCCATGATCGCGGTGCGTACGACCTGTGCGACCGCGGGGTCGGACCAGCTCGCAGCGATCAGTTCCTGCAGCACGCGCACATAGCCGGATGCGATGTCGTCGTCGAGATAATCGCAGGCCCGGTCCCACTGCTCCGACAGTTTGAGACTGGTGTCGCCGAACATCGCGTTCTGGCGGTCCAATAGCTGCGCGTTCAAGTACTCGAACAGCGCCAGAACCATGCCTTGCTTGGATCCGAAATGATAATGGATCTGGCTGAGTGGAACGCCCGCAGCCGCCGCGACGTCGCGGGTCGACAAGCCCGCGTAGCCGTTCTGGCGCAGCACTTTCTTGGCGGCTTCGAGCAGCGTGGTGCTGGTCTCTGCCTTTTTTTCGATTTTTTTGGCCGCTGCGCGCGCCACGATGAAATCTCCCTGGTGCGATCGCAAATCACCATAATTCGGTCGACCGACCGAGTCAATATTCTTGCGCTGCGGCTCACGATCTTGTGCGGGCTTACTTAACTGCAAAGGCCGGGATGGCGTGGATCATGACTGTCGGGAACCGCGTCCTTGGAAACCGGCGCCACCTTCGACAAGTGCTTTTCACGATCCCGTTGCGGATAACTCTGCCGACTGCATGCGCACGGGAACGCGCCTTGGCCATGGCCTCTGGCGCCAGCGTGGACGCTGGCCTATCGTCCGGCCCATGCGATTAAAATCATCGATCTGGGTGGCGGCCTATCTGCGCCGTTGCCAAACCGAAGGCGTCTTCGGCGCCGTGCGCAGGCGCGGCGCGGAGGAAGCCGGTGCTGTTTTCGTCAAGGTGGCTCACCTCGACGGCAACGCCATGCTGTACGGGCCGGCGCCGCAGACCGTCTATGACGAGAGCCGGCCGACCGAGCGCCTGTTCGTGCCGGCGTCACCGCAGCCGGTGCCTGAGCAGTCGGTGGAAGAACGCCTTGCCAAGGAAATCAAGTTCGATCCCGACACCTGGATCGTCGAGACCGAGGACCGGGCAGGGCGGCATTTTCTCGATCTGGCGAAAGCCTGAGCGCCTGATCTCTGGCGTTCGCCCTTCTAGCGCTTCGACCCGTCAGTGCCGGTGCGCACGATTGGCGCGCTTCCGGGCTGTACGGCCGGCCGTGTCTGGGATGCGGCGGAGCGGGCGCGGTTGCGCTCGTCGTCGTAGAGCGCGGCGCGATACTTGGCGCGCGTGACCGCCATGGTCGAGCCGCGCCACGCCGCCAGCATGACCAGTGCGGATCGTTCGGTCAGTCGGTCGTAGAGCCGCGACAGCCGGTAGACATGGTGCACGGAGACGCCGGATTCAGGATTGAGGAACATCAATATCCGCTGGAACGCCGCGCTCGGCATGTCGAGCGCACGGGCCGCACAGGCCAGCGGCTCGCCGCCGGGATCATTCACCACCTGGGTGGCGATCCGCGCCGGCAGGATCAGCGCCTCGCCGATCTCCAGTGCAAAACTGTCGGCGTCCTCGGCAAACGCGGCCATCTCCAGCGTCTCGATCGCACGCTTGGCGCGCGCCGCCGGAATTCGCGCCGAGGCCTTCAGCGGCGTCTCGTCGAGATTGTGCAGGATCTGCGCGCGTTCGCTGGCATTGGCCGCAAAGAACATGTCGCTGATTTCGGCGGCATCGTTGGGCCGCATCGCCAGGCTGGAGGCCATCCGCAGTTCCGCTTCGGTCGGCACCCGGGGGGCCGCTTCGGGCGGGGCGGTGGCAATCGAAGGCGCGAGCGGCACCGTCTGGCCGGGATGGGCGCGCCGCAATCCGAGCTTGTTCATGATCTCGAGCGGGGTTGCCGGATAGATGGCAAGCCGGGCCCGCACCGCCGCGCGGGTGGCGTCGTCGACCTGGTCGATCAGGCGTGAAGTGAGTTCGACGAACTGCCGTTCCTCGTCGGCGGAATGCGCGCTGGCCTGGACATAGAGGTCGGTCAGCACGCGCAGCAAAGTAGGGCGGATGTCGACGCCCTCGCGGCGCGAGAGCGACATCAGCCCGTCGAAGCCCGGAAATAATGGTGCTGCGGTCATGTGAGGTATACGCGACTTGGAAATCCCTTGGCTGAGCCTACGCGGGGCGCTTTAAGAGTTGGTTAAGGAAAACAACCCCTGAAAAAATGCCGGACTTTTGCGGGTGTTGCATTAACCACAGCGGCCGGGCCGCCGGCGGGCCCCCAAGCGGTGATTAAGATGCCGTTAAAATTAGATAGGAGCTAATCATTTGATTTTGTTTATATTATTCTAAAGTTTCTTAGCTGAGCTAACGTGGCGCTAACGCGTGTGAGGCGGCTCCGGCGCCTTTGGGGGCAAGGTCACTCGATCCTCGTCGGCGCGGGCGAGGAGTGTGGGAGGAAGATCAATACCGAGCGCCTTGGTATTTCGTCGGCTGCATTACCGGATTGGCAGGGCGAGGCCCCGTTGAGAACCTTGGCGTGGTACTGCTCTTTCTCCTCGGTCTTGCGTTGCGCAACCGATTTCGCATGAAGTGATCGCGGATATCCGTACAAGCGCAGCCATCTGGTCGCGCTGCGCACCATCAAGGTCACGGCGAGCGATCCGCCGACGACATGGTGGCCGGGCGAGCGGTGAATGATGATGAGGGAGCGACGATGAACGGAAGCCGCTACTACGTGGTGCGATCAGAGGGCACGAAATACGGCATAGGCTTTGGCAGCGCGCTCGCTATCGCCATCAGCTACACGACCAACAAGTCGATCCTCTGGGCGATCATCCACGGTATTTTGGGCTGGCTGTACGTGATCTACTTCGCACTGTTCCGGTCGTAGCCTCCCCGATGTGCAATCTCTACAGCATCACCACGAACCAAGCGGCCATCGCGGCGCTGTTCCGCGTCGTCAATCGCTATGTTGGCAACCTCGCGCCAATGCCGGGCGTGTTTCCAGACTATCCGGCCCCGGTGATCCGCAACACCGCCGATGGCACCGAAATGGTGACCATGCGTTGGGGCATGCCGCCACCGCCGCGCACCGGGGGCCACCGGTCACCAACATCCGCAACACTTCATCGCCGCACTAGCGCGGCTGGCTCAAGCCAGAGAACCGATGCTTGGTACCCGCCAACAGCTTTGCCGAATATGCACCGGAGCCGAACCGGAAACGAAAAAAGGATGTCGTCTGGTTCGCGCTCAGTGAAGACCGGCCGCTATTCGCCTTCGCTGGCATCTCAATGCGCGACACCGCTAGATTGATCGATCACATCCGCACCAGACATGACGCGGACCTTTACTTTCCAAGTTTTCGCAGACTTCACTATCGTTGGATGACCAACCCCGAGCTGGCTTTGCGTCGGCAGCACAAGGGTGCGCCACACTCCACCTCCATAGAGTAGATAATGGCGTGCTTGCTCTGCGATGACACCGGCTGGGTCTGCGAGGTCCATCCCGACCAGCCATGGCAGGCCCGCACGCGTGTGCCTCCGGCGCAGCCGGTACGCCTTGTCCGCGCTGCAACACCGCGCAACCGCTAACAAACCGCCGCCTGCCGAAGAGGTCCAAGCCGATGCCAAGTAAGGGCTGGCCGCATCCGGGCGAACCGAATGCCTACCTACTGCAGCGACCAAACTTATAACGACCTCATCTAACTCACTGTTATATACATCATATCTGTTCGTACCGTTTTAAGTACCATTTTTATCCCCGCTAGATACCACTTTGGAGCCAAAGGAAGATGTATCATTTGCTAACATCTGCGTAACGGCTTCCCTAGGAGGAAACAGATGTTCAGTATTTCGAATCATGCCGAACTACGCTGTAGGCAACGGGGTATTTCCGAGGACTCGATCGAGCGGATTTTTGAAAACGCCGATTGCGAAAGGGATATTGGCAATCATTGCACGCTCATCAGGGTCAGTCAGCAGTTCGCCAAGGCAATGAACCTAGGGTACCTGAGCCAACTCGCGGTGGTGTGGAGCGAAAGTCACGCACAAGTCGTCACCGTTCTCTTTATCCACGAAAATGCACGCGGCCGACGTTACCGGGCCAAGCACTGAAAGCCTTTGTCATGATCGACAACGTAATATCGATTGTAGGTCGCCTTCCAAGTCAGCGGCGCGCCGACGATCCCGACCAAAGGTCAGACGCAGTGGAAGCGAAGCATAGCGCTGACGAAGTAAGGCGACTCAGGCAAATCGAAAAGCGCTGCAACGACAGTAAAGGCGGGTACCTCAGATTTCAGTCGCGTGAGGACAGACTTTTCGCCGCAAAAGCGCTTGGTCAAATCCTCAAAGATTCCAAAAAAACTATTGCGTATCTCAAGGAGGAGTGGAGCAGCGCAAAAGGCGGCGGCCCATTTCACCTGCATCGGTACATGATCTCGCCAGACCTCGATCTTAGCGATGCAAAGAACCGTGCAGCCAAGGCTGATAAGCTCATCGGTCTTGCGCGCGGATACCTCGAAAGAGCAACTTTCATCGCCGAGGCGAGCGGCCAAGAGGTGGAGCAAGCTAAAATCAGCCTGTTTCGAAACACAAGCATCTGGCGTCGCCCGGCAACCTTGGCGAAGGGAGACAGCGCTGGCGCGGATGAGGCGGCTGAGAACATTGCCCTCCTTTTGCAAGAGCTAAGCAGGAGGATCATTCTCAGGACAGACTTGATGCAGCTTTTTCATCGAATGCAGCGTGTCCCAGGAACATGGGATTTTCGGCGCAATGAATTCCGATTAACCGGAATGGCATGCCTCTTCCGAACCGCTTATCAAGAGGGATACGAACATTGGACCGAGGCCCCACCGCTTCCAAGCGTGCCACTCATTCGGGTTTGGCACGCAGGTTGGCGATTGCCGGTCAGCTTGGAAGCCACTGACCACAGTAGCGCGCAGTTTACGTCGCCGATTGATAGCGAAATCAATCTATTTCGCGAGATACGGCTTGCGATAGGTCCCACGGTGAAAGAGCGAACGTTAGGACCAATGATCGAGTCTCGCGCGTGGGTCGAACTCACTCTATTCAACGAAGACGGCTCAGAGTTTGGCCGATGGCCCTTAGACCCCAGTTGCGATCTCGGGTTTTTCGAAAGTGCCGGTACCTATGTTGACGTTCAAAATGCGCGATACCGAGTAAGCTCGGAGTTGGAAATATTGCCGGATTTTGAAGGCGAGCATGCGGAGATGGCAGCGATCCGTCGTGGCGAAAGCACGACTAGTGGTTCACTGTGGGAGCATTCGCCGCTGACGGACGAAAAGCAGTTTCTAGAAAATTATTATTTCTCATGGACACCCGCCGATGGGGATCACGTCGCGCATTGGCTAGGTCGGCAATGCAATGGCCGCGTTCAACCTGTCGAGTTACTGCCCCAGGTCAGCGGAAAGCGTGTGTGGGAGACGAACTGGTATCCACGGTTTATACTTGGACATTTCGTTTACCAAGCGATTGTGGACGGACGACTGGAAGCCGCTCTTCTCGAAAGCGTGGAGGTCATTCGAAGCGCGTTCAGTGATTACGAAGCGAGATGGCTCGCTGAATTACGAGATCAAACTAACGAATTGATTGTCCAATTGCGAGACGGGCTTCCGTCTCGTGAGAATTAGAAATGGAGTTTTCCATGATTAGCCACCGTATCTATGAGTGTGACAGCGACGCCCTTTTCTTGCGCTCGTTCAGAGAGCGGCCGGAGTTTACGGCGCTCGTCGCCAAGCTCGTCACCGGGAGAGAAATCGGAGAAGCCGCTGAGATATTTGCTCAGCAGCGTCACATCGGCAGCCCGGGATCAATCGACCTGATCCTGAGGTTTACTAATGGACCGATCATCCTCATCGAAAACAAAATCGACGCTGGCTATAGCGTCACGCGCGAGGGCTTCGGACAGCCACATCGCTACCAGAAGACTGTTGCGGCCTATCGTAACCAAGGCGTTGAGGCATTTTCGGTCCTGCTTGCGCCCGACCAGTATCTCAAGGGTAGCCGATTGGCGAATATGTTCGACGTTCGCATCTCGTACGAATACCTTCGCAAATTTATTGGCGCGGCCGACCGATTAACAATCGACGTCGCAATACAGCAGGCTAATTCGCCCTATGAGCCCTTGCCCAATGACGGCGCGATTAGCTTTTTCAAAGCGATGCGCCAGCTACTACTAAAGCGCTATCCCACACTTGTAATGAAATCAGACCCTAATGCGGACGGGATTCGTCCGACAGAGTCTAGAACTATCTATTTTGAAGTATCAAAGACGCTCCGGGTGCATTCTGCGGTGCCTCGTCCCAGAATGTCACTTCAATGCCGGGACAGCGGCGCACCCTCAGCCTCGGTCAAGATCATGTTGCCCGGCCTTGCAAAACTTACTGAACGCACAACGTTTCCGATGAGCCTAACCGATATTGGAGGGTATTTGAGGCGCGCGGGCGGCTCCCTCGGAATTGTTATTGACACGCCGCGCCTGGACACACAGAAGCCGTTCGCTGATCAGGCAGACGATGTCGTAGACGCCCTGGAGGCCGCACTGCGGCTCCAGTACTGGTGGAATGGAAACGACGACTTATTGAGAAGCTGGACCAGCATGGCTGGCGGTCTGAGCGGGGCTAAAACGGTGTGACGATCTTGGGGCAGCAAAAGACGATGGTGCTCAACTTGCGAAGATGTAACGCGGCTGTGCTTTGCATGCTACCGATCCTGATGGCGCTGACTTCTTTTGGTCCCGCCTCTTCGCGCGATGCTGGCAAGACAGTGGACCGCGACTCAGTCGTCGCCCGAAACGTCCGTTATGAAGTGCGTGAAAGTCCTTCGGAAAAAGGTCACAAGTGCCTCTACCGAGATGAGAGGCAAATGCTTTGTCCCGGGACAGCGTTCATCGCATTCGAGAAGCACCACAAGACAAGGAACTACGATCTTATAGTGATTTCCATGGGCGAACTCGGATCGGGAACACGTTGGTGGGATTGGAAACTGATCATCGAGAGTGGGAAGCAGGCGGTCATTAAGCCGCTCGCAAATCAATGCCTTGAATGTGAGATCAAAATTGAGAGATTGGAGGTTCAATTAAATGAGATCATTTTCTCTTACCGCCAAGAGCAACGCCTGATAAGCGTACGCTTTCACTCAGGCCAACTCACGATGCGCAAGAGTAAGCTCGATGCTCGCGAGCCGCTGGATGAGGACACCTGCGGCATGCTTTTTGGCAATTATGAAGAATGCAGAAGCACGGAGCGCAATCCGGCGGATTGCACGATGGCTCATGCAAATTCCAGTCACTTTTCTATCTTACGAGCCGAGGATCGGTACGCCGGAATTTCTTACGGAAGCCTGCAACGGTTATGCAAGGCTGCCTGCTCGACCGGCAAGGCGATGGGCCGTACAGCTTTCTTCAAGAAGGTGTGCCGACGATAGGGCACTAATCGCGACGCGCTCCGAGCAACAGCCCGGCAACGTCTGACGTCGGGCTATTCAAGCGAATGTGACCAAACGGGCTGCTGCCAGCTCACTCTTGCGCCAGTCGGCCCGGCGCTGTTGCTCAGTCGCCACGCCTTCCGCGGCTCAACGTCCAGAATAATCTGATCGATCTCGCGTCCACCCAGCGTCCGCTTTATGCGCAGCACCGTAGACAGCGTGATCACCACATCGCCATAAGGCATCAGCATATCTCGCGCGGCGACATTTGCCCGATGAAGGTGTCGATGGGTTCTTCGCTGGTGCAGAGCACGGCGACTTCCGGTCTACCGCTTGGCGAGCCCGGGACGGGGGTGATAGCCTTTGGAATATTTCATCAGTAATCTCTTTCCGCGATACTAATATCGAGGTGACCGTATGAATCGATTATGCACTTCGCTTCATACTTCAGCGTAAGGCCGTAGCCATTTTTCGCATCGAAAGATAATTTTGTGTAACGAGTCCCCTTCGACATGTTAGTGGCGTAACCCAAGAAGCCATGGATATCGACCGTGGACGGGTGCGTTGCTCTTTGCTTGATGCCTTCTTTACAAAGATTTTTACTGACCCACTCGTCTTCGGGGGCTTTTTTGGAAGTTTTTTCACTACTTCCGATTCCGAAAAATAACACTCCCACAACGATGACAAAAAGACTGAGCATGATTGCTCCGAATATTTTTATCCCATCTTCTCCTTGAGCACGACGGTAAGACCGAGGCGCTATTCGTGTGGGGTTCTCGGTGGTCGCGTCGTAATTTACAGCGACGGGTAGCGGCGGCGGATGCGCAACGGGCAATGGTGGAGGCTTGACATTCACAGGAGCGGATGCGGGCGCTCCACATTCCGGGCAGGCTACAGCCTTATCCGAAATTTCGCGGGCGCATTCCCAACATTTGATCAATGCCCACTTTTTGCCCCTACATCTCTAAAGGCGCGTACGTGAACGCTGTTCGCGCCTTTGAATTTCGCCGGGTGTCAACTTGCGTCGGAAGCGGTTTCTTAGCTTGTTCAGTGGCGTTAGCGATAGACGATCACGCAGGAGCCCGTCTAGGGGCTTCGCCCTTTCCACTACCCAGGCTTCCCATGCGAAACTCATGAATGATAAGCACTAACGTCGTGACACCTGCAAGCAGGGCGAGGGACGAATACAGGCCGGGATCGTGCCAATCGATGTTCATGCGGGTCTCGCGCCGCCAAAAGGGCGATGAAAGACCGGCAGTGCTGACCCCGCAAACGGGTCTGCCAAACTCGCAGACGCCCAGAGGAATTGCGCCGCGCTGCCGGTGGCTGTTAGTAGCATTGCTGCCGGTGGGGGACTTGTGACTCCGCGCCATACATTTGTTTGTCGCCGCCGTGCGGGCTGGCTGCGCGCTCGTCGCGCTCGGCGCTGGCATGACGCGCTCGCGAGGTGCCGCAGGGAGCGTCGGGCGTGGCAGGCTGTCACACACCGGCCAGCCGAAATAACACACCAGTGGCCTGCCACCGGCCTATCCAACGCCCGTATCTTCAGGATACGATCTTTGCGAGCCAAGGGCGGGGGCATGGAATGAGCCGGATCGAGAAGATCATCGTTGTGGTTCTGGGCCTCATTTCCGTGTCGTTACTGGTTTTCATCACTCGTTCGTGGACATCGCAGACCGCTGCTGTGGCCGCTGGTCAGCCCTCGCTTTGGAAAGTGGTTGGCCGCGTGCCAGATAAGTCTAAACCGATTTTCGTTGAGCTTGATCAAACGGCCGTTGCGCGTCGTGAAATCTACGACGAGGCCGTTCGATCCTTGTGTGGTTCTGCCTCATGCCAAATTCTGTTCTTAGCACCCGGAGACCCGACGCCTCCTTCAAGCTCGTTCAAGGCATTCTATGACTTTGGCGGATTTAACGTCCGGCATTTGGCATATTGGTATTCGGCCCAACCTGGCTCAGGCGATTTCACAGGATGGGATTGTGAGCGGGCAGGTGCAAACGGGGCTCCGCTCAGTGCGCTTTGCGGGGACAGCGTTCGTGAAGCCCACAAGGCAATCCTAACGCTTACGATTCACGCGGGGACGCAGAAGGCGTGTGGGTGGCCTCCTAACGGCGACGAAAAGATCGTCGGCGACTATATCTCGCGGATGTCGGACAAACCTAGACAAGAACAATTCCAGAGCATCTTTCTGCAGGTCTACAATGGCGGAAACCGGCGTCCCGACAATCTTAGCGAATGTGACAATGTACGGAAGCGGAACGCAGCGCGGCTGCTTGAAGCGCGCAAATTGTTGACCGCACGATGATCACGCCACCCCGACGATGAACAGATGGGCAAGCTCGCTAAATGGACGCTAGTCGGTTCGGTCTTGATTTTGGCGGCCGCCGTGTTTCTGTGGAACTCTGGCAACTCGAAAGTTGCAGACCTAATAAACTCTCAGTTTGGCCGGGTGTGTGACGCAAAAGTGGAGGGCATTTTCTCAAACACCCTTAGGCTCGACTGGACCGCGGAGACGAAGAAACTAAATGTCATCGTCGTCATGGCGGCGGTCGGTAATGCAAAGGAGAGCATCTATTCCAAAGGCATTCGATATCTTAAATTCCCGAACGATGCTGGCGGTTACAACATCATTGACTGGAAAACAGGTGAAAAATCTTCAATTGAAGAGCGAGCACCATACTATTTTCGTGGATAATTTGGTCACAAACCGCCTCAGCCACGCCGTTGAGATCGGATCATCGCTTCGAGGTCTTTTTTGTTTCGGAATTTAATTGTTCTGCCGTCAATGAGACTTACGACACCGCCATCGGGCTCGTTTCGAAAGGGTATGCCATCGACTACCCCATCGGCAGTGAAATCAATTGCAGCCTGCTTGACAGGAGTAAATCCCTTGCTCGTTTTTTGAAGCGAATCGAGCCGCATTGCTTCTTCACTGTCGGGCAATGGCTCCATTAGCAATGCGTGAGGAAGAGCGACGATGAAGATACACGCACCGTAGAACCACCACAGGCCAAATGATCGTCCCTTCTTTTTCGCCAAAAAGGCCGGGATAAGTCCCAGCAGAACCGCGAATATCAAAATCTCCATTTTGCTTCCTTTTGATCGTAGCAGGACGAGTTCACGGGGGCGGCCCGATCTCTATCACGGTCTGTCTGGGGAAGCTAAACACGCCGCCCATCGCCTTGCCGGATTGCAGCATGGGAATCACGCCAGCCGGGCGAGCGCTTTGGCGGCTCCTACTCAAAGTTTTGACAGCGCGGCTGTCTTGATCCGGCCCGGCTGCTCTGGTGGAATCTCGGGAAAAAACTCGGATGCGCCGGAATAGTCCTTCCCCGCGCGATCCGGCGCGCGAGGGTCAAGCGCCCTCAAATCTGCGCAGCCGCCGCCATTACTCCGCAGACGCATCCGGATTTCTTACCGAAACACCTGATCGAACACGCGGCCGACCGGCTTACCCGACGCCAGCATCGGCACCAAGGCGAGCTTGAGTCTTCCCATCGCGGTGCCGTTGGTCAATTTCGATATTGAAACCGACCGCGATTGGCTGAAGCACGGCGGAAAGCCCACGATGCAGATTTGCTGTGCTGACGCAGCGTTCATGATCGCGCGCGCTATGTCGAAGCTGAGGAGTGGACACCCAAAATGGTGGCTTACAAAATCTGTGGTCGCCAACCTCGACAACATTTAGCCTCTGACGATGACCGCCACTTGATAAGGACTGCTATACATGCCAGCCATAACTCTTCTTCGACGTGTGGCGGGGCAACCGGAAATGAACTTCAAGGCAATCACGATAATCGCTCTGGCGTTGAGCATTGCCACACCGGTGGCATCAGGTACGTTAGAGGAACCTTATGCCCGGCTGCAAGAGGGGACTATGCTACTGCGTTTCAGATTTGGCGTCAGGCTGCTGACCAAGGCAACAGGGACGCCCAAACCCTTGTCGGGACCATGTACGCCAACGGTCGGAGCATTCCGCAAGACTATGCTGAGGCGTTGAAGTGGCATCGGAAGGCTGCTGACCAAGGCACACTTTGGCCCAAACCAATCTCGGGGAAATGCTCGCCAAAGGCCGAGGGGTGAAGGACCTTGTTAGCGCGCATATGTGGTACAACTTGGCGTCAGCGCGCGGTGACACGCGCGGGGAAATAAATTGACGTTACATCGAAATGGAGATGACCGCAGCCCAGATAGCCGTGGCGCAGAGGTTAGCACGAGAGTGGAAGCCGAATAAGTAGCCTGCCCATGATCGTGCGCCGCCGCCGCTCCGGCTTCATCGAACTGTGCCGTCGAAGGGTGACGGCATTCCTCGCCGGGTTCGAGCCGCTGATAGCAGAAGCACAGGCGGCGGTAGCAATGATGGGCTCGCGGTTCCGCAAACATTGGCTCGGCCCTATTTGCAAGTCCCACTGAAGATTTCGAAGACGCCCTCGCTGCCCCGGTTCTCAATAATGAATGGTTTTTCTTTCCGCTCATTGAAGCCGTAGATGACGACTTTGTAGACCCGTTGTCCCATGACGCGACCTTGGCTCACGAGAGAACTGCCCGTTGAGCCTCGCTGCATGATCTGCCACGTGGGTGATCCCAAGAATATCTCACCGACCGCATTTCCAGTGTTCTTGTCGATCATGAACTGGGGGCTCCAGTCCATCTGCGGCTTGGCGCGGACGAGCCCACCATCGTTTAAGAATAGCTGCTCCTTTGCTTGGCACGAATACGTATCCGCCGCCATGCCCGGAGAACATGCGAACGAAAACAGGACGATGGACAAAAAGCCATTTCTCATTGTTATGCGATACCCTTCGTCGCGTCTGTTCTTGCGTTAAACACGCACCGTTGCTGACAGCCGCCCCGACTGCTGTCAACATCGGTTAAACCGTCCGCTCGCTGCCTGAACACGGTCGGGCCGTCTCACCCGTCAGTTATCGCCCGTGCCCCAACTCGGACATGGCGGCCTATCCCAATAGCAACCAACGTGCTTTGATAATCACTATAGAAGCGTCGCGACTTCTTATCTTGCCCACACGGGCAATCTATGTCCGACAATCCAACAGTCTGAAAGC
>NZ_JAFCLS010000089.1 GCF_018131075.1 Bradyrhizobium sp. JYMT SZCCT0428 | reverse complement strand
CTCGCCGGCGGCGTCCACCGCCTCGACGGCCAGCTCATGGTCGTCCTCGATGTCGATCGCGTCCTCGAAATCGTGCCGGATCTGATGGCGGCATAAGAAGCAGAAGCAAGGCGAAAGCGTACATAACATTTGGAAACGTCCCCTTTTGGGGAATGGAAGTAGAGGCCGAAAATGAGAACATGTCTCGTCGTCGATGACTCCAGCGTCATTCGAAAGGTCGCACGCCGTATCCTGGAAGGTCTTGATTTCCAGATCATCGAAGCCGAGGACGGCGCGAAAGCGCTGGACGCCTGCAAGCGCGCCATGCCCGAGGCGGTCCTGCTCGACTGGAACATGCCCGTGATGGACGGTTATGAATTCCTCGGCAATCTGCGCCGCATGCCCGGCGGCGATGCGCCCAAGGTGGTGTTCTGCACCACCGAAAACGACGTCGCGCACATTGCACGGGCGTTGCACGCCGGCGCCAACGAATACATCATGAAGCCGTTCGACAAGGACATCGTCACCGCGAAGTTCCAGGAAGTCGGCCTGATCTGATCTGCGCAGCATGATCCGGAAAAGTGGAAACCGGTTTTCCGAAAAGATCATGCTCAAATAAGAAGTGCTTCGATCCGGCGGCTCAACGGCCTTCGGCTTTATCTTGCTAAGCGTGCCGTTCGAGTCGTTCCTGGTGAAGTAATGAGTATTGCGTTGACAACTGCCTCGGCCCCGACTTCGACACGGCAGGACAAGCTGCGTGTTATGGTGGTCGACGACAGCGTCGTCATCCGCGGGATGATCTCACGCTGGATCGGCGCCGAGCCGGATATGGAGGTCGTCGCCTCCCTGCGCACCGGCCTCGACGCCGTCAACCAGCTCGAACGCATTAATCCCGACGTCGCCGTGCTCGATATCGAAATGCCGGAGCTCGACGGCATTTCCGCGCTGCCGAAACTGCTTGCGAAGAAGCGTGATCTCATCATCATCATGGCCTCGACGCTGACCCGCCGCAATGCGGAGATCAGCTTCAAGGCGCTCTCGCTAGGCGCCTCCGACTACATTCCAAAGCCCGAAAGCACGCGCGAGGCTTCCGCAGCCGAAACTTTTCGCCACGATCTGATCCAGAAGATCCGTCACCTCGGCGCCAAGATCCGCCGCTCGTCGCACGCGCCTGCGCATGCGAGTCCGACACTGGCACCGGTCCACCACGACAAGCCGCGCGAGGCTGCGGCGCGCCCACCGTTGGCGGCGCCGGCAGCGCAATCGCAATTGGCACGCCGCCCGTTCAGCATGCTGGCGCCGCGCGTGCTCCTGATCGGCTCGTCGACCGGTGGTCCGCAGGCGCTGATGTCGCTGGTCACCGAAATCGGGCCTGTGATCGACCGTTTTCCGGTTCTGATCACGCAGCACATGCCGCCGACCTTCACCACGATTCTCGCCGAGCATCTGGCGCGTTCGAGCCGGCGGCCGGCGCATGAAGCCGTCGATGGCGAGACCGTCAAGGCCGGCCGGATCTATCTCGCGCCGGGCGGCCGTCATATGAAGGTCGTGCGCCATGGCGCGGAGGCGGCGATCGCGCTCGACGACGGACCGCCGGTGAATTTCTGCAAGCCTGCAGTCGATCCGCTGTTCACCTCGGCGATCGACGTATGGCAGGGCGGCATCATGTCCGTGATCCTGACCGGCATGGGCTCCGACGGCATGCGCGGCGGCAAGGATATTGTCGCGGCCGGCGGCAGCGTGATTGCCCAGGACGAGGCGACGAGTGTGGTGTGGGGCATGCCGGGCGCGGCCGCGAATGCCGGCATTTGCGCCGCGATATTGCCGCTCAATCAGATCGCGCCGAAACTGGTTCGGTTGTTTTCGGGAGATCGTTCGTGACGCCTCAGGACTATGAGTATCTGCGTAAGCTTCTGAAAGAGCGTTCCGGGCTGGACCTGTCTGCCGACAAGCAATATCTGGTCGAGAGCCGTCTGGTGCCGCTGGCGCGCAAGGCGAGCCTTGCCGGCATCCCCGAACTCGTTCAGAAGATGAAGTTCGGCGCCGAAGCGCTGACGGCCGAAGTGGTCGAAGCGATGACCACCAACGAGACTTTCTTCTTTCGTGACAAGCTTCCGTTCGACCATCTGAAAGAGGCGGTGCTCCCGGCGCTGGCGCAGGCGCGCGCGGCGCGTCGTTCCCTGCGCATCTGGTGCGCGGCTTCCTCCACCGGGCAGGAGCCATATTCGATTGCGATGTGCCTGAAGGAGGCCGGCGCCATGCTGGCGGGCTGGCGCACCGAGATCGTCGCGACCGACCTTTCGCTGGCCGTGCTGGAAAAATCCAAGGCCGGCATCTTCAGCCAGTTCGAGGTGCAGCGCGGCCTGCCGATCCAGATGCTGGTGAAATACTTCACGCAGAATGGCGAGCTGTGGCAGCTCAACGCCGACATCCGCAGCATGGTGCAGCATCGTCAGCTGAACCTGCTGCAGGATTTTTCTCACCTCGGCACGTTCGACGTGATCTTCTGCCGCAACGTCCTGATCTATTTCGACCAGGATACCAAAGCCAAAATCTTCGAACGCATCTCGCGGATGCTGGAGCCCGATGGCGTGCTGGCGCTGGGGGCTGCCGAATCCGTGGTCGGAATCACCAACGCCTTCAAGCCCTATCCGGATCGCCGTGGGCTCTATCGTCCAAATGCCGCACCAACTGTTGTGCGCCCTGGGGTAGCGACCCTGGTGCCGCAGGCGCCAAGGTCGGTGGCGTCGGCACGCTGATCTATCGGTCTGTCGATAGCTTCCGTTACAGAATGGCGTGCGGGACGAACCGTGACGTGTTGCCGGTGATCGGATTTTCGTCCTCACGGATCGATAGTCCGCACGGTGTGTGATCGATCAGCCAGCTTCCGAGCACCGGGTATTGGTCGGAAAAGCTCGGCAGGGACGCGAAACCCTGCAGGATGAAGCCTTCCGCCCCATATGGGCCTTGCTGTTCCATCAGCGTCGAGCCGGCGCTGACGAGCGTCACATTTGCGCCTTCGCGCGAATAAAGCGGCTTGCGCACGAACGAGGAGCCGAGCATTGCCGCCTTCGGATCGTCCTCGAAATAGGCCGGCAGCAAATTGGGGTGTTTTGGGAACATCTCCCAGAGCAGCGGTAGAATGCCCTTGTTGGACAGGATCGCTTTCCACGGCGGCTCGATCCAGCGCGTCGGCGCGCTCGACAGATTTGCGCCGAACGTATCTTGAAACATCCATTCCCAGGGGTAGAGCTTGAAGGCAAGCTCAATGCCGCGATCGTCGAGATCGACGAACCGGCCATCGCCCCCGAGGCCAACGTCCTTGATGTCCATCAGCGTGGTCTTCAATCCGGCCTGACTCGCGGTGTCCTGTAGATAGGCCAGCGTGCCGGCGTCCTCGGCATTGTCGGTCATCCCGGCCAGATGCAGGTGCTTTGCGCTGCCGTGTTTTTTCCAGGCGTCGATCAGCCGTTCATGGATTGAATTGAACTGGTCGGCGCGCTTCGGGATGATGCTGCGTTCGATCGCCTGTTCGAGCCATGTCCACTGAAAAACCGCCGCTTCGAAAATCGAGGTCGGCGTATCCGCGTTGTACTCCAGCAGTTTCGCCGGGCTCCAGCCGTCGTAGCTCAGGTCCAACCGGCCATAGAGGCTGGCGTCGCGGCGGCGCCAGCTCTCCGACAGCAGCGGCCAGAAGGCTTCAGGTATTTTCAACCGGCGCAGATATTTTTCGTCGTTGATCGCCCGGCCGACCACCTCGAGGCACATCGCCTCGATCTCGCCGGTGGGCGCCTCGATCCGCCGTTCGATCTCGTTCAGCGTGAATGCGTAATAGGCTCGTTCGTCCCAATAACGCTCGCCGCCGATCGTGTGAAAAGTGAATCCGGCGCTTTCGGCGGTGGCACGCCAGTCGTCGCGTTCGGGGCAGGGGATGCGTTCCATGACATTCAGCCGCCAGAGAAGCCGACGGCATGCCCGAACGATCCGAAGCCGCCGCGCTGCGCGCTGTGCGAGCCGGAATCGGAGCTGCCGGAGCCCGAATAGTTAGAGGAGGAATTGCTCGAACCCGAAGAACTCGACGAGGAGCCGCCGGAGTAATAGCTGCTGCGTGAGGAGCTTCCGCCACCACCCGAACTGCTGGATGAAGATCCGCGCTGCTGGCATTCGGCGGCGCTGCCTTGCAGCAGCGACGGCTGCGCTGTGTTCGGCGACGGTTCGCATTTATTGCTGGGCATCAGCGTGTAGGCGGCACTGCCAACCGCGAGCGTGCCCATCAGAAACAGCGCGACGTGGCCGGAACGCTTTGCCGGCGGGCCCGACGACTGCGGCACAGGCGGCACTGACGGTTTTCGCGTCCCGAATTCGCTTGTGCGTTTGGGGGGCTTGTTCGCCATGGTCAGTAGATCATGCTGGCAGCGTTGAGTGCGCCCGCGGCCAGCGAGGCTAGACCAAGCCAGATGGCGGCGGCAAGTTCGCCGCCCGCAATCCGCTGCGACAGGTTCGGCACAGGTATCTTGACGAGGTAAAAGACGATGATCTGCACGATCAGCGCGACGACAGCCCAGATCAGGCAATCCCAGACATTGGCGGAATGGGCGATCGCGCTGACCAAGGGCAGCGCGAAGCCGAGCAGGCTGAGTCCCAACGCGATCGCCGCTGCCGGATTATTGTCGCGGATCAGCAGGAACTCGTCATGCGGCGTGACACGGGTATATACGAAGAGATAGGCGGCCACGGCGACCAGCGCCGTGCAGAAATAGACCAGAAACGCCGGTAGCCCGGCGAGGGATTGCAAGATCATTGATAACGCCCCGACTCGATCAGTCCCCACGTTCGCACGACCCATTGGTCGGCGCATCCGAGAGGTCGGTTCAATCCCAAGAGATTCTGCCTGGGCACCCCCAAGAACAAAAGACCCGCCATTTGCGGCGGGGTCCGGTCGGCAAGGGTGAGCCTTGCGGCTCGCCGTACTTAGCGCTGGTGCGCTCGCACAACGTGTAGCCGCGGCCTCACACGGTCTCGGTGAGGTCGCGGCCATTGGGCGGGCTCGATCCGTCTATTGTTGGTTCGGCCGATGCGATCCCCGAGCCAAGCTTCGGAGCAGGCGAAATGCCAGCCAGAAGAACAGGATAACCAGTGCTAGCGCAGCGATCGGCGCTGTCAGCGCCAGGATCGAGATCAGCGATGCGCTCCCGAGTTCGGCGGTTGCGACCGTCGAGTTCCCAAGACCGCCGGTGAAGACGGTGGATTTTGCCCTGAGCATTGCGGTCAAACCCTGCGTGATGCCGGCAACGCCACCTCCCGCGATAATGGCCGCCGTCCATTTCACCATTGGCGGCAGGTCGGTCATGACCGCGGCGGACACGATCGTTCCTGCGACGACGGCACCGGGCGTCGCCACTGTATCGAGCAAATTGTCCACGCCGGGAATGTAGAACGCGGCGATCTCCACTATGGCTGCCGTGCCGAGCATGATGACGGCGGCTGGTGTGCCGAGCCATGCGAAGCCCTCGTTCAGGCTGGCATGTCCGGTGTAGGCCGCGCCGCTCAGAATTAGCAGTGGCAGGAAAAGCCGAAAACCGGTCGCGGCGGCGAGCCCGATGCCAAGCGCAACCGACAGTGCAAGGTCCAGATTCGACATGTGCCGTAAACTCCGTCAGCCCCGGGCAGCAAGCCATGAAAGGCAGCGTGAAGGATCATCGGCAGCGTCAACGGCGGCGATGTTCTCTCCATGCGACATCGCCTTCCTTGAACGCCGTTATCTGGTCGCTTCCCGGTTCCCAAATCCTTATCAACCCTTGTGGAACTCGGATTGGACTGGGGAGGTTGTAATATAAGGTGATCAAACTTTGAGACGCAATCCAGCCTTGACGAACTACCTGAGGAGATACCTGCACTCTACTCGGGAGGATCGCCATGGCGACGAATTTGGTCTCTGTAGTGCTGCAATGCCTCACGCCGGACATGATAGCGAAGATCACCTCTGCTTTGGGTCTTGATCGCAGTGTTGCGCAAAAAGCAATCGCGGGGGCGATCCCCACGCTTCTTGCAAGCTTCGCTGACGTTGGCTCCACTCCCAATGGGGCACGCCAGCTCACCAACACGATGACACAGCAATCCGCGTCGCTTGAGAGCTTCACGAATCTGATCGGCGGTTCGGGTCAGAACGCGCTGGCTGAAACGGGATCGAACATGCTCTCGGGCCTGTTCGGTGGCGGAACGCTGAATACAATGGCGCAGACGATAGGCAAGTTCGCGGGGATCGGTGAGGGCACCAGCAAATCGATGCTCGGCATGCTTGGCCCCGTGGTCCTTGGTGCGTTAGGTCAGCAGCAACGCAGCATGGGTCTCGACGCAAGCGGGTTGGTGTCCCTTCTCACTTCACAGAAGGATCAGATCGCCGCGGCAATACCGTCAGGTCTCGCCGGTCAGTTGAGTGCCGCCGGTCTCATTGACGGAGCGACCGGGAGCTTGCGCAGCGGTGCGACGGCAGCAAGCGCGGCTGGCGGCCGAATTGCAGAGGCTTCGGAGCGGACCATTTCCCAGGCTGGTCAGGCAGCCTCGGCGATGGCCAGCGGAACAGCGGTGCCGCAATGGCCGTATTGGTTCGTCGCCGCGGCGGTACTGGGTGGTCTCGCCTGGTTCGCTTTTGGGCGTTCAGGCGAGGACACAGTCGCTCAGGTGCCGCCTCCCGCTACCACGCGGACCGCGACTGGCACCGTGGGCTTGGCGCCGACGGATTTGACGGTCGGAGGGGTTAATCTGGCGAATCAGGTCAACGCGTCGGTTGGGTCGATCAGGACCTTGCTTCCCGGCATCACCGATGCCGCATCGGCCCAGGCTGCCGTGCCCAAAATAAAGGAAGCAACGGCTCAGTTGAATGAGGTCAGCTCCCGCGCAACGCAGCTTTCTCCGGAAGGAAAGAGCACCCTCGTAAAACTGATTGTGGCTGCGACCCCCACGATCAACCAGATGTGTGACAAGGTGCTGGCGACGCCCGGCGCCGGCGATATTGCGAAGCCGGCAATTGATGAGCTTCGAGGCAAGCTCGACGCGCTCGCACGCTCCTGAATGTCAGAACGTCGTGCCGTCCGGCCACCGCCGGACGGCTGGGCAACTGTCAGCAGCTTTGCGCACTCGCGCCGCCGCGGATCGTTGTTTGTATTCACAGGAGTAAGTCATCCTTCCAAAAAAAACCCGCCATTTGCGGCGAGGTCGAGTCGGGAGGGCGAGCCTTGCGGCTCGCCGTAAACCCTGGTCAGGCGGAATGCGTTCGTCCTGCTGGCGCGGCTCGCGCAGTACACCGCCGGCTATTCCTTGACCTCGATCTTGCCCTTCATCGCCGGGTGCAGGCCGCAGATGTAATCGTAGATTCCGGCATCGGCGAGGGTCAGCTGGGTGGTCTGGCCTTTCAGCGCGATGGACGAACGCTGCGCTTTGGCGCCGGTGATGGTGACCTGGTGCGGCGAGGAATCGGAGTTGTGCCAGGTGATGGTCTGGCCCTTGTTGACGACGACGGTCTCCGGTCCGAATTTGAAGTCGGAGATCGAGACCACGCCGGGGCCCGGCGCGGGCTTTGCCATGGCGCCTTCTGGCGTGCCCTTCAGGCCCGCCAGTGAGATAACAAAATCCTGCCCGGCATGTGGCTTGTGGCAGGCGAAGCAGGCCGTCAAATTGGCCTTGTCGTTGACCTTCCTGTCCGGCCCAAACGCCTGATACTCCCATTCGCCGTTCCGAATGTCGTCCTTGTACTCGGTGCCCCAGCCGTCGCGCTTTTCCATCACCGTGTAGGCGATGAGGTCGCCCTTCTGGAAACGGCCGCCGGCATCCTTGAGAGGCTCGCCGGCCGCATCGAGCTGCGCCTTGTATTGAACCAGCGTCAGCACCGTGCCGCTCGGGACCGGCTGCCCCTTGCGTACCGCATCGACCGCCGCCGGCGTCGCATAGAGCTCGCGATACTGCTTGTTGTCGTAACGGCTGACGATCGCGTAGAGCGTGTCCTTGTCGAAATTCTCCGGGAAGGCGACCTTGTCGCCGCCGGCGAGCGCCGAATAGCCAATGAGCGCGCCCGATGCCGATCCGAGCGCAACCGCGGCAAGCAGCCTGACGTTTTTCATGACTTCCCCCTCGTTTGCGGACAATTCCGTCAGATACGAGACACCGCGAAGCGGGTTTCAATCCCGGGGAAGCGAATTTGTCGCGTGGCCGCCGCCCAAAAACAAAAACCCCGCCATTTGCGGCGGGGTCCAGTCGGGGAGGAGTGAGCCTTGCGGCTCGCCGTAAACCCTGGTCAGGCGGGAATGCGTTCTTCCTGCTCGTGCGGCTCGCGCAACACGTAGCCGCGGCCCCACACGGTCTCGATGAAGTTGCGGCCTTCGGAAGCGTTCGCGAGCTTCTTGCGCAGCTTGCAGATGAAGACGTCGATGATCTTGAGCTCGGGCTCGTCCATGCCGCCATAGAGGTGGTTGAGGAACATTTCCTTGGTGAGCGTGGTGCCCTTGCGGAGCGAGAGCAGCTCCAGCATCTGGTATTCCTTGCCCGTCAGATGGACGCGCTGGCCACCGACCTCGACCGTCTTGGTGTCGAGATTGACGACGAGGTCGCCGGTCTGGATCACCGACTGGGCATGACCCTTGGAACGGCGCACGATCGCATGGATGCGGGCAACCAGTTCGTCCTTGTGGAAGGGCTTGGTCATGTAGTCGTCGGCGCCAACGCCGAGACCCTTGACCTTGTCCTCGATGCCGGCGAGGCCGGAGAGGATCAGAATGGGGGTCTTGATCTTCGACACCCGAAGCTGCTTGAGCACGTCGTAACCGGACATGTCGGGCAAATTGAGGTCGAGAAGGATAATGTCGTAATCGTAAAGCTTACCGAGATCGACGCCTTCTTCTCCGAGATCCGTCGTATAGACGTTGAAACTCTCGGATTTAAGCATCAACTCGATCGACTGCGCGACGGCGCTGTCATCTTCTATCAGCAAAACGCGCATGCCAGTCCCCTATAGTCGCCGCTCCGGGCGTCAGGTCGGCCGCACTTGCGGCACTCAAAACGCCTTTGAACAACTGATTCGGATCCTGACGACATATGGTTAACAAATACTGATTCGTGTTCGCAAGCTCTAACCGTGCAATTTTTGTCGAATCGCCGTAAGATATTGCGTCGAAGCAGCTTTTCCTTACCGTTCTCGCTCAAGTTCCACATTAAGAGACGGGCCTAACCGACTCCCGCGACTCATCCTTCTTCTGATGGGCGAGCGCTCTCAGTCACCAAAGACAGTGACGCAATGATTAACGATGCGGGTAAACACGAGGTTAAGCGCCCCTTTCAAACACGCGGAAACTTAAGGTTTTCGCAATGAAGGCGCTCGCGGAACAGATCGGCGACATCGACGGCGTCAATATATATGGCCGTGTGATCGGCGTGCGCGGGCTGATGGTCGAGATCGCGGGGCCGATCCATGCGATGTCGGTCGGCGCAAGGATCGTGATCGAGACCGGCGGCAGTTTCATTCCGGCCGAGGTGATCGGCTTCTCCGGGAACAATGCGGTGGTAATGCCGTTCGCCGGCCTCGAGGGCGTCAGGCGCGGCTGCCGTGCGATGATCGCCAATGCCGCGGGGCAGGTGCGGCCCTCGCCATCCTGGCTCGGCCGCGTGCTCAACGCGATGGGGGAACCGATCGACGGCAAGGGGCCGCTGACGCAGGGGCCATCGCCGATGCCGTATCGGAACGCGCCACCGCCGGCGCATTCGCGCCAACGGGTCGGGGCGCCGCTCGATCTTGGCGTGCGCGCCTTGAATACGTTCCTGACCTGCTGCCGCGGCCAACGGCTCGGCATCTTCGCCGGATCCGGTGTCGGCAAATCGGTGCTGCTGTCGATGCTGGCGCGTAACGTCGATGCCGATATCACGGTCATCGGCCTGATCGGTGAACGCGGCCGCGAGGTGCAGGAGTTCCTGCAGGACGACCTTGGCGATGAAGGCCTGGCGCGCTCGGTCGTGGTGGTGGCGACCTCCGACGAGCCGGCCTTGATGCGCCGGCAGGCGGCCTATCTGACGCTCGCGATCTCCGAATATTTTCGCGACGAAGGCAAGGACGTGCTGTGCCTGATGGATTCGGTGACGCGCTTTGCGATGGCGCAGCGCGAGATCGGACTGTCGGCTGGTGAGCCGCCGACCGCCAAAGGCTACACGCCGACGGTGTTTACTGAACTGCCGAAGCTCCTGGAGCGGGCAGGGCCGGGCATCAGCGCCGGCACCATCACCGGCATTTTCACCGTGCTGGTCGATGGCGACGATCACAACGAACCGATTGCGGACGCGGTGCGCGGCATTCTCGACGGCCACGTCGTGATGCAGCGATCGATTGCCGAGCGCGGGCGTTTTCCCGCGATCAACGTCCTCAAATCGGTCTCCCGCACCATGCCGAAATCGGCCGATCCGGCCTATCTGCCCGTGATCATGCGGGGCCGTCAGGTGATGGCGACCTACGCCGATATGGAGGAACTGATCCGGCTCGGCGCGTACCGGGCGGGGTCGAGCCCGGAGGTCGACGAGGCGATCCGCCTGCACGAGCCGCTGGAAGGGTTCCTGCGGCAGGCCAAGGATGAAAAAGCAAGCCTCGCTGACGGCTACCAGCAATTGGCGCAGATCCTGACTAGTTTGGAAACGGAACGCTAACTTTGTCAGGCCATCATCCCCGGCACATGAATAGTCTTGCTGGCGGGGCCCCCGGGGGAAGCCGGCTTTGTCCCGCGTTAAGATTGGGACTTCTGGGGAGTATGAGTCGATGAAGTCACGTGAAACGCTGATCCGCCTGAAGAAGTTTCAGGTCGATGAGAAGCGCCGAAGGGTTACCCAGATCGAAGGCATGATCGCTGATTTCCAGCGCATGTCTGTCGACCTCGAGCGCGAAATCCAGACCGAACAGGACCGGGCCGGGATCCAAGATCCGACCCATTTCGCCTATCCGACCTATGCCAAGGCAGCGATCCAGCGGCGCGAGAACCTGACCCGTTCTGCCGACGAGCTGCGCGTCCAGTTGGAAGATGCCAAGGCTCTGCTTGGAGAGGCCTTCGAGGAGCTCAAGAAGGTCGAACTGCTGGACGAGCGTGACCAGGCGCGCGAACGCGCCGAGGAGAACGCCCGCGAGCAGGCCGACATGGACTCGATCGGGTTGATGCGCGCCCGCCTCGGCGCCATCGCCTGACGCCTTACCTTCTCTCATCCGATCATCGACAACCCGGGCCGCAAGGTCCGGGTTTTTCTTTGATAATGTCCACAGACCGGCGTCTTGGTGGCTGGTTTGCTGCAAGGTATGCTAGGAGGGTTCTCGATACCTCCCGGCGTAAAGCGCGATGGGGGATCGCGATGTGGGGGACGCCGAATGCTGACGCCAGCCGAGCTGGTTTGGCTGATTGCCGCTGTTGCGAAGGGGGATGAAGCCGCTTTCGAGCGGCTTTACGCCGCCACGCGCGCGAAACTCTTCGGTGTCGTCCTCCGTATCTTGCGCCGACAGGATCTCGCCGAGGAGGTCATTCAGGAGGCCTACGTCAAGATCTGGAACAGCGCCGGCCAATTCAATCCGGCGCTTGCTTCACCGATCACCTGGATGGCGGCGATCGCGCGCAACCGGGCGATCGACGTCGTGCGCAAGAAGACCGAGGCCTCGATCGAGGAGGAGCCGACCGCGATGGAAGTGGCCGCCGATTCACCCGATCCGCTGGCGCGGCGCGAGATGACGGAAGAGTTGAAGCGGCTGCTGGAATGCGTCGGCCGTCTGGAGCCGGACCGGCAGAAGCTGGTGCTGCTGGCCTATTACAACGGCTGGAGCCGCGAGCAGCTGGCCGCCAAGTTCGAGACGCCGGTGAATACGGTGAAGACGTGGCTGCGCCGCAGCATGATGGATATCCGGGAATGTCTCGGGCTTTGAGTTGTTGGAATGAGCTGTTTGAAGGGTGTCCTGAAAGGTGTCTTGGACGTTAGATGATGGCCTATAGCGAAGACCATATCGCGCTCGCCGCGGAATATGCGCTCGGCACCCTCGATGCCGACGAGCGCGCGCAGGTCGAAGCCATGATGGCCCTCGACACGGAATTCACCGCCGTGGTCCAGGCGTGGGAGTACAGGCTCGGCGTCCTCAACCAGATGGTCGGCTCGGTCGAGCCGCGTCCGATCGTCTGGGAGAATATTCAACGCGCGATCGGACATGCCGGACCGCAGGTGCCGCTGGCGCTGCCGGAAGCCGCCGCTGCTCCGCCGCCGGAAGCCGCCGCGCCGCCGCCGCCGGTAGATCCCCTGATGGCCGAAATGACCCAGGCTGCGGACAATTCCAACGTCGTCCAGTTGTCCGGCCGGGTGAAGCGCTGGCGCAATCTGGCGTCGTTCGCGACGGCTGCCGCCGCGGCGCTGATCGCGATGCTCGGCCTGCAGGTCTATTCGCCGGACATGCTGCCCAACGCGCTTCGTCCCAAGGTCCGCACGCAGGTGGTCGAGGTCAAGACGCCGCCGCTGCCGGCGCCGCCGTCGGCGCAATACGTGGCGATCTTGCAGGCGAACGGCGGCTCGCCAGCGTTCATCCTCACTGTCGACGCCGCCACAAAAAATTTCACCGTCCGCAAGGTCGGCGCCACCGCCGAAGCCGGCAAGAGCTACGAGCTCTGGCTGGTCTCCGACAAGCTGCCGCAGCCGCGCTCGCTGGGCGTGATCGGCGGCAGCGAGTTCACCGCGCGTAACGTGCTCGCGTCCTACGACGCCGGCACGATCAACGCCGCGACCTACGCGGTGACGGTCGAGCAGGCCGGCGGATCGCGTGACGGCAAGCCGAACTTGCCGCCGGTCTTCGCCGGCAAGCTGATCGAGACAGTGCCGGCCGCGCCGCGATAGTCCGTTCCTCATGGTGAGGAGCGCGTCTTCGCGCGTCTCGAACCATGTAGGGCCCCGTGCATCGTCGACTGCGCCCGTGGCCATCCTTCGAGACGCCCGCTTCGCGGGCTCCTCAGGATGAGGTCTGCGATACCCCCATAAAGAGAAAACGCCCGTGGGGAGCGGGCGTTTTCGTAGTCAACTTGGGGGTAGTTGGGGTCTTCTAGTACTTCACGTGGCGACTTTGGGGGGCTGTAAAGAGCCGCGTGAATTCGTGAATTCCTGTTGTTAGCGCAATCCTTGTTTAGCGAACCACCGAATTGCCCGAGCTTGTGACCACGACCGGCTTGCCGGCCTTCATCACGCGGTTGCTCGCGGTCTGCTGGAAACCTTCGTCCGAAGTGGTGCGTGCCGAGATGCCGAAGCCGGCGACCAGGATACCCACGACCAAAGCTACGACCACAATCTTGAGATGGGTCGTGCGGTCTGCGCTGTAGATCGAGTGGTTCATGGAAGTCTCCTGCCCGCCTTCCCCTGTGTCGAATTAGACGACCAACTCGACAAACAGGTTCAACGTCTCGGCACAGGAAACGTAGGAATTCGCTGTTTCGTTCCACAGATGCGATCACAAGGCGGTGAAAAGACTTGAACGGCCGCGATCAGCAGAGCGGCGGTAGCTGCCTAAAATGGCAAATAATAAAACAATTACATATTGTTAGCTGTGTGGCGGCCTGTCGGAGTGGAAAATCGGCCACCTTGCCGGATTTTAACAAACCGTTTGCCTGTGGCGAAAACACCTCACGGCGCCGTTATCGATTTGCCCGATGGAACAAAGAGCCGGGCGAGGGGCGCGGTCCCTTCGCGGTTGCTATTGAACCCGCTCCCGCTCTACACGCTGCCGACCGTTTTCAGCCGGGCGCGCGGGTGGATTTCGGCCTGCGACAGCACGGTGGTCTGGGCGCGGAACCGTTCCACCAGCGAGCGCACGAACGGGCGGATCGCCGCCGACGTCACCAGCACCGGCGCCTCGCCTTCCTGGGCGGCGCGCTCGAAGCTGACGCGCACCGCGGTCATGAACTCCGACAGTTTTGACGGCTGCATCGCCAGGCTGCGGTCTTCGCCGCTGCCGACGATCGATTCGGCGAACGCCTGCTCCCACCGCGCCGACAGCGCGATCAGCGGCAGATAGCCGTTGTAGGAGGTGTTCTGGGCGCAGATCTGGCGTGCCAGCCGGGCGCGGACGTGTTCGACCATGGTGGCGGGGTTGCGCGAGAACGCCAGCGCGTCGGCAATGCCCTCCAGGATGGTGGAGAGGTCGCGGATCGAAATCCGCTCGGCCAGCAGCAATTGCAGCACGCGCTGGATGCCCGACATGGTGACCTGGCTCGGCACGATGTCCTTGACCAGTTCGCCCTGTTCCTTCGGCAGGTCCTTGATCAGCTTCGCCACCTCGCCATAGGACAGCAGGTCCGACATGTTGCTCTTCAACAGCTCGGTCAGATGCGTCGACAGCACGGTGGCGGCGTCGACGACGGTGTAGCCCTTCAGCGACGCCTCTTCCTTCAGGCTGGCGTCGACCCAGGTCGCGGGCAGCCCGAACGTCGGCTCGATGGTGTGGATGCCGGGCACGCCGACCTGGTTACCGGCCGGATCCATGACCATGAACTGGTTCGGCCAGATCTTGCCGCTGCCGGCGTCGACTTCCTTGATCTTGATCATGTAGGTGTTGGCCTCGAGCTGGACGTTGTCGAGGATGCGCACCGCCGGCATCACAAAGCCCATTTCGACCGCGAGCGAACGGCGCAGCGCCTTGATCTGTTCGGTGAGGCGGTCGGTGCCGTCGGGGCCGTTGACGAGCGGCAGCAGCGCATAGCCGAGCTCGATCTTGAGGTCGTCGATCTTGAGCGAATTGGCGATCGGCTCTTCCGCCGCCGCGCTGGCGGCTGCCGCTGCAATGTCGGGCGCGGCGAGCTCGGCAGCTTCCGCGGCCCTGGTGTCGCGGTTGCGGTTGCGCGCCTTCCAGGCCAGCGCCGCGGCGCCGCCGCCGAGCGCCAGGAACGGCAGCATCGGAATGCCCGGCAGCAAGGCCAGCACCAGCATCACGCCGGCCGACATGCCGAGTGCCTGCGGATAGCCGGAGAGCTGCTTCATCAGCGCCTTGTCGGCGGCGCCGGTGATGCCGGCCTTGGATACGAGCAGGCCCGCCGCGGTCGAGACGATCAGCGCCGGTACCTGGGTGACCAGGCCGTCGCCGACGGTCAGGATGGTGTAGGTGCGGGCGGCATCGCCGAAGCTCATGCCCTGCTGGGCGACGCCGATGATGATGCCGCCGATGACGTTGATGAAGACGATCAGGAGGCCGGCGATGGCGTCGCCGCGCACGAATTTCGAGGCGCCGTCCATGGCGCCGAAGAAGCCGCTTTCGTCTTCCAGTTCCTTGCGGCGGCGCTTGGCGGTGGCTTCGTCGATCAGGCCGGCGGAAAGATCAGCGTCGATCGCCATCTGCTTGCCGGGCATCGAGTCGAGCTGGAAGCGGGCGGCGACTTCGGCGATACGGCCCGAACCCTTGGTGATGACGATGAAGTTCACGATGACAAGGATCGCGAACACGATAATTCCGATCACGAAATTACCGCCCATCACGAAATTGCCGAAGGCTTCGATGACGTGGCCGGCCGCCGCCGTGCCCTCATGGCCGTGGCTCAGGATCAGCCGGGTCGAGGCCATGTTCAGCGACAGCCGCAGCATGGTCGAGATCAGCAGGACGGTCGGAAACGACGAGAATTCCAGCGGCGCCTGGATGAACAGCGCCGTCATCAGGATCAGGATCGACACCGTGATCGAGATCGCCAGGAACAGGTCGAGCACGATCGCGGGCAGGGGGAGGATCAGCACCACCAGGATGGTGAGGACGCCGAAGGCCAGCGCAAGATCGCCGCGCCGCAGCATGGTGCCGATTTCACTGAAGCTTGGGAAGCCGACGCTTGCCCCTGTGCCCTGACCTGCCGTGACGTCGACCATGCTCGCAGCTCCTCGCGAATGGCGGCCGCGGCCGCCAGACGTCTTCGCGGCGGCCGAAGGGCCACCGCTCCGTAAGTGAGGCACCGCACTGGCGTCCACGGGGTTCCTCCCGTTCTACGCGGCTGACGACACTCGACTTCACTGGGCAAATTTTGCCCGGTGTATGGTTAGTAAAGGGTTAATTTCCGGGCTTTGGGCCGTCGTTTGGCCGCCGGATTTGCCCCTTGGACGTCGTCCCGGCCTAGTGCGCAATTGCGCACGGGGGCCGGGACCCATACGCCGCGGCGCTTGTTTTGAAAGACGCTGTTCGACGACTTTCTTCCAATCGCTGGCTTCGGTGGCTATGGGTCCCCCGATGCCCAATTGCGCATCTGAGCCTTTGCCGGGACGACGGATAAGACACACCTCCACGATCCCGCGACGCAAAGCGCCCGGGTGGTTCAATCCGTTCCTCCCAAAAACAAGGGAGCAGGGAATGCCGGGTGCGCGCTGCACCCGCGGTCTCGTGTGCGATTGTGCAACAAGATGGTGCACACGAGCATACAGGGCAGCGGAGAGCATCCGACATTCCCTGCGCAATGGCTTTACGGCTTAT
>NZ_JAFCLS010000088.1 GCF_018131075.1 Bradyrhizobium sp. JYMT SZCCT0428 | reverse complement strand
TCAGATTCAAGCGCGCTCGAGCGGAGGGGGTGGGGAGCCCCCGGGGGCGGTGATGCGGGATTGAATCGCATCAGGTACCGGTACCGGTTACTGCCGCAAGTTCCCGCGCTCGAGCATGCAGCCGATTCAGCCCGTCAGTCCTTGGAACGTTTCGACCATCCCAACATTGCCTGGGGGCTAGCGGAATCTGATGGCGCCGCGGTCGCTACGACACCTGAGGATCCCAGCATGAAACGAATCGTTGCGACCGGCATCGTTCTTCTTTCCCTTTGCTCCGTCGCTGAGGCACATCGTCTCTCCGGAGCCGCCACCTACTACGGCGGGAGCGACCGCCTGTGCGGACGTCGCACGGCTTCTGGAGCGCCATTCAACTGCGGCGCAATGACGGCTGCACACCGGACGCTGCCTTTCGGGACGGTACTGACGGTCCAGAGCGGTGGCCGGTCGATCCAGGTCACGGTGACCGATCGCGGCCCGTTCACCGGCGCGTTTCTTGATCTATCACCGGCAGCCGCAAACGCGCTCGGCTGCCGCTGTACCCATCGCAACGTGACCGCGACTGTCATGCAAATGGGATCGGGTGAGACCGGCGTCGCCGGCCGAGGCCGTCAACGCCCCGCCACTGCGGCAGCCATGCCGCTGTTCTTCCAGCCGACGAGTGCCTTTACAGACCCGTCGGGAACGTTCGGATCATCAATGGCCTTAGCTCCCGCTCCACGCTATCACCGTCGCCACGGTCGCCGCCATTAGGACCAAGCGGATTGGCCCGCGTCAGCATTGACAACAAATGGTTGAAGGAGATCGCTTGGGCCGCTGCTCGCTTGGCGCGGGAAGCAATTTGATCTTCGGGTGCACGGTAATACGGATTTCCCTGACGCCCTTGGTGCGACGACCCCGTACCCGGGCGCGGACCAAAGAGCTTGGGCTTAGCCTGTTCACGGCGTCCTCGAAATATTAATCGTTTGACGAATTACCTGACATTGTTTGTCGGAGGTAAGGAATGCGATGTCGGATGCGTCACGGCCGCTTCCTATCCGCACAATGCCTTCGATCGGTGCAAGCCGTGTGGGATCGATAAGCCACCAGCTATCCTCGATGTAAACTTCGAAGATGGCGTGAAAGTCCGGCGGATTCAGTTCAAGTGCATAGGCGCTGACGGCTCTGGCGGGAATTCCCAACGCCCTGGTCAATGTGATCCCTAGGTGAGTGAACTCGCGGCAGACTCCAGCCCGATCAACAAACGTCTGTTCGGCGGTGGTCTGGGCATCGCTCGCGCCGGCGACAGAATCGACGTGGCGATGGATCCATTCTAGGATCGCCATGATCCGAGCAACGCCGTCGCCAGCACTCGAGAACTCTCGTTGCGCAAATCGCATGAATTTGTCGGATGGACAAAAGCGGCTTGGTAACAGGAACGGCAGCACCTCACTCGGAAGCTCTGACCACACGTGTTGTAAACCGGATTGAGGAAGCAACCGTCGGAGATTGTTTTCGACCAAGGCCACGTATCGGATGGTTACGTCGCCGGAAAGGGATGCCCGAATGCTTCGTTCTCCATGGGAAGTGGTATCGGAAAGAAACCTGGCCGGCGGCTGGATGTCCAGCGATTCCGATAGAATGATTTGGTCGGTTGTTCGCGAGGCTTCCAGATTCGCGATGACCTGCGTATCGGCGGCGAAATTGTAGACAAGTTCGGCCTCGATTGAGAGCTTCATGGTATCCTCAATATCAGAACGGGAAGTCGTTCAACGACAAGACTTGCGCCGGAAACCCTGGTCGCTTGGCTCCGTGATGTCGAGTTAGAAATAGAGACAGACATGGGTCTCAGCAGCGTCGGATTTACCTAATATCACCGTCGCACCGTCCAGACGGAGGGAGGCTACATCGACGGGCGGCTTTGCTAGCGGGTTGCGCCGTCAATTGGCGCCTCCCAAGGACGCGACATGACAATGCCGCATCAGGCTTGCCAACGGTGGAAACAAAGAACTTGCAGAAGCGGAACCCCCGCCGGTCTGGGAAGACGGCGGGGGTTATGCAGGAAAGATGGCACGAGGCTAAAGCTCGGAGTTTCTAGGTGTCGCGCCAAGGACCCGCGCATCGATCGAAACGCGGATGCTAAGTTTCAGCAAGGCGATTTGGTGAGCAAGCCGTACAGTATTTCAGCGTTGATGTGCTGGAACAAAAGACCCGTAAAGCTTTGCTTTCGATTGCACTGGCTAATAAGTCAGCACCATAATCGCATAATCGCGGCGACGAGTACAACGAGCAACTTGAGTAGATTCGCCAGGCGTCGGGCGCGAACTTTTTAATCGCCCAAAAGCAGATCGCGCCGACGACCACGATAATCAAAATCCCGATCAAAAGTAGAAATCATGTGCCCTCGTTGCGCTGTCGGTTTTCATTTGCAATTCACCTTCAGCCCCAACTCCACAAGCCTACGGATGGCTTCCGGGCGGGGTTCGTCGTCCTGCTTTTCCCTCCAATGGTCGATCGACCAAATTTGGGAGCGCCAATCCATTTCGCGCAACTCGGTTCCTGCGTTCACAAGTGTACAGACGTTTCTGTGATTTGAGGTCAACATGTTGACGCGTTAAGTCTTCACGGCTCCAGTTGCTTCCCCGCGCTGGGGCCGTTTTTTAACAAGCACGGCAGCGACATTCAGTCGGGGCCGTATAGGAAGCTAGTTTTCCTCGCGCGCGCGATTGCCCGCCTGCCGGAACGCGAGAGCGAGCCAACCTGAGCACAACATCACAAGGGCGGTTACGATTAGCGCGAGAAATCCATCAGAAACGAAGTCATGAGTACGCATGATCGCGTGCGGATGCGCGGTCTGGCGAGGAGACGAAGAGGGCCTTCCTGTCCTTGCTTAATACCGATGGGTGTTGGCATCATCCGAGCAACCGAACGGCATGCAACGTCGATCTTGCTGCTTGCACTGACGATGTTATTGAGTAACGCGTGACTTCCGTTTCGGGCACGAAACGGACCAGCGGCGCCGGTCGGTAAATGTCCGTTCGTCGAAGCAAAGCGGAAGTGGCGTTGCGGGGCTGTCGAGGCAGCTCTTGACCCAGAGCGGATGCAAACCAGCGGACCGCCTTGATATGGCCGGTACTCTATCTGCTCACATCGAGGACGCGAGGGATGCGCCTCCCTCTGGGCGGTGAGGATGTCCTTGCAGCCGAACTCAGAGGGTCGAAGAAAGTACGGCCCGCCGAAGCGGGCCGCATTTATCAATCGATGACTTCGATGATGCGATGGGTACCAGGATCGACCAGGACCGTGCGATCATTGACCACGGTGTAGCGATACTTGGTGACGCCGTATTCCCGGGGCACTTCGTAATAGGTTACGCCACTCGAGGGCAAATCCGCGCCGACACGAAGCTCTCGCTCATACCGGTACGAGGGATGCCTCTGGCCCGACACGTAGGTGCGAAAACGCGGGCGTGAGTCGTCAGCAATGCCGCCGGCGACTGCACCAACGGTAGCACCAACCGCCGCTCCTGCAGGGCCTCCGACGACCGCTCCGCCAATGGCGCCGGTTGCAGCACCAGTCGCGGCACCGCTTTGTGCAAACGCTCCGGTTGAACTCACGAGGGCAATCAGCAGGCTTCCCAGTACTACTTTCTTCATAACGTCATTCTCCAATGTTGCGTTGTGGGGAGCCAACAAGATCGATTGCCGGTTGTTCCCGAACGTTAGCGGCGCTCCGTAGAAACCAGGCGAACGTTCGTTGCGTGCTGTCCGGCATTGCGGAGACATGACGGAGTGAAATTCGGCCACACTTGCTTCGAGCAGTCCTCCGTCGGGGTGTTCGCTTTGTCGCTCGACGCCGTCGCTTCCTCTGCGCGAGCACCTGTTGCCAGGAGAAGCAGTAGTGCGATAGCTGGCAGGTTAAGTTTCATTGATCCGCCTCTTTGTAAAATTTATAACCACAACTAGGATAGGGGGCGCGGTGTTCCGCTGAATTTTGCTTGAGCCAGAGAAAAACCCTGCCGAGTGGGGTGCTCGGCAGGGCTGCGCAGAGAAGTCGACAGACGGCAAGCGGGGAAACTTGGTGGCCCGTCGAGGGTCTGCGTTCTTACAATCAGTTCTCGGAGCAAACCTTGATGGACTTCATGCCAGTCTCGGCTTCGGTCCGGGTCTTGAACGTGCCGTTATCGACAATCGTCGTGGTGGTCGTGGTCGGCTTCTTGTCGACAATGGTGCACTTCTTGGTCGTGGTGTCCCTCACGACGTAGAATTCGGTGGTCTGCGCGAACGCCGAAGTGACGGTAAAGGCGACGACAGCGGTCGAAAGCAGAAGCTTCTTCATGGTTTCCTCCAGTGGTGTCTAAGCGTTGTTAAAAACAAGGTGCTAGAGAACGGCTCGAAGCAGGAAGCTCGCGCCACCTAAAACGACGACAGCAGGAACGGCCCAAAGATAAGTACTGGCATGTTACTTCTCCTCGTTATGCCTACGAGGTTCAAACGCGCCATATTGCCACTTGTTCCCGACCTGGGTCAGCCGGTTAGGTGAAGCGAGGGAAGCGGGTGAGGGCATCAGGCCGCATAACGCTGACCGAACGGGCAGCATTCAGTGTGTAGTATGCTGCCCGAGGAGTGAACGGGAAAGCAGCCGCACGGATTGCCTTCATGGTTTCGGTAGTCGAGGCAGACGCCGTTGACGTTAGCGACACGGCAAACTAGACGGCTTTCGCTTGGATGTCCGTCGTTTGGTCGCTGACGGGGTTAGACCGGATAACTGGGCTGACGGGCCGAGGTCGCCTGCAACCCAAAGCGGAATGGCAGCGGGCCGTCCGCGCCGATTGAGCTCACGAGCGACCCGAAGGGAATGACTGTCCCGCGACTGAACTAATTAGATTGGTTTCCCGTCGCGAGCGCCCGTCTTTCGTCGGATTGCCACTGTTTCCCAGCGGGAACCGAACGACCGTCCTGCAGTTCTTTCATGACAATAATAGGGGCGCGACAGTTGATGGCAGGAAAAGTGAGTTTAGCCGCGTCCAAAAAGCGGCCGTCCGAGCAGATCGAGGAAGCGCCTGCCAGGACGGAGAGAAAGCCCCTTCCGTTGGGCGCGGGCGCGCGCATGAACGCGCGGGTCGTGCTTGCCCTAGTCCTGTTTGGCCTCGCGCTATGGACCGCTGCGGGCTTTCTGCCGGCGCTGATCTGGGCCACGATTCTCGCGGTTGCCCTGTGGCCGCTGTATCTCAAATTTGCGGCGCGCTTTTCCTCAGGTCCCTCCAGCCTGGCCGCATTCATCTTCACCGCGATCGTTGCGCTTGTCCTGTTCACCCCGATGTCGCTTGCTGTCTACCAGATCGCGCAGCAAGGCGACGTGCTCGTGAGTTGGCTCAAGCAGGCCAAGGAGAGCGGGGTTGAAGTACCGGATTGGGTCACTCGTCTGCCGATTGCTGCGGAAAGTATGCAATCATGGTGGCGCGCCAACCTCTCGGACCCGAAAGCTGCCACCGCCTGGCTTCAAACCGTCAATGCGGATAATGCGTCGGAGTTTTTCAAAACGTTCGGCGGGCAGCTGCTTCATCGGCTGTTTCTGTTGTTATTCTCGCTCCTGACCTTGTTCTTTCTGCTCCGTAACGGTCGCGCCGTCGCGAGCCGTTTCCTCGAGACGTGTGATCGTCTCATCGGCGATGCCGGGGAGGGGTTGGTCGAGAAGATGGTCGAAGCCACGCGCGGCACGGTGAACGGCACGGTCCTCGTCGCCGTGGGCGAGGGATTGCTGATCGGCGTTGGCTTCTTCGTCGCAGGTGTACCGAATCCGGTGATGTTTACGATTCTGACGACGGCTTTCGCAATGCTGCCGTTTGGTGCATGGCTCGCCTTCACCACGGCGGCGTTGGTCCTGGTCTCCGGCGGCGGCAGTGGGTTCGCGGCCGCAGCCGTATTTTGCTGGGGCGCGGTCGTCATGCTTGCCGGCGATCACTTCGTCTGGCCAACCCTGGTCGGCGGCTCGGCGCGTCTCCCGTTCCTTCTCGCCTTTGTCGGAATCTTCGGAGGCCTCGCTGCCTTCGGGTTGTTCGGGTTGTTTCTGGGGCCTGTGATCATGGCGGCGTTGCTGACCGTTTGGCGCGAGTGGATCTACCGGCCGGTTCCACAATAGATTTCTCCAGCGGCGCCTCCGATCACGGCTCTGAGCGCCGTCGGTATTCGATACTCTGACGGAAACAGGTGGTGGTCGTCGGCGACCGGATGGGACCGCAAGGGCGCCGATCTGCTCTGCGTGGTTTGCCGGACGGGTTCTTCCGGATCTCCCGGCAACGACATTTCGGTGATCGCGGTCGAGCGGCCGGAACGTGGAATCGTGTTCGAGCGCGCGATCGAGTCGATGGGGCATCGGGCTCATCTGGTGACGGAGTTCGCATTCGATGAGTTGCGGGTTCCGCGCAGCCACTTACGTAGCTTCAGCTACGCCCGATTGAGTTGCCGCCGGGGACGCCAACTCAATGTCGCCTCTTGGCACCTTTGAGACATGCCTGCCTATCCTGAGAATGTCCGTTCACCGGGATAAACCGGAAGTCGCCGTGGTCTGGCCAAACCGACGCGAATGACCCAAAGCGGACATTGGGTCGGAGCGTCGGAGACCTATTGTTTGGACTTTCTCCCTCTCCGCACGGCCGCAAGTGCTAGGCTTTCGGCATTCGACAAGATGCGGTTTCAGAGGTGCACATGCAAGCCAGTGCATCGACCTCAGCGGGCAGGGCGAACGCGATCGGCATGGGTAGCCTTGCGCGGGTTTCGGTCGAATGAGCCGGGACGATGCGAATGTTTCGCGAGCGCACGTCAGCGTTGGATAAAAAAAGGGCCAGCCTGACGGCTGCCCCTCTTAATCTGCATCTCAAAAATCGTCAGTAACGAGAAGCCGCCGCGTTGCCCCAACCGAACCGGTAGTTCAGGCCGGCCTTGATCGTATGCTCGTCGTTGCGAAATCCGACAGCGGTGACAACGCCAGCAGCGCTGGTAAAGAGGGCGTTCCGGGTACCGAAATCGTAGTACTGGTATTCGATCTTGCCCGACCAATTCTGAGTGAACAGGTATTCGAGACCGCCGCCGACGGTGTAGCCGTCGCGACCGCCGCCGCCGTTTGAAAAGGTGCCGCCGCCAAAACCGTTGGTGAGGCGGGAGTCAGCCCAGGCATAACCGCCCTTGACGTACACCAGCGCCGGACCCCACGTGTAGCCAAGGCGGCCGGTGACCGAACCTAGTCCGCGGTTGACGAAGGGATTGTTGTTCGTGTCGAGGAAGCTGTAGTTCGCTTCAAGGCCGAGTACCCAGTTCGGTGAGAACTGGTGGTCGTAACCAGCCTGCACGCCGCCCATGAACACACCGTCGTTGCCGTTGGTGCCGGTGAAGCCGGGGGCAAGAATGTTGTTGTCGCCACCGAATGCGCCGCCGACGTGACCACCGATGTAAAAGCCAGTCCAGTTGTAAATCGGGGAGGCCATCATTGGGGCTTTAGTGTAGGGACGGGCGGCCATGTCAGCTGCCGATGCTGTACCTGCCAAGGCGGCAAAGGCAACAGTAGCAAAGAGGAACTTTTTCATTTTTGTTCTTTCGGGTTTTCATACTCTGTCTCTGCAGCTAGCGCGCAATGCACAAAACTTGCTGTAGCGCGGATGACACACATCGCGCCATACTGATTGAATCAGTGCCGAGCCCGGTCGGAACTTTAACGGCGCGGGCGACAATCTAAAATCTAAGCGGTTAGGTCCGCTCACTGTCGCCACGTCTTCCTGTTGGAAAAGCCGATGGCATCCTTAGCCCGCGCCATCGCCGGGTGTTCTGGGTTCTTCATCTTGATCCAGTCTACCCACCGCCGTTATTACCGCACGGGTTCATAGATCTTCCCTTAGGCCCTTAAAGAAGGGGTGCCTTACCTTACCCTCCGCGGACTTCGCCCGATACTCGATCTCGGCGAGCAGTTCCGGTTCTACCCAAATCCCCCGGTGCGCTATCCGTCTCGCATACGGTTGGGTTTTTCGGATCAAGGGCGTCAATCGTTTGCGGAGTTCCGAAACCGACGTCCTGTCGACCCTTCCCTCGCTTCGCACTTTCGGCTCTATGCGAACCGAGTGGCATCCGCAGCACGTCGAGCGCGCTTGACGGTAACCGGAATGACCCGGGCGTCATGGGTCCGCACGTGGCGGGACTGAAAGGGCCTAGCCTTGTCGCTGCTCCAGGCTCTTGCGTCCTGCTGCAGCCGGCTTGCCCATCGGTTCTCCAACCGGTCGATCGAAGGCGGTACCGTGAGCCCGAGGACCTTGGCAGGTTAGCCTTTGGCGACGCCAAAAAAATGGGACCGGTCGATCAGTCGTTGAAGGACGCACTTGCACAAGCCGGACTCTTAGCCGCGGAAGGTGCACGCCAACGCGGGGCCGCCAACCCAGTGGGGTTTTCTCCCGGTTGGAGGCTGAGGGGCATACCGGGAGCACAGAATCGATTCCTCCGGCGCCTGATTGTTCCTAGCTCCAGAAAAAGCCCCGCCTGGTGAGGGCGGGGCTAAGTCAAAGGGTCATCCTTGCGTGTGGCCCGGGGATAGGGCCATCCGGAATTGTATCAGCCTGAACGGCTCAGTCTATCGCATTAGAGGCCAGCGAGCTGATCGTAATTCAGCTTCGTTAGCCGACAGCGGAAATCACAAATGAACTCCGGCGGCGTGATCCCGCCGCGCCAGCAGCCTTGCAAGGTTAGCCTTCCTCATGGTGAGCGGTAGTTTCCGGATATCGTCACCGTCCGTCACCAGCATGTCGAAGGCGTAGAACTGCACCTCGTCATTGTGATTGCGACTGTGCAGCCCGTCAAAGTCGGAGATGCCATCCACGCCAAGCAGGACCGCTTCGCCGTCGATCACGAATGAGGTGTTCCGGATCCGGAGCGCAGCCTCTGTAATCAGCGGGTAACGGTCGCTCCAGTCGAATCCGTTCCGTGTGAACAGACGTACGCGCTTGCCCTCGCGAGGAACGATCAGCGGGTAGTTGCTTGACCTCATGGATCCAGCTTATGGAGGTCGGGACCTTGGTGGCGCGGGGCGGGATGCAGGGTTCGAACGTGGCGCTACGCATCGGCCTTCAGTGAGTCTTGGCTGGATCTCGCCCTGGCCCGTACAATCCACAGACGACCTCTAATCGCAGAGGCTGAGCGTCTCATGGCCACCGCTATCGACAGATACGATCTCCCGCTGTTTCGTAATTCAAGCAGCCGGCGATCGTCTTGCTCTGTCCAAGGCCTGTTCCTACTTCCAACCATCGCAAGTTTCGCGGCGTCACGGTGATAGAGCTATTGGCACCTTACAGAGATCGTTTCCTTCATCGTCCACTACGACAAGGCAACGAGGCGTTTCGCCGACTTCAACAGCCATCGCATTCGCAATTTGGTGCGCTTTGGCGATTGCATCCTCGTTATCTTTACAATCGAGGCCACGCGGGTCTGGAATCCGATGTCCATTTGCTAATTCAAAATGATAGTGCGGCATGGAAGGAAAATGCGGATGCCGCATCATTTGTTCCCCGAAGGACCGCCTCTGTCTGCGCCTGATGATAGATCATGCGGGCTAGCCCCTCGCGGACTTTGCCGCATCGATCATCGCAAGCTCAACCTGGTCGGCAAGGGTTGTGAGATGCAGGGCCAGTCGGTCAAACAGGTCTCGTTTTGCGGGGTCCGTGGCGAGATCGCTAATCAGTCTGCATTCGGCCGCGTCGGTCCTGAGCTTTCTAATTGTTTTCGATAGTCTTTCACGGCAGGCACTCCAGCTAGCCATGAACACACCCTAACACCGCTTAATTCAGACCGTACTCAAAAAGCGACGACCCTGGAGCACGAAATCCAGGGCCGTCTGGGAAGTGGTTTATCGTGCACGGGGGGTAGGCACGACGCTTCGCTAATTCACGACCGCCGCGACCGTTCCAAACGGTCCGGCCAGTCCATTACAAAAAGCAAAGTCACCGAGACGATCAACGCTAGCCCTCCCTAACGGCAGGGTTTTTTCGCTGCGTTAGGAACGATCAGGCGCCGCAGGAATCGATTCCGCGCTCCCGGTGACTCCTCAGCCTCCAACCGGGAGAAAACCCCCATGGGGTTGGCGGCCTTTGGTGCAAGCGTGGCGTTCTCCGCGCCGGGGCCGTTTGCGTTGCGGAATCGAATAGGTTTGTCTTCTCAGCAACCGAACATTAGCCTGCGACTCTGCGCTGGCTCCTGCTGCCACCTCCGGCCGCGCATATACGTACGGCCCCAGCGCTAGCCCGCACTGGGGCCGTTGCTCTTGTGCGGTACTGGGCGTCCGAACTAGGGTGCTAGCATTGTTTTGCGATGGGAGAACGGACGTGGCGACAGGTACGGTGAAGTGGTTCAACTCGACTAAGGGTTTTGGTTTTATTCAGCCGGACGGCGGGGGCAATGATGTATTCGTCCACATCTCGGCCGTGGAGAGGGCCGGCCTCAGCAATCTCAACGAAGGCACCAAGGTAAGTTATGAAGTGAAGGAAAACCGGGGAAAAATGTCGGCGGAGAATCTGAGGGTCGGTTAGCGAAAGAGGCCGCCAACTGAGGCGGCCTTGCTATCCCGGACTTTCCTGCTTTTCGTCCATTCCAAAACTATGCGGTCGAGCACGTCCCTCGCGGCTCCGTGGGCCTGAGAGGCGTAAGACGCCGTCACCAGCCGCTTCCAACATACATTTCCCACTTCCAGGATTTAGGAAATGGTGATCTCTGACGTAATTTAATGCGCACCTTCAAAAACCGCCTCTTGAGTTAGGCGGGAGCGCAGCGGCGTTCTCATCACAGGTAAGAGCCGCGAACCGGGCTGTGATAAAGTAAGCCAATAACCTAGCCCGGGCGAGGTTCCTAGGCACGCATCGAAAACAAACCAGCATCTTTCGCGCACGCTCCAGCTCGGCCAGCGCTTCACGCTCGCCCAGCTTTGGCGGAGGCTCTGTCTAGCCCCGGCCGTCACGTTCTGGGCACGACTGCTCGTCATCCAATCCCTCATCTTTCGCGCGGCTCCTCAATCGGCACACGGCAGCCTCCGCATCGTGAATTGAATTTGGCCGTCCGGAAGTTGACGCCAGTGCTCTACAATCGTCATGTAGCCGCCAGTAGGATACTCCCGGAGAAAATCGCGCGCCTGAGCGCGCGCATCTTCGACGGGGAGGGTAAAGGTTTTGCGGAAGAAGCCGTCGGGATCCAGACGGCGGAGGTCCTGCAGCTCTCGCGATCGGGTGGCGACATCGCGCGGTTTCATACGTCCTCCCTGAGCCCTTTAAAGAACGGATGCCGCACCTTGCCCTCGGCCGATTTTGCTCGGTATTCGATTTCAGCCATCAGCTGAGGTTCAACCCAGATGCCCTTGTGCGCGATCCGCTTAGCATAGGGCTGGGTTTTGCGGATCAGTGGCGTGAGCATTTCGCGCAAGCGGGCCGCCGGAGCCTTATCGAAACCGTGATCGACCTTGCCGGCATACACTAAGTCGGCGCCTTTGTGGCGTCCGAGATAAATGCCATCCCAGTTCATGCCATCGAGCGCGAAGCCGGCGATCGTCAGCGTTTCTCGCTGCGAGCATGCTTCTTTATCCAGTCGTTGCCTCGGCCGGAATTGTACCTGCTATCTCGCACTTTCGATACGATGCCTTCGAGGCCGATCGAGCAGGCATGTTTCAAGACATCTACGCCTTCGGTCTCCAAGCTGTCGGAAAGCTGGATCGCGCTGTTTGCGATCAGTTTCCTTAGGTGTGCCTTACGCTCAATGAGGGGCAACTTCCGCAGATCAAAGCCGTTGAGATAGAGGAGGTCAAAAGCAACCATTACTATTTTGGTCGACTTCCCCTTTAGTTCGTTTTGCAGGACGGAAAAATCGGTGGTCCCGTCGGCAGCCGGTACCACGACGTCGCCATCGATGATCGCTGAACCCGCGCTGATGTGCCAAGCGTCGTCGGCGATTTTCTTAAACCGTTTGGTCCAATCGTGCCCGCGGCGAGTGAATACCTTGATCGCTTCGTTGGCGAGGTGCACCTGGACCCGGTAACCATCGAATTTGATCTCGTGGATCCAGCGTTCGCCCGCGGGCACTTTGTCGATCGAGGTCGACAGCGCAGGCTCAATAAATCCAGGGATGGGCGCCTTGACGCCGATCGCAGTCGGTTTTTTGCGCGGGGCCATTTCAATCCCGCCGCCGATCGAGCAGCTCCTTCAAACCCATTGCTGTGAGCTTGAAGAGATCCCCATCTCTTTCGATATATCCGCGTGCCAGTAGGTTCATGACCTCTGCTTTCTTCGCCTGATTAAATGACGAAGCTGGCCCGATATCGCGCAGAACCGCGATTTGCCGGTCGGTTAACATCAAGCCTCCATACTTCGTATCAAGCCAAACGCATCGGCAGCGGCAGCTGTACGTCGCGGTAGCGCCCCTCGTAGCGGTCAGTGAAATCGTGCAGGCCAAAGGGGATGTCGCGCATTTGCAGATCGCCACGACGGCGGAGCTCGTGCGCGACGTCTTCGGAGACGTCTTCCGGCCATCGTTCGGCGGTGTTGAACGCGACAACCCGGATGAGGTTACTGTACTGACCCGTGAGGAGGTCTTCGATCACCGTCTCGAGGTCGGCGGTCTCGCAATCGGTTTCGCGCCAAGCGCTGCCGTTCTTGCCAAAATCATCGGCTACCAAATAGACCGTCTGATCGTTGCCGTTGGGTACGATGGATGGCGTCCAATTCGACTTACGCATCAAGCAACTCCACGCACAGGACCAGAAAATAAAGCGGACACTCAGAAATTCGTTCCGGCAGCAATGAGAGCATTCACGCCGTTTGTTCATGGACCGGTCCCGGATCACTATATGTTCCCTTCGCCCTGCCGGTACTGTGCGTATTTAACCCTCAGGGTCCTAAGCTGAATTGTGAGGTGTCCTAATTTGGCCGCGACAAACCTTGTTCGATCTTGCCAATCTCTGTTCATCCCTCGAAGGGGGTAGCCCAGGAACAGAGAAAGGCGGCAGTGGCCTTTTTTAGATCAACGGCTTAGCCGGTATGTCTACTTCTGGACCGACACTCGGGGAGCGCTTGGGCAGGATCAGGCATCACCGCTCCGGCCTTGGCAGTTACCGGTGACTGAGAGTGTTTGATGCTCCCGCCTCTATTGGAGAGCATCTGCTCAATGCCAACGATCGAACAATGCAAAGCATACGCGGCCGAATACAAAACCCTGGGAAGTGATCAGCGGATTTCGGCCCGCCGATCCACCGTGCTTTTGAGCATCTCGCGTAGTTGGATAGCACTAGCTCACCAACTTGAGCAGCTGTCGCTAATCGCCAAAGACGAAAAGAAGTAAGGGCCGCCTCAGTTGGCGGCTCTTCGTCGTCATCGCCTAAGAGAGATTCCGGGAACGAGTGGCAATGACCGGGCGTTGAGGCTTCGTCTGGAGGACATACGGACATAGCCACCTTCCGGCCTCAGCGCGCGTCCCCCTAAGCGCTGGGGCCGTTTTTTTGGAACTTAGCAACTCCCCAAGAGTCGATTTCAGCGCTCCCGGTTTCATGCCCCCTAAAGCCTCTACCGGGAGAAAACCCTCTAATTGGGTTGGCGGCCCCAGCGCACCTCCAGTGCGCTGGGGCCGTTTCTTTCTTTCGGGATTAGGCTATTCGCATATCAAAACAGGCCTAATTTGGAACGAATGTTCCGGGGCGGATTCATTGGAGCGGGTGATATTGCTCAATGGCATCCGTTGTAATGGCGGCCTCAGCTCTCCCCAGTGCTGGGGCCGTTTTTTGGCTCAGCGGGGATTTGAAATCGTAAGTGGCCTGATTTGGAGTGAGCAATATTGCTCACATTTGGGGAACAGCTCACATTTGGAAGTGTTGGGCCTGTATCACCGCTTCTTTTATCGGCGTCATCGGTGACAGAGAGTTCAAATGCTCCCGCCCAACCACGCGGTGAGATATGTGTGACAAATGCAAAGAGATCGACAAGACGATTGAGCGGTACCGCCGGATACAGGAAAGGGTCACGGAACAAAGATTTATCGATCGGGCCAAGGAATTGATTGCCGAATTTACGGCGGACAAGGCCGCGCTTAAGTGCGGTCAACCGAATTAGAAGTAGGCCGCCTCAGTTGGCGGCCTTTTCCTTTCGCGAGCCGAGAGAAGCGGCCCCAACTTCGGGGGCTGGCGGGCTAAGTTGGGGCCGCCCATTCCAACCGTCGGCAACGCGGGAAAAGGCGGCCAACGGTCAGCCACATTAACGCAAGCCGGTTCGTCGCTCCGAACTAGTTTGGAGTACCTCATTTTGCGGGGCCGTTGCGCGCTAAGTGCACAAGTGAACAGAACCCGGGTGCCGTCTCTGCATTATTGTTCCATCAGGAATTGGAGCAGCGTCGCCGTTTCGGACCACAAACAATCTCACTTGATGAGCGCGCCAAGGAGCGAGCCGAGCAACTTCTCAAGGAAGCTCACAGCACCCCACCCGGGGCTCAGCGCGATAAGCTTCTGCGCAGGGCACGACAGGCGGAAATCGTTTCCCATATGCAAGAGTGGCTTTCTTCCCACGGTCTACAACCGCCACGGTAAAAACATGCTCGCGGTCATTGCGACACTCTTAGGCTTACTGACTCTTGCCGCAATGATTGGCGTGATGCATCTCGCCGACCGGATCGAAGCTCGCAGGCACCCGTGAACGATGTTCCACTAAACGGGCATACGACCGTTCTAATTCGTTCGCTGGCCGCAGGCGGCCTTTTCATTTTGCACCGCACTTGGCAGCTTTATGTTGCCTGAGCCACTAATCCTCTGTAGCCGTCCGAATGTCGTGGAGCACTGCAAGGGTCATGTCACTTAGGTGGCCCTTTTTACTTTTCACCATTTCCATGTAAACGGTAAGCGCGTCGGGAAACTGCCCTGGCAGAAGCACATCGTTCTCTTCAAGGCAGTTGATAAGCACTTGGAATGCCGCGACCATTGCGGCTCCGTACGCAGCGGTGACTTGCCCTTCGGGCGAGAGTTTTCCCGTCATCATTGCCTCCACCACGGTTGGTCGTCTTAGTCTGCAAAGCAACCAGGCGCTCAGTCCGTCTAAGGACAAAAGTGATCATTCGATTATGCCGCCGCGCGATCCTCCTTTTCGACACCGCGGGCGACGATCATCAGCGCTTCGTTCGGTAGCGGCCGCTGTAGCGTCTTGGCTTCATTCCAAGGTGCGCGCATCCAGACATCTCGCTCTTCGTCGGTCGTCAGGATGACCGGCATAGCCTTTGGATGGATCGGCTCGACGATGGCGTTCGGCGCCGTCGTCAGGAAGCCATAGACTAAATGAGGGCCCGGGATCGGTTTCGATTTCGTGCCTCGGTCGCCCTTGAACTCGGTCCAGATGCCGGCGAAAGCGTTCAGCGGTCGGTCGTCGTGCAAGGCGAACCAAACCACGTCCTTTTTCTTCGTCTCGGGATTGGGCTCTGGCGCGTATTCGGCGAAGCTATTGAAGGGGACCAAACAGCGGTTTTCCGTCTTTAGCCAACCTCGCCAGTGCGGCGATGACGTGTTGCGGATGTTGGTAACTGGCGGACCGCCGGTGCGCGGCGGCGGCGGCATCCCCCAGCGCATCATGGTGAGCTCGCGCTCGGCGCCGGCGTTGCGCACAACGGGCGCTGGATAATCCGGAAATACCCCTGGCATAGGCGGCAGGTTGCCGACGTAGCGGTTGACCATTCGGAAAAGGGCAGCGATTGCAGCTTGATTGGTCGTGATCGAATAGAGATTGCACATTTTCAATCCCGATCGCCCGGCCACATTTCGGAGGCGGGCGTGTCCGCCGAAATCTTGTTCGGTCGCAGCGCGATCAGCTGGCTTCTCGTGGTACCACGTTCAAAGGCCAAATCGAATTCATCACCTAGCAACTCCCGAACGCGGTCTTCCCGGCCCCACGCGAATGGCGAAGGAGAAGGATTGTCCGGCGGTGGTGGCATGTATGGCCGCATGGTCTAGAATATTTCTTCAACCGCGCTGCCGGGCAGCCAAGTGACCAGTCCGAGCCGCCCATCCTTGCGGGTAATGCGAGCCAATTCGGCAGCCGCGGCCTCGGGACGCGAGACGAACATGACACCGAACGTCGACGTAACGCAGTCAAAACTCTGATCCGGAAACTCCAGCGCTTCGGCGTCACCGACCTTGAAGTCGATCTCTGGAGCCATCCGCTTTGCCGCTCCGATTACGCCTTCACCAATATCGACGCCAGTTACCTTTGCGCCCCAACTTGACAACCGACGCGCAGTCCAGCCCGTGCCCGTCGCAACATCCAGAATTGTTTCCGCCGACTGAGGCCAGACTCGATTCACGACATGATCGATGGCGTCAGCTATGCTTTGGCTCACGATGTCGTAGGACGCGCCGCCGGAACCCCAAGTCGCAGCAGATTTCAGGTTATGGGAAAGAACTTGTGTCATGAGCTTTACTCCTCGATATGGCATCTTTGTCGATCGAGATGACTCATTCAGCCGCTAACGCTCCAACGGATGCCGAAGGTCGGCTCTTGGCAGATTTTGTTGCAAAAGTCGGCTGTTTGCGATGGATAGTTCGGCTACGTCGCCAGGGGCGGCCGGCTTTGATCCGCCG
>NZ_JAFCLS010000087.1 GCF_018131075.1 Bradyrhizobium sp. JYMT SZCCT0428 | reverse complement strand
GACGGCGGGACTGGCGTGCAAAGCTCCGAGCACGGAGACTGAGCCAATGGTGGCGCGGGCGAGATCGACCGTGACGTGCTGGCAAGGCCGAGAACATTGATGTGCAGCATCTCACCGTTCCGGCGCGCCTCTTCGAGGACCGCCCGGCTGTCGTTTCGCAAACCAAGTTCCAGGCTTTTTCGGACCGTGGACTGTTTGACTCATCTGCGTGGCGTTCGAGTTGGTTACGGATCGCTGTTCGAATAAAATCGGTACCGCTATTGCACTCGCCAACAAAATTGCGCGGATGGTCTGGGCCATGATGGCCAGGGGCGAGCGATACAAGGAACCCGTCGCGCTTGCGCGATAAAGAGATCGCGCCGGGCAACCGGCGTGGTGTGAAGGTTGGGAGGGCGAACAGCACGTAATGCAGAGCCGGTCGATCCGGCGATCAGGACAACCCACATGTGCCAAGGCATTCTTGAATGCGAGTTGTTGGTAGGGACCTGATCCGCGGAGGGCATTATGGCCAGCGGTCATATGAACCGCATCAAAAGGCCGAACACATGGCTGCAACGACCAATGCTGCAAAACCGTGAAGAAAGCTCTTGCCAAACCGGAGCCGTCCACACATGGCACTTTCTGGGCGTGCGCGTGCAGCCCGACGATGTCGGCTATCGGCGTAACTATAGCGGAATAGTCTCGCCGACCATGCGCATGGCAATTTGTGCAATGCTCGTGTTCATGCTGATACAAAACACGTGCGCATTTGTGCTGGTCGGCGCGGGGGAATTTGTCGCACTCGCCCGTCGCGCCAGCATCACCCTTGTGGGGATGGCGCTGATCAGCGCTCTTATGTTTTTCTGTTTCAGCGGAGCGTCGACACGTTTATCGTCGCTTACGTGTTTATTTATGGAGCGGGCGCTTGCTTTTCGCGGAGTGTCCGTATTCGCTAAGCAGATCTTTTGGGAAGAAAGCTCCCAGCCGACAAAATTGGAGCATGAATGTTTGAGCGTGGCAAGTAACTTGCTTCCAGACGACCTCGGCACTACCCTCGGTCCGCCATAGTAGTCCATTTGATTAGCCGCCCTCTCGCACATCACGGCGCGCCCCTTAATTACTGTGTCCTATGCCATGAGATACAGTGCCACTGCTGTGAAGCCGTCGGAATTGCCAGATTCGTCGACAAGTCGTTTGAGCTTGCGTCCCTCCGCGTCCCACTGGTGCACGTCCGTCTTCTGGTTGCGGTATGTAAAAGCGATGCCAGATAAATGCGCAGAGCTCCGGCCGAATGAGCTGGCTTACCCCTTGCGTGGCGCCCCGCGAGGTCATCGCTGCGAACGTCCCACCGCGACTAGTCGGACCGTAGGCCCAAGTCGCTTTGATGGATGCCGGCGCGGTAGATATCGGCCGCCGCTTCGCCGATACCCCCGGGTGGAAGACAGCCAATTGCTGCAAGAATTCGGTGAACGTTCTGCTGCTCTTGCAGCGTCCAGGGGCTGTTCAGGGTGCACGGCTGGTTCGTTTTACTTCGGCGACGGCTACCTCGATTAGGTCGCGGGAAAGGCGCTAGGCGGTGCTCGTCGTTCCGCCATAATGTCGTTCGGATTATCGAACAGGCGTCGGCCCGCTCGATTAGTTCGCCCACGTCCCCCGCGGCCAAGGGCTTGCCCGAAGCGCTTGTGCGAAGTCGTGCCGGTGTCTCTGACAAATTCGCGGCGTCTGGGTGGACAGAGCAGGTCGGCGGCCCTGGAAATGTTCATGGACGGGGTTTTGCGGTATTCAACTTACCACCAAGGGAGTCGAAAAAGCCCCTTGGTGGCGCCGTACTTTGCTTGCGCGACTTGGTCGCCTATGTGCGGCGACTTACCCAAACCTAAACATGCTGGCGTCGAGGTCACCTGGCCCCTTGCCGATGAGCCACGCCGCATTGCCAGCGGCATCAGTGATAATTGTGGTGTTGATGCCGGCAGCGTAAAAAGAAGCCGCTTGAACGTCAGCAAAGGAATGGAGCGACGTTCCAACGAAGTTCAGCACGTCGTTGACCCCGCCGACATTGAAGTCTTGGATTACCATTACTCCTGAAGAAAGATCGTTGATAGTGAACGTATCGGTCCCACCTCCACCCCAAGCATAGTCTACACCGCCACCACCGGTGATAAAGTCGGCTCCTGTTCCCATCAGGAACACATCTACTCCCGCTCCTCCGGAAACCGTATCGCCACCGTTCGAGCCGTAGACGTAATTCTGACCTAAGCCGCCGTTGATCACGTTGCCCTCAGTCTCGCCGGACGAGATGAAGATGTTAAGCCCAGAACCGCCGGTCATGGTATCAACCCCGGTTCCGCCATAGAAGTAGTTAGTGCCGGCCCCGCCATAGAGCACGTCGTTGCCTGCCTCGCCGGACATCACGTTCACATCGATCGCAGACGCACCGCCGTTGCCGAACAGCGCGTCAGCACCATCTCCGCCGAAAAAGTAATTAAACCCGGCATCGCCGATCAGGAGGTCATTGCCGCCACCGCCGATCAGAACATCCAGGCCGGCGCCACCATACGCTGTGTCATTGCCACCATAGAGATAAGCATAGTCATTGCCGTCCCCGCCTACGAAAAGTTCGTCGCCATTACCCATGACCCCAACATCGTTTCCGTCACCACCATAGGCGGTGTCATTGCCTCCGTTGCCGTAAAGTGAGTTGTTGCCGGTATTGCCCGTCAAGGTGTTCGCCGACGCGTTACCAATGCCGGTGATGTTGCCTGAGCCGTCGAGGATCAAATTCTCAGTGTTGGCGGATAAACCGTAGGTGACGGTCGTGTGCACGGTATCAGCGCCTTCGGTCGCATTTTCCGTAACAACGTCTCCAGCGTTATCGACGAAATAGATATCGTTGCCGAGACCGCCGACCAGCGTGTCGGCACCTGCACCACCGTTCAGGCTATTATTGCCTGCACCGCCATAGAGATTGTTGGCGAGAGAATTGCCTGTTCCTGAGACATTGGCCCCAGTCAATATGCTCAGGCCTTCAATATTAGCACCCAACGTATAGTTGAAATTGCCGATGAGATTGACGCCATCTATGCCTTCATCGCCATTTTCGACAACGATATCGCCCGCATTATCGACAATATATTGATCGTCTCCCTCGCCACCAGCCATGGAATCGGCGCCAACGCCACCGTCCACAGTGTCGTTGCCCGCGGCACCGCCCAACGTGTCGTTGCCGGCGCCGCCTACAATACTGTTATTCAGGCTGTTGCCGGTAATCGTATCGGCGAAAGTGCTTCCGATCGCGTTATCAATGTCTGCGAACGTATCGGTCCCGCCAAAAGAATTTATGCCGGAATTCGCGAGATCGATATTAACGCCCTGCGTGACGTTGATGTTTTCGCGAGCGCCAACCTCTTGGTCGTTAGAGTAATTGACAGTCTCTACGCCGCTTCCACCATTGAAACTATTGTTGCCTCCCAAGCCCTCGAAGACCATGGCCGACGTGCCGCCGTTAAACACGTCGTCATTGAAACCGCCGCGGAGCCTCTCAATGTTGCTGAAGATGTCTGTACCGGTGCCGTCCAAAACGTTGCCGGAATTTGCACCGGTTACGTTGAACGTGTGGATCGAAAATGCAGAAATGTTGTCATTGTAGGCCAAGGTATCGATGCCGCCGCCGCCATCGACATTGTCGGTGCCGTTCGAGGGCGCAAGAAAATCATCCCCGGCACTGCCAATGAGGGTGTCATTGAAGACCGACCCTTCGACAGAATGGATATTGATAAACGTTTCGGTCCCGCCGAACGGATTGAGCCCTGTTCCCGTCGCCAGATTTACGTTAGCTCCCGAGACGCCACCATTAAAGTGAGTGTTAAGATAAGTGACGGTGGGTAATTGACCTGTGGCGCCATTATAAGTGTTGTTTCCTTGCAAGCCATCAAACGATTCTCCCGTCATGCCTCCACTAAAGCTATCGTTGTAGAAGCTGCCCTGTAGTACCTCGATGTTTGTGAACGTATCGGTCGATCCTCCAGCGTCGAGGACCGTGCCACTTCCGAAAACCGTTGTGCTGGCGTTGTAGATTACGCCAACGTTCGATTGTTGCGTCCTAAAATCAGCATAGGAAAGCGTGTCGCGGCCTCCACCGCCATCGATGGTGTCTACGCCCATCGAGGCTTGCAAAAATTCGATTGCGCTAGAGCCGATAAAGCTGTCGGCCAGCTGGGTTCCCTGAACTGACTGAAAAGATCCACCGTTCAGAAGGTCAGTGCCGAAGTACCCGCTCGTTACACTGCCAATAACAAGATTGACCGAAACGCCTGAGGTAGCATTGTTGTCGACGAGATAGCCTACGTTATCATATCCGCCACCACCGTTGAGCGTGTCATTACCCTGCCCAGGCGAAAAAGAGTCGCTACTTGATGAGCCGTCAAACGTATCGGCCAGGCCGGTTCCGGTGAATGTCTCGATTCCAGTAAAAGCATCGGTGTTGCCGAACGTATCAGTCGCGGTGCCAACTCCGGCAGCCGTCAACGTCACGGCTATGCCAAAGGTTCCGCCGTCTAACGAATAGCTCAGCTCGTCGTAGCCGTTGCCGCCGATCATGGAATCGTTGCCGGCGCCTCCGGTGATGAAGTCGTTCCCATCTTGGCCATCAAGGGTATCGTTGCCGGCCTCACCAAATAGATTATTGTTGTTGGCGTCACCCGTAATGCTGTCCGCAAGGGCCGTGCCGCTCACTTGTTCAATGGACGCAAGGGTATCCGAATTGCCGAAACTATCGGTCGCCGTGCCGCTCGTCAAATTAACGGTTACGCCGTTCGTACCGGTTTCCTGGAGATAGCTTACAGTATCGAATTCGTTGCCTCCCATGATGGAATCGTTGCCGGCGCCCCCGATGATAAAATCAAATCCACCTTGGCCATCAATGGTGTCATTACCCGCATTTCCAACCAGCGTATTATTGTTGCCGTCGCCGGTAATGCTGTCCGCAAGCTGCGTTCCATTTATTTGCTGAATGTTGATCAAGGTGTCGGTGGCGCCAAATCCGTCGATGACCGTGCCCGTGCTCAGATTTGCCGTAATGGCATTTGCCCCACCAAAAGCTGCATCATGAGAATAATCGGACGTATTGAAGCCTGCACCACCGTTGATGGTGTCATTCCCTCCCAACGCGCGGAAGGTCTCGTTGCCGGTCGAACCGAGATACGTGTCAGCAAAGTTGGTTCCGCGAACGCCTTCAATTCCGATAAAGGTATCGGTGTTTCCAAAAGGATCGATTACGGTGCCGGCACCGAGCGACGTGAATGTCACAGTGATGGCGACGTTCGGAAAACCAAGTTGAATATCGGGGTAAAGCGGATTGGTGCTATAGCCAATATAATCGAATCCGGCACCGCCTCCGCCATCAATGGTGTCGTTTCCACCGCCGGGGCTAAAAAAGTCGTTGATGCTCCCGCCAATGAACGTATCAGCCAGGTTCGTACCGGTAACCGATGTAACGCCACCCAAAGTATCCATATTGCCGAAAGTATCCGTCGCAAATCCAGTTAGGGTATTGACGGTGACACCGTTTGTCCCGCCTTCTGTCGCGTAAGTCACACTGTATGATTGAAAGGCGCTTGGACCGATGCTGAACGTATCGTTGCCAGCGCCGCCGATCATTATATCGTTGCCGCCGCCGACCGAATTGAACGTTATTGCGCCGGGATTGAAGACGTCGTTGCCCGCGCCTCCCCGCAAGACATCAGTGTTGGATCCACCATTCAGGGTATCGTTACCTGCTAAAAGATCTCCTGTAATCGCTGTATGGGCATTTGCGTCAATCTGGAATGTTGCGAGCGCAAAGGAGACGTCGATGATTGTCGCCAAAAGCGTTGTGGTATCGGCAGCGAAGAGTTGGGCCTGGGTAATCGTCCCTGTCAGCGCGTTATTAGATCCGTCAAAGGTGAAGCCGGTGCCGGTAAGAACGGTCAATGTGCCGTCAGTATTCAGGAGCGTCACGGAAGTAGACGACGACGCTTGCACATTCCAAGCCGTCAGTTCATCCCAGTTGTCAGTGAAGAACGCATTGGTACGGGTAAACGTCGCCATAGTGAATTCTCCTAAACAGAAATACGGAAGCAGACGGGGATTCCGGCCCCAGCAGGATGGAAGCTCTCTGGGCCGCCCCTTCCACCGCAGCACCGGAAAAAGCGCCGACGGCGACCAAAGTTAACGCAACTTGGTAGATCGTTCGGAGCTACTTTGGAGTACCTCCGCGGCCTTTTCGTAGCGTAGCGTCCCCCCGCGCCGGGGCCGTTTGCGTGATCGCAGCCACTCGATCTGACCCCGTGCCGACCCTGAGAAGTGAGCGCAGGCTGACGGTCGAGGGTCCCCTGGAAGGCCTGCACCTAAAAGAATTTTTCCTGCTGCTTTCCTCGACCGGGCTTGCCTACCGCCGCTGCGGATTAGCTTGGGTCAATGGTGACCAATTGGGCGTCACGTTCTTGAGCGGAGCGACGTGAAGCGAAACGCCCAGACCAAGATAAAAAGTGGGGCGCCCGCCTAGTCGCCAACAAGCCGGCAGTCTCTTTGGTGTAATAGCATCGGCCAAGCTCATGATCGCCAGCATAGCAACGAGCGTGACGATGCCTATGCCGAGAGAGCCGGTCCCGGAATTCTGCGCAGGGCGATAAGTGGAATTTCTGCCTGACAGCGGGCACGCTATGCGCGCGAATCAGGAGCGATCATGAGCAGACGAGCACGCCGGAACCACACACCGGCCTTCAAGGCAAAGGTGGCGCTTGCCGCCGTCAAGGGTGACCGGACGATAACTCAACTGGCCGAGCGTTCGACGTTCACCCCAATCAGATCACGACGTGGAAGGCTCAGCTTGAAAGCCAGGCCGCCGATGCGTTCGGTCCCGGTGGCGGGTCTGGAGCGGAGCATGCAGCGATCGATGTGAAGTCGCTGCACGCCAAGATCGGAGAGCTGAGCTGGAGAACGATTTTTTGCGGTCTTGATCGGCAGCTCCACCGGCGAGCAGGGGAACGGCCACAGCACCTTCTCGTCGATCTCGGCCGACGGGCGCTACGTGACCTATGACAGCAGTGCCTCCAGCCTCGTCGATGGTGACACCAATGGGATGGTTGACGTCTTCCATTTCGACCGTCAGAGGGACACGACCGAGCGAGTCTCCGTCAGCTCCACCGGCGAGCAGGGCAACAACGCGAGCCAATTCTCCTCGATCGGCCGACGGGCGCTACGTGGCCTATTAAAGCTTTGCCTCCAACCTTGTCGATGACGACACCAACGGGACGTCTGACATCTTCGTGGTGCGGCCGCAGGAGCTCTCGCTCGCATGAACTCATGTCCGTTGGTTTTATCTCCCTGTGGAGTGCGAAGGCACTCATCACCAGGGTCGGCGGTGTCGCGGGCCGCGATCCTCTTTGGCGGCGATCAATTTCTTCGCGCAGACGTAGGGTCAGCTCCCGTCGACCGACGAACTGTGGATTTCCGATATTAGGGGACACGATTCAGGAGTACGCGAAAAGCAAGCTGGGGAAGCTCACTGCGGAGGTACTCCAAAGTAGCTTCCAACGATCAACCGAGTTGCCGTAATCTAACCCTCCGTGGTTGCTTTTTTGCGGTGCCCGAGGCTGGAATGAGCGCCTCCAGCGCAGCCTCCCGGCCCGGTTTCTGAAAAGGAGTGCGATGCCCATGCCGGAGAAACCATCCCAGCATTGAGGTGAGCCCTTGCCAACCAGAATGTTTTCGCAAGATAGGTCTAAATGTTGGAGCGGGAACCATCCGAATAGGTGTGCCGGATTGCAACTTTACCATCGCGCGGTTGGACGTCGGGGGAAGGGGGGCACAGCAACATCAGGAAGATTGCTCTATTGGCTTTGTACCTGGCAGCAATTCGGCGGCTTTCAGCGCCCTCCATCACCACCCGCCCGTCAGCGGTACAAACACTCCACTTCCATCGACGACCACGCCTTTTTAGGCGCGCTTCAAACACAGGCATGTGAGGCAGCATTGCGATCATTTAGGTCCCTATCCACGGGTCGGCCGGTTCTCCGTGTAGGTTCAGGGCTTTACAGCATATTTATATTTGCGCCAATTCGCCAATCGTCGCCTTCACCGTCTGGATGGAACACAAATAATATTTGAACCTTCAAGTTATTAGGTATAACTTGAGGTCGACTAAACTGACTGGCTCATAGCGGCGTTTAGAATTCATTTTTTATCCAAACAGAGCGCGCGGCGTGTTTCGCTTTCGCAGCTGTTGGCAAACGAGTACTGGTCAACATCAGATGTCGATCCAATCTAACCGCATCGCGCTCTTTATTGATGGCTCCAACCTGCATTCAACGGCGAGGACGCTCGGCTTCGACATCGACTACAAGCGCCTCCTCAAGGAATTTGATAGACGCGGTATTTTAATACGTGCGTTCTACTACACGGCGATCATCGAAGATCAGGAATATTCCTCAATCCGCCAGTTGACAGATTGGCTCAGCTACAACGGTTTCACTGTCGTTACCAAGCCGACCAAGGAATTTGTTGACGCGAGTGGTCGCCGCAAGGTGAAGGGAAACATGGACATCGAGCTTGCCGTCGATGCGATGGAGCTTGCCAGGCAGGTTGACGAGATGTTCCTGTTCTCCGGTGACGGGGACTTCCGCTCGCTCGTGGAAGCGGTCCAGCGTCGCGGGGTCCGGGTTACTGTCATTTCGACTTTAGCGAGCCAGCCGCCAATGATCGCCGACGAATTGCGACGTCAGGCCGACGTCTTTATGGACCTTGTAGAGTTGCAGTCCAAGCTTAGCCGTGACCATTCCGAGCGCCCTGTCCGCGCTCCAACAAGTGCAACAATCCAGAGCGCCCCGCGAAATTCTCCTGCCCGACGATGACAAGATTAACGCTGAACGGCTCGTACCGCTATGGATTGCCGCTTGACGACATCGCCGACCCCAGGAAGCCTATGGCACCGTAAACGGCCAACTTGAGGCGGGAATGCCCGTCAAGGAAGAGAAAGCCAAAATAACCGTACTGCCGTCGCTATCGTCGGGTTGCTTGCGGTGATCGCACTGGGATTTCTGATGGTGCCACCACCGTAGGGCAGAGCCGCCAATTTAGGCGGCCTTACTGGTCAACCGAATTGCCGGCCCGCCGCCAAGAGTATTCGCCGAGTTCGAGCGCGGGATCATCATCCGAGAGAGAGGATCAACGCCGGTCTCGCGCGCGCTTTGAGGTCCAGCAGATCGAACGCCACCAGCACATCTTGGTCCACTTGCCCTTCAGCTAGCTCTGCAGCACTGAGAAGTCGGTGGTGCCGTTGGCGTCGGGGACGACGACTTCTCCGTCGATGATCGCGGACCCTGCACTGATGTGCCAGGCGTCGTCCGCGATCTTCTTGAAACGGTTGGTCCAGTCATGGCCGCGCCGGGCGAACACCTTGACGTCCTCGTTCACGAGGTGGACCGGCACCCGGTAGCCATCGAACTTGATCTCGTGCACCCAGCGGTCGCCGGATGGCACGCGCTCGATCGACGTCGCGAGCGCAGGCTCGATGACGCCGGGGAACGCCGCTTTGATCCCGATCGCCGCCGGAAGCGCCAAAGTGAACATAGCCGCGCCGCAACACGATGCAGAAGCGAGGAACAAATCATACAGTTTCGCTTTCTCTCATTCTATTGCGTGGAGTTGTTATGCGTAGGCCTCGTTGGACGCCGTCGATCGTGCCCAATGGCAACGACCAAACGGTCTATCTGGTGGCAGACGATTTCGGCAAAAACGGCAGTGCTTGGCGCGAGACCGATTGCGAAACCGCCGATCTCGAGACGGTAATTCAGAATCTGCTGAGCGGCGAGCACAATCCGATCCGCGTCGTCGCTTTCAATAGCGCCGAGCGCTGGTCAGAAGACGTGTCCGAGGATGTTGCCCACGAACTGCGCCGGCGCTGCGATTTGCAGATGCGCGATATCCCCCTGCTCCTCCAGTGCGCCTGGCGTAACCGATGAAACCCCTCGACGTGGCCACTCGATCACGGGAGCTGCAGGACCTCCGACGCTTGGATCCCGACGGCTTCCTTCGCAAAACTTTTACTCTTCCCGTCCACGACGCGCGCGCGAAGGCGCGCGAATTTCTCTCGCGAGTTTCCCGCCGGCGGCTACATGTCGTCGAACATTGGCGGCAGCTGCCCGACGGTCAAATCCAATTCACAATGCGGCGGTTGCCTACGGCGGATTAGATGTACGGAGGCTGTTTTGAACGGATCTAACTGGGTGATCGAGCTGCACGTCGAACAACGCTCACCCAATTCTCTGATCATGAGACGCGAATTCAGCGGCCTGCCAGCACTGCGGATTGCAATCATGAAAAATCGGGAAAGACGCTTTACCATTACCCCGCCGGCCTCAATGACCGCGGGCGATAGAACTGCGCTGTTGAATATGAGGGCTGACGGTTTCAACATTGAAATCAAGTAAGAAGGTCAGCGTGGAAAATAGGAATAGACCTTGGACCCCGGAAGAGGATCGCAGGCTGCTCGAACTGCGAGCATCCGGCCGCTCTGCCATTTCAATTGCCGTTGTCCTCAATCGCCGCGCCGGCGCCGTGAACAGTCGCCAGCATACTTCGGCAACGCGAAAGGGAGGCCAAGCTGCGCGAACTGAACTCGATGGCCACCTTCGATCCTTCTCAGCCTGCCATACTTCATGATCGCCTTCACCGACAAAATCGAGACATGGACCGGCGAGGCTGCTGCGGACTATCGAGGAAATGCGCTGTGGACGCGCACGGGTCAGTCGAGTGGCGCGGCGTTGTTTTTGACGGCTGGGGCGACGTCCTGGGTGGTAGCCTACCCTTTCTCCCCCGATCTTGACAGCGCTTGAACCCTGATTATTTTGCGCGCGGGGCCTCTCCCCTTTTACAAAGGAAACCGATTAAACGACCGTCAAAGGATGACGAAGATGATCGACGAACAAATCGCTCGGCTGCGCACACACCGCAACAACATTGCTCGGTACCGCCGGCTTCTGGAAACGCATCGTCACGGACTATGAGCGCAAGTTCATCGCACGGCGCCTGTCGGAAGAGCAAGCCCATTTTGAGAGCCTGACAGCGAGCGTCTTCCCGATCACTTGGAATATTCCGTCCCGGCCTCAGAACAGCTGCTTAAAGGCACCTTAAGCATAACGGCTGCAGCGCCTCGGCATCCAGGTTCCGAGACTACGGCCTCGGCTGGCCCCGCATCGAGCTTTGCACTTGTTATTCCGCTCCGATATCATCGGGCAATGCAACCCGCCGCGAGAGAGGGTACATCCGCGATCCTGTTTGACACGGAGGGCCGCCTGCTCCTGCAACTTCGTGACGATCTCCCGCATGTGACAGACCCGGGCAAGATCAGCCTGGTTGGAGGCCGCCGAGAGGGAGATGAGACCTTTCTGGAATGTGTGGTTCGCCAGATCCACGAAGAAATCGGCTACTACCTGGCGCCAGGGCGCTTTCAACTGATCGGGCGCTATTTCGGTCCTGATCATTCGACGCCGAATGGAACGCTGCACGGGGAACTTTTCCTCGCGCGAAATGTCCCTGTCGATATGTTAGTCGTAACGGATGGTCGCGTTCAAATTGTTGCCGCAGACGAACTCGAACATATTCGAGAATTGCTAGCCCCGCCGGCGACCTACGCGCTCGAAATTCTCCGAAAGCGCGACCCGCTACTTGAGCTTTGAAATCAGGTGGTGCACCTGGTCGTCGATCATAGCCAACGCAATGGAAGGCTGGACAAATTCGACATCATCAATGTGCCAGTACGATACCCGCTCAGCAAACTCAGGAAAGCGGCGTTCGAGTAACGGGCGATGCTCGGCCTCCTTCAAACCGATTACGAGTTGGGCATCGCAAAAGTCGGCCGGCGTGCACGGTTGCGGATCGCGTGTTTGAGGCACAACTCCCTTTGCAGTAAGCGCGTCAAGCGCATATGGCGACATAGATCCGACGTTGTCGGGCGAGCCTCGTTCAGCTGCCCCGCGGGAGAAAGCTCGCCAACTCAACTCTTCCTTCTTGGCTAGGTGATTAAACAGTTCCTCAGCGTAGCGGCTGCGGTAGTAGTTTCCGGTGCACAGGAACAAGAGCTGGTCTACTTCATTCATCGAATTAAGCGCCCATCGGTGGGGATACTTGCCGAGTTAGTATCGTGCCAAATCGGCCGAAGGTCCGACATTCGTCCTTCAAGGGACTTCGCGGGGATGATTTTGGAGGTATCCCTGCGACACGCGAACCAGTTCACGATTGGTCGAACCTTCTCTATATTTGCTTTGAGAGCACCTTTGCAAGGCTCTGCATTCAATTAGGGAGTGGATCAAATGGCCAATTATTACGGCAACGACACGAATAACACAGTTGCCACAGGTTTTCTTCATTACTACGGCGGCGACGGTGATGATCTGCTCGAAGGAATTGCGAACGGTGGAAGCCAGCAGTTTTATGGCGGGCAAGGTAACGATTTGCTCCTGGGCTCGAAACATACAACAGGGACGATCGCCGGAGATGGCGGACCGTCAACTCCCTTCACATTTACGAGTTTCGACGACGCGCCTTTTGGTGCTGATCTTCTCGAAGGTGGTTCTGGTGACGACTACATAGCCGGTGGCGGTGGTGACGACACGCTCTATGGGGGCGATGGCAATGACGCTGCTATCGGGTTCAGCAACACAGCAAATTGGAAATTAGGTCTTTACGGCGGGGATGGAAACGATTTCATCGACGGCGGCAGCGGCAACGATGAAGTTTACGGCGGGAATGGCAGCGACGTGCTGTTTGACGCCTCGGGAAACAATACGAACTACGGAGACGCCGGTGACGACATTTTTTACGTAGTTAACGGCAACTCGCTGGTATATGGCGGCTCAGGAAACGACTATGTCGTCAATGTTGGGACAGCTGCCGGCGGACAGCTATCAGGTGACGATGGAAATGACACTCTCGTCGGCGCGGCCGGTCGCGAAGTTCTCTTCGGAGGCAATGGCAACGATTTTCTCTATCAGGGCTCTTCAGGTGGCTATCAGTATGGCGGCAGCGGCGATGACATTGGGATAGGCGCCAACAATGCCAACGATATTTTCGTAGCTGGCGATGGAAATGATACCGTGTTCGGCAACGGCGGCCTCGACTACTACTACATGGGCAACGGTAACGATCAAATGTTCGGCGGCGTGGGAACGGATGTGATGCAAGGCGAAGCCGGCAATGACTACATGGATGGCGGCGAAAGCGTAAATTATTATTTTGGAGGTGCTGGAGCCGACACTTTCGTTGTTCGCGACCAAGCCGCCGTGCAGGTCGTGCAAGACTGGACAACAGAAGATATAATTCGTTTTGAAGGCTCCGCCTTCACGTCGTTTGCTGACGTGCTCTCGCACTCCTACCAGAACGGCGCCTACTTTGTTGTGCAGGTGGATACCGACACCGCGGTTTGGTTGAACGGTGCGACGGCTTCGACGCTGACCGCAGGCAATTTTAGCATCGTGAGCTGATCGCGTCCGGTAGTCGAGCAATTTAAATGAAAGAGGCCGCCAACTAAGGCGGCCTCGTTTTGCGTCCTAGTGAAATGTCAGAAACGGACTACGTGCGCCCGCCCGACACGTTTCCCTGTAGCGGCGGCAGTTACCTTCGCCTTGCTCGCCTAACCGATCCTTGTTCAGGCAGGCCGCTCCCAACTCGCCGCAAACATCTGGCCGAACGCCGAATTGGCCGTTGGCAGTCTCACGATAGCGACGGCAATTTTCGTCGCCGTGCTCGCCCAGTACGAGTTTTCGGCCCGCGTCCGGGCCGACGAGCAAGAAGGTGCTTTATCATTCAGCGTGGGGATCCTCCGGCTTGACGTCAAAGCCCGAGCCTAGGCGTCGCTGGAGAATTGTTGCAATTGAACCCTATCAACGTGACACGGGTCACTGCGGCTGTTTGTTGGGTACGACATCTTGCCCGCCAGTTGCGAGGATGATCCCGTAACATCAACACAAAGGAGAACTAAGATGGCACTTCCGATGAACGATGATTTTGCGAACGGCGAACTTTCGATCGATGAACTCGATGCGATTGCTGGCGGCGGCTGGTTCAGCCGCGCAGTGCATTGGGTCGGGCACGAAGTGAAATCGATCGTTACCAACCGGGTGGTTGTAGGCATCGCGGCCGGCGTTGTTATCGTTGGGGCAATTGCCACCGGGGGGGGCTCTGCATCGAACTAAGCCCCTCAGGTTTTCAGCGTGACGTAGTAGAAACCCATAAACGGAGAAGCTCGCGGCCGTCGGCGGTCGCGAGCTTCTGCTCCGAAATCCGCCCTTATGCGCAAACCAGCGATGCCTTTCCGCGTCGCGGATGCACGGGCTTCGTGAATTTCTTTGCGGGAGAGGCCACGTCGGCAACCGTCGCAGAAGTATTCCCTCCCGGAATGCTTTTCGGGCGTCCCTTCGCAACCGCGCCCCGGCTCCCTGCGCCGCGTCATATTCATCGGCCAGTCGGCGCGCTTTGCCCCTGCAAAATCCAGATGACATTTAACCCACGTTCGGCGAGACTTTGCTCACCTACCGATTTAGGGGAGGCGTGCGTAAAGAAGCTCGCAGGATCACTCAGGGGGAATTGCAGCGCGAATATGATCAGCAGGTCAGTGCTCGCCGATCACAGATAAAATTGGTCGACTTGGCGCTGCCAAGAACGGACGGCCCCAGCGCGGGGGATGCACTGGAGAACGACGCTACGAGCGGCAAAGCGTCGGATCAAGCCTAGGCCCGGTCCAAAATTTTTCAATTATATTCAATCCCGCGGTGCGGCGCCGAACTTCTTAGGGGTCGATGGGAAGAGCGTTTGCGGGCCGGTTGCAGACGGCGCAATAGATCACGTCACCCCGTTCTGTTTTGACGACCTTGAAGCCCTCAGGCAGGCGATGAACCGTGTCGGCATTCTTGTCGCTGGTCATGCTGGCAATGCCGGCCAGTGCACAAATGGGGCATCTAACGGCTACTGCATATAGTTTCATTCTGCGGCAACCGATGGCTGACGCGCCCGACACAAGATGTCGTGTCGGATCAAGCTCAATTCATCGCGCGCTGCACGAACGGTGATCCCTGCGTGACAACGCAAAGGAAGGAATATTTCTCATCGGCTGCGACGAAGTCTACATCAATCATGATTGGCAGCGTCTGGCCCTTCCACGTCGACAACACTTCTGCGGAAACCGGTCGGATGCGCGCCTGTTTGACCACCAGTCCCGCTGTGGGCGGAAGCGCATCGGTTGCTTTCGGGATGCAAGGATGGCTGGCGCCAGCATGACATGGGGAAGCAAACAATAAGGCTGCAGAGATAGTGAGCGTCGGAGCAGCACGCATTACAATGTCTCCCAATCGCCTTTGCTCCGCGCGTCAGAGGTTCAGGCGGCGGCGAGCCGGCGCCGCCGCTCCGCGAGGTCCGAAATCTTGATTACATTCGCTGGAAAATCGGGCGCAGCTGCAGCAACCGGATGAGGTGTCTCGATCTCGACAGGCGCCGGCCCGGAGGCAGGCACCTCGATCGACGTCAGAAACGCCCGGCCGGCGTCGGTGATCTGCCAGCCGCTGGCATCCCGAAGGACGTAATCGCTAGAGAAGATGCTCAGGCCCGGCGCGCGCGCAGCGAGGCGCTTCATGCGATCCGACCAGTCCCGACCGCTCGACATCGGAATGGCTACGCATTTCGCGACGTCAAGATGTGAGGCACGCCCGTGCCGCTGGCCGGCGAGCACTTTCAAAATGGTCAGCTGAAAACTCACGACACCACGCCCCGCCACCGCCACCTAATGGCGCAAGGCTAAGGCAATGCGGAAGCGCGAGTCCATCGGGCAAGTCGCGGCGGGGCGCCGACGTATGCTAGTTTTTCCTGAATGCGATAAATCAGCAACAGACCAACAGACCAGCCGGTAAATGCCGAGATAGCCGAGCACGAGCGCTTTTGGGGTAGGCGAAAGGCTGCACCCGACTATCCGGCCGCCGCGGCGAGGCGGCAGATCAAATGCGCATGAAAGAATGCAATAATGTCTTGGGGGCACAAAGTAACATTGGAACTCATCGGCGCCGACTAAACGATAGGCCAGCGGGCGAAGCTGACCGCGATGCGCAAGAAGGTGCATCTCGCGGCTCACCCGCAGCCCGCAAAGGTGGCGACCGCCAATCTGCGCAAGGCAAAAAGCTAAGCGCAAAGTTTGCGCTTAGCTTCATGAAGACACAGCAGCAAAACCGGTAGGTCAAAGCGATCAGTTGAAACGGACGTCGCCCGCGCCGACCGAGGCGCTCGGCGACGACCTGATGCTAAGTGATTTAGCTCACAAACCGATCGTTTGGAACAATGCAGTGTCCGCCTCGCGCCGGCATCGTGCCGGCTATCACAAGGAGACGGACATGATCAACTCAACTGACGTAAAAGTCACAGAATTGACTTTCGATGACCTCGACCGCGCATCGGGCGGGATAATTATCGTGAGTGGACATCGGTTTCAGTTGTCTCACCGCTCGACCGTGCTCGACCGTGTTGCACTCAACCCGCAGCCGCTTCCACCGAAAATGTTTTCCTTCGGACGTTGAGTGAAACTACGACGTGGCGGTTCGACGTGGAACCGCCACTGCGGCTCCGGCAGTGTGGCCGCGCCAGCCGCCCCGAACCAGAGCACGATCCTCGATCGTAAATATGTCTACGAGCGGGATATCGACGTGTTCCTGCGCGGCGTCTCCGACATCGATTACGTGCTGCTCGACTCTGGGGCCAACTACGATTATTGGTCGTTGCTAGCGTCGAGCCGCCCCTACGGTTCCCATCGCGCTATCGTGCCTTCCTCCGCTAACTACACGGGCCTACGCCGGAACCCCTTTATCAAGGGCGACGTTTCGAGACAATCAAAGTGCGATCGGCCTGACTTCGGGCGCTGCCTACCTGGCCGGCCGCAAGCATGAATCGATGACCATCGCCGGCAACGACAACGGCGGCGAACTTTTTGCCACGGTATCGCTGGACGACCTAATGGACCGCATGGATCTGTCCAAAAAGCGTCTAGTGTTGAAGCTCGATGTCGAGGGCGTAGAGATCAATGCCATGATCGGAGGGGTACGGTTACTAAAAACCGATTGCGTTGTGATCTGCGAAGACCACGGCAATGATCCGCTCCACACGGTTTCCAACTACATCCTGAACCAAACCGATATGCAATTGTTCTGCTACGATCCCGATGCAGGACGGTATATCCGAGTGAAGGGCACCTCGCCGCTCGACCGCATCAAGAAGGCGGGCAATCGCGGCTAAACGGGCTTGCGACGTCGAACTCCGTCTGGGAAGAGCGCATCCTTGCGTCTTCGATATGAATTGCGACCGGCCAGCCCGCCCAGGGTCAAGCTTCGGAAATCTTTCCACTCCGAGTAGCGGGCATTAATGAGATTGCGTCGTGTCACTCCAACCATGTTCGGTAGTCCCGCCTCGGCGACCGGCACTGCGAAGATGCTCGTAAGGTCTTCAGTTCGAACTCGATAGGCACCTGATCCGAATGTTGGAAAAAGCCAATGAATGAGAAAATCGCGTAGCAAGAATTCATCGCGAGTAATATGCCAGAGAAGGATCGGCTTCCATTCATCGATGGGACAACCATTCTTTGCGAGGAGCACTAATGCGCGATCACGATCGATTGGATCGAACCTCCGATACAGCACTTTTGCTATGTCGCGAACGCAAGTTGTGGCGCTAGCTCCAATGAAATTATCGCGTTTCAGACGATCGAGGTTCTCCTTCTTTGAAGAGCCAAAATCCCAAGCAGCAAAGACGGCGTACGTTTCATCGATCATTGCTCCCTTAATGAGGGTGAACGATGAGGCGACGTGGGATCGATCTGGACTCTTTATGCGCTGTCAAGCGGGCATAAGGAACCGCGAGGGCGCCCGGCTCACCCCGCGCGAACCCAAGCGCGAGGGAGGTGACATCCTGATTTGTAGCGGTGAACATCGCGGGTAAGGGCACTGCACGTCCTTCAGCCGCGCGAACCGTGAAAAACGCTCCGAAATCTTCGTCGCTAATCAGATCGAAAGACTGAAGCACCGTCTTGAGCTCGGCCTCTTTTGAGGCTTGGAGGTCCAGGAAAAATGGCTTCCACTGTTACGACTGGTCGGGCCAGCGTTCCCAATCTGTCTCTAATTCCTCTTCCAGGGCTTAATCCCAACGCGAGATAATGCGCAGGCATCGAAACTAACTAATCAGCGGTTGAGAGGTGGATCAGCCCAGGGTGCTTTGAGCGGCGCGCGCCCGCCTGAGGTCAACTGTTTCGGCTCCCCCCTCAAACCAATGGCAGATTGGTTCTAGCAGCACCCGCGCCTCATCAGGTCTTCCTTGGTTCTGCCAGAGTTCTGCAAGGGTTGTCGCGGCGCGTAATTCCAGGGATTTGGCGCTTTGACGGCGCGCCACTTCAATGGACTTCGTAAGATAAGACTCAGCTTCGCTTATCTTCGATGGGTTGAGTTCTAAAAGAATCTGCGCTCTTTGCCGATGCAATTCTGCTTCCCATGATCTGCCAGTCACGTCACCGATACTGGCCAGAGTCCTCTCGAC
>NZ_JAFCLS010000086.1 GCF_018131075.1 Bradyrhizobium sp. JYMT SZCCT0428 | reverse complement strand
ATTTCAGGGCCCAGTACCTAAGCCAACGCCGCCCAGCCAACATATTCGGCTGGCGCGGCGTTGCGCGTGCGTCCCAAGAAAAAGCCCCGCCGGTTAGGCGAGGCTGGCTGAACCAAGGTATCAGTTCGTCACCCTTTCAACCTTCTTGCGTGTCCGCACGCTGGTGATGGGCGCTTCAGGACGTCGGCCCGTGCTTGCTGTAGTCGGCAATCCTTCGGAGCGACATGCGCATCGTTCGAACTAACTCGAGGGCCAGAGATTTGCCGTTGATTTCCTGCGGAAGGATGCTGAAGTGCTTTTCTAGGTAGAGCAGCAGATCGACAAGCCCCTTCGGGTCTGTCGGCATGACGACAAGGAGCGCGCGGCCGCGAAACCGCAGTTCCTCGAATGCCTCCGCGGACCGCCGGCGCGCTTCCTCTATCCGGCTGGACGGCAAGCTTTCCGATTCTGCGGCCGCTTCCCAGGCGACCGCCTTTGCGTAGGCCGCCCGCGCGGCAATGTGCGCCTCAATATCCTCATCGACACGCTGGCGCGTTCGCTGGACCTTCTCGAGAGGCACTTCCTGCACAATGGCCGGCGTCCCGCGCGGGGGAGAATGACCGGGGAATGAGACAACGTTGTTCATGCCATTGCCCCTTGTTGCCAGTCCTGCGGACCGATTTGCGCTAGATGTTGTGGAAGGTGTGATGGCGCCCATTTTTGGTCACGCGGATGCGGCCAAGGGAGTGGGTAGGCGCATCCCGCCTCGAAAGTTGGAAGGCTGCCCACAGCTTGATCCCTTGACCCTTCCGACGAGCTTGCAGCCATCTGCCGCTTTTTGGCTTCACGTGAACCAGCGGCTTGTGGCCCACCTTCGGCGGCGAGGGAGCCTGCGCCATCGCGTTCGCGGGAAGCATGCCGCGGTTAGAATGATCAAACTCTAATCGTCATTACTCCTGTTTCGCCAGCCCCAGTTCGACCAGCCGCGCTTCGGAGCGGGTCGATAAGTCCTCGGCGCTCTACGGGTTGGGGGAATCCAGAAATAGTTTCCCAAACGCGAGACCGCGCACGCTTAGGATTGTGCCTGGTTGTTCGCCTTTGGTGGGCAGCGAACTCTCAAACACGACAGGCGATCCTACGAATGTTTCGATCTGCGCGAACGGCATCTTGAGGACCATCCTTGAGCGCTGATCCAACATTTGCAGGATGGTCGAAGAATAGTCATCCCCCGCAGACTTCAGTATCCGCTCCCGAAATTTTCTCGTGCAGCACCCCGAGAAATAATCAATGAACCAGCCGGCATCCTCATCCGTTGCCGAGGGAACACCTTCCGACGTTGGTCGGACCGGCGTATTCGTGACCTGTTCCGGGCTTGTAGCCACAAAAGCCAGATCATGAGCGCTTATTGCACCGAGATTGATGAAGGCGAAATAAATGGTGATTCGAAACGTAGAGAACTCGATGCTCAAGCTGCTGCCGACCGTGTCTGGATAAGGTGGCGGAACTCGATCTGTGGTCGATGCAAAGACCGAATACACAAGAGTGGATGTCAACTCGTTTAACTCAGTCAGATTGAGGATTTGATCTTTTGCTCTTAGCACCGGACTATATCGATCGGGGGAAAGTTTAGGGGCATACTGCCCAAAGATCGGAAACAGAAAGTGGGTTTTCGAATCCGTGATGAATGATGCGGAGGTGATCGGCAGTGTGCCGTCAGACACCCTGGTCTCCCGCTTGATCGTCGTGCCGGCACTGTGCAAACTTCGATGTACCGAGAATTTTTCTGTTACAATAGGAACGTCACCCCTAATATGGTCTTCGTGATTAATCGCGTGTCTGAGAAAAATTCCGAGATCGCCATTCCTTTCTATGATTGAGAACAGCTCTCGCCTTCCATCCTGAGTTTCAACCAGGATGCGTGTCTTGGGCTTGAAACTCATGGACAGTCCTTTAGTAAGCGCTCTCCGATCAGGGAGATCGCGTCTTGTCGGGGCGACTTTTTTGAGGTGTCTGCAGGAGTCGCATTGGCGATATCTCCAATAGTTTCCGCGCGGCGGCTTCCGGTTCGGGTTAAGGGACGGTCAGTGCACTTCATGCTGCGAATCCATCATGTGGTGCGCATTTTGAACGTGAAGGTCGGTTACCGCTATATCGATCGTGGCGCCACAGAAACAGAGAGCCCGTCCACTAGTCGATTGCGTCGGCAGCGGCAGGCCAGCCTCGTGCATGGCGTATTTCCAAGCTGTCCATGCGCGTTGGCGCCGATAATCGTTGAAATCAGCTTCCGTGCATTTCGAGAGGTAGTCTTTCCAGGCGACCTCGAAGCCCGCCCGCGCCTCGTCGAAGCTTGCCGCATAGCCAGAGCGGTTATGTCGGCGGAGTGATGCTGGGTAGAAACCGACGTCCCATCGCCATTGCTTAGCTGCGACAGGTAAGCCCACTGGATCGCGATCGTGCCGACCTGAACGTCATCCCAAAAGACGTGCCAGCAGTCGGAGCGTTCGGGGTGACGGCGGCGGGTGAGGGCAGGCATGGCTATTGAAGCGCAGCGCGTACAAATTAACAAGCGGTTGGGGACCTAGATGTCACTGACCTACAGCTTGTCGTGGTGGTCCCGTCCGGATCGCGATCTCCTCATATGTCGAGGACGCGAGAATACGAGCTTCCCAAAAGGGACTTGACGTCGCAAGCACGTTGTAGCCGCGGTTGACAGCCTATTTTAGCGGTCGAGTGGCGATGTGTTCTTCAGGTGGATATAGCGTCCCGCATCGGGATCGTAGCAGAACAGTTGCAAGTCGGTGTGGTTCAGAATGTGCGTGGAAACCGTGTGGAGCGGATCGTTACCATGGTCCTCGCAGATCACCCGGCAATCGGTCTTGAGCAAACGCGCCCCACCGATCATGCCAGCGATTTCGGTGCCCTCGACATCGAGCTTTAACACAAGGCGCTTTGTGGACAGATCCATTCGGTCCATGTCGTCCAGAGATATCATGGCGACAGCCTCGCCGCCCTCGACATGCGGGTCGGCGATGGTCATCGACGCGTGCTTGCGGCCGGAAAGGTAGGCAGTGCCTGATGTCTCGCCAATCGCGCTTTTGATTGTCTCGAAACGGTCGTCGTTGACGAGGGCGTTCCGGCGTAAACCAGCGTAGTTAGAGGAGGAAGGCTCGATAGCGATTGCGCGGGGCGGGAGCCGTAGGGGCGGCTCGACACCAGCGTCGACCAGTAACCGTAGTTGGCGCCACAGTCGAGCAGCACGTAGTCGGTGTCGGAGATCCGCGCAGGAACAGGTCGATGTCGAGCTCATAGACGTACTTGCGATCGAGGATCGTGCTCCAGTATTCGTCACCGAATGGAAAGGCAAACACGGCGTCCCCGTTGAGGCGGACGTACATCTCCCGGTTCGGCACCGTCCGGCGCAATGCCCGGCAGCCGAAGCCGAAACCCCGGTGAGCCCATGATGAGGTGATGCGCGCACCGGTCTGGAACGCCTTGATCAGGGCCTTTTCACGAATGCCGGCTCCTTCAATGGCGCCGCTGGCGCGGTCGAAAGCGAGTCGGGTAGAATCTGCCCTGACGGGAATCATAAATTCAACTTTGACGCATAAATGGAAAAAGGATGACCGCACCTCCGATAAGAGTGAGCTACAGCCTGGTTCGAACCAGGTTAAAGGCAGGTTCGTACTATCACGACGGTACTGGCACGAAGGGGACATGGCTAGATGTCCGACTTTGAGTCCGCTGTTAACCTGAATGTCGGTGCAGCGGGTTAATCTCCCAGGGCTATCTCGGGTTCCGGACGCACGGCGGATTCGCGATATCTCCGAGTAGTTCGTCGCGCCGCGGTCCCGTCGAAAGTCTGCGAGCGGTGGCTTCTAGCTTCGCCGCCATTTCTTGTAGCTCTCGCAAGTCGGTCGCCGTCATTTCTTCGCCTTCAGCGCCAGCGCGCGGGGTTCTGCAAGACGATCCAAATGAGGAAGACCAGAGCTACAATAACCCAGATTTGAATTTTCTGCTTACTGGGCCATTTCCAACTCTTCACGTCGCCCTCAAACCAAAATCTCGAGCTGCGGATGGCATCCGCGCGTGTCGACACATCTTTCTTAGATGACCACTTATCGACGGCGGCGATCGTTTCTTCGGGCAGACGGCCTGTTTCTGGATTGCGATAAACGGTTTCATGTTTGAGGATTAGACAAAAAAGCAAGCTCGGGGAAGCTAGCCGCGCGGAGGTACTCCAAAGTAGCTCGGAACGATCCGACCAAGTTGCGTTAACTTTGGTCGCCGTTGGCGCTTTTTCGGCGTTGCGGTCGGAATGGGCGGCCCCAGCGCAGCTTCCCGCCGCTGCTGGGGCCGCCTTTTTGCGATGAACATCGGGTGCTTTGCGCGGCTCGTTAGCAACGTAGTTAGACCAGTCGCAGCGTCAATTGGCGCCGATCCGCTCCCTCATGACGTTCAACAAAATCAGAGAGCGCAGAGGGGAGATCTCGCATCTGCAAATCGCAGCGCCGGCGCAACTCATGGGCGACATCTTTTAAAACGTCTTCTGACCACGGCGTGGTTGAAGCAAGCGGCAGAATTCTTGCCGGGCGAATGATGGATGTCCGTTCATTGCGGTAGGCCGGAATTGACAGCTCGCTTCCGCATCACCACCGCGGCTTGATGATCGTGCGCCATCTCCACCACAGCGAGGACCGGCATCACGCGTCCCCATCGCCGCTCCAAAGAAGGAACATCATAAAATACCTGAGAGAATGGATCCGTGCCCACAGTAAATATTGACCATTCGCGCCCTTCGGGCTCGTGGCTCACAAGCGCGGAGTCAATTTCGGCAAGAAAGTCAGGGAAGAGCGGATTATCGCGATATTTCGTCCGCAGGAGATCAATGTCTGCCGGGTATGGATGGTGATACAGGCGTAACCACTTGGGCGGAGAACTCGCCGAACTTCAAGAAGCCGGAAGATGCGGCGCTGTTGTGTTGGTCGCGAACAACATAGGCGGATTGAGATTTTGTTGGCACCATTCGATATGTGCGGCGTTGATGTCTAACCCCCAATGCTCAGATGTCTCCTCTCGCGGCACAAATCGCAGCATGCGTCCACTGGCGCATCCGAGATCGAGAACGCGTTCCAATGCGATGGGCCGTTGTTCGACTTCGTTCAGGATACCAAGCATCTGCGCCACATCATCCTGGCCGCATTTTAAATACTCTGCTTCAGTCTCCGCGTAACCCTCCCATAAGTGATGAGGTGGCACCGGCAAGTGATTGTTGGGTGCGGACGGACTGACAAACGAAACGTTATCACGTCGGGGTAGCCGAAACGCCCGGACGGTCCTGGCTGACGATCTCTTCGACCGCGCGTTTGAAACGAAGTCTTAACCGCCGCGACAGTCGTTCGATCAGTTGCATTGCATGCCCCTTCTTGGTTCACACCAGCGCTGCAAGTTGCAGCACACGGGCGCCAGCAGTTGGCCCTTACGACATGCTCACCCTTCGGGGCGCAATCACTTCGGAAGCCTGTTCGGGCGAGGGGCGAGATCGGCCCCGCATCGCAACCAAGTCCGACCGGGGGATCGCGGCCTATCTCTTCAGTGAGCAATTTCTTATGCCGTGCGTGCTCCCTGTCACGAACACGGCTTCTGATCGGCCATCATTAACAGATACCGCTGGCGTTTCCGTTTTGCGTTGTTCTGAGGCCCTTGTCAGCCGCGAGATTTTTTACCCGCTGGTTGTTGGCGCCGATCTCAGCCAAAATCGCCGTGCAATTCAAATTGTGGCGTGTCGACGGGGCAACGGCTAGCGGCGCCCTATCGGCGCAGCCAGCAAGGCCAGCTCCCAATGCCACAATCCCCAAAATACGCACTAGTTTTAGCTTTCCTAGACATTACAACCATCGAAGCGCAACCATCTTTAGAGAGCAAGTCGCTATGAGGCGTCCACCCGCGGTTTCTTTCAATTGACGAGCATTGCTTTGCCAAGCTTCGCAAGTTGCCGCGGTTCCGTTCCTGATATTTGCCGCCCCCTTCATCATCATGCGCAATGCGCTTCGAGGCGCCAAGATCGAGCGCCGCCGCTTCGAGTTTGTGATGATAGGGATGGTCGCGGGCTTCTGGAGCCTGATGTCCGGCACGTTCTTCCTGATGACGCTGCGGGCCGCAGGTCTGGTCGCATAAGGCGCGGATGCCAATGCGACTAGTTCCAACATGACGGCCACCCGGTCTCATTTGCCCGCCCACCAGGCGATGGTTCCTATGCGGAACGCACGTCAGCGTTGTATAAAAAAGGGCCAGCAGGATAGAACAGCGAGCCGCTCTCGCGTGACCGATCAGACGACCTGTCAGCGCCGCTTCCAGGCGACCGCCCTTGAGGGCCGCAAGTAGCTCACGTTAACTCCGCTAACCATACCCGGCTCAAGTTCGTCCAGTTGCGGAACCTGTGGCTTGTGCCGCGCGCGTCGGGTCCAAGATGATCAGGCAAATACTGACCGTAATAATCGTCCTGCCGCTCGTCGGCTGCGTTCATGCGCCTGAGGTTGTGCCGGGCACGCCCGCATGGGATGGACTGGGACGGGACCCAATCGTCCACGCGCGACTTCTCACTTCGCAGGCCGAACACGCCAAGTGGATGATCCGAATGCTGATAATTTGTAAGGGCTGCCTCGAAACGCACGGCTTGGACGCTACCGGTTCGATACCCTGAAGGAGCGGCTAAATTTTCGTCGGTTTCCCAACGCAACTCCGGCCACTAGCCTGCGTTATTAAACCGCCATGGCGAAGAACAGCAGAAGGCACTGGAGCGCGGAGGAGGATAACCAGCTTTTGGAAATGACTGCAGCGCGCTACTCAACCAAACAAATGGCGATCCGCCTCCAGCGGCCCGAGAGCGGCGTAATCGCCCGCCTTCGCCATTTGAGGCCGCATCGCAATAATGCCGCACCGGCGAGGGAGTCACGGTAAGACCGCGTTAATGCCTTGCAGGCATCTAGAAACACGTCACTCATTTCTGAAGCGACGGCCCACAAAAAAGCTTACTCGGTTGCATCGGCAGCGCGTCGGCACAGTAACCTGTGGCGCGTGCTTAGCCCGGCGAGTTGGATGGTGATCGGCTGTCGGCTATACGTGGGGCCCAAAGGCAATTTCGGAAAACAGACGAAGCAATATCGCCGTGTCGGCGTTTTGTTTTTTCCAGTTCTATATTGCGAATAACGCGTCATCGTTACCCTCAGGTTACCCTCAGATTCCAGGGCGGTACCAACGCAATGAAAGGGGCGGTAGTTGTCCGGACTTGAGTTTTGGCCCTAAGTGGTTCGCTGTCTCTCGAAGAATGATTGATTCGGTTTCGGGGGAAATCGATTTGACGGATGGTCTTTTGGTCAGTTTAGCGCTTTGGGGGATGATCGGCTGTGCCGTGCAGATTGGGACCCGCCTACTGCTCTGAATGTTGCGAACCGTAGACAATCCGAAGTGCTACGGTCCCCAGCGCAATGGCGAAGCCGCTCTAGGGCCCTGGAGAGCAGTGCATTGGAGCAGCTTGTCTCGCTCGTTGGAGTTGTGAGACAAATTGTTAGGATGTGTGTTGTACTTGCCCTGCACCCCCTCATGGCTCTCGCTGCGGCCCGTGTGACCTCGCCAACTGCTGCACGGGTCGCTCTATATACCGCCACGACAGCACCGAGATGAGGAATGTCACTAGCAATGCTGTCAAGGCTCCAATCACGTTAAAGGCCGGGATGATCAGCAGTATCGGCGCGTGAAGCAAGTATAGTGAATATGAAATCATCCCGACCCCTGCCAGGGGGATTAACGCGCCTCGGCTCGCAGCCCATACTAGAATGATGAAGGCGGCATTGGCGGTGAAGTAAATGACAGGACTGATTTGCGCCCAGTCTGGCCGGCCGAATAGAGAATAGAGCGCGGCGAGAGACAGTGCGCAGGTCGCCTCCGGTGTCTTGCGATGCCAGGTGATGCGATAGATCATCATGCCGGCAATGAATAAGTGGCCGAACTGCGGCATCGCTAAAAGCTGGAAAGCCCAGTTTTCGTACATACCCTGCGCATGACCGCTGTACGGCATCGCGGTCCGAAACAGGATCATTCCGGAAAGCCACAAGAGCGCAATCCGGTCTACCTTGCGGCCTAACCCGGTGGCAAAAATAACAGCGATGATGACGTAGAACCAGAGTTCGTACGCCAACGTCCAGTACGGATCGACAAGCGTCTTAACATGCAGGAAACCCTGCAGCATCGTAGCATTGACCGCTACTATCGGCAGAGTTGTTTGATGCTGCATAAGAAGTATCGAGCCAGCGAGGCCGACCGACAGTAAGTAGACTGGATAAAGCCGCGTGACGCGATGCCACACAAATGCAAACAAGGAGTTAGTTTTTTCTATCGTCATCAGGATGACAAACCCGCTGATGATGAAGAACATTTCTACTCCGAGCAGCCCAAAATGAGCCCGTTGCTCGTCGTAGTGGTACGCCATCACGGCTAGAACGGCGATGCCGCGCAATCCATCGAGGCCCCGCAGTCGTTTTTGGATTTGCATTCTGGATCAGGTTCCTCTGGAAGCCGAAACCTGGTTAAATCGCTATGCGAGCGGCCTGCGATGCCGTTCGCTGCGAGCGCAGACAGGGGGAGCGGCGCCGATCGAAGCCGTTATTTGTGATGTTCTTTCCGCGGTCACGGCGCTTGCAGTCAAAACCGTGGTCCCACCACCGGTCGACTTGGCGTCGCGTCTCTGGGCGCGCCTCGATGCCTGTTATATACCGCGCGGTGATGCCGTCGGCGAGAAATCTCAGATCGTGTGAGAAAGCCAGCCGCGAAGCCAATCGTCAAGATCGCGAAAATCGCTGCTAGCTCCATGAGATACCTCCACCTTATTCGAACACAACGTAAGCGGCTAATTCTGCAAACTTCGAAATGCCGACCATCAGCAACCGGCTGAGCAGGTAAAGCCAGCCGCCCATGACCACGACAACGCCGAGGAAATAGATAGCTACGATTATCCCGCCCCGCAGCCTCCGTTCGACCCTCGGCGAATGCGTGACCACCAGAGCATTTGCCATTTCGTGGTCAACAGAACTCATAATGCCTGTCCGAACGCTGCGGGAACAACCGGCAACTCGGTGCCGCCCGAGAGGTTGCTATTGTATTTAATAATTTCGCGCTCTCTTAGGGGCGGAGCTGACCCCGTGACTCCCGCTTGACGGCCGCGGCCAACTTAGGTTGCCGGCATGACTGTCGCAACCGAAGCCTGTTATGCCGAGCGGATTTCGATACTGAGGGAAGACCGTCTTCACGTCGGGCCTTTCTCCCGCGGCGGATGTCCGGGTCGGGTATTGTGCGGCCGGCGCGCTGGTCACTTGGTCAAGGACGTATATTTCTCTGCGGCGCTGGATAGCGGCGGCGCGGCATGGTTGGCCGGATTGCTATCGCATCTGCCTGGGCGCTGTCGTGGCGCGAGACGCCTGCAGTGCAGGGCACTGATCTTGCGAACCTGCAACGATATGATGCCAGTGTTCATGAGCGCATTGCTGTCGCCGGCGCCATGCGCGATGCGGAGCTACCCCACGAGGTGGTCAGCCGCCAAAAGCGGTGCGAAGAGCTATTTGTACCAGGCTGTTCTGCGGACAGGCTAGGCGCTGCTTGGCCACCGTGACCTACTCCATCAGGGCGGCCTAGCCTCATTCCCTTCATGGGAGATTCCTCGGTGGAAACGCCCCGCCGCGACGGGCGAGAGTTTTCTCATGGGCCCAATGGGCCCGGTTACTACTTGCCGAGGGGTTGCTCTGGCGATCCCGGCCCTGATCCGGGGGCGCCGATGGGAAGTCCGTTTGCTGAGTGACCAACACCTACGCCGGGCGCGCTGACAGCCCCAGGAACGGCCTTCGTATTGTTTCCCGTAACCGCCTTGTTTTGCTCTGCAGCCACAGCGTTCTGCGTAGGGTTTTGAGGATTGGTTATCCGGGCCGCGTTATTGTTCGAATTGGTTTGCGTTGAGCCCGGTCCGTTCGGCTGTGGGTTTGTGGAAGTCGCGGCGCCCGTCTGACCGTTCTGATTCGCGGAACTGGCGGCGGGCGCGCCGGGAGTGAAGTAGTTTGTGCTTTGGTTCGGTGTGGCCTGCGTCGCGCTCGGATTGGAAGGCCCCGACGTGGAATTACCTGTCGCGGCTGTTCCAGCCGCAGAACTGCCACTGGAGCCACCGCTACCAGAGGAACTGGTGCCTCCTGCGGCGCCTCCCCCAGGGCCTCCGCCACCACCGCCGCCTTGGGCTAGAGCGTGAGACGTCGTGATGAAAAGGAAAGCGACAATAACGTAGAGTCTTTGTGGCAGCATGGATCTCTCCGGTGGTTCACAAAGACAAATGCCTTCACAACGATATGTTCCGTGTCGTCAGCAGCGGTAGGACTAGGGATGGCGCACTTTGCAGCTTTTGTGTTGATCCACTGGTTCAAATGTCGAGGCGAAAAGCGTCCCGTTAACGTGGGAGGCCGCTTCTGCGAGCGCTTTGCAAATCTGCCTGTCACGCCACTACTCCGGGTAGGTTGCGTCGGGCCTCTCGCCAGCGGCGCCGTCAACTAAGGCGGGGCCTCAGTTCAACCATCGCGGCCGAGCTTCCTTTTCGAACGCTTCCGCAAGCGTCGTCCAGTCGGACGCAAGCTCTAGCCATGCGTCTGTGGCTAGCGAAGTCACAGACGCGGCAGCATTGGTACGGCACTGGTCCGCGGCCTGGCGGCAGTAAGCTGCATCGTCTTTGCGCATGTCCGTCAGCTTCTAAGTTGCGCTAATGGGACGGTCCGGAGATGGTTTGTCTCGAATTAGTTCCGGCGGGATCGCGCCAGCAGCTATTAACCGTTCCCGGTCTCTAGCTAAAAGCCGGTAACACGCGGCGATGTCAGCGAACCGCTTTTGCATACACTCGTTCGATGATGTTGCCGCAAACGCCTCGAATTCGACTGCCTTTTCGAGGTACTGTTCAACGGTGCGCATAACCTCACTCCGGCGCTTGCAGGCCGGGCGATGAAAGCCACTCATCAACGTGTGTCGCAGTCTCCGCTTGGCGTGCCTTGCGGAGAACCTGTTCCCGCTCTGGGCCGTGCGGCAATTTTTCCGCTCTGGCGCGTAGGCGCCGGGCTTCCTGCTCGAGACGCTCGGAGAGAGATAGCAATTGCTTGAATCGACGCCGCTCTACCATAGGGCGCTCCTTCCATTGAGGAAGGCGGGAGCGCTACCAGGCGTTCTCATTACCGATGAAAGCCACTGACCGGGCGGTGATGAACCAGTCTGGCATGGCTGTAGCTGTCTCGATGGTCAAACAGCTCACATCACAAAACTTAACATGATATCGCCGCCGTGGGTGTTCGGAAACAAGTGGCAACGGCCGGAGTTTTGACTGCGCTGCCTGTCCCCAATTGCCCCCGGCAGCATATGCGGCCCCAGAGCTCCCCGAGGCAGGGGCCGTTTCGTTGCTAATTACGGGCGATCAGGAACGAGAGCGATGGGCTGGATTTTGCTTTCCAATGTCGCACCGGCTGCGCAGCTCTTGGGCGATATCTTCAGAGACATCCTCCGGCCAGCGTTCCGCGGTTTTGATGGCCGCGACACGGATGGGGTTGCGGTACTGGCCGGTGAGCAGATCCTGGATGACCGTCTCGAGGTCGGTGGTCTCATAGTCGGCCTCGCGCCAGGCGCGGCCGATTTTGCCGAAATCGTCGGCGACGAGATAAATTGTCTCATCCTGATCGTCTGGCACAATCGAGGGGTACGCATCACAAAACTCCTACGCAACAGAACCGTGATTCAAGAGATGACGATACGTTTCGGGACCTCGCGCATAAAGCCGTTACCTATTCTTCCCGGTCCCGGAACATAAGCGAAGATGCCGGCGTTCACATGCATCATCGGAGACACGGTCAATGGCATCAAGCGCACGCATTTTCTTCGCTGGGGTGGGAACCACTTTCGCAATCCTCGGGGTCGGCTTTGGCGGCGGGCTTCTCATGGCCAACTCGGCTATCAATGAACCCACGGGCTATCAGGCCCGCGCAACTGCGCAACCCCCGTCACCTGTCAGAGTCATCTTGCCTACGACTGCAGGAGCCGCCCAGCCAACGCAGCAGCCCCAACAGGTGGCTGCAGTTGAATCGGTACCCGAGCCGATGAAGGAAGTGCAGCCTGAAAAGCGCGTAGAGAAGATCGATACTAAAAAGACTGAAGCTGATCTGCGTGAGCGCCGCAAACGGTACGCGGAAAGAAAAGCCAAACGCGAAGCTGCCCGCGCTACGCAACTGGTAGCACGAGCGCGTACAGATGCACCGATAATGGCATTTGGCGGAGAGAACGCTCCGAGCTTGGCACTATTCGGTAACTAGACCCAACTTATGTGCGCATCGTGAACGTGGCGGTCGGTTACCGCTCCTGTCCACTCGTTGATTGGGTCGGCAGCGGGAGGCCGGCGTCGCGCATGGCGTACTTCCAAGCCGTCCAGGCGCGCTGGCACCGATACTCGTTGAAATCAGCTTCCGTGCATTTCGGGAGGTAAGCTTTCCAGGCGACCTCGAAGCCCGCCCGCGCTCCTCAAAGCTCGCCGCATAGCCGGAGCGGTTGTGTCCGCGGTGTGATGCCGGGTAGAAGCCGACGTCCCATCTCCATTGCTTGGCCTTGACCGGCAGACCCGACTGAATCGCGATTGTGCCGACCTTACGTCACCGTAAAAGACGTGCCAGCAGTCGGAGCGTTCGGGGTGAGGCCGGCGGGTGAGGGCGGACATGCCCCATCGAAGCGCGCTCGCGGCGTCTAGGCAAACGATCCCAGCGCTTGGGTTCGTAACTGCCGCGGCATACTCGGGATTGCGCTGTATCTTCAGCCGGAGCTGGACAAGCCGAACTGCTTTGCTCGTTTTGTGTACCGCCGTTGCAATCGAGCAGCGTGTTCGATTCAGTTCAACAGCTATCTCGGCGGCTTCCTTTCCGGCATCGAGAAGCTCATCGCCGCCCTCGATGTGCTGAGTAATTACCGCCTATAAAAAGGGGATGCCCCCGTGGGTCACGGCAGCTTGCACGGCACCCCCGATAAGTGTTGTAGCGCTACAGCGTTTTAGGGGGAGGCGGAGCAAAGGGATTATAGGGAATAGGAAGCCGAGGGGGAGGTGGCGTCGCCCTACCGCCGGTCACCGTATCCAATTCCTTCGTTGTCAGTTCAGTCGTGCGTTCCATGTTGCTTGTCCTGTTCCTGCACCGGTGCACCATTGCATCGGCATGAACAGGACAATGACGGATCAGCGGCGACTGCGCTGTTCCCTAGGTAACAGCCCTTCCTAGAAACAGTGTTTGTGCGAGGGTACGTACGACCATTGGGTACGAAGGTTTTGTTCCCGCTGGTGCACTCGCACGGGTCTTGAGAGTTTTGGATGCTTGATGACCGTTGAATGCTTGATGGCCGTTGGATGCTTGATGGTCGCGTCAGGCCGAACCGGCGTTGTCTGAGGCTTCGGCTGCTCGACTAATGTTTGGGGAGCCTCGTTGGATGCCAGGCTCGGCTGCTCGACTAATGGAGCCTCGTTGGATGCTAGGCTCAAGTTTGCATAGCACGAGGATGTCGGAATCAGCACAATCAAGGTGATCAGAATAAGTTTGCGCATTTATAGACCTCCACTGGTGAACCGGTTTCTAGACCGTGTGCCAGCATCATCGTCCATTTCCAGGAAGGCGGCTGTTCCCTAGGTGACAGGCTCGGCTTCGGGCCGAGTTCCTGACGACAAAATTAGGCCCCGCCGTTGGTGGTCAACGGCGGGGAATGGGTGCAACAACGATAGTCTCCCGCAGTATCAGCTTCGAGGGATCGGCGGATTGAAGCCACCGATAGCCGAAAGCACTTTCGCGATCTGCTGCGGCGTCAGCAGGTCTTTGTCCCGAGGAATGTCCTTTTGTTGGGTCGCAGTATCGAGCGACGCCTGGCCAACATGTTCGGCTCGGCTACTTTTCTGGATTTCCGATATTAACGGACATGTTTTAGGGTTACACGAAAAGCAAGCTGGGGAGCTCACCGCGGAGGTACTCCAAAGTAGCTCCGACCGATCAACCGAGTTGCGGTAGTAATCTAACCCGCCGTGGTCGCTTGTTCGCGGTGCCCGAGGCTGGAATGAGCGGCTCCAGCGCAGCCTCCCGGCCCCTGCTGGTTCCGAAAGGAGTGCGTTGCCCAAGCCGGAGAAACCATCCCAGCATTGAGGTGAGCCCTTGCCAACCAGAACGTTTTCGCAAAATAGTACTAAATGTTGGAGCGGGAGCCATCCGAATAGGTGTGCCGCATTGCAACTTTACCATCGTGCGGTTGGACGTCGCGCCACCGCCTACGACTCTGGGCTGCCATCGATGCCCTTGGCGAGTATGACAGCGCCCATGGCCGCCCTCGTCTTAGGCCCCGCGGCCGTCCTGAGCACGTCCATCGCCCGTCGGTAGATGGTCCCGGCGTTGAACCACTTGTTCGGTTGACGACATGTTCCAATCTGCGAGTTGCTTTCGGAGAAGTGGCGATGACGTTCAAAGCAGGCGTTTGCGTCGGCCTTTCGCTTGGCGAGATCCAAAGTGGATGTGCCGTCTTGTTGCGCGACGGCGATCATCCGCGCAGTGGCGATCTAGTCTGCTCATAAGCCGGGCGGCAACCTTTGCAACAGTCCTGCGACGGAAAGTTTTTGCGAAAGTTCCCGCTGGATTGCCTAAGTCAAATGCCCTAAGTTGTCGTGATATTTATCTTTTTTTGACCCGGCTTTGGAAAACAGATGATAGTCAGCGGGACGCTCGTTGTAAAAAATTCACCCTATACTTATACGTTCGACGGTTTCGGATCAGCTACGTCAAACACAGTTTCTTCATTACAAAGCGATGGTTGGACAGTCACTGTTTTAAGTTCGACCTACGTTTCGAGCAGCGACGATTTCTATTACCATCGAAGAGTGACCGGGCCAACATCGGTAGACGGTGCAGTCGTAAGTGGTTCTCTCCTTGTAAGCAGTGGCGGGTTTGCGACCAACACTGATATCAAGGGAGGCATGTGGGTTTACCAAGGCGGCAGTGTTACGAATACAACTCTCAATAGCGGCAACGTCGTCATAGAAGGCGGCTCTGCCACGTTAACAACGGTGAACAGCGGTACCTTGTCCGTTGGCTCCGGAAGGCTCACAAGTACTTTCGTAAAGAGCAATGGAACCGTATATCTTGGTGGCCAAGGAACGGCGACGAGCACGAGTATCGATGGTGGATTCTTACGCATCTATTCCGGTGGAGTTGCCAACGCTACGCTGGTTACAAACGAAGGTCAGATCGAAATTGAGAGCGGTGGCATAGCTCATGGAGTCGAAGTAACATCAGGAGCAATTGTTTATCTGCACGGATCAGCGGATAGTTTTAAAGTTACGACTAGCGGCGCGTTGGTTATTAACGGGGGGACAGTCACTAATCTCAACATCAAGCCTGGCGGTTTCGTGTTCGCGGAGACCGGCATTCTGAATGGAGACATAGTTAGCCACGGTGCTCAAGTCGACGTTCGCTACTCAGCGCAAGCCATCGGGGTTTCTGCCCTGGGATTGGTTGAGATTTATTCTGGGGGGCGCGCGCAATCGACGGTAGTGTCGAGCGGGGGACAACAAAATATCTTAGCAGGCGGGATCGACACCGGAACAATTATCCAAGGCGATGGCCTGCAAAAAGTCGCCTCAGGCGGATTGAGCATTTCAGCCAGCGTAGTCGGAAGCGGCACCAACCACAGCGCGGTTGCTATTATCTCTTCTGGTGGCCTTGCGTCTGCCACAACGATTTCAGACTCGGGGATGTTGATCGTCCAAAATGGTGGAGGTGTGATCAGCACAATTATCAACGACACTCATTTTGGTGCAGGCAGCAATGGAGGTCTATTCGTATCTTCGGGAGGAAATGCCCGACTCACAACCATCAACGATGGCGGCGTTGAGGTCGTCTTCAACGGCGGTACTGAGGGAAGCGCGACCATCAATAACGGAGGGAGAATAGTTGTCTCCTCCGGCGGATTAACAAAAAATACCTCAATCCTAGCATCCGGTTTCGAGCGAATCTCTGCTGGCGGGACAGCAAGCGCTTCGGTTATTTCGTCTGGTGGCTTCCAGGTTGTCTCCTCGGGCGGCGTCGCCAGTGCGACGATGGTGAGTAGCGGTGGAACGGAAGTAGTTTCATCCGGAGGCATTTCCCGAGCGACCAATGTGAGTGCTGCCGGATTAGAGATCGTTACGGCGGGCGGCATCGCCAACGCCACGGTTGTTCAGGGCAATGGTTCGCTCAATCCTGCGACGGCGGCCGACAGCGGCAAAATTTACGTATCCTCTGGTGGAACAGCAAGTGCAACGACCGTTCGCAACGGTGGCTACGAAGCAGTTTTCGCAGGCGGGGTCTTGAATAGCGCCACCATCGACGGCGGCATGGTTGAACTAACGAGCGGCGCATCAGCCTCCGGGCGCATTGTTTTTGCCCATACCGGTTCTGCGACTAACATTTTGCAAATTGACAACTTTGCCAGCTTTAGCGGGGAGATCAGCGGATTTTTGGCGGGAGACGTAATCGACTTCGCCGGGTGGGGCAACCTCACACTTTCCGCGGCATTCGGTAACCCCCGAACGGTTAATGTCTACAAGCAAACAAATCTGATCGCGTCTCTTAACTTCACGGGTGCAATCGACCTCGATAGTATTGAGGCAGTAAACGATTTGCACGGGGGCACCCAGATTGTCCTCGATACATCAAACGTTGCCTTAAACGATCCGCAGCCTGCCGGATACGATATTCAGTGGAACTTCATCCATGAACGGGAGAGCCCGGGTGGAAAAATCTCCTTAGCCCCGTACATTCCCCTCGATCAGCCGGGGGTAGTCAAGGGTACATCTGGAATTACGGTTGGTCTTGGTGTCGATTTCGGCAGTGGCATCATTAAAGCGGCACGCTTCGCCGCTCTGTTTCCCGACTACGCAAATCATTACAATTTAAAATTCTTGTACGATGCGCTCGGTAAGAGTGAAGCGCTTGCCATCGCACAGATTGAGACTGGGGCAGTATCTGTTGGAGGAAATGAAACGTCGCGATCAGTGAGCATTACTCGATCGCAGGCAAACGCTCTCACAGCCGAAGCCGAATCGGTCACTCTCGCAGAATTGATCGCGATTTGGGAAAATCCGGTTCGGTGGGGCGGGCATGCGGTCGTCCCGATCAGTGACCTGCCGTCAAACGCGCAAACCGTTCTGGTGGATGTCGCGTTTCAATATGGCCCTTCGAATATGCCGTTACAAAACAGCAAGAAGGGAACTCCTAGATTTTTGCGCCTCATGATCGAGGCTGCGAAGACCATCTCCCCTCAATCGCCAGACGGGTCCCCGGAAGCTTGGTTAGAAGTTTACAAGGAGTTGACTCATTTCGGAGATGCGTTCTTCGACCGCAGAATAAGGGAAGCAGCCTTAATTTTCTCGCTTATTCCCGGTGCTACGGTCAGTTTGCCAGCTCTTGTCGAGCCCATCGTCATTGCATCTAACGTTTCAAATTACAATTTTGAGATTGCAGATAGCTCGACGCAATATGCTTTCGATCCGGCAGGCAAGAACGTTTACACGCTCACCTCGGACGCCCAAACACCTGATTTCAGTTCAATCCAGCTTCCGTCGGGCAGCGCGGCTGCATATTCAGTCATCTATCTGATTGGTTCGGCTTGGTCCGCACCTCAAATCTTGCAGCCGCTTGACGTGTTAGCCATGCCGCCCGGTGTAAGAGGCATTCGGGTAACGATGCTAGACACCAGTGGCATCGCCGAAGCGGATCCTGGTAATTTTACCTTCTACGTGACGTTTGCTTCTGCGGGGACGTTTTCCGGCGAGGTGACCCAGCTAGCCTCAACTCCCCCGGTGATAACGCTAGATGCATTAACGATCTTACCAGCCGGCGTTATCTCGCTCACCGGTACGAACTCTGCTGTCTCTGGCATATCGAGCATCACCATTCAGCGCGATGGCAATTCCATTGGACAAGCCACACTTGGTCCAAGTACTTGGAATTTCCAAGGTAACGGTTCTGGAAGACTTGGATCGATTGCTGCGACAGCGACCGATGGTGCCACGGCAACGACCACGGCTGGGCTTGCCAGCCTCCGAACCTTTGTATTCGGCGCTGGTGGATTAAGCGCGAACTTCACCGGGACAGAACTTCTAGGAACAAGCTTTGTCGTTAACGGTGGGGGATTTGGCAACAACTTGATCACCGTCACCGGATCGTCGGTTGATCTTAGCAACCGAAGCTTTATCAACTGGGGAGCCAGCAATCAGGTATTAATCCTGGGATCGTCGGGCGCTTCCAATCTACTCTTTGCCCCCGCAGTCGACACGACCGAGCTCGGTGGTTCGGCGAACGACATTCTTCATGGCGGAGCTGGCAAAGATACTGTTTATGCTAACGACGGCAATGACAGCGCCTACGGTGGCGATGGAGCCGATGTCCTCGTGCTGGGCAACGGCAACGATTTTGGGGATGGAGGAAATGCCAACGATTATATCTACGCTGGCGCGGGCAATGACGCTTTGATTGGGGGACCTGGTCTCGACGTGTTGCTGGGCGAAGGCGGTAACGATTCCATTTATGGCGGCACCGGTTTCAATTATTTATTCGGCGGCGACGGCGACGACCTTTTGATCGGCGCGGGCGGCACTATTGGAGCCGGTGACGTCAATGTGATGCTGGGCGAGGCCGGTGCTGATGCTCTCTACGGTGGTGCGGGCACCAATTATTTCTACGGCGGTACCGGCGTTGACAGCATGTTCGGCGGCTCTGGCCTGAACATCTTCATCTCGTCCGCAGAGACTGACGGCAATTATATCTACGGGGGCTCCGGCCAAAACTATGTCTATGGCTCGAACGGGGGCGACACCGTCACCGGCGGCGCGGGCGTCGACGTATTCCTGATGGGTGCTGG
>NZ_JAFCLS010000085.1 GCF_018131075.1 Bradyrhizobium sp. JYMT SZCCT0428 | reverse complement strand
AAACGGCAGCGACGGAGTCAACCAAGAACTCGTCTCCGGGGAGATCACGGCATAAGCCGTAAAGCCATTGCGCAGGGGAGGCCGGGTGTTCACCGCTGCCCTGTATGCTCGTGTGCAACCTTTTTAGTGCAAACCGCACACGAGACCGCGGGTGCAGCGCGCACCCGGTCTTCCCTGCGCCCTCTTATGAGAGGGCAAGGAATTTCTGGCAAACCTCGGGCGCATGGCGTCGCGAGAATGCGAAACTGCGTTTAGACCACAGTGCAACAACAAACACCGCCGTCGTCCCGGGCTTGACCCGGGACCCATAACCACAGGAAGAAGTTTTGCGAACGGTCTCTGTTACCGAGCTTCATCGAGAGATCACGCGGTATGGGTCCCGGCCTTCGCCGGGACGACGAGAGATAAATCATTCGTCACACTGGCAGCGCGATCGAATACTTCACCTGGCTCAGCGCAAAGCTCGACTCGATCGACGCAATCCCATCCAGCCGGGTCAGCTTGTTTTTCAAGAACGCCTCGTAGGACGACAGGTCAGCGGCGACGACGCGCAACAGGTAATCGCGATTGCCCGTCATCAAATAGCATTCCAGTACCTCGTCCCATTTCGAGATCGCCTTGGCAAACCGGTTGAGATCCTCCTCCTTCTGCCGCGCCAGCTTGATCGAGATGAAAACGCTGACATGCAGGCCGAGCGATTTCTGGTCGACGGTGGCGATATAGCGGGTGATGACGCCGCGCTCTTCGAGCAATTTCACCCGGCGGTGGCAGGGCGACACCGAGAGTCCGACCTTCTCGGAGAGCTCCTGCATGGTCATGCGGCTGTCGGATTGCAGCAGGCTGAGGATCTTGCGGTCGATGGCGTCGAGGGCGTGCATTGGAATGAACTCTGGGTAATGGGGTTCGGATTGGGATTTTATCCTAATTCTGGCCGGTATGTCGCGTAAATTTGAGATTTCTGGAAGCCTGATGCCCGGTAAAATTCGACCCTGACCCCGAGTCCGGAGCACCGCCATGCCCATCGAGCCCGCACGCCTGGAATTATTGTCCGCGCTGGCACGCAAGGTGCTCTGGCTGTCGTCGTGGACCATCCACCACGCCAATCACATCCGCGCCAACGCCGACGGCCTGAAGGTCGGCGGCCATCAGGCTTCGTCGGCCTCGCTCGCCAACATCATGTCGGCGCTGTATTTCTCGGTGCTGCGGCCGCAGGACCGCGTCGCGGTGAAGCCGCATGCGAGCCCGGTGTTCCACGCCATCCAGTATCTGTTCGGGCATCAGACCCGCGAGAAGCTGGAAAATTTCCGCGGCTTCAAGGGCGCGCAATCCTATCCGTCGCGCACCAAGGACGCCGACGACGTCGATTTCTCGACGGGGTCAGTCGGGCTTGGCGTGGCGCAAACCCTGTTCTCCTCGCTGGTGCAGGATTACGTCACATCGCATGGCTGGATGAAAGATCGTCCCGAGGGGCGCATGATCGCGCTGGTCGGCGACGCCGAAATGGACGAGGGCAATATCTTCGAGGCGTTGCTCGAGGGCTGGAAGCACGGGCTGCGCAACACCTGGTGGGTGGTCGACTATAATCGCCAGAGCCTGGACGCCGTGGTGCGCGAAGGACTCTGGGAAAAATTCGAATCCATGTTCCGCAATTTCGGTTGGGACGTCAGGATCGTCAAATACGGCACGCTGATGCAGGCGGCGTTCGCCGAACCCGGCGGCGAGGCGCTGCGGCGCTGGATCGATAATTGCCCGAACCAGATGTATGCCGCGCTGTGCTTCCAGGGCGGTGCCGCGTTCCGCAAGCATCTGCAGGACGACATCGGCGATCAGGGACAGGTCACCCAACTGATCGACCGGCGCAGTGACGAGGAACTGCTGGCGCTGATGTCCAATTTGGGCGGACACGACATGACCAGCATGATCGATGCCTTCGAGTCGATCGACCATGATCGGCCGGTCTGCTTCATCGCCTACACCATCAAGGGCGTCGGCCTGCCGATGCAGGGCCACAAGGACAACCATGCGGGATTGATGACGGTCGCGCAGATGGAAAAATGGCGTGCGGCGCAGAACATTCGTCCAGGCCACGAATGGGAAAAGTTCGAAGGGTTGTCGCAGGACCCGGCTGATCTCGAAGCCTTCCTCACCGAAGCGCCGTTCAACGCCGAGGGCCGCCGGCGCCTGACCGCGCCCGTGATCGAGGTGCCCGAGCGGCTCGCCTTCAAGCCGGCGGCGCAGATGTCGACGCAACAGGGCTTTGGCCTCGTGCTGAATGAACTGGCGCGCGGCGACACCGAACTGGCCTCGCGCATCGTCACCACGTCGCCTGACGTGACGGTGTCGACCAATCTCGGCGCCTGGGTCAACCGGCGCGGCCTGTTCGCCAAGGCTGAAAACCACGATCTGTTCCGGCAGGAGAAAATCCCCTCGACCTTCAACTGGGATTTCTCGCCTAAGGGCCAGCACCTCGAGCTCGGCATCGCCGAGATGAACCTGTTCATCATGCTTTCGGCGCTCGGTCTGTCGCACCAGATCAACGGCGAGCGGCTGCTGCCGATCGGCACGCTGTACGATCCCTTCATCCAGCGCGGCCTCGATGCGATGAATTACGCCTGCTACCAGGACGCGCGCTTCATGGTGGCGGCGACGCCGTCGGGCATCACGCTGGCGCCGGAAGGCGGCGCGCACCAGTCGATCGCAACGCCGCTGATCGGCATCGCGCAGGATGGTCTTGCTTCATTCGAGCCGGCCTTTGTCGATGAACTCTCCGTGATCATGGGCTGGGGTTTTCAGCACATGCAGCGCGACGCGGGTGAGGGTGGATCGGTCTATCTGCGGCTGTCGACCCGGACCATCGACCAGCCGCAGCGGATCATGACGCCGGACCTGCAGCGCGAGATCACCGACGGCGCCTATTGGCTGCGCAAGCCGGGCGCGAATTGCGACGTCGTGATCGCCTATACCGGCGCGGTTGCGCCCGAGGCGATCGAGGCGGTCGGCTTCATCGGCGAGAGCCACCGGGACGTGGGATTGCTGGCGGTGACCTCGGCGGACCGCCTGCATTCAGGCTGGACCGCGGCGCGAAAACTGCGCCGCGACCGCCGCGGCGTTCAGCATCTCAGCCATATCGAACAATTGCTGGCGCCGCTGCCACGCGACTGCGGCATTGTCAGCGTGATCGACGGTCATCCGGCGGCGCTGGGCTGGCTCGGCAGCGTGCGCGGCCACCGGGTGGAGGCGCTGGGCGTCGAGCAGTTCGGCCAGACCGGCACGATTCTCGACCTCTACCGCCACCACGGCATGGACGCCAACGCCATCATCGATGCGGCCGAAAGCCTCACGGTGGGGGCGCCGGTGCGGCATCGGAAGATGGCGGTGTGAGAGGAAGCAGCGGTATTTGTCGTCCCTGCGAACGCAGGGACCCATAACCACAGGGAGAAGTTGTTCAGCCGGTATCTACCCCCATGCCCCAAGATTGGCCGCGGCGTATGGGTCCCTGCGTTCGCAGGGACGACGGTGAGAGGGGGGCACCTTGCCACCGCCACACCACTGACCTTATATCCGGTGCCCGCCGCAACGCGGCATCCCGCATATGGCGGGTTCAATTGCCGGGATTTTCGTGCAAGGATGCCTGCCGAACGCCCCCGTTCCCTTAATCCTTCCGCCCTGTGAAATAACGAGGTTTCCGATGGTCAACCGTATGCAATTCTACATCGACGGCGCCTGGGTCGATCCCGCCGTCAAGAAGTCCACGCCCGTCGTCAATCCGGCGACCGAAGAGGCGATGTATGAGGTTGCGCTCGGCTCGAAGGCCGATCTCGACAAGGCCGTCGCTGCCGCCAAGCGCGCCTTCGTGACCTTCTCGCAGACCAGCCGCGAGGAGCGTGTCGCGCTCCTGGAAAAGATCATCGAGATCTACAAGGGCCGCATGAAGGATATCGGCGCTGCCGTATCCGACGAAATGGGCGCGCCGCTGCCGATGGCAGAGCGGCTGCAGGCCGGCGCCGGCCTCGGCCATATCGCCTCCACGCTGGAAGTGCTGAAGAACTATCATTTCGAGGAAAACATCGGCACTGCCACGGTGCTGCGTGAGCCCGTCGGCGTCATCGGCATGATCACGCCGTGGAACTGGCCGCTGAACCAGATCGCCTGCAAGGTCGCGCCCGCGCTTGCCGCCGGCTGCACCATGATCCTGAAGCCGTCGGAATTCACGCCGACTTCGGCCTTGATCTTCGCGGAAATCCTCCATGAAGCCGGCGTGCCGAAGGGCGTGTTCAACCTCGTCAACGGCCTCGGCCCCGAGGTGGGTGCTGCGATGAGCGAGCATCCGGATATCGACATGATCTCGTTCACCGGCTCGACCCGCGCCGGCGTCGATGTCGCCAAGCGCGCCGCGCCGACCGTGAAGCGTGTCAGCCAGGAACTCGGCGGCAAGTCGCCGAACGTGATCCTGGAAGGCGCCGACCTCACCAAGGCCGTCACCGGTGGCGTCATGCACATGTTCAACAACTCCGGACAGTCGTGCAACGCGCCGTCGCGGATGATCGTGCCGCTGTCGAAGATGAAGGAAGTCGCCGCTATCGCCAAGGCGGTCGCCGACAAGACCAAGGCCGGAGATCCCCGCGCCGACGGCACCACGATCGGTCCCGTGGTGTCCCGCATTCAGTGGGACAAGATCCAGGCGCTGATCAAGAAGGGCATCGACGAGGGTGCAACGCTGGTCGCCGGCGGTCCGGGTCTCCCCGAGGGCGTCAACAAGGGCTTCTACGTGCGTCCGACCATCTTCGCCGACGTCACCAACGACATGACCATCGCCCGCGAGGAAATCTTCGGGCCGGTGCTCACGATCCTCGGCGCCAAGGACGAAGCCGAGGCGGTCAAGATCGCCAACGACACGCCGTATGGTCTGGCCGGTTACGTCACCGGTGACAGCGTGGAAAGCGCGCGCCGCGTCGGCAAGCAGATCCGCGCCGGCAACGTCAACCTGCAGGGCGTTCCGAACGATCGCACCGCGCCGTTCGGCGGCTACAAGCAGTCCGGCAACGGCCGCGAGTGGGGCAAGTACGGTCTGGAAGAATATCTCGAAGTGAAGGCGGTCGCCGGCTACAACGCCGCGTGATCTGATGCGGCGCTGCTAACGCCGTCTATTCAAAACAATGCCGGCTGCCCCAAAGCAGCCGGCATTGTCGTTAGAGTGCATGGTCGAGGCTTGCATCAACGCGCGGCCGCAATGACGCGAAGAAAAAAACAAAAAGGGAGATCGGATATGAGGAAACTGGCCATTGCGCTTGTCGCGCTGATTCCGTTGACCGGCGCAGCACAGGCGCAGAGCCTCAAGGATCTGCTCGCGACGCTGCTGGTGAAATGGAACGAGCCGACGGAGCCGTTCAAGATGATCGGCAATGTCTATTATGTCGGCACCAACGGCCTGTCATCCTATCTGATCACGTCGCCGCAGGGTCATATCCTGGTCGATACGGTCATGCCGGATGCGACCTCGCAGATCAAAGGCAACATCGAAAAACTCGGCTTCAAGGTCACCGACATCAAATACCTGCTCAACACCCACGCCCATATCGATCACACCGGCGGTCTCGCCGAAATGAAGCAGGCCAGCGGCGCCCAGCTTGTCGCCGGTGAAGCCGACAAGCCGCTGCTCGAAGGCGGTTACTATCCGGGAGCGCGGGAGGAAACCGTGCTGAATTTCCCGCCGGTCAAAGTGGACCGCACCGTGCGCGAGGGCGACACGATTACGTTGGGCGACGTGAAGATCACCGCGCGCGAAACGCCCGGCCATTCGCCGGGCTGCACGAGCTGGGAATTTTCCGTGAAGGACGGCGATGCCACCCGCTCGGTCCTGATCTTCTGCAGCGGCACCGTGGCGCTGAACCGCCTCGTGACCAACCCGACCTATCCCGGAATCGTCGCCGATTACCGCAAGACCTTCGCGCGGGCCAAGGACATGAAGGTGGATGTCCTGCTCGCGCCGCATCCGGAAATGTACAAGATGCAGGAGAAGCGCGCCAAACTGGCTGACGGCGCGCCCAATCCGTTCGTCAATCCCGGCGAGTTCAACGCCTATGCCGCGACGCTGGAAAAGGCGTTCGAGGAGGGACTGGCCAAGCAGACCGCCGCCGCGCAGGAAAAGAAGGGTTGAATCCGGCGCGGCGAGGGGATGGCGTAGACTATCCCCCGAGCGCGCCTTGCGTGTTCACATACAGCGCGTAGATCGACTGGCTCGCGGCCATGAACAGCCGGTTGCGCTTCAGGCCGCCGAAACAGAGATTGGCGCAGCGTTCGGGCAGGGCGATGCGGCCGATCATCACGCCATCGGGCGCGAACACGACAACGCCGTCGAGTTCGGGATCGCCCATGCCCCAGCCGCACCACAGATTGCCGTCGATGTCGGAACGCATGCCGTCGGGCGTGCCGGGACCGGCATCGACGAACACGCGCTTGTCGGAAAGCCTGTCGCCGCCGGGCGAGACGTCGTAAGCGAGGATCTTGCGGGTCGGCACGCCCCGGGATTCGATGACGTAGAGAATCTTCTCATCCGGCGAAAAGCAAAGCCCGTTCGGTCCCAGAATGCCTTCGGCGACGATGGTGGCCTTCCCGGTGGCGCCGTCGATCCGGTAGACATTCATGTCGAGTTCGGGCTCGGCCTTGTAGCCCTCGTAATTGCCGAGCAGCCCGAAGATCGGATCGGTGAACCAGATCGAACCGTCCGACTTGACCACGACGTCGTTCGGCGAATTCAGCCGCTTGCCGCCAAAGGAATCCGTCAGCACCGTGATCGATCCGTCATATTCGGTTCTGACGACACGCCGGCCGCCGTGCTCGCAGCTGATCAGGCGGCCCTGGCGGTCGCGGGTATGGCCGTTGGCGAAATTCGACGGCTTGCGGTAGTGGCTGACCGCGCCGGTCTCCTCTTCCCACTTGATGATGCGGTTGTTGGGAATGTCGCTGCAGAGCAGATAGCGCCCGTCGCCGAACCACACCGGCCCCTCGGCCCAGCGCATGCCGGTGGCCAGCCGTTCCACCGCCGACAGCTTGAGCCAGTATTTCTCGAACCGCGGATCGAGCGCGTGGATCGCCGGATCGGGATAATAGGTCGCCGGCTGCCAGCCGGCGCGGGGTGTTGCCTCGGACATTTGCTGTTCTCGTTGCTGTTGCGTTTCCTCGCAGAATGTTTTGCTATCATTGTCAGCCAGCGACCGCAAATCGGTCGCAACGAAGAGGGAAGAAAATGCCACGCATATTGATGACCGGCGCTGCCGGTGGAATCGGCACCAGCCTGCGCAAACTGTTGCCGCCGATCTATCCGGATCTGCTGTTGAGCGATCTCGCGAAGCCTGCCGATCTCGGTGCAAACGAGAAATTCAAGGCGGCTGATCTGGCCGATCCCGCGCAGGTCGAGGCGATCTGCGAGGGTGTCGACGGCATCTTGCACTTCGGCGGCTATTCGGTCGAGGGGCCGTGGGAACAGATCCTGCAGTCCAACATCATCGGCTGCTACAATCTGTTCGAGGCGGCGCGCAAGAAGGGCGTCAAGCGGGTGGTGTTCGCTTCATCCAACCATGCGGTCGGCTTCTACCCGCGCCACCACCGGATCGGCACCGATGTCACCCCGCGCCCCGACAGCCGTTATGGCGTCAGCAAGGTATTTGGTGAGGCGGTCGGGTCGCTCTATGCGGACAAGCACGGGCTCGGGGTGACGTGTCTGCGCATCGGCAATTTCGGCGAAATGCCGCTGGACCATCGCCGGCTCGCGATCTGGCTGAAGCCGGAAGACCTGGTGCAGCTTTGCCGGATCGGGCTCGACCACCCCGACATCCATTTCGAGATCTTCTACGGCGCATCGTACAACGAGCGCGCGTGGTGGGATAATCACCGCGCCTACGAGCTCGGCTATCGCCCGACCGGCCGCGGCGAAGATCATCGCGAGCATGCGATGGCCGAGCAGGCCAAGCTCAAGCCCGATCCGGTCAGCGATTTCTACCAGGGCGGCACGTTCTGCGGCATGGAGTTCGATGGCGACAAGAGCAGGATCGTGGACTGGAAGTGACGCCTCTCACGTCATGCCGGGTTCGCGCTTCGCGCGCCCCGGAATGACAGCTGCTATCTCGCGCCCTCATCCCCTGCGATGCGCTCGAGATAATCCGACTTGCTGAACTGCATGTGGTCGACGCAAAGCTGCGCCAGCGCCCAATTGTCGCGGCCTTTCAGCAGTTCGATCATGAATTCGTGCTGGCGCCGCGACAGCGCCAGCCCCTCTTTGTCGGCCAGATTCTTGGCGCGCATCGGCAGTGTCAGGTTCATGTAGTCCTGCAGCGAACGCACCAGATAGGGATTGCCGCAGGCGGAGAATAGCGCGACGTGAAAGGCATCGTTGGCTTCGTGAATGCCGCGCAGATCCTGAGCGTCGGCCTTGGCGCAATATTGCCGCTGCAATTCGCTCAGTTGCTCGATCAGGCTTGCGGGTGCGGGCAGCGCGATCATCAATGCTGCCTGCCGCGTCAGCATTTCCCGGACCTCGTAGATCTGCCGCACTTCCTCGGCCGAATAGAACCGCACGGTGGCGCCGATGTTCTTCTCGCGCAGCACGATGCCCTGGCGCTCGAGCTGAAACAGGCCCTGGCGCACGAAATGCCGGCTGGCGCGGTAGCGCGTCATCAGCGTGTCTTCGACCAGCCTCGAACCCGGGGCGAAGCGGCCGAAGATGATGTCCTCTTCCAGCCGGCGGATCACTTCCGCCTGCTCTTCCTCGCGCGTCAGCGCGGAAATCTCGGTCAATGCTTCCTGCGGCTTCATTGCAAAGCCTCCCAGCCTGACAGCCGATAACAATCCTCGACCAGCCGCAACGTCTCGAGATTATCCTGCGGCGCGGTCTCGAACGGCGTATTGTCGCGCAGCGATTGCACGAAGTGCGCAATCGTCCGGTTGTACGACCCCTGATATTCGGTGGCGAGATCGTAGACCTTTTCCTGGGGCGCAGCACCCGAGCAGATGAGTTGCGGCCCGTCGAGCTTGATGGCGCCCTTGTCACCGAGAATTTCCAGCCGGTCGACCTGGGTCGCCGGATGCCCGTGCGCGGCAAAGCTTGCAAACACCGTGACGCCGGCGCCGTTGTCAGCCTGGAGCTGGATCACCGCGCCGTCTTCGCCGACGAGCTGTTCGCTCGTGCGCGAAAGCGCAGCCGCCGTCACGCGCAGCGGCCCGAGCAGCATCCGCAGCGTGTCGAGGTGATGGATCAGGACTTCCGCGACCAGCATGCGCTTCTCGCGCCGCATGAAGGGCTGTCGCTCCAGCGCCGGACAAAGCCCGTCGGGTCCCGGCAGCACACCCGACGTCATCAGCGTCAGCTGCGCCTGCTTGACGTTGCCGATGCGGCCCTCGCGCAGCCAGGCCACGGCGTCGCGATAATATCCGCGAAAGCGCCAGTTCTCGTGCACCATCAGCCGCGTCAGGTCGCGGACCTCGGCAGCGAGGTCGGCCGCTTGCTGCAGGTTCGGCGCCAGCGGCTTCTGGCAAAGCACCGGCAGGTGCTTAGCTGCCGCGAGCCGGACCAGCGGCGCGTGCATCTCGCGTGGCGCCGCGATGTCGATGGCGTCAAGATCGGTCTCCGCCAGCATCGCTTCGGCGCTGGCGTAGGTTCTGGGTATCTCGAATTCGGTTGCACGGCGTGCGGCGTTGTCGGCCGAGGGATCGGCGACCGCAACAACGCGCGCCTGATCTGCTATGCTGGCCCAAGCGATCAGATGGTGGCGGCTCACCATGCCGGCGCCGACAAGGCCAATGCGGAACGGCTTGTTCATGGATGCTCGCTTCCGATCATCGCCGGAAGTCAGCACGCACGGATGCCATTGTCAATAATAGCGCATGATTGGTGGACGAATAGCGCAAATTTCGGCGCCGAATATCAAAATATTGACAATAATTGCTCAGACTCCTTTAGTGCGAGCCTGCAGCGATAGGGAAGAACAAGATGGCTGATGACGGACTTCGCAAGGGACTGGCAAGTTATGGCGATGCTGGCTTCTCGCTGTTCCTGCGCAAGGCCTTCATCAAGGCGATGGGCTATTCCGACGACGCGCTCAACCGGCCGATCGTCGGCATCACCAACACCTACAGCGACTACAATCCCTGCCATGGCAATGTGCCGCAGATTATCGAAGCGGTGAAGCGCGGCGTGATGCTGACCGGCGCGATGCCGATGGTGTTCCCGACCATCTCAATCGCCGAAAGTTTTTCGCATCCGACCTCGATGTATCTGCGCAATCTGATGGCGATGGATACCGAGGAGATGATCCGCGCCCAGCCGATGGACGCCATTGTCGTGATCGGCGGTTGCGACAAGACCCTGCCGGCGCAAATCATGGCCGCGGTCAGTGCGGATCTGCCGACCGTCGTCATTCCCGTAGGGCCCATGGTGGTCGGGCATCACAAGGGCGAAGTGCTGGGCGCCTGCACGGATTGCCGACGGCTGTGGGGAAAATACCGCGCCGGCGAAATCGACGATATTGAGATCGAAGCCGTGAACGGCCGCCTGGCGCCATCGGTGGGCACCTGCATGGTGATGGGCACGGCGTCGACGATGGCGTGCATCACCGAGGCGCTGGGCCTGTCGCTGCCGATGAGCGCGACGATTCCGGCGCCACACGCCGAACGCTTCCGTTCCGCCGAAGCGAGCGGCAAGGTCGCCGCCGCGTTGGCCAAGGCGAAGGGGCCGCGGCCGAGCGAGTTTTTGACCGCGTCGTCGTTCCGGAATGCGCAAGTGGTGCTGCAGGCGATCGGCGGCTCGACCAACGGCCTCATTCATCTGACCGCGATCGCCAACCGCACCAAGCATCGCATCGATCTCGAAGGCTTCGACAAGCTCGGCCGCGAGGTGCCTGTCCTGATCGACCTGAAGCCGTCGGGCGAGCATTATATGGAGCATTTCCATCACGCCGGCGGCCTGCCGAAGCTGATGGCGCAGCTCGGCGACCTCATCGATCTCGATGCCAAAACAATTACCGGCGCGACCCTGCGCGACGTCGTCGCGGGCGCCGAGGAAGTACCGGGGCAGGACGCGATCCGTCCCCGCAGCAATCCGATCAAGCCGGAAGGCGCGATGGCGGTGTTGCACGGCAACCTTGCGCCGCGCGGCGCCGTGATCAAGCATTCGGCGGCGAGCCCCAAGCTCTTGCAACATACCGGCCGTGCGGTCGTGTTCGAGTCCGTTGAAGATATGACGCTGCGGGTCGACGATCCCGCGCTCGACGTCAATGCCGACGACGTGCTGGTGCTGCGCAATGCCGGGCCGAAGGGCGCGCCGGGCATGCCGGAAGCGGGCTATCTGCCGATCCCGAAGAAGCTCGGGCGTGCAGGCGTCAAGGACATGGTGCGGATATCGGACGCGCGCATGAGCGGGACGGCGTTCGGCACCATCGTGCTGCACATCACGCCGGAATCCGCCGTCGGCGGTCCGCTGGCGCTGGTGAGGAACGGCGACATGATCCGGCTCGAAGTCGCCAAACGCAGCATCGATCTGTTGGTCGACAATGCCGAGCTCGAAAAACGCCGCGCCGCGCTGGCGCCGGCAACGACACCCGATTGGGCCAGGCGCGGTTACGCGCATCTGTTCAACGAAACCATCCTGCAGGCCGACGAAGGCTGCGATTTCGATTTCATGCGCGGCGAGGGGAAGGGCTAAGGAGCCCAACGCGTTCGGCTGGTTCGCATGGCGCTGCGGCGGTCGCTTATTTCCCCTTGCTGGTGAACTTCTTCACCGCAACACGGAAATCGTCGGTGTGCATGGCGTCGATGATCTTCGCTTCCTCGGCATCGAGCTGTTGCCTGACCGGCGTCACCGCGGCCTGGTAAACCAGCGACTTGGTGCCGCTGATTGCCGCCGGCGGGTTCTGCGCCAACCGTTCGGCGAATTTTTGCGTCGCCGCCTTCAGCTCCGCGGCCGGAACAACCCGGGCGACCAGGCCCCAATCGTAGGCCTGCTGCGCCGAAAAACTGTCTTCGGCGAGAAACAGCTGCAGCGCGCGGCGGGTGCCGACGGTGCCGACCATGCCGACGGTGCTGCCGCCGTCCGGCGACACGCCGATCTTGGCGTAAGCCGGCGTGAAGCGGGCGTCTTCAGCGGCGATGCAAAGATCGGTCACGAAGGCGAGGCCCATGCCGGCGCCGGCCGCCGAGCCGTGAACGCTCGACAGCACGATCTTCGGCATCCGCCGGATGGTTTCGATAAAGGCGTGGTAGTGCTTCAAGAGTTCGCCGACCACGGGCGCAATGGTGTCGGCGGCTGCGGCCGCACCGATGGTCTGCAGATCGCCGCCGGCGCTGAAGGCGCGGCCTTGGCCCTGGATCACCAGCACTCTTATCGCGTCGTTGCCCTCGACCTCGGCGCCAAGCTGTTCCAGCTTTTTCGCGATCGACAGGTCGATCGAATTGAACGCCGCGGGCCGGTTCAGCGTGATGGTCGCAATCGGACCTTCGATCGTGAGCCGTGCCGGCTCATCGGATGGAGCAGCGGTATGATCTTGTGTCGTCATCGGAAAATCCTCCGGGCGGAACGGACGCCGCGCATTTAAATAGCAGAAGCCTGGGGGAGACAATCCCGGAGGCGGGCCGCTGGATGCGACCTTATCCTCCCTTCCAGGGCAGGGACGCTCTTGCGCGTTGCCAAACCTTGAGGCCTAATGGGGGTGCCCATCGTTCGGGACGCGGACACGAGCGCCGCTCTCACGAGGCGAAAGCCAACATCAGCAGTGAGAGGAGACGACATGGGTAATTCCTGTGCGCCTGCAATTGGGTTGTCCCGATGACGCAAGGATCTGTTGTGCAAGGATCCGTTGTGCAAGGTCCTGTTGTCATCGTCGGCGCCGGCCATGCCGGCTTTCAGGTTGCGGCCTCGCTTCGCCAGCACGGCTTTGCCGAGCGCATCGCGCTTCTGAACGATGAGGGCCATCTGCCATACCAGCGACCGCCTTTGTCCAAGGCCTATCTGAAGGGAACCGGCGGGCCTGACAGCCTGATGTTCCGGAGGGAAAAATTCTTTTCCGACCAGAAGATCGAGCTGATCTCCGATCGGGCGGTGTCGATCGACCGCAGGGCGCATAGACTGTTGCTCGGCTCCGGTTCCTTCCTCGACTACGGCCATCTGGTGCTGGCGACCGGAGCGCGCAACCGCCTGCTCGACATTCCCAACGCCAATCTGGAGGGCGTGCGCTATTTGCGCACCCTCGACGAAAGCGAGGCGTTGCGGCACCGGATCGGATCCGGTCAACGCGTCGTCGTGATTGGGGCCGGTTTCATCGGACTGGAATTCGCGGCGACCGCCCGGGGCAAGGGCCTGGAAGTCGATGTGGTCGAACTCGGCACCCGCGTGATGGCGCGTGCTGTGACCGCTGAAATCTCCGAATTCTTTCAGGCGAGCCACACCGCGGCCGGCATTCGGATTCATCTCGGCGTGCAGGTCACCAGCATCGAAAGCGACGGGGCCAAGGTCACCGGTGTCAGCCTCAGCGACGGCCGGCACATGCCTGCTGATCTCATCGTCGTCGGGGTCGGCGTCCTGCCGAATGTCGAACTGGCGGCCGAAGCCGGCCTGCCGGTGGCTGCCGGCATCATTGTCGACGAACATCTGCTGACGGCCGATCCGGGTATTTCGGCGGTCGGCGATTGCGCGCTCTATGCGAGCCCGCGTTTCGGCGGGTCGCTGCGGCTCGAATCCGTACAGAACGCCACCGACCACGCGCGCTGTGTCGCGGCGCGACTCACCGGCGATGCCAAAGTCTATGACGGGCTGCCGTGGTTCTGGAGCGACCAGGGTCCCCACAAGCTTCAGATCGCGGGTTTGACGACGGGCTATGACCAGGTGGTGGTGCGCGGCGATCGCGGGCAGGGGGCGTTCTCCGCCTTCTGCTACAAGTCCGGGCAACTCGTCGGCATCGAATCCGTCAACCGTGCCGGGGATCACATGTTCGGACGGCGCCTGCTGGCCGCCAACGGCTCGATCGGACCGGAGCAGGCGGCTGATAGCAGCTTCGATCTGAAGAGCGCGCTGACTTAAGTCGGAGGAGCCTTGCCGCCGGTCCACTTGCATCGGCGGACCATTTCGGCAACGCTGCAGCAGGCCCGCCAGAGGCTTCGGTGAGTCAATCGGGGAGGGTAGCATGTCCGTCTGGACACGCTGTCTGATGCTAAGCAGCGCCGTCATCCTTACCATGGTCATGGCCGGCCCGACCTCGGCCCAGACCAAGCTGCGATGGGCGCATGTCTACGAGATCACCGAGCCCTACCACACCGAAGCGCTGTGGGCGGCGAGCGAGATCAGGAGACGCAGCAACGGAAAATTCGATATCGAGGTGTTCCCGGCTTCCCGGCTCGGCAACGAGAATCAGCTCAATGAGGGGCTCGGGCTCGGCACCGTCGATATCGTCTATGTCGGCATCAACTTCGTCGCGGCAACCTACAAGCCGCTCGGCATCACCGGCGCGCCGTTCATGCTGCGCGATTTCGACCATTGGAAGGCCTACCGTGCCAGCAAGCTGTTTGCCGACCTCGCGAAGGACTATGAAGACAAGACACGGCACAAGATCCTCGCGCTGACCTATTACGGGCAGCGTCACGTCACCGCCAACAAGCCGATCAGCAAGCCCGACGACATGAAGGGCATGAAGCTGCGTGTGCCGCCGGCGCCGCTGGTCCTGATGTTCACCAGATCCGTCGGCGCCAACGCAACGCCGATCGCATTCTCCGACGTTTACAATGCGCTCCGGCAAGGCCTGGTGGACGGTCAGGAGAATCCGCTGCCCACGATCATGGCCAAGAAATTCTACGAGGTGCAGAGTCACATCGTGCTGACCGGCCACATCACGGAATCGATGGTGACGGTGATCGGCAGCCACGTCTGGAACAAGCTGAAGCCGGACGAGCAGAAGCTGTTTGCGGATACGATGAAGGAGGCCGCCGCGAAGGCGACGGAGGCGATTGAGGCGTCCGAACGGGTTTTGGCGACACAGCTCAAGAAGCTCGGCATGACCGTGGTCGAGCCGGATCGCGAGGCATTCCGGCAAGCAGCGGTTCCGCTGCACAACGATGCCGCCGCCGGCGCGGGGTGGACGCGGGCGCAATACGACGAATTGCAGTCGTTGAAGTGACAGGCGCGCTTCGATGCGGCTGACGCGAAGGTTGCGGAGAGTGGTCAGATGATGGCCGCCACTTCCGCGGCAGTCGGCATCGAGGGTGCCGCGCCCATCCGCTGCACGCAGATCGATGCCGCGGCATTGGCATAGGCGAGGGCGTCGCGGATGGCTTTTCCATCCGCCAAACGCGCCGCGAGCGCTCCGACAAGGCAATCGCCGGCGCCGGTAGTATCCACCGCCTTCACCTTGCGGCCGGGGATAACCGACGGCTGACCATCGATCATCGCAAGCACGCCGCGGCTGCCCAGTGTCACGCAGACGATCTGATCACGGTTTGACGGCAGCAACCGGACCGCTTCAATGAAGCTGTTGTCATCATCGGTATCGCGAAGCTCGGTGCCGGCGAGAAGCCCAAGCTCGGTCTCGTTGAGAACGAGGATGTCGACGAGATCGAGCAGTTCGCGTCCGAACCTGGTCGCGGGCGCGGGGTTGAGGATCGTGGTCGCACCGGCAGCGCGGGCGCGCTTGAAGAACGCCATGATCGTGGGCAGCGGGATTTCGAACTGGCTGACGGCGATGTCGCCCCTGGCGAGAACAGGCGTGCCGACATCCTCGGCGCTGACAAGCGCATTGGCGCCGGGTACGACGACGATGGTGTTGTCGGCATTGGCGATCGTGATGAGCGCCGTTCCGGTGTGGGCCTCGGCGGTGTCCTTGAGATGCGCGAGGTCAACGCCTTGCGCGGCGAGAAAAGTCCGCAATTGCTGCCCGAAGGCATCCGTTCCCAGCCGGCCGATCAGCGTGGTTGATACACCGAGCTTGGCGGCTGCCACGGCCTGGTTGGCGCCCTTGCCGCCGGGAAAATACAGCACCGCTTTGCCGGCGACGGTCTCGCCAACAAGCGGATGCCGGTCGGCGGTCGCCACCACATCCATGTTGATGCTGCCGGCGACGAAGACGCGCCCCATACTCTAGCTCCGCTTCATCCGGTCACGGGCTTGCCGCAAACGCCATCTTGACCACTTCGATATCCGTCAGCGTCGGCAATCCCGCCTCGTTGCCGAGCCGCTGGATCTTGAAGGTCGACGCGGCGCGTGCAAACTCGAAATGGTCACGCCAGCTTTTGCCGGGGCTGCTCAAATAGGAATAGACGTAGGCGCCATGGAAGACGTCGCCGGCGCCGTTGGTGTCGATCACGCGCTCGCGCGGGATCGGCAGTGCGGGCAGGCTGCGCACCGAACCGGTCTCGTCGTACCACAGCAGGCCCTTTTCGCCGAGCGTGACGCCGCCGACCCGGCAGCCCCGGCTCTTGAGATAATCCAGCATCGTCTCCGGGGTCTTGTCCATCTGTTCGCACAGCCGCTCGGCCACGATGGCAACGTCGATGAATTCCAGGAGCTCATGAGTATTGCTGCGCAGGCCGCCGCCGTCGAGCGAGGTCAGGATGCCGGCTTCGCGACATAGTTTGGCGTAATGGATGGCAGCGTCCGGCTGGTGGCCGTCGATATGCAGCGCGCGGCATCCCTTGATGTTGAGGATGGGGAAGGGATGGATGTGTTCGTCGTCGCGGCAACGCACGATGGCGCGCTTGCCGTCCTTTGGCATGATGAAGGACAGCGAGGAGGCGTTGACCTTGCGCGGATGGATCGAGATTCCGTATTTCGCGCTCATGTCCCAGAACATGCGGCCGAGCCAGTCGTTGGCGACAGTCGCAATCAGGTCCGGCACGATGCCGAGCTTGGCGCAGCAGAACGCCGCCGTGACGGCGTTGCCGCCAAACGACACCGCGTAGGCCGAGGCCACATGCTTTTCATCGCCGGTCGGCATGTGGTCGGTGATGAAGGTGACGTCGATATAGGTCTGTCCGATGAAGAGGGCCTGCATTCGTTTTCCGTCATTGTACTTCAGAGTCTTGGGCTGAAGGGTGGGTCCGGCCCGGCGCGCTACACTAGCACCGCTTGTCGGATGCATTCGCTGAAATTATTCGCAACCGTGCCGTGTTTGCGGCTTGAGAAGGGCATGTCAGGGGACTAGGGATCGTCAGGATGCCGGGCCATAACGGCTGAGCGCTGCCCGGGGTTCCGGACAGTGCGACAAAAGGGGGAGGGCTTTTGCCGTGATTACAGGTCTCGATCATGTAGTCGTACTCACCGGCGATATTTCGGCGGGCGAGGCGGCCTATCAGTCGCTGTTTGGGCGGACGCCGGCCTGGCGCAACAGTGGCGACGGCGCCGAGCGCGTGTTGTTCACGCTCGATAACGCGACGCTGGAATTGATGGCGCCGAGCGGCGACGGCGAGGCGGCGGAGCGCATTCGCGGCGTGCTCGCGGCGCAGGGCGAGGGGCTGGCGAGCCTTTGTTTTCGCACCAACGACATCACGAAATTGCATCGCAGGCTCGACCGGCTGACCCTGAAGCCGGAGCCGGTCGCCGAGGTCGAAAGCCGCGATGCGGTCACGGAGGCGACCTTGTCGTGGAAGCGCACCCGCGCCGCCACCGATGCGACGCGTGGCATCCGGATGTTCTTCCTCGAACTGGCAAAGGAGCGACCACTGTCGGTGCGAACCGGGCCGGCATCGATCACCGCGATGGATCATGTCGTGGTCTCGACGCCGGATCCCGAGCGGGCCGCCGCGCTCTATGGGGCGCGGCTCGGGCTCGACATGGCGCTCGACCGCTCGCATCCGGACTGGGGCCGGCTGATGTTCTTCCGCTGCGGAGACCTCATCGTCGAGGTGACACACCGGCCGGGCAAGCCGGCTGCCGGCACGCAGGAGCAGCACGACCGTCTGCGCGGGTTGTGCTGGCGCGTCGCCGATATCGACGCCACCCATGCGCGGCTGACGGCTGCCGGCGTCGACGTCTCCGAAGTCCGCGCCGGCCGCAAGCCGGGGACGCGGGTGATGACCGTGCGCAACGGCACCTGCGGCGTGCCGACCTTGCTCGTACAGCCCTCGATGAAGCCGGGCGCGCTCGATTGATTCAGCCGTCATTGCGAGCGGAGCGAAGCAATCCATGCCGCCTCGCGGAGACATGGATTGCTTCGTCGCTGACGCTCCTCGCAATGACGGGGATAGCGTGCTAAATCTCGTATATGCGATCATCGAGCGATTGAATTGGCCAAGGCAAAACGTGTTCTGAAATGGCAGCGCGACCCCGAGGGCATGCGGATCCGCATTCTCGAGGCCGCCAAGCAGGAATTTGCCGCCCACGGCCTCGCCGGTGCGCGGGTCGACCGGATCGCGGCCAATGCCGGCGCCAACAAGCGCATGCTGTATTACCACGTCGGCAACAAGGAGGACCTCTACCTCGAGGTGCTCGAAGGCGCCTATGAGCAGATCCGCGCCGAGGAGCGCACCCTCGATCTCGAACATCTCGATCCGCCCAAGGCCATCGAACGGCTGATCGATTTCACCTGGAACTACTTCATCCGCAATCCGGAGTTTTTGGCGCTGCTCAATACGGAAAACCTTGCCAAAGCCCGCCACCTCAAGCGCTCGACCAAGGTCAAATCGATGCACTCGCCGTTCGTCGAGATGATCCGCACCGTGGTCAATCGCGGCGTCGAAAGCGGCGACTTCCGCGTCGCGGTCGATCCGGTCCAGCTCTATATCTCGATCGCCGGCCTGTGCTTCTTCTATCTGTCGAACAGCGCGACGCTGAGCGTGATCTTCGGCCGTGACCTCCTGAAGAAGGAGGCGAGGGACGAACGCCTCGCCCACATGGTAGCATTGGTGCTGGCGGCGCTGACGGGGAAATCCACCGCGGATTTCGGCAAGGTCAAGGCGGCGGGTTTGCGGGCTCCGGCGCATCAGCCTGTGTAAGCGGAGACGGTGTCGTCCCGGCGAACGCCGGGACCCATAATCCCGGTCATCTATTGTTGAAGTAAGTCGTCGCCCAGCGTGCTCAACAACAACCGCTGCGGCGTATGGGTCCCGGATCGCGCTTCGCTTGTCCGGGACGAAGTGGATGGAGATGCTCATCGATCAATGACCAAGGACGCGAATTCGCGATCTCGCGGCGCATTGCGCCCGAGCTTTGCCAGAAACTTCCCGCCCTCTCATTGAGAGGGCGCAGGGAAGACCGGGTGCGCGCTGCACCCGCGGTCCCGTGTGCGGTTTGCAATAAAAAGGCTGCACACGAGCATACAGGGCAGCGGTGAACACCCGGCCTTCCCTGCGCAATGGCTTTACGGCTTATGCCGTGATCTCCCCGGAGACGAGTTCTTGGTTGACTCCGTCGCTGCCGTTTCCGCTTGCGCTTCTCCGACAGCTTGACGCCGGCAACGGGCGCCAGGACCACACGGTTTTGCCGTACGCTTAATCCACGCCGTCG
>NZ_JAFCLS010000084.1 GCF_018131075.1 Bradyrhizobium sp. JYMT SZCCT0428 | reverse complement strand
ACCGGGACCCCGGCCTCGTGCTCCTTCAAAACCCCGATGATCTGTTCTTCCGTAAATCGATTGCGCTTCATGCTCCGGTCCTCGTCTTGGGCCAGAGCGAACTTCAAACTGGATTAAGTCCCAGAATTACTGCCTCAGCTAACCAAACAGTGTCGAAGGCACTTTATTTCCACGGCGGGTTTCCACGAAGCGCAGCTGTGAACAGGCCTCACCATAAACAAAACGTTGCGCCTGCTCAGCCAGCCTACTTTTTACGCAGGCTATAAGTTTATTGTTTTTCGTACCTGCAATCTGTTCGATAATGCGTTTTTCGCGGACCACGATAAACAGTCGCGTGGGTGAGATCGGCATCACGATATGTGCATCGGGTTGGCCGCGACCATTTGTCATGAGTGGTCGGTCTGGCGTCAATAACGTGTGCTTTGTGTGTTGCAGTTCGAGCGTATGAAAGGTCATCTGTTGAACGAGAACTGAGATCGAAATACCGGAGGGCTGTTGATGAATTCCGGCAACAACTCCTTCCACCCAGGATAACCCCTCTCGATATTAACCGCTCGCTGCCGAATTTCAACTAATCGCGCAACGGACCCCAGAGCCCGCGAGAGTTGCATAAGGAAACCCGCTGGATGGTATTACCCCGCGGGTATTTCTTGCTCCTGTCACTTCTTCCTCGGCGGCGGTGGCGCATCTTTCCCGGGCTCGCCTGGGTTGCCTTTGTCGCCCTTCTCACCCTTTTCGCCTTGAGGACCCTGGGCACCTTGCGCGCCGGGAGGGCCAGGAGGGCCGGGAGGGCCGGGAGGGCCTTCGTTGCACCCGACCATTGTGAGAACGGCAGCACCGATTATCATCTTCAAAAGTAAACGCATCATGTTCTCCAGTCACGGCCAATCGAAGTACTACGCGACTAACCATTGCCCGTCTAACACATTGATTTCATCCGGTTGAAGTGCGAATTGAGTAGTCCGAGGCATTTCACGCATTGGTATCGCCATTCCAGCCACCGCCCAGGGGCGAGCTAGAAGGGTTCATGCTCCCGGCCAGCCGCGCCAAGAATTCGAATTGGCGGAGCGTGCGCGCGACTCCTTTTTTGCGTTTGCATCGCGACCGCTGCCGAAATCGCGGAGATCATAAGCGGCGCCTGGCCGGGCGCGTACGAGCGCGTCGGCCGCACAGAATCCGCCCGGAGCTTTCGAAGTGGATAGGGAACCGCAATGCTGCACCGGTGATTCTGACCTGAAATCACGGTTGGTCCCGAACTATCAAACAGCCCGCTCGTGCTACTCCTCGGATACCAAAGTCGTCTCCAATGCAAGTTGTTGTTTCTTTTCAAATTTTCAGTCTGTTGCTCCATACAAGATGCTGTTGTATAGCCATCGAGGATTATTGCGTTCTGGCCTCCGGCCGATCGCGTAGCCTATTTTAGGATCTGATGGACAGGCCGCTTGAATGCGTTCAAAGGGCAGTTGAACTATGCGATTGCCGAATTCCGGTGATAGCGATTGACGACCAGGAATGGAAGGAAACAGGGTATGAAGGTGTTTGTCACCGGCGGCGCGGGTCAGGTCGGATCAACAGTCACAGACATGTTGCTGGCGCGCGGAGACCACGTCCTCGGGATCGATAATTTTGCGACTGGCCGCCGGGACAATCTCGCACCAGATGCGAATTTGCGATTGGTAGAGGGCTCGATCACCGATGCTGATTTAATTAATTCGCTCTTCGCGGATTTCAAGCCCGATGTCGTGATCCATACCGCAGCATCCTACAAGGATCCGGAAGATTGGGTAACAGATGCTCACGTCAACGCCGCTGGCACCGCCAACGTCGCCAAAGCGTCAAAGGTTCACGGCGTCGGTCGGCTTATCTATTTTCAGACCGCACTTTGCTATGGCACAAGACCACTTCAGTCGCCGATCCACCTCGATCATCCGATCGATCCTGTGAATTCGAGCTATGCTATCTCTAAGACTGCAGGCGAAAATTACGTTCAGTTTTCTGGAGTCGATTGGGTGACTTTTCGGTTGGCCAACGTGATCGGAGAACGCAACGTGTCAGGTCCACTGCCGATTTTCTTTGAACGGTTGTCGGCAGGTAAGAAGTGCTTTGTTACGCCGGCGCGTAGGGACTTCTGCTACGCAAGGGATCTGGCTCGTGTGGTGGTGCGGGCTGCGGATGGTGTTGGGCGCGGCACCTATCATTTCTCCTCGGGCAAGGACTTCGCTATTCGCGAACTTTACGATGCCGTAGTTGCGGCAATGAAACTGAACGATTATCCAGAGCCCGAGGTCAAGCCCTTGGGCAAGGACGATGCACCTTCGATTTTGCTTGATCCGTCTCGCACGTTCACCGACTTCGGCGAGCTGGAATTCACGCCGCTACCAAGGATTGCTGAGGTTGCTGTGGAACGTTGGAACCGCGAAGGCGTCCAGGGCGGATACACTCACCTGAAAGAGGCACGCTCTTGATGGTTGCAGATGTCGCTATGCGGATTCTCCTTACGGGAGGGGCGGGGTGTCTTGGCTCCAATCTGATCGAGCACTGGTTGCCGCAAGGGCACGAAATTCTGGTGATAGACAATTTCGCCACTGGAAAACGGGAGGTCGTGCCTCCCCTTCAGCGACTAACGGTGGTGGAGGGTTCGATCGCGGATCGAGCGTTAGTCGATCGCACCTTCGCAGAGTTCTGTCCGACGCACGTGGTGCATTCGGCTGCCGCCTACAAGGATCCGACCGACTGGCACGAGGATGCAGCCACGAACGTGACCGGCATGGTCAATGTCGTCGATGCTGCGCGGGCTTGTAAGGCGAGTCGGCTCCTCAATTTCCAGACAGTGCTTTGTTACGGCCGCCCCTCAATGATGCCGATTCCGGTCGAGCATCCCCTGCGACCATTTACGAGTTATGGTATTTCGAAGGTCGCGGGCGAGCAATATCTTTCAATCAGCGGTTTACCGTTCGCTTCGCTCCGGCTTGCGAACGTGACCGGTCCTCGCCTCGCTATTGGGCCGCTTCCCACCTTCTACAAGCGGCTTAAGGCGGGGCAGGCATGTTTCTGTACCGACGCACAGCGCGATTTTCTCGACATGTCCGACTTTTTGGCCGCGGTAGATCTTGTAATGCAAAACGGGGCGCCGACCGGCACCTTCAATGTGTCGAGCGGAGAAGGACATTCGATCAAGGATGTCTATGACGCCGTTCGTGACCATCTGGGCTTGGCGCCAGATCCTGCCGTCAAAGTCATCCCGGTGGGCGACGACGACGTGCCGGCCGTAGTTCCGGATCCTACCATGACGAAATCGATTCTTGGGTGGACTGCCCGGATCTCGTTCACCGAAACCATCAGGCGCATGCTTTCCTGGTACGACGCGCACGGGGTCAACGATGTCTATAGCCATCTTTCAACCACCCCGCAGAGGGCGGTATGAATATGCCAGAAAAATCATTTGCCAATTCCAATATTCTTGTTGTTGGCGGTGCAGGTTTTGTAGGATCCAACCTAGTCGCTCTGCTGCTGAAAGAAAGCCCTGCGAAGATTATTATTGTCGACAATTTGTTGTCCGCGGACATTACGAATGTTCCCGAGGGCGGGGTTATCGATTTTCGCCTCGGATCGATTGCTCATGATTCGATTCTCGAAACGTTGCCCGCCGATTTAGACTATGTCTTTCATTTGGCCTGCTATCACGGAAACCAATCTTCTATTGCGGACCCGTTGGCCGACCACGACAACAATACGATAACGACGCTGAAATTGTTCGAGCGGTTAAAAAGCATGAAGTCGCTGCGGAAGGTCGTGTATGCGGCAGCCGGCTGCGCCGTCGCCGAAAAAACGTTCGAGGGCGCGAGCGCAACCAGAGAAGATGCCCCGGTCTCGCTATTTCATGACAGCCCGTATTCCATCTCGAAGCTAATCGGCGAGATGTACGGCAACTATTACTTCGCCCGGTATCAGTTGCCGTTTGTCAAAGCGCGCTTCCAGAATGTTTACGGACCAAGGGAGATACTCGGTGCAGGGCGATGGCGCGGGACCGTCCACACCGTATGGCGGAACGTGACGCCGACCTTTATCTGGAAGGCGCTGCACGGGGAACCCCTCCCCGTAGAGAATGGCGGTATCGCGACGCGCGATTTTATCTTCGTCGAGGACATGGCGCGCGGCTTGATGGCTTGTGCGGTTAACGGAAATCCAGGGGAGATTTACAATCTTGCCTCTGGAGCTGAAACGACCATCAAGAAGCTTGCTGAGCGCATCAACGTGCTGGCCGGAAACAAGACGCCGATCGCTATGACACCGGCGCGAGATTGGGATCGATCGGGCCAGCGCTTCGGCGATCCGTCCAAGGCGACGGAAAAACTTGGATTCAGGGCAGGCGTGCCGCATGCAGAGGGGCTTGCAAAGACCATTGAATGGACACGAGCTAACCACGACCGGATCCTGCGTTGTATGGTGCAGCACGAGCGTTACGTTCCGCAAGTGAAGGCTTACGTGTAGTGTCCTTGAAAATCTGCACCATAGTCGGAGCCCGGCCGCAATTCATCAAGGCGGCCACGGTCAGTCGTGCCATTCGCAAAACCGATGGACTGAGCGAAGTCATGATCCATACTGGTCAGCATTTCGATGCCGACATGTCGGACGTGTTTTTCTCCGAGCTCGATATCCCCACACCTCACCATCGGCTTGAAATTCACGGAGGCGGCCACGGTGCAATGACAGGTCGCATGCTCGCGGCCATCGAACCGATCCTGATCGCCGAGAAGCCAGACTGGGTTGTCGTGTATGGCGATACCAATTCGACCTTGGCAGGGTCTCTCGCCGCCGCGAAACTACATATTCCCATCGCACATGTTGAGGCCGGCCTGCGATCTTTCAACCGTCGCATGCCGGAAGAAGTCAATCGCGTACTTACCGATCATCTTTCGGCGCTGCATTTGTGCCCGACACAGGCTGCAGTCGATAATCTCGCCGGGGAAGGCATCAGGGGCGGGGTTCATCATATCGGTGATGTAATGTATGACGCCACGCTGTTCGCCATCGACCGCGCCAGCGGCACCTCTGGCATTCTCGCCGAACTTGCGGTCAACCCCAAAGCATATGGTGTAGCGACCATTCACCGTGCCGAAAATACCGACGATGCCAAGTCGCTCAGAGCGGTAATCGCCTTTCTGAAGAAACAGGCTAAAGCAATTCCGATCATCTTGCCGTTGCATCCCCGCACGCGTCAGAACGCCGAGCGTATGGGGGTGTCGCTTGAGGGACTTAGGGTCATTGGCCCCGTGGGTTATGTGGACATGGCTAGGCTGATAAACGGCGCCGGTGCCGTTTTCACCGACTCCGGCGGATTGCAGAAAGAAGCTTATTTTCATCGCGTGCCGTGTACAACGCTACGGGGCGAAACTGAGTGGGTGGAAACTATCAGTCATGGCTGGAACCGATTGTGGAACGGGCCGGATTTCGCGGAGCGGAGGCAAATCACCGAATACGGCGACGGGCGTGCTGCCTTCAGAATTGCGGAACTGTTGAAGAATTCGAGATGACCCCGAAATGACCCGAAGCCGCGAGAGTTGCATGCGGGTGTTGGTAGCCTATGCCCACTACACGGATCGTCTGTCCTATTTCGATGATTGGCTCGATGCATTCACGAATGCCCCTGACTTTGAGGTCATTCCATTCAATATCGTTCCATCGGATTCTCGGTCACGCCTTGCAAAGGTTCTGAAACAAATAGATGCGGTGGTGCTACTTCATTCCACCAATGCAGACACTACAATATATCTGGAGCCGCATATTGCGACACTCGTTGGACGAAAGGTGCCACTGCTCACATTCGTCGGTAATGAGGTGAATCTACCCGGTTCACCTATTGCCGAGAAGCTGAAGCTCTTTGCGATCCTCAAACCTGATTATGTCGCGACGCAGTTGCTCCTTGAAGCCGGTCGCCATCTTTTTGATGCCGTCGCCTCCCGCAAGGTAGTTGCGGTTCCCCATGCATTAAATCCCGCAGTCTATTACCCGGCGATTGCATTTCGCGATCGGCCGCTCGACATCGGGGCCCGAGCGGCGCGCTACCTTCCGCACCTCGGTGACGACGACCGAAACCGGATACTGAAGTGGTTTAAGGATCACGGAACGGTCATGGGTTTGAAAACGGAAATTTCCGATCGCCGCTTAGATCGGAAAAGCTGGGCCCACTACCTCAACCAGTGCCGTGGAACAGTTTCGACGGAAGCGGGATCATGGTTCCTTGAGCGGGATGACGCAGTAGTCAACGCAATTCGCGACTATGCTTTATCAGATCTCCGGAGGGGGTTTGTGCTGCGAAACGATTCCCCCTTACGTCGAATTGGTCACCGCTTGCCAGGGTGGGTTCGGGCGACGGCGCGAAAGGTGATGCGGAGCGGCCCGATACAGCACGAAGCGTTGTTCAATGAGCAGCTTGAACCCAGAGACATATTCGAAAGATTTTTTGCAGAAAGGCCGCGTCCGTCATATTATGGCAAATGCATCAGTTCGCGACACTTCGACGCTGCAGGAACGAAAACCTGTCAGATCATGTTTCGTGGCCGATTCAATGACATTTTGGTCGCGAACGAGCATTACATCGCGCTCGAGCCCGATTTCTCCAATATCGATGAAGTTCTCGCGGCCTTCCGGGATCCGGCCCAACACAGGGAAATCGTCGAGGCTGCCTATGATCTTGTTTACTCCCGTCATACATATGCACAACGTACGCAGCAGGTTTACGATCTGCTCGCGTCCACAAGTTGACGGCTAAAGGCATGTGCGGGATCGCGGGTATCCTTCGAATGGTTGGCAATGACTCCAACTCGCTTACCTTATGCGCGAGACAGATCACTTCCTCACTCGCGCACCGAGGGCCGGACGCCAGCGGTATCTGGGCTGACGAGGCGGCCGGAATTGCACTTGGGCATCGCAGGTTGTCGGTTCTCGACCTGACCGAGGCGGGTGCGCAGCCAATGCAGAGCAATTGCGGTCGTTTCGTGGTGACGTTCAACGGGGAGATCTATAATCACCTTGAGCTGCGCAAAGACCTTGAAGCAGCAGGCGCTGCGGCAGCGTGGCGCGGGCATTCCGACACCGAGACCTTGCTATGTGCCGTTCAACACTGGGGTATCAAGGCAGCACTCCAGCGGTTCAATGGAATGTTCGCGATTGCGATTTGGGATGCGCGAGAGCACACCTTGACGCTTTGTCGCGACCGCTTCGGCGAAAAGCCGCTGTTCCACGGCTGGGTGGGAGAGGATTTTGTTTTTGCATCCGAACTGAAGGCATTTGCCGCGCACCCACAGTGGAGCGGGACGGTAGATCGGCAGGCGCTGACCGCGTTTATGAGATTTGGATACGTTCCGGGGCCATCGACGATCTGGGAGACCGTTAAGAAGCTCGATCCGGCTTCCTTTACAGTTGTCTCGCACCCGATGTGCAGGGGTGACGTGTTTCCCTCACCGCAACCCTACTGGTCGATGCGTCAGCACGTGATCGATGGACAGCACAATCGTCGAACTGATGCGATAGCCTTGGTGAACGAACTGGAGCGACTGCTATGCCAAGCCGTGACCCGCCAGTCGCTCTCGGACGTGCCCATCGGCGCCTTCCTGTCGGGAGGCATCGATTCGTCAGCGATCGTCGCATTGATGCAAAAATGTGCATCGCGGCCTATCAAGACCTTCTCTGTTGGCTTTGCTGAGAAGGAGTTCAGCGAAGCAACCCACGCGCGCGGCGTGGCGTCCTATCTTGGAACAGACCATACGGAACTGGTAGTGTCTCCGTCCGATGCGCGCGAGGTGATCCCTCAACTCGCGGGCATCTACGACGAGCCCTTTGGCGACTCGTCTCAGATCCCGACTTTGTTGCTGGCGACCCTTGCGCGGCGCGAGGTCACGGTGGCACTCTCCGGCGACGCCGGTGATGAAATGTTCGGTGGATATAATCGTCATGTGTGGGGACCGCGTCTGCATGCGCGCTTCGCTCGCCTGCCTTACGTAATCAGACTGGCCCTTACCGCTGCGATCCGGAATGTTGCTCCGGAACCTGCCAACCGGATTGGAAATATGGTGGGCGATTTTCTCCCAAGCCGTTTCCGGTTCATTCGGTCCGGGGATCAACTCGCGAAAATCGGCCGTATCGTCAATGCAGGATCCTTCAATGACTTATATCGTTTATTGAGCTCAGTCGACGACGATCCGGCCGGTGCGGTCGTCGATGGTTTCGAGCCCGCGAGCTGGTTCGATTTGCAAATGGCAGGGATTGACCAGGAGCTTGATCCACTCGACCGGATGACTTTGTCGGACGCGCTTAGCTATTTAACCGATGATATCCTTCAGAAGGTCGACCGCGCCGCTATGTCAGTCAGCCTTGAGACGCGCGTACCGTTTCTCGACAAGGATGTCGTTGAGTTCAGTTGCGAGGTACCTCCGGACTATAAGGTGAGGAACGGAGAAGGCAAATGGTTGGTACGACAGGTTCTAGATCGCCATGTTCCTAAGAGTCTGATCGATCGCCCGAAGATGGGGTTTGCCATCCCGCTCGATGAATGGTTACGCGGGCCATTGAAGACCTGGGCTGCAGACTTGCTTTCGGCCAATCGCCTTGACCGCCAAAGGTGGCTAAATGCCGGGCGGGTTGACCGCATCTGGACCAATCACCAGCAACGTAAAGGCAACCACGGTTCGTGGCTTTGGAACGTTTTGATGGTTCAAGCTTGGACTGATGAGTGGTGCGGGTCGAGCGATATCGGCCGGTAGGTAGTAGTAGACCCGTAAGCGATCCATCGGTTGCGTCAACTGCGCCAATCTCGCGGCGCTTGGCGAAGCCCGACTTCGGGGTCCGCGGTTGATGCCGGATTCGTTCCCCATTTTAATCAACGAAACATTCGCATCCTTCGTAAGCGCTGTTCTTAGGCCTCGGCTTTGAGTTCTTGCGTTCTATAGGCTCACAGCAGCAACTGATCGATATCACGGTTGGGTGCCCATTGATGATACTGTAAGAACGTCGGTCAGATACGCGAGCGGGTCGATGTCGTTCAACTTGCAGGTCTCGATCAGGGACGCGACGGTGGCCCAATGCTCGGCGCCTCCGTCGGAACCCGCGAACAACGCGTTCTTCGGGTTGAGCGCGATCGGGCGGATGGAGCGCTCGACGATATTGTTATCGAGCTCGATACGACCGTCATCCATGAAGCGCGTCAGGCCCTCCAGCGCGACAGGGCGTAGCGGATGGCCATGGCGTCTGGCTGATCAGACCGAGTTTTGCGCGCAACCACAGCTCGAGCGCGCATCGATCAGGGGACGGCTTTTTAGGGAGCGAACTGTTCGGCGCTCCTCGGGACTTCGACCGTGGACTTTCTTCTCGACGGCGTAGAGCCCGGCAATACGTTCGAGCGCTTCGCTGGCGATCGGTGCCGGACCAGATACGGCAAGCTCATAGAAGCCACGCCGAACGTGCGACCAGCAGAATGCAAGGCGGACATCGCCGCGATCGGCCAGCTTGCGGTAGCCGGCATAACATCGACCTGCAGAATGCCCTGGAAGCCCTCCAGATGGGTAATTGGCCGTTCAGATTTGCGATCGGGTGCGTAGACATAGACGACGCCAGGTGGGTCACAGCCGCCCTATGGCCGGTCGTCAGCGGCATAGGCCCAGAGCTGTCCGGTCTTGGTGAAGCCACGGCCGGGATCCAGCACCGGCGCGGTCGTCTCGTCCGCAAACAGGCGGGGTAGCTGCTTCAGCCTCACCAGCAGCCGCTCCTGCAGCGGGCGCAGGTGCCAGGCGGCGTGACCGACCCAGTCCGCCAGCGTTGATCGGTCCAGTTCGGTGCCTTGCCGGGCGTAGATCTGCGTCTGGCGATACAGCGGCAGATGATCAGCATATTTGGACACCAGGACCTGGGCGATGGTGGCTTCCGTCGGCATGCCGCCTTCGATTAGTCGCGCGGGCGCGAGTGCCGTCGATGTCGAGGATGAACTCGATCCACGGCAGATGCGCGGGCAACGAGCCGCGGTTAATGCGTCGCTTCTCGGCTCGTGCAGCTCTTGACGCCGCAGCCGACCGATCTGCTATCGCGGCATCGCTCGCCGCCGTTTGCTCGACATCTTCGAGGCCAAGCAACATTTGATCTTCGGGCAACGTCTCGGCTCGGCGGCCAAAACGATGCCGCTGCAATTCCTTGATGATCTGGCGCAGTCGCTCGTTCGGTATCCGCTCGGCGAGCAGCATGCTTTCAGTGTCCCAAGATCGTCAGGCAAGCGTCGCTTGGCATGATCGAATCAGATCATATTCGGCGGCATTTTGCGACGGTCTCGATGGGCTAATTCACTTCGCCGCAGAGATAAATGATCCGCCGTCAATCAACCTGGTTGCATCGGTGTGACGGTTTCCGGCGCTTCATGGACGCGCCGCCAGTCCAGCCCTTCCAGCAGCGCAGACAATTGCGCCGCCGATAATTTCATCACGTCTTCTCAATCTTCGGCCACCGGAAGATGCCGTCCTCCAGCCGCTTGGCGAACAGACAAAGACTAGTGGAACACCAACTTGATCCGGTCGGCGCGCTTCGCCCTGAACACGTGGACCGCTTCGGAGAAGGGATGCGCAGCCATCGTCTCGCGCACCAGTGCCGTCAGTCCCTCGGCCCCATTGCGGAAGTCGACAGGTTTGGTCGCCACCATCACGCGGACCGCGCCGGTCGGGCCGATCACGTGCCACCTTTCAATGCTCGCAGCACCGCTGTCACGGTCTGTACGTTCCGCTCCGCGGCCAACCCGAACCGTCACGCCGTCGATCTCGACCTCGATCATTCCCGCACCGGGCTCAACATGGAGCCGGGGCATTTTGCGTTGACGACGGACGGGCGGTCGGTGCCACGTCCGGGACCGCCGGAACGAACTGCAGCTCTTCAGCGTGCGAAAGCGCCGTCTAGGACGCCTGCATTTCCCGCCGCCAGCCAAATAATTGCTGCGGTGAAAGTCCGTGCCGTCGGGCTACGGCAGAGCCAGACTCGCCGCTCGCTACAATCTCAACGGTTATCAGAACCATTAGACTCGCAGATCAGGACATCATCAGGAAGGTGACCTCGGAACACCGCTTACGCATCTTCGCGGCAGCGGCGCAGAACGTTGATGTCCAAGGGGACCTTGATCTATCGCAGGGAGAAGGGGCATCGGGATAATGGCGCGGTTCCGCCCCGATGTCTGGATGCAGAACTGGGCCACTCCACGATAATCGGAATTACGTGAGTGCCACTCCAGTTTCGTTTCACCAGCAACCCGACACGCTGCGACATGGTCCACATAGATTGGCGGCACTAGATGTGGCCGCGGTTTCGGCTCCAGCATCGCGAACTCAGGTATAACGCCGACAAGGCTCCGAATACGACGATCAGCCGAGATCTATTTCTCATCGTCCGCCCGACTCTTTTTCCTCCTTTATTCCCTATGATGGATTTTATCCGTGAGCTTTGCCGTCTTTTCTCCACTTGCAATCCAGACCAAGCCGCCGAGTGCGCCGATGATGAATGAAGATACACCGGTGAGCAAGGAAACCATCGTTCCGTCGGCCGGAATCAGGCCAGCGTAACCGAAAGCAATCATCATCATTGCTTCTCTTACTCCCCAACCGGCAATTGAGATGGGAAGCATGGTAATGAGAGCGATAGGTGGGACGACCAGCAATACCTGTTCGAAATTGGCAGGGGCTGATATTGAACGAACCGCACACCAGGCAATGACTGCACTCAGAAAATGGACGGCGATCGACAGCAACAAAATTGCGGTGCCTTTAGGGTAGTTAACGATGGCACGATTTACGATTTGCGAGCAGGCATAGACGTGTCGCGTCGGCCAAATCCTTTTTAACCAAAGCCACGGCAGGTTGCCGAGCAAGAGGAAGCCAACGCTGGCCGCAAGCGCCGCAGAATCGATGGCCGCCAACGCTTGCCTTCCGTTATCGTCATCGATTATCTGATAACTCCAGGGCAGGCTAACGAAAACCACGATAGCAAGTGCGATGAAACCGATCGCCCGGTCAACTAGAACAGAATAGGTAGCCGCTCGCCAACCGGTCCCAGTTCTACTGACTAGCCAGAGTCGAACCGCGTCGCCGCCGATGGTCGACGGCAGGGTCTGGTTGAAGAACGTTCCGATCATATTGTAGCGAAGCGCTTGAGATCGCCCAAGCGGAGCCCCGCAGTCCGCTGAGATCAGCTGCCATCGAATCGCGCCGAGTATTACCTGAAGCAGGTTGACTAGGACTGCAAGCACCATCCACCCCAGCAGCCAGCCCAGGCCGCTTTCTTTCAGCCTTAGCTGGATCTCTGCAAAATTTACTCCCCGTAGCGCAAGGTAGAGCAGCGCGGCTGATACCAGGATTCGGATGGCAAAAATCAGAAAACCGCGCATTTCAGACTATCATCGCCTTTGAGACACGGTGCGTCCAGGAGCGCAGTGAAAAATAGGGCCGGGGTGGGCGGAATTTATCAATGTTGGTATGGTTTTAGACCTCATCTGGCAATAGTAAATCCTGTGCTCTTGCGGTAACTAGGCCGTGACGGCTAAACAGATATTCTTGGGCAAATTTGAGCTAGGAATGCTTTGTATGGAACATCAACGGCGCATTGCGGTCATCGGCCTTGGATATGTCGGATTACCGGTAGCGGTCTCGTTTGCCCGCGCCGGAGTAGACGTAGTTGGATTCGACGTCGATTCGAAGCGAATTACCGAACTGAGAGCCGGTCGCGATCGGACGCGCGAAGTCGAGGTGAAGGACTTGCATCACCCGTCACTGACATTTTCCGATGACGCAAAGGCACTTCAGTCGTCGGATTTCTACATCGTCACGGTGCCTACTCCGATAGATTCTGCCCGTCGTCCCGATCTTGGTGCGATGGTTTCGGCGTCCCGCACCGTCGCCTCCGCACTTGAGGAGGGCGACATCGTCGTCTACGAGTCGACTGTTTATCCCGGTGCGGTCGAGGAGGAATGCATTCCCGTGCTTGAGGCCGTCTCGGGTCTTAAGTCCGGACGGGATTTCATGGTGGGATACTCGCCAGAGCGCATTAATCCTGGTGACAAGCTCCACCGCTTTGAGACAATCACAAAGGTTGTTTCCGCGCAGAATCCGCAGGCTCTCGATATCGTCGCAAGCGTTTACGGTTCGGTGGTGACTGCGGGCATTCACCGCGCTCCATCCATCAAGGTCGCCGAAGCAGCCAAGGTAATTGAAAATACGCAGCGCGATCTCAATATCGCGTTCATGAACGAGCTGTCGCTGATTTTGGGAGCTCTCAGAATCGATACCGGCGACGTTCTTGCGGCTGCCCAGACCAAGTGGAATTTCCTGCCATTCCACCCCGGACTGGTCGGGGGACATTGCATTGGAGTAGACCCCTACTATCTGACTTTTCGGGCCGAGAAGGCGGGGTATCATCCCGAAGTAATTTTGGCGGGCCGTCGCATCAACGACGGCATGGGTCGTCACATTGCGCGGGAGTGCATTCGCTCTCTCTTGAGATTGAAGGGGCGCAGTGGGTTGGTAACAGTGCTTGGTCTTACCTTCAAGGAGGATGTTCCGGACACGCGCAATTCCAAGGTAGTCGACATTATCAGCGAACTCCGGTCTTTCGGTCTCAGCGTTCAAGTCACCGATCCGTGGGCGAGTCCGGAAGAAGTCCTGCATGAATACGGCCTAACGCTCACCGCTATCGACGATCTGAAACCGGCGGATGCAGTCATCCTAGCGGTACCACACAAACTTTATCTCGACAGGGGATGGAAGATGATTGAGAGTTTGCTTGTTGATCGCGGCGGGATCGTGCTCGACGTAAAGATGAAGCTCGATCGAACGTCGCTCCCTTCGGCTATAGAACTTTGGAGACCATAAGGCGACGCAGGTACGTTTTCCCGGTTTTTCTACATCAGGGGTTGATGATCCAGTTTCCTGGCGGCCGCCATGCGGTTGGATTGAGGTAAAGATGTCGGGTCAGGAGGTTTTGGTTACCGGTGCAGCCGGGTTTATCGGATTTCACGTTGCTCAGCAGTTGCTGGAGCGCGGGCGTCGGGTTGTCGGTCTCGACAATCTGAATGATTACTATGATCCGAAGTTAAAGGAAGCTCGGCTAGGCATTCTGCAGCGTGATCCCCGTTTCGAGTTTATCAGGGCCGACATCTCGCATCGCTCAGCGATGAAGACGCTGTTTAGTGAACGCCGCTTCCCGGTCGTTGTGCATCTAGCAGCCCAGGCGGGCGTTCGTTATTCGATCGAACATCCGCAAGCGTACATCGATTCGAATATCGAAGGCTTTGGAAACATATTGGAGGGATGCCGCGCGGCAGACTGCCGAAATCTGTTGTTTGCATCTTCTTCCTCTGTTTACGGATCCAATACCAAGTTGCCTTTTTCTGTCCAGGATCACGTAAACCACCCGATCAGCTTGTACGCAGCCTCCAAGCGGGCGAACGAACTGATGGCGCACTCATACAGCCATTTATTTGGCTTGCCGACAACCGGGCTTCGTTTCTTTACAGTGTATGGTCCATGGGGTCGACCGGACATGGCCATGTTCATCTTCGCCAAAGCCATTCTCGAAGGACAACCGATCAAGCTGTTTAACGGGGGAGATATTCTCCGTGATTTTACTTATGTGGACGATGTCAGTGAAGCGATCGTCCGGCTCGTGGATCGTCCAGCATCGGGCAACCCCGATTGGAATGGAGACGATCCGGATCCTGCAACCAGCTCTGCGCCCTGGAAGATTTACAACATCGGTAATAACAAGCCAGAAAAATTATTGCATGTCGTCTCCCTTCTGGAAAAGCAATTTGGGCGGGCAGCAACAAAAGAGCTCTTGCCCATGCAGCCGGGCGATGTCCCTGCAACCTATGCCAACGTCGATGATATCGTTCGCGACATCGATTTTCGGCCTTCAACCTCTATCGAGCAGGGAGTTGAACGATTTGCGCAGTGGTATCGTGACTATCGGCGATAACGATCATATCGAGGTGTGAGGTGAACAAGCTTCCAATTCCATTGATTATGTGTGGCGGTGCCGGAACGCGACTGTGGCCGGCGTCGCGCGAAGTCCACCCCAAGCAGTTCCTATCTTTGTTCGGTGCACGCTCGACTTTCCAGGACACGTTGATACGGGTGTCCAATCCTGCGCTGTTCGAACGGCCGATCGTCATCACCAACAATGCCTATCGCTTCATGGTGCTCGAGCAACTGGCGGAGATCGGCTGCGAGGCCGACGTGCTGCTGGAGCCGATGCGGCGCGACTCCGGGCCGGCCATCGCGGCAGGTGCGGTGTTCGCGCAAACACGTGACAAGGAGGCGGTCGTTCTCGCACTGGCGGCCGATCACGTCGTTCGCGATAACGCGGCATTCCTCGCAGCCTGCCGTGAGGGACTCCCCGCGGCGGAGGCCGGACACATCGTAACCTTTGGCGTGCAGCCCGAACGTCCCGCCACCGAATACGGCTATATCAGTCCTGGCGAAATCATCTCGGGTCAGGTTCACAGCGTGGCGAAGTTCGTCGAGAAGCCCGATCCGGCAACCGCGGCCAGCTACGTCGAGGCCGGCTATCTCTGGAACAGCGGTAACTTCATGTTCCGGGCCGCCGCGTTGCTCGATGAATATCGCAAGGTCGACCGCGGCAGCGTAGAGGCCATCGCCGATTCCGTTGCCAAGGCGGGAAGCGACCTCAGCTTCGTCAAGCTCGACGCAGACGCATTCGCTTCCGCAAAGTCGATCTCGATCGACTATGCGGTGATGGAGAAGACCCCCCGTTGCGCTGTGGTCCAGGTCGCCTGCGGCTGGTCCGACGTTGGCTCCTGGCATGCGGTGTGGGAATTGTCCGACAAGGACGGCGAGGGCAACGCAGCGCGGGGCACTGCGGTGTTCGAAGATTCACGCAATTGCAACGTGGCGACCGATCGCGCGCTGGTCGCACTCGAAGGCGTCGACGACCTCGTGGTGGTAGCAACGCAGGACGCGGTGCTGGTGAGCGGGCAAAAGGACGCCAACGGGCTGAAGCGGCTGGTCGCCACATTGAAGAACGTGGCGCCGCAGGTGACCGAAGATCACATCAAGGTGCACCGGCCCTGGGGCTCGTACCAATCGGTCGACAATGGCGAGCGTCACCAGGTCAAGCGCATTATCGTCAAGCCGGGCGGGCGGCTTTCGCTGCAGAAGCACCATCATCGTTCCGAGCACTGGATCGTGGTGCGGGGTACGGCACAGGTGACCGTCAACGAACTGGTCAAGACCGTGCACGAAAACGAGTCGATCTACATCCCGATCGGCGCGGTGCATAGGCTGGAAAACCCCGGCAAGATCCAGTTAGAGCTGATCGAGGTCCAGACCGGCAGCTATTTCGGCGAGGACGATATCATCCGCATCGAGGATGATTACAGTCGTTCATAGAGGGGTCGATAGGCTAGCGATCGTTGGGAACTATTGCCGCTCTTGCCAGGTTTGAACTGGCCGCTTTTGGGAGGCCGTTGTAGCCTACGTCTTCGTCGTCGTAAGCCATTGTTCAGTTCGTGGCCGGTGCCCAGGTGGATAGCATCACGGCCGGTAATGGCTTGCCAACGGCGAATAGTGACGTCGATGTAATATGGGTCTAGTTCAACGCCCACGCAGGCGCGTTCGGTTTCCTCGGCTCCGATTAAGGTTGACTCCGATCCGATGAAGGAATCGATCACCAGTTGGCCGCGCTTGGTGCAGTCGCGCATAATGTCGGCGAGCATCGCAACCGGCTTCACGGTTGGATGCCCGCCCGGGAGCTGTTAGTTAGGGCGAAGCATAGCCGCTCCAAAGATTCGAGCGGTTTCTCCTATACTTCCCGAGCTCGACGTTGTTGGGGTGGGGTTCGTTGCCGGCCTTGAATACGGCGCACAGTTCATCGGCGCTGCGATACAACCCGCCCATGCCTCACTTTCCAAAAAATTGTCATTTAGAGCGGTGCTCTGCGCCCATCTGACGAGCTCGCGCGGCACGAAGTCGGACTGAACGAGATCCTTTTAGATCATTATTTGATGAGCGGTTCTGTATCACAGAAATCGGATCTGGGGTTAATCGAATGACCAAAAGCATCCGGCAAGGGCAAAGCTGCCTCTAAAATTCGCCTCGACGCCGCTTTTCATCGGAGGTCGAGACGCCCGCATCATAAAGGCAACGATGAGAAGCCCTCACCCGCCTCTACAAGGAGGTGAGGCGAGGGTGTGGCCGACAAATCGGAGACCTCACGCTGTACGCTGCCTATTGCTCAATCGTCCGGAGACTACCTATATCCTTGTGAAGGAACCGAAAAGAGGCTTGCACTTTCGTTTGCGGCGCCAGGCAGTTTGGGGTCGCAATCCGCACGGGCAATTGGTTGGATGCAGCGGGTGGAGCAGACCGGCAGCGTCGCTCCTGGCCAGATGGGCGGTCACAGGAACGCGATCGTCCCGACGTGAGCGCGCCAGCGCTCGGTGGCCAAAGTATCAAGACACTTAATTTCAATCACGCTTTAATGCAGTGCGCCGTCCGGCTTGCTCGTCGGCTGGCGATTGCAGAAAATCCAACCAAATCATGTCGCCTGTTTCGGGACCGTAGGGCTGATCGCCAGCGGCAGACGGGGCTATTCTAGAAGTGGAAAGTCTCGCCATCAGCAGGACCATGGAAGGTGCACGCGTCGATTCATCGACGCGTGTGGCTAAAGCGTTGCCCAGTTTAATTGAATCGGGAGGGTTTCTAGTTCTGCGGCGAATGTGATTCAAGATGCTGGCTGGGACGGAGGCCAGCATCTGATGGTCCGACCTCTTTCCAATGATTTGCGCAAGCGGTGGTCGCGACGGTCTCGAAGGGTGAGAGCTGCCGGGCGGTGGCGTTGCAGTTGGGGGATTCGGTTTCGTCGGCGGTGAAGTGGTCGCAGCGCTACCGTTCGACGGGCTCTGTTGCGCCCGGCAAGATGGGTGGTTACCCGGCAAACCGGTGCTTGATCCACATCGGGCGTTCATCGTGAAGCGGCTGACGCTGCACGCGCTGAAGGACGAACTGGCGGCGCGCGGGGTCAAGGTCTCGCGAGGGGCTACGATTCAAAAAAACGCTGTTCGCTCTTGAACAGGGCCGTTCCGATATCGCCCGCCGGCGCCGCCGCTGGAGATCGTGGCACCCAGCCTCGATCTGCGACGCCTGGTCTTTATCGATGAGACATGAATCAAGATCAACATGGTTCCGCTGCGTGGCTGGGCGCCCAAGGGTGCTCGACTGCGCGGCTTCTCGCCGCATGGCCACTGGCGCACGATGACGTTCCTCGGCGCGCGACGTTGCGACCACTAACGACGGGCCGATCAATGGCGAGTGCTTCCGCGCCAATGTCGAGCAGCTGTTCGTTCCATGCCTTGGACCAGGCGACATCGTCATCATGGACAATCTCGGCAACCACAGGTCTGCAGAGTTGCGTCGCATCATCAGGACCGCAGGTGCAAGGCTGTGGTACCTGCCGCCCTACTCACCCGACCTAGCAAGCCTTCGCCAAGATCAAGCACTGGATGCGCGGCCCAGAAACGCACCGTCGACGAAATCTGGCGGCACCATCGGCGGCCGCGTCAGCACAATCCAGGCCCCTAATGCAGCAACTACTTTGCCAATGCTGGATACGCTTCAATCAAACCGTGAAACGCTCTAGCAGGCTGTTGAAGAACTCAGCCGCGTTCGCAAACAAAGCCTGAATCGTCGCCATTGTGTATGTAGAGGTGACCGATGAGCCTGCTCGCAGTGCCGATCATAACCCATCCACGACCGCAGGCGGATTCGTTCTCGTCGTGTCCCTCCCATGAGAACTCCGCGCGCGCAGAACCGTCTCGCGCGCCGTAGCGGACGTCGAGAAAGCCCTTCAGCGCACCGAAGACAATCTCACCGTCGGACTTACCCTCGAAGGTGAGATGCGCCTCTTCGACAAGATCGAGGAAGTCGCTGTCCCAGTTGTCCATTTCGACGATGCGCCAGCGGCCGGCAAAGGCCTTGGCGAAGCCGGGCACCTTAGCCATCAGCCAGCCTCCACGATCAGCTTGGGCAGCCGCACCAGATTGCTGGCGGCGGCAGCGAAGGTAAATGCCCATGCGACGCGATCACGGCCGCGGAAGCTGGTCTTCTCTTGCCCTGCGATCGTCTTACCAGCCGAATGCTTCCTCGATGCGCGGTAGAGCCTGGCATCGGGATCGGTGGTCGAAGCATGGGTGTCGTTCGAGCCGTTTCTGGCCATGGAAGTCCGCTTCGGCATTGCGCCCGCCGCCTTGGCACCGGCGGCTCGGCAGAGCCATCCTTCGGCTTGACGCTCTTCATCGAGGCCCAGGCTTCGATCAGCCTGCCATCGACCGAAAAGGGATCGCTCGACAGAAGCTTCTTCACTTTGGGCTGCGCCAGCACCGCCGCGAGGAACTTGGCCGCGATGTCGCCTTCCAGCAGCCGGTCCCGGTTCTTCGAGAACACCGAATGGCTCAGGCGGCGTCGTCAACGCCGATCCTGACCTTGCCCCTGGGACTTAATCCAGTTTGAAGTTCGCTCTGGCCCAAGACGAGGACCGGAGCATGAAGCGCAATCGATTTACGGAAGAACAGATCATCGGGGTTTTGAAGGAGCACGAGGCCGGGGTCCCGGT
>NZ_JAFCLS010000083.1 GCF_018131075.1 Bradyrhizobium sp. JYMT SZCCT0428 | reverse complement strand
GGCCCCCTAGTAGGCTGTACTGATTGTCGGCGCACATGCGCCACGCCTCCTGGGGTTTAAGATGCCAGCCCGAATCGTCACTGCGGCCTTGGCTTCCGTAACAGCAGTTAACGCCCACTGATTAAAAATTTCATTAAAGAAGGTGCGTTGCGCTCTCTACGTGTTTTCCAACGTTTTGGATCCTGTTCTCGGAAATGTGATCCCTGATATCCGCAATCGTTTCCCTGATAATTGCGACAGGGAAATTCGAGTAAACTACTGTGGAAGCGCGGTCTTTTGCTCTAGGGAAGCTCATTTAGTAGCCGAAATCAAAAAAATCCCTGTATCTTCCCTGTTAATAGGGAATTTGCCGGCAGAGACTGGTTCGTAACTGACTGCGCGCACCACCATTCAGTCGTCCTAAACCGGCGAAACCGTCCTCGCTCGGAAAGAGGCGGTTTCTGCCGGAATTTTTGACGGCATTGTTTGGTTTTTTCGGTCTCCGGAGAAACTGGCGGTCTCATGGGCCTATTGTAGAGTCCAGTCTCCGCGTTCAAAAATTCCGTTCCCGGCGGCGGGATTTCCACGGGCCAATGCGCTCGTTGTCCGCGGAATACTGGAGTCTTTTGGACGCGAAAGCGCCGGCCCGTAGCTCTTTCTGGATGCTGTACCAAAGTGGCGTGTGCTTATGGAGGCCGTACTTCTTTCCGCCGCGCCGTCAGGTCAAGCCGCCTTGTTCGCGGCCGCATTGGCCACAACGGTGACGCGGGATTTGAACTCGTCAGCAGTCATGACATGGGCTGTCGAGAAAGCCAGCACGGTCAAAGTGCTACGGTGGACTTCCTCTGCGGACAGCGATCCCTGCCCTACATCTGGATAATCGAACGTTCCGGTCACGTCCGATAGGAAGACGACCTGATAATTGTTGAACATCGCGTCGCGCGCAGTAGCGTGACAGCAATTTTCGGTAGTCGTACCCGAAATGATAACGGTCTTGATTCCCCATTCCCGGAGGACGAGGTCGAGATCCGTGGCGAAGAAGGCGCTGTAGCGGTGCTTCTTGATGACGTGTTCGCCCGGCGCAGGCGCCAGGTCGCCAAAAATCTCAACGCCCTTCGTTCCGTCGACCAGGCAAGACCGATCCGCGATGGGCGGATACAGGTCGTCGTACATCCCCATATCGCTGCCGTCACGCCGGTGAACGTGTGCGGTATAGACGACACGGATTCCCTTCTCACGGCAGAACTTCAGCGTTGCGGCAAGTCTAGGCACCATTGCCGCTGCCTGCGCGGACCTAAGCGCAGCCCCCTCAGCAACGAAGTCGTTCTGCATGTCGACGACGATCATCGCAGTCTTGCTAGGATCAATTTGGTCGACTCGATAAGGCATTTGTGATCTCCCAATCAGATGATGAAAGCTACAAAGCGCTTTAAAGCTTGCCGAAGGCCGGTCTTGTTTTTACGAAGTGTACGATGCTTCTGCGATTGGTCAACACTAAGCTTTTATGGTGGATGCGAAGCGACCCCGGTGCCTGATTATCCTGGATTCAGTCCGAGGACCTGAAATTGCCGGCGCCACTCGGCGGGGGCATCGCGAAGGCGCTCGACCCCGACGCCGCGCGGCAAACGGCCTTCGACCGCTGCCTTGACGAGATTCGGCGCGAGGAACGCGAGCGAGATCGTCATATTGACCTGACGCACGCTGCATTTTTGACGTGCTGCGATCTGCTGAACGTCGGTCACCGAGCCCGACACGATCTCGTCAAGCCAACGACGGCCTCGTGCGATAGCGTTGACAAGCCGTGCGCGTCGCTCGATCCGGGTCGGACGAACTTCATTTGGAGCTACACCGTGTGGAACAAGGATCTGCCGGGACTTTCTGGACGGCGGTTTCTGCCAAGGAATTGAAAGCGACCGTCCGTCTGCCAAGTCGGGTGTTTCCTCTCCATCGCCTGGCCTCAATCGAACCGTCAGATGATTCTCATGTACGTTGATGCGCGCGACATGTTCCAGGATGACATAGCGATCTCCAACCTTCGTGGGGCTTGTGGACGGCTTCTCTTTTTGAGCGATGAGATGCTCGTTGAGAGATTTGACGATGATGGCTTCAATGCCGGTGGCCGAAATGCGTGAGACCGATCCCACCGATGCGGTCTTCGACTCGCCATGGAGGAGAGGCAATGACGCGTAGTAACGATAACGGATGCCGGCCTTGGTCGCGTGGGTTGGGACCATACGGTGACCAGCGTCGTCGAACAGCACGCCGGTCAATAGATGATCGCTTGCGTTCCGGATCTTAGATCGAGTGCTCCATTGATCCGTGAGCTTCTGCTGAACCGCATCGAATAGTGCGTGGTCCATGATTGCTGGCTGCTCGCCCGGCAGGATCTCATCCTTGTATTTGACCTCGCCGACATAAAAGCGATTGCGCAGTAGATAAAACAGGGAGCCGCGGCCGAAGAGGACGCCGCCACGAGTTGCGCCTGTTGCCAGGAGGCGGGTTTTCGTGCGGATATTCCGCTCCCGAAGGTCCCGCACCAAGGCATTGACACCGCCGAGTTCCAGGTAACGCCGGAAGATCAGTCGGACCCGTTCAGCCTCGTCCTCGACGACTGCGATCTTACCATCTTTCATCTGGTAGCCGAGGGGGAGGGGACCACCTACCCAAAGCCCCTTTCGTTTGGAGGCGGCGATCTTGTCGCGGATGCGTTCGGACGTGACTTCTCGCTCGAACTGGGCAAAGGACAGAAGCACGTTGAGCGTCAATCGACCCATCGAAGTTGTGGTGTTGAATTGCTGAGTAACCGAGACGAATGACACCCCGTGCACGTCAAACAGTTCGACCAGCTTCGCGAAGTCCGCCAGTGACCTCGTTAAGCGATCCACCTTGTAGACGACGATCACGTCGACCTTCCGAGATCGAATATCGTCCAGCAGCCGTTGCAGGTCGGGGCGATCGGTCGAGCCACCGGAATATCCGCCGTCGTCGTAGCGTGACCGGATTAGAGTCCAGCCCGCATGGGCTTGGCTTTTTATATAGGCTGACGCCGCCTCGTATTGAGCGTCCAGCGAATTAAACTCCTGATCCAGTCCCTGTTCCGTGGACACGCGGGTGTAAATGGCACAACGGACAGGCTTGACCGAAGGAGACTTCATGATCGAGCCCCTACGGCCGTCCGATCTTCTTTATCCCTTAAGCCAAAAAAACGCGGACCATTCCATCTTGTCCCGGTGATCGCGAAGGCCACCTTGGAAAGACTGTCATAGGTCTGACCATTCCAGGCAAAACCGTCAGCCATCACCATTACCCGCTGCGACCGACGATCCCATTCCCGGGTCAATACGGTACCCGGTGTAAGTTCGGTCCGCTTTTGATCGAAACTGACAAGGCGCGCAGACATAACGGCTCCGCTCTCCTTCGGCTCGGTCCGATCCAGCACTTGTTTGGTTGCGGAATCTAGATCGCCGAGGCGAGCGACCTGAATGCGATAAGCGATGATCGCAAAAAGCAAATGCCGCGGCAGATGTGTGGCCGCCGGTCTCTGAAATTCGCTTAGCCACCGTAAACGGAGCACTTTGAGATCGAGACCGCGCAGATGCGCGATCTCGTCTCCAATGGAAACCTTGGTCGAGGTACGACCGTTGTGACGATTCACTCCCATTGAGTCACGCCGCCTGCTTCGCGCGCTCGGCAGCCACGGACGAAGCCTTTCCATCCTTGATGCGGTAGACCCGGCCTTTGTCGGTCTGTTCGGCAACCAGATTGAGGAGCAGCTTTTTGCGAACAATACCCGCGAGAAAGCCGCGCACCGAATGCGGCTGCCAATCGGTCGTAGCCACTATGGCAGCAATCGTCGCACCAGCGGGTGCCCGCAGCATCGCGATGATGCGCGCGTGCTTGGTGTCAGGCCGGCCTGCAGCCTTGGGAGGCGCGGCGGGGGCTCGGGCGCGCATCTTGGACTTGGCGGTTTTACGCGCAGCCGACCGGGTAACAGCTTTGGGCTTGGATTTGGCTTTCGTCATGGGATCCTCCGAGGTTTGCGCGACGCCATGGGCCGCACCACCTCAGCCCCACCTAAGCTAACCGCCGGCAGGGCAAGACCCCGAAGCGCGCCTGAGCCGCTCCAAGTCGCCACAGCAACGCTCCGATCGCGGCCGAAAGCCAGTCAATTCTGAGCAAGATAGTTGCTCGGCGGGGCACGAATTCACTTCCCTATCAAAAGTTCGAATCCCCCTTCCTCCGCCAGCAAGTCATTGATATTACGAGAGAAAACTTCGTATCAAGTTTTCTCGCGCGACTTCCGCGGGTTAGCGGCCACGAGAGCCCAAGTTGCCCACCTGAGAGAGCGAATTTCTTGCGCTTTGCACATTCAGGCTCGGTCGTTTGAATACCACTTTGCCAGTGGCTTTCTCGGCCAATGATGCTGACACACGCGACAACCATCTTGAAATATTTGCGGACAGCCGGAACGCGCGATTGGTTAGGTGCATTAGTTTCGTGGTGACGGCATCGAACCCCCGGCAGTCCCAATGAAGGCCATCGGGTGTAACGCCCTTATGGCCTTAATTCTTTGAGTTGGACTTAGGAAACCGCCGTGTCGTTGAACGAAGACAGTTTTGTCTCACGAGTTACCCTCCGGCACTCAATCTCGCCGGATGCCGTCAGAACAATCCTGCGCGCTCTTCGTTCAAGCGGCGGCAGCATGGCGCAATTTTCACATTCAGACTTTGGCGGTATGTCGCAGTGGTCGCCCGGTATGACGATGGTGGGCGACATGTTCAACAATGCCCTCAAATCAAAGCTTGATGCCGTCTGCACGGAATTGGCGGCCTATGTCGTGGCAGAGGCACCATCCGCGTCTCGGGGCCGGAACCGCGAAGCCGTAGAGGCTAGTTACCGGTCTAAGCATTCAGATTGGTGGCCTGCAGGCATGGGAACGCCTAGTGCAGTCGGCGGACAAAATGATTTAAGGTACGCCGTGTTTCATAGGCGACTGGTGATCAACGATAATGGCCGCGTCCAGATTTATGATACCGGCAGCCATCGCATCTTCGGCATCGCCCAAGCACAAAGCACCGACCAAACGCTGACATTCACCAGCCAAGATGGCCTGGTTCGGGTAAGTGATTTATCCAAGGTAGTGGAATAATTGGCTTAAGATGGCCGTACGGTTTTTTGCCCGGCTGTCGGTCTCGCGAGCGCATCGAATGGTGAGAACCCTCTCAAGTTTAAGCCCGCACATAAACAGTTGTTGAATTGCTGCGCAAACTGCCTTCGAGGTTCTTTCGGGGAGCAGCTGGGGAGTTATTTAGGAAGCAGCCGCAGTTTTTCCGTTTTGGCGCAAAGCGGCCGTTCAGGCGCCGGGTTGCAACCACGAAGCTTTAACGGCACGAACTAGACCTGGGCGTATAGCCTGGACGATGCCTGCTCTGAGAGTCGAACGGACATGCGGCTCGAGAGGGCATACTTTCGTTTTTGACCCGCCCAAAGTGGACATCGAACTACTGTTCAGACTTGAGACGGCCATCTATTTCGCTACGGAGCGCAGTAAAGTCGATTGGTTTGGTCAATAAGGCCTCTGCACCTCCTTCCAAGGCTCTTCGTCTGGTGTCGCTATCGCCGTAGGCGGTGATCATGATCACCGGGACATCCGGTCGTGACGCTCTCGCTTTTGGCAGGAGTTCAAGCCCGCTCATACCGGGCATATTGATGTCGGACAAAATCAGGATCAAAGGCACCGCATTGGCATCACGGATTTTTTGAAGGGCGCTATCTCCCGACCCCACAAACTCCATTGTAAAGCGGCCGGCACGGATGTCGCGCCTAAATTGCTGGCGAAACAGGTCTTCGACGTCGGGTTCATCATCGACCACGAGTATAACGGGATTCACGTATGAGCCTCAGCTTTGCCCGCGGGGGCGGAGCGCGGAAGGACGACCCTGAATTCCGTGAATTTGCCGAGTTGAGTGTCAACCTCAATCAATCCGGCATGTTGCTTGACAACGATGTCGAAGCTCAACGACAGCCCGAGACCGGTGCCTTCGCCCGGCGGTTTGGTAGTGAAGAATGGGTTGAACATTTTCTCCCTCACCTCGGGTGGAATGCCCGCGCCGTTGTCGCGAATCCGGATTTCGACGCTGTCACCGAGGCTTCTGGTCGCGGCGGTAATCGCAGGCTCATAAGCGACGCCATCTTCCGCCTTGCGTTTCATTGCCGCATAGAAACCGTTCGAGATCAGGTTGAGCAGCACGCGCGTGATCTCCTGCGACAGCAGCTCGGCTTCGCCGGCGGCCGGATCGAAATCCTTTTCCAGCCTGATCTGAAAACCCTGCTTCTCGACGCGGGCGCCGTGGTAGGCGAGGTTGAGGCTCTCGCCAACAAGCGTATTGATGTCGACAGCGCGCCGCTCACCCGAGCCATCGCGCGAGTGCATGAGCATATTCCTAACGATAGAGTCGGCGCGCTTGCCGTGCTGCACTACTTTTTCAAGATTGCCCTTCAGCAGCTTTGCGATTTCGTCAGTTTCTTGGCGCATCAGGTCGTTCAATGGCGCGGGCTTGAGGACCTCGCCTAGTTCATCGACCAGCTCCGCCGACAAGGCGGAGAAATTATTGATGAAATTAAGCGGGTTCTTGATTTCGTGGGCGATGCCAGCGGTGAGTTGGCCTAGCGAGGCAAGCTTTTCGGTTTGGATTAGCCGATCCTGCGCAGTGCGCAATTCGTCCAGCGATCGCGAGAGTTCCCGCGTACGTTCGCGGACTTTCTCTTCGAGAGACTCCCGTTCCCATTCAAGCGCTTGGTAGAAGCTCGCGTTGTTGATTGCGGTAGAGGTCTGGCTTACTAGGTTGGCTAGTCCGAGTAGGGCCTCACCGTCTTGGACAACCCGGCACTGATAAGGCGCTTGCCCCGCCGTATTTCCCGCGACCAGCAAGCGAATTGGGTTCTTCGGTTCCCCGCCCAACGGCAAGACGACGTACTCGTCCATACCGATGAGACGTCGCAGCGAGGTCAGCTCGCTGCGGCGGCAATCGGGCAAACACAGTACCCGATCAACGCCGGCATAAAGTGGTGCGAGCGCCAATGAGGCGGTGGGGAGTATCAGCTTGGCAATGCTGGTACTCTCTGCATCGTCATAGTATCCATCTATCGTCTCGATGGAGAAGATGTTCGCGTCGGATTGCTTCAGAAGAAAGAGGCATCGCTCGAAATTTAGTTCGTATAAAACGAATTGAGCGGCCAGCTGCAGGATCGTAGTGAGGTCGACGGTTGAGTTGAATTTCTTTCCAAGCTCGTAGAGCTGGCGATACGCGCTCATCTGACCGTCGAGATGCTCTTGCACTTCGTAGAGCTGAACCTCGGTTGTCACCAAGCGCTTGACCTCATCAGAGAGGCGCTGGTTTTCAATCCGGAGCCGATCAATCTCACTCACGCTACCGGTTTTTCCATGAGACGCGGGAGTTATAGCGGTACTGGACATTGGCTACTCAGTACACTGCTAATACTACGGCGGTGTAGTTGTGGAAATAGTCGTGTCCTCCTATCGGACCAATCTCTCCATAGGTGTAGAGACCTATCCATGGCACGGTGGGCCCAATTTTTTGCTGAAGCTTTTCCAGTATTTGGCTTTTTTGCTGGTCGCGGAACACGGCTTTCCCGCGGCCTATGCAGTCGAACTGAAACACCATTTTCGCCGCGCTATTTCCTAAAGTCGACTTGATTTCTTCGCCAATGCGTTCGACGCCAGCCGATATCTTTTCGTGGTCGCGCCGGCTCATCCAGATGCTCGTACCCTCTTCAACTTCGGTCGGAATTGTGATTGACCCCGCCTTGTCATCTTTTGTCGGCATGAAGCGGATCAAATAGTCGTCGTAGCCCTTGATTTGTTCGGGCGCTTTGAATGCCATGCAGAGACTGAGGACCGCCTTGCTCCAGTTGTCGATCTCATCACCGACGAGATATTCCTTTAGGACGTCGAGAACTGGCATACCGTCGATCTCGTAGATGACGTTGCCGGAGCAGCGAGTCACCTTACGTTCGCCGCCGATGGGGAGGCAGCCGTGGTTAACCGACCAAGCAAGCCGGGCTGATCCCGACAGCAGAACGCACACGACACCATCGGATGTGATCTGATCGTCGCAGTATTGATAAGTTTGTTTAAACTCCATGTTATCGGCCGACGTACCTCCAAACAAAGGCAGGTGACGATCAAGCTGCAATTCACTCTTTAGGCCTGCAGCGAACCGGTCAAAATTTAGGGTCAAGCCGTCTCCGAGCATGATCAGCCCAAGCGTGTCAGGCTGCACCTCGCAAGCCAAGTTCTGGGCGATGGTCCTTCCCGCGGCTTCCGAATCGGTCTTGAGGCCGGAGGCGATTGCGTTTTTGAAACTTAATTCATCGGAGCTGATGGTCATCACGGCTACTGAGAAGTTCGACTCGTCGGCTTCGACACCTGCGATGACTCCCCCGCCGGACCCGCCGGCGAGTGGAGCACTACCGGTGGCGGCGCGGACGGCGTCTAAGAGTGCGCGCTGTTCATATCCGACGGAAGCAAACATGAAGACGAAGTCGGGCCGGTCGATCCCGGCCGCCGCCAATGCTCTCTCGGCGGCCTCGCGTCCGGCTACCTTCGGATTTCGATGATGGCTCATCCCGACACCGGCATTCGTACCCATCAGCGTGACCCTTCAATTGGCGAAGACATTTATCGACGAGCCTCGCTTGTATCAGGATATCCCTGCACCTCCAGATCTAACTAGCGGTTCTTCGCAAAACTTCGGGCCGCTTTCCCATCGGGGGGGCGGCCTGCCGGAATGGGGGCGATTTATGTCCGAGAACAAGCGATGCCGGGCTGAAAAAGAACGCTGTACCGAAGCGGTCGTGCCGCAAACCACGATTGAGCCCGAGCCGAGGCCGGCAAGGTCCGGTTCGGCACGCTTGCGACATGCCGACCGAGTCCGAAAATGTCTACAGGCTGGACCGGTACTAATCTGCGGGCGGCCAAAACGACGCGAATGGCCCAAAGCGACGTGGTTAGACACCTCGCGTCCTGGATAGTGTTGCGGAGGGCAGCTCTGCGAATTGACGGCGATAGATTTCCGCGAACCGGCCGAGATGCGTGAAGCCATAAAGCCCCGCCACATCAGTTACGTTTGTCTCTTGTCCTGGACGCGATAAAGCGCGGTGGGCGGCGTTGAGCCGAAGTTCGGCCAGCAACGCTGCAGGCGGGCGCCCGAAAGCCTCCGCGCAACTTAAATGAAGCGTCCGCTCCTTTGAACCGACTGCCAGGCAAAGTTCGGTGATAGTCGGCGGATCGTCGAGCCGCTCATGAAAAATTTTGAGGACCGCTCTCGCGACGCGAGCGCGACTGTGCAAGGGCTCAATGATTTCCGCCGACGGAATCATGTTGAGGACAACGTCAAGAATACAAGACTCTACGTGGGACAACCCTTGTCCGCCAAGATAGCTGTTCGGCTGCATCTGGAGTCTTTGCAAGAGACTGGCAAGCGAACCCGCGCGTCGGGTCATCTCAGCAGCAGTCACTTGCCACCTTGGCGAAGGAAGATTGACATCGAACCTGTCGATTCCCCGCCGAGTCTGGATCCAGCGATCAATCATCGGCGTCGGCAGCACGATGACCATCATCTCGGTTGGACCCGTTGCGGTGAAGCCGACATCGTCGCGCGATGTTGCAGCCAGAAGTTCACCAGCGCGCGCCGGTCGGCGTCTGACGTGCAATGAGCCCCCGGCTGAAATTGGCAGTCCGAAAACCCAAGTACCCGCGGGCGCACTGCCGCTCTGCAGTACTCCGGGCGACCAGCTGATACGGGCCAATTGCAACTGGTCCATCAGCAGTTGAGTCAATTGTCCCTGAAAGCGGCCACGCCCAATCTGCTCGTATTCCAGATTCCATGCGAGCGGGCTCGCCGCCATTGCGTCGATATCATCGAAATGCCCTCGGACGAATTGAGGCCCGGAGGTTGGCCTTGGGGGGGAAATCGACATGATGCAAATACCTTGAAGTATGGACCCAGCTTACACGAGATTTTGCAGAAAGCGGATAGTTCGTCGGTCGTTTTGCAGAATTCGGATAGTCGCATCGCCCCGCTGTGACATCACTGGCGTAGACGTAAGGCGCCGACTACTGTCGATAATGAATGCCACCGATGCTGACGTATCCAAGGGAGAAAGCGATGAAGCGAGTAATACCACGATGCGGCATTTTGATCGGAGCAGCGCTCATGATGACCGTTTCCTTGAACCCCGCTGCGAATGCACAGAACGGCGACGCCGAAAAGCTGCTCAAGGGTATGGCGGACTATGTTTCCAGCCAAAAAACGCTCGCGGTGACGTACGACTCCGATATCGAGGTTATTATGTCAAAACTGCAGAAAATCCAGTTTACTAGCTCTGGGCAGGTGCAATTGAGCCGCCCGGACAAGCTTCGGGCCACCCGCACGGGCGGCTACCGCGACGTTGAGATCGTGTTCGACGGTAAGATGCTGACCGTCAACAACAAGGACGGCAAGGATTACGCCCAGATCGAGGCCGCCGGCACCGCCGAGGAATTGATTGATGTGCTCCGGGAAAAGCATGGTGTCGTCGCGCCCGGCGCCGACCTGCTCCTTACCAACGTCTTCAATGTCATGATGACTGACGTGATTGAGGCCGCAGTCATCGGCAAAGGGGTCATCGACGGCGTAGAGTGCGACCACCTCGCATTCCGTAGCGTAGAAACAGACTGGCAAATATGGATTGAATCCGGCGCCAAGCCGATCCCGCGCAAGTACGTGATTACCAGCAAGGGCATCGGCGAAGCGCCGCAATACACCCTGCGGATCAAGGAATGGAAGACCGACGTGGCGGCCGACGCCTTTGCGTTCAAGGCGGATCCATCCTTCAAGAAGATCGCGCTCGGCGATCTCTCCGATATCGACGAAGTCCCGCAGGGCACCACCAAGACAGGAGACAAGAAATGATCCGAACAACATTATTCCGTCTGTCGTTCGCAACCGTCCTCGGCGCCGGCGCCCTTTTATGGGGAGGTCAACTGCCCCTCGACGGACAGTCATCGATGGTGTCGTCCGCCGAAGCCAGGATCGGCCGTCCGCTAACGCCAATGAGTTACGCCGGCGTTGCGCGGCGGACCACGCGCCGGGCCGTGGCGGTCGGCGCGGTGGCAGTAGGTGGAGCAGCGGTCGTGGCAGCACCGATGGTGGTTGCGCCCGCATGCACGCAAGTCGCTGATGCTTACGGACGGATCGTCACAGTCTGCCGGTAAGACGTTTTCTAAACGATGAGACAGAAGCCGCAACGCTCCGGAGCGCTGCGGCTTCCTGACCAGCATTCGGCTCAACGGAAAACATTCCGAGTTTCCGAACGGAGGAGGCAAAGATGAAGCTATCGATTTCATTGTCAGCGCTGCTAATCGCAGGGTTCACGGTCGCAAGCAGTGAACCGGCCAGTGCCGTGGTCTACTGCCAGTACATCTCTTATCCGGCCGGTTGCGTTGTAAGACCCGGCGTGCGGCTGGTGGCGCGGCCGGTCGCGCGCGCCGTGGTGGCCCCCGGCGTCGGTCGGGTGGGAACGCCGATGAATCGCGGCGGTCCCGTCAATCGCGTAGGCCGACGCTGATCTTCAGGTAAGACGCCATGCTTGAAAACAGGTTGGCGTCTCATTGCGTCTCATTAGGGAAAAAGTCATGAAAAAGTTCGGCATAAGCTTCGCTCTGGTTGCTTTGCTCGCAGGTGTAGCTGGTTATAGCACGCCATCGCGAGCCGAAACCGGTCAGGTTGCCGTCGTATTCACGAAAGGCGGATTCATCGTCGGGGTCGGCGGTGGTGAAGGTGTGCTTACCTTCAAAGGCAAGCGCTATCCATTTACCGTTTCGGGCATGAATATCGGCTTCACGATCGGAGCCTCGACAACCAAGCTGGTCGGACGGGCCGTCAATCTGAATAGTCCGGCTTCGTTTGAAGGCAGTTACAGCGCGATCGGAGCCGGCGGTGCGATTGCGGCCGGGGCTGCAGGCGTTCAGTTGCAGAATGCCAATGGCGTGATCCTGCAGCTCAGCGGCCCGAAAGTCGGCGCTGAAGTGTCGGCAGCAGTGGGCGGCGTAACGGTCCGTTTTAAATAGGTGTGAGGCGATCAGGGCGCGCCGAGCGGTCGCGCGCCTCAGGGGTCAGATATTCATGGAGAAAATCAAATGTCTGTAAAGAAACTCATATTCTGTTGCGCCGGTATTATGATTGCGGGACCGGCCTTTGCCCAGGTCGAACTCAAGACCTATGCGAACCGTGATGGCTATCTCGACGTCCAGAAGCTGACCTGCGCACAATTGGCAGGCACATTTCAGGAAGACGCAGATTATCTCGCCGCCTGGTATAGCGGTTGGTACAACGGCCTTGCCAAGAAGCACATGATGCAGGTTTCCCGCGCCAAAGCGTTGCAACACGAGGTCATCGTTCATTGCAAAGCCAATCCGGGCAAGAAGGTCATTGAGGCGATCGATGTCGTTTTCAAGGATTACCGGAGCGATCAGGGAATCAAGATGAAAAAGTGATCATGGCATGGATCGTTTTGAGCCACGGCTTTGAGGCTTTAGTGCAACAGCAAAGTGAGATTTTTCCCGCAAGCTTGCTTTTGCGTTGCTCTCAGATGTACCGAGGCATCCAATCTTCGGGTCGACGATATCGGGGGGGCGGGAATGAGGCGCGCTATCTCTAAACGAAGGAATGGTTGCCGGCTCGTTCAGGCCAGCATTAGCGTCACTGTGCTTGCGTTCGGCATGCTGTCCGGGCCGGTTCATGCCGACGAAGCCGGCGTATCGTACTGGCTCCCCGGCCGCTTCGGCAGCCTCGCAGCCGCACCCACCGTCCCGGGCTGGTCCATGGCCGAGGTGTATTATCACACCACCCTAGCGGCGTCGGGCGCTACAGCGGCGGCGAGAGAAATTCAAATCGGCAGGATTCCGGCGTCAGTCAACGTTAGCTTGAACCTTAATCTGAATGCGCAGGCTGATCTCATCTTGCTCAATCCCACCTATACTTTCGCGACGCCTGTGCTCGGTGGACAGCTCGCCATTGGGGTGACCGGCCTGTTTGGACGGTCGAGCGCCAGTATTGACGGGACGCTGACGGCGGCGGTTGGCTCCTTTGCGGTAACCCGCACAGGCTTCCTGGGAGATTCAATCACTTCCGTCGGCGACCTCTATCCGCAGGCGACGTTGAAGTGGAACGCCGGCGTGCACAACTTCATGACCTATGTGACCGGTGACATTCCCGTTGGCGCCTACGATTCCAGCCGCCTCGCCAACCTCGGCATCGGCCATGCCGCGATCGATGGCGGCGGCGGCTACACCTACTTCAATCCGGCAACCGGGCACGAATTCTCGGCGGTCGCGGGCTTTACCTATAATTTCAAGAACAAGGATACGAACTATCAGAACGGCATCGATTTCCACATCGACTGGGGTGCTTCCAAGTTTCTGTCGAAGCAGGTGTTCGTCGGACTTGTTGGGTACGGATATCAACAAATCACCGACGACTTCGGTCAACACCCCCTTCTGGGTGGATTCCGGTCGCGTGTTCTGGGAATCGGGCCGCAGATTGGATTCTTGTTTCCGGTAGGCGACATGCAGGGTTATCTCAATCTCAAGGGCTACGGCGAATTCGAGGCCGCCAATCGGCCATCGGGATGGAATACCTGGCTGACATTCTCCATCTCGCCGATGGCGCCCGCCAGCACCGTGGCGCCAACGCGTCGAATCGCGACGAAGTGACGCTATCAAAAGAGTGCGATTTTCTGAGCGTGCGTTAAGAGACGAGGTACGCCTGCTACGACATACGGCACGATTAAAAAGGGGAGCGGGGCTGTCGAATTCGATTTTGCGCTGTGGTCTTCCAAGCCGTTTCGAGGAAGCCTAACATCACCACAACTCTGAGCTTACTATATTCTTTACTGACGTCACAGGTGTCAAATGATGATTCGTCTGTCTTACATTTCCGCTGCCGCGCTCGCCGGCGTTTGTGCTTGCGTGTTTGCCACCGTCGTCGCTGCGGAAGACCAAACCACGGACATAGGCACGCTCGACAAGGAGACCGCCGATAAGGCGTTCCCCACCAAGCCGGCGTACTCGCCATATGCCGGTCGCAATTTCCCGACACGGCCGCTTTTCGGCGACACGCACCTCCACACCTCTTACTCGATGGACGCCGGCGCGTTCGGTGCCAGGCTCGGCCCGAAGGACGCCTATCGTTTCGCCAAGGGCGAGGAAGTTATCGCTTCCAGTGGGCAACGCGCCAAACTTTCACGTCCCCTGGATTTCCTGGTGGTCTCGGACCATTCGGATGGCATGGGCTTTTTCCCGCAACTGATGGGAGGCGATCCTGGCCTGCTCGCGACGCCACAGGGCCGGAAGTGGTACGATGAGATCAATTCCGGCAAAGGCGCGGCGGCCGCCATTGATATTATCACCAGCTTCGGCAAAGGGCTAATGCCCAAGGGCTTCCCCACGCCGGGAACGCCGGCCTATCGCAGCGCATGGCGCGAAACGATCAAGGCGGCGGAGGAAGCCAACGATCCCGGCCGCTTCACTGCTTTCATTGGCTATGAGTGGACCTCGGGTGAGGGCGGCAACAATCTTCATCGCAATATCATTTGGCGAGATGGTGGAGCAAAGGCCAGTCTCGTTGAGCCCTATACCACGCTGCCGCCGTTGGGCAGTCCAAATCCTCGCGATCTCTGGAAATGGATGGCGATGGTTGAGGAAAAAACCGGCGCAGAAATTCTTGCGCTTGCGCACAACGGCAATCTAAGCAACGGCCGTATGTTTCCGATCATCGAGTCATTCAACGGCAAGCGGATCGACCGCGAATATGCAGAGAACCGCATGAGATGGGAGCCGCTTTATGAAGCGACCCAGATCAAGGGCGACGGCGAGACCCACCCATTTCTTTCGCCCAACGACGAGTTCGCTAATCATGAGCGCTGGGACAAGGGCAACCTTGATCTGACAGTAGTGAAAAAGCCGGAGATGCTTGAATTCGAGTACGTCCGTTCGGCATACAAGAACGGCCTCAAGATGGAGGCCGAACTCGGCGTAAATCCCTACAAGTTCGGCCTGGTCGGCAGTACCGATTCGCATACCGGGCTCTCGGCGGTCGAAGAGGACAATTTTTTCGGCAAGACATCTTCGTCCGAACCAAATGCCGGTCGCGCGATGCATCCCTTCGTCAAGACTGACAAGGCGGTATTCATGGGCTGGGAGACGACGGCGGCCGGCTATGCCGCGGTATGGGCAACGGAAAACACCCGCGAGGCAATCTTCGACGCCATGAAGCGGCGCGAGACCTACGCAACTACCGGCCCGCGCATGGCCGTTCGCTTCTTCGGCGGCTGGGATTTTGAGGCTGCCGACGCTAACAACCGTACGCCGGCCCGAATTGGCTATACCAAGGGTGTACCGATGGGCGGCGACTTAAACAGCGCGCCGAACGGAAAGTCGCCTTCCTTCCTTGTCGCCGCCTTGAAGGATCCGATTGGGGCGAATCTGGACCGCATCCAAATCATCAAGGGCTGGGTCGGAAAGGATGCCCAGACGCAGGAGCGGGTTTACGACGTCGCGGTTTCCGGCGGCCGCACGATTGACTCCGATGGCCGCAGCAAGACATCAGTCGGCAGCACGGTCGATGTCGCAAATGCGACATGGACCAATACGATCGGCGCCGGCGAGATGATTACAGTCTGGAAAGATCCCGACTTCGATCCGGCGCTGCGTGCTTTCTACTATGTGCGGGTGATCGAGATTCCGACGCCGCGCTGGACGGCGTATGACGCAAAATACTTCGGCATCAAGTTGCCGGCGGAAGTCAGGATGACGACTACCGAACGCGCTTATACCTCTCCGATTTGGTACACTCCCTGACGTCGACTACGTTCATGACGCGAGGGCGTGCGGGTAGAGCAATTGGCCTGAACCGCGACGACGTTCGTCATGAGGCGGCGGCGAGATATAGCCGCTTTCTGATGCATTCCCGCTGGAGGAGCGACCGTGAACACTTCGAATAACGTCCCTGTTTCCAGATTTGCGCTTGCTGCGTTGCTGACGGCGGGACTTTCCAGCTTCGCCCTGGCGCAGGATGCCGTTCACACCGATATTGGCGTCATGGACAAGGCCACGGCCGATAGGGTGATGCCAAAGAGGGCATACTCACCGTATGCCGGGCGCAACTTCCCTACGCGACCGTTCTTCGGCGACACACACCTGCACACATCACTCTCTTTCGATGCCGGTGCGGCCGGTGCTCGGGTCGGCCCGAGAGAAGCCTATCGTTTCGCGCGCGGCGAGGAAGTGACGGCCTCCAGCGGACAGCCGGCCAAGTTGTCGCGACCACTGGATTTTTTGGTTGTCGCGGACCATTCCGACAATATGGGGTTTGTGACCGATCTATTCGCAGGAAAGCCAAACATCCTCGCAGACCCGCTCGGCCGAAAATGGTACGACATGATTCAGGCTGGCAAAGCCGCTGACGCGGCGCTGGAGCTAATTGGCGCGTTCTCGCAAGGAAATTTTCCAAAGGCACTGACTTATCTGCCTGGCACGCCGGGCTATCGCTCGACTTGGCAACAGATCGTGAAAGCGGCCGAGGAGGCTAACGAACCCGGCCGCTTCACTGCGTTTATCGGCTTTGAATGGACCTCACTCGTTAAAGGCAATAACCTGCATCGCAATGTGATCTTCCGCGATGGGGCGGACAAGGCCCTGCGAATTGAGCCGTATACCACGGTTCCTCCCCTCGGTAGTCCAAATCCCCGGGATCTTTGGAAGTGGATGGCCGCTTACGAGGACAAGACGGGCGGCAGCCTGCTCGCGATAGCGCATAACGGCAATTTGTCGAATGGCACGATGTTTCCGATCATCGAGTCCTTCAACGGCCGGCCGGTCGATCGCGAGTATTCCGAGCAGCGCGCTAAATGGGAGGTGCTGTACGAAGCGACGCAGATGAAGGGTGATGGTGAAGCGCATCCTTTCCTGTCACCAAATGACGAATTCTCCCGCTTCGAACGGTGGGACAAAGGCAATCTAGATATGAGCGAGGCCAAGCAACCGGAGATGCTCGAATTCGAGTATGCCCGCTCGGCCCTGAAAAACGGCCTAAAGCTGGAAAAGGAGCTCGGCGTCAATCCATACAAGTTCGGCATGGTGGGAAGTACCGATTCACATACGGGACTTGCAACCGCCGATGACGACAATTTCTTCGGCAAGGCCACACCTTATGAACCAAACAAATCGCGCTGGGAGCACGCCTTCCTAAGTGGCAAGGCGGGAAAATTGACGGCTTGGGAAATGACCGCTTCTGGATACGCGGCTGTTTGGGCGACCGATAACACCCGCGAGGCGCTGTTCGATGCCATGCAGCGCAAGGAGACCTACGGGACCACGGGCCCTCGCATGATCGTTCGCTTCTTCGGTGGATGGGATTTCGAGGCCAAGGACGCTCAGACGCGTAGCCCCGCGTTGACAGGGTACACGCGTGGCGTGCCGATGGGTGGCGATCTTCGCGGCGCGCCAGCCGGCAAGGTCCCTACCTTTCTGGTCGCCGCGCTGAAGGACCCGATCGGGGCTAACCTCGATCGCTATCAAATCGTCAAGGGCTGGATCTCGGCAGATGGTAAACTGAACGAAAAGGTTTACGACGTCGCATGGTCGGGCGACCGCAAACCGGGAACTGACGGAAAGCTGCCGTCAGTCGGCAGCTCGGTCGACGTAGCCAATGCCAACTGGACCAACACAATTGGATCACCCGAACTGATCAGTGTGTGGAAGGACCCTGATTTCGATCCAGCGTTGCGCGCATTCTATTACGGTCGCGTGATTGAAATCCCGACGCCGCGCTGGACGGCATACGATGCAAAATACTTTGACATCAAGATGCCGGCGGAAGTCACGATGACGACCACCGAACGCGCGTATACCTCGCCGATCTGGTACACGCCTTGATCTCGCGGTTGCTCAGAGAGCCGTTACTCCAGTTTCTAGCCCTTGGTACGCTCCTGTTCGCGCTTCACGGGCTTGTCGGGAAGCGCAGCGCGGAAGCCCCCGAGAAAATCGTGGTTTCCGCTTCGCGGATCGCCAACCTGGGGGAGGGATTTGCACGGACGTGGCAGCGGCCTCCGAGCGAGCAGGAATTGCAGGGCCTGATCGAGGACTATGTTCGAGACGAAGTGTTCTACCGTGAGGGCAGAGCGGCCGGCTTGGACCGCGACGACGTTATCATACGCCGGCGTGTGCGGCAGAAGATGGAATTTTTGGCCGAGGCAATGTCCGCACCCGAGCCGACCGATGAGCAGCTTTCTTCTTATCTTGCTTCCAATCCGGAGCACTTTCGCACCGAAGATCAAATCACATTCCATCAGGTTTTCTTAAGCGCCACGCGGCGCGCGAACACCATCGAGAGCGATAGCAGACAGATTAAGAATGTTCTTGCTCGCGCCGATAGCAACATGCCGACCGCAGCGCTCGGCGATCCGTTTCTGCTTGGGGAAGAGTTTCGCCGCGTTTCGCCAAGCAAGCTATCGAGTATATTTGGTGAAAGCTTCGCAAAACAGATTTCTGGCATGGCGCAGGGCAAATGGCAGGGACCGATTTCTTCCGGCTTCGGGCAGCATTTCGTCTTCATCAGCGAACAAAATTCTGGAAATCTGCCGCCGCTTGATGACGTCCGGACAGCCGTTCGCCGGGAGTGGGAGAACGCTCGACGCCGGGAGGCGGAACAGAAACTCTACGCCTCGCTTCGGGAGCGTTACGATATTGTCGTAGAGGCGCCTCGGGCAAAGGCGGCGGAGGCCGCCGGTCGATGAATCGTTTCCGCTGGCTCTTCGTTGTTTTGGCGGTGTTACTGGCGCAACCCGCGGTCTCGGACGAACTTCGGCCGGGCTATCTTGAGATGCGCCAGACCAAATCGGACACCTATAGTCTTCTTTTTAAGATTCCCGCGCGGGGAGAAGATTTGCGGCTCGCGATCTACGTCAAACTGCCCGAAGGTACTCAAGACGTAGGACTGCCGCGAGCGTCGTTCAGCGACGGGGCCTATATTGAACGTCGTAGCGTTCGGCGGGAAGCTGGATTCGCAGGGCAGGCAATATCGATTGAGGGCCTGTCTGCAACATCGACGGATGTGCTCGTTCGGGTCACAACCCTGGAAGGCGCAATCCAGACCGAGCGGCTTTCTCCGACAAAAACGTCGTTCGTGCTTCAAGCCGTGCCGGGTCCGGGAGAAGTGGCCGCAACGTATCTGGTGCTGGGCGTCGAACACATTCTGTTCGGCTTCGATCACCTGCTATTTGTACTTGCGCTGGTGCTTCTGGTTCGCGACTGGCGCCGGGTCTTGCTGACCGTCACTGCATTTACGTTGGCACATAGCCTCACGCTTGCGGCGGCAACACTGGGCTTTGTGAGCGTACCCGGTCCGCCTATTGAAGCCGCGATTGCGCTGAGCATTGTGCTGGTTGCCGTTGAAATCATCAATGATCGGCGCGGAACTCCGTCGTTTGCGGCGCGATGGCCTTGGCTGGTCGCATTTTGCTTCGGGTTATTGCACGGCTTCGGCTTTGCCGGAGCTTTGGCAGAGGTGGGATTGCCGCATCACGCCATTCCGATCGCGCTTCTGTTCTTCAATCTGGGCGTGGAAATTGGACAATTAGCTTTTGTTGGTGCGGTGTTGGCAGCAGGCTTGGTGCTCCACTGGGCCGCGGCCGTCCGGTTCGAGCCCGCTCGAGTACAACGAATTACAAGTGGCCTCGACATGTGCGCGACTTACGTGATCGGTTCAATTGCCGCCTATTGGCTGATCGAAAGGACCTCCGCTTTTTTTGTATGAAGTGAAGAAAGATTACGGCGTCGCCGTCAGGTCGGGCTGATTTTAGTGACGTCCCTTTCTGGGCATCGCGGAATTTTCGAATTGCGGTGAAAGCGACCGATGCGTAACGGAAGGCCGATAGATCCATCAGGGAGGAATTCCGCTGCCGCGCGGCGAGGTTCGCGTATTGCGGAAGGGCATCGCCGGTGTCTCGGGCTTGCCGTCGTATCGCTCCTGATTCTGACTGAAGCTGCGGAGGCACAGAGCCTGGCAGCCCTTCCGCCGGGCCAGCTTCCGCCGGTGACAGTTACAGCGCCGGAAACGAGATCCCAAAAGCGGGTCAGGCAGCCGCCGCGCGAGCGGGACGCGCGAAACGGTTCAACCGTTCAAAATAGCCAGCCTGCGCCGCCGCCTGCCAGCGTAACGTCCGGGTCTGCGACCTTGGGTTCGGCGGACCTTCAGCCCACCGCCGCCAGCGAAATTCGCGTTACCGGCGAGCAGTTCAACGCGCGGCCGGCGTCGCGGGTCGGCGAATTGCTGGAAATCGTGCCTGGGCTGATCGTGACCCAGCATTCCGGCGAGGGCAAAGCCAACCAGTATTTTTTGCGCGGTTTTAATCTTGATCACGGCACGGATCTGGCGATCTCCGTCGACGGCATGCCGGTCAACATGCCGACCCACGGCCACGGCCAGGGCTACGCCGATATCAATTTTCTGATTCCGGAACTGGTGCAGTCGGTCAACGTCCGCAAGGGACCGTATTTCGCCGACCAGGGCGATTTTGCCTCCGCCGGCGCTGTCGGGATCGACTATCTCAACAAGCTGCCGAAGAATCTCGCCGAAATCACCGTCGGCAGTTACGGCTACCGGCGCGGGCTCGCGGCAGGATCGACCGCGGTCGGCGAGGGCACGCTGCTCGCGGCCGTCGTGGCCAACAAGTATAACGGGCCGTGGGATGTGCCTGATCATGTCCGCAAGCTGAATGGCGTGCTGCGCTACAGCCAGGGCACCGCCACGGACGGCTTTACGCTGTCGGGGATGGCCTATTCCAACGGCTGGAATTCAACAGATCAGGTGGCGCAGCGCGCCATCGATCAGGGCGTCATCGGTCGGCTCGGCTCGCTCGATCCGACCGATGGCGGAACGTCGAGCCGTTTGTCGCTCTCGGGCAATTGGGCGCAATCGAGCGCGTACGGCCAGAGCAAGATCAATGCCCATGTGATCCGCTCGCAGCTCACCCTGTTCAATAATTTCACCTACTTCCTCGATGATCCCGTCAATGGCGACCAGTTCAGCCAGCTCGATAAGCGCACCGTCTATGGGCTCAACGCCAGCCACGCTTTCGATGTCCGCCTTGCCGGGATCGAGACCCAGACCCGCGTCGGCCTGCAGACGCGTGGCGACGACATTCAGGTCGGGCTGTTCAAAACGTTGCAGCGTGAGCTGCTCTCGACCGTACGCGAAGACAATGTCAGGCAAGGCAATGTCGGCCTGTGGGCCGATACAACGGCGCGGTGGACCGACTGGCTGCGCACCACGGTCGGCATCCGCGAGGATTATTTCGCCGGCCGCGTCGTCAGCGACGCGCCGGCCAATTCCGGGAGCGCGCAGGCGTCAATGACCAGCCCAAAAGCAGGCATCGTTCTCGGTCCCTGGTTCAAGACCGAATTCTACGGCAATGCCGGTTACGGCCTGCACTCCAACGATATCAGGGGCGCGACGATTACGGTCGATCCCAACGACAAGGTGACGCCGCTGGATCGGGTGCCGCTGCTGGTGCGGTCGAAGGGTGCCGAGATCGGGTTTCGGACCAAGGCGATCGAAGGCCTCACCAGTTCGCTGGCGGTGTTCGTGCTGGATTTCAATTCGGAATTGCTGTTCGTCGGCGACGCCGGCACCACCGAGCCGAGCCGCCCCAGCCGGCGCGTCGGTGTCGAATGGACCAACCAGTACAAGATACTGCCGTGGACGCTGGATTTCGATTTCGCTTACACCCGCGCCCGCTTCACCGATTTCGATGCCGTCGGCAATCGCATTCCCGGTGCGCCGGCGCTGGTCGCGAGCGGCGGCGTGACTTTCGGCGGCGACAACGGCTGGTTCGGCGCGTTGCGCGCGCGCTATTTCGGGCCGCGTCCCCTGATCGAGGACGACAGCGCACGTTCGCAGGGATCGCTGATCTTCAATGCGCGGGCCGGCTACAAATTCGACAATGGGCTACGGCTGCAGCTCGACGTGCTCAACCTGTTCGACGCGCAGACCAACCAGATCGAATATTATTATCTGTCGCGGCTGCCGGGTGAGCCGATCGGCGGTGTTGCCGATCGCCATGTGCATCCGGCGGAGCCGTTAGCCGTGCGGCTGACACTGGCAGGAAGGTTTTGATCACCTTGGATTGCGCGTCGAAGAAGCGGGAATCCTCCCTCATTTTAAGAGGCTTCGAATACGCTTTATGAACGAACGACCGAAAAACTGCGGCCGTGTTTTTCGATAGGCAGCTTTTGGCGCAAAGCGGTCGTCCGAAACGCGTCATTGTAACGGCCTGATAACAGCATCCTATATCCGGCAAAAATAATATAGCGGCGCCAATCAATATCTTGGTCCGCGTGAAGGGCTTGCGAGCGGCGACAACCAAGGTTTGACCAAGGAGATGTCGCTATGGCGTTGTCTAGGCCAACCCGTTTGGGTCTGGCAATCCTCTTACTCCCCTGACGGCTCCCCGAGAGACGATTCGAGAGCTTAAAATGGCAGAATAAGCTGAACTACGTGCATCAACCCCAACCCTGCATAGGTTAGGTTCCGATGAAAGTAGCTCACGGCTTCTAATGACGGCTCAGGAGGTCGGTCATTGCGCAGCGACCTGATTTCCGATGTCGATCGGCCGCAAGAATGTCCCTTCGTCGTCTGTAAAGATGAATGTGCCAGAAGTGTTGCGATAACGCGAGGCTTGGTCGTGCGATCGTGAATAGAGTACGGCAACACTCACGAACCGGTCATGTCCCAGATCGTCGTGTTTTGCGAGCCTCGAAATGTCGACAACTTGAACCCTTTCCTTCAGGGCAGCCTCTCGCACAACCGGATCGTCAACATCGATATCGCCCGCACGCGCAATACCACCATCAAGAAAACTGGACACTCGAAGCGCGCTATCATCCTTGGAAACCAGAACCAGCAATGGTGGCTTGAGCGGACCGATGGCTTGTGCCTGAGCACGGAACGTCTTCGCATTGATGTCGGGCGCCGCCAGCACAACACGGCCTAGCCGGGCAATCACTCGGTCTTTGCCTTCGAAACGAAGTTGGCGCAGAGCCTCGACGGTCAACATGGCACCCATGCTGTGGGCTACCACCATAATGTCGCTGACCTCGGAACTGCTGCTTAGCATCGTTAGCAAAGCCATCAGATGATCACGAGAATAGTTTGCCGATTGCTTGTCCATTTCATAAGCACCGACCCGACCTTGCGATGGCCACGCGAACAGGATCGGAATTCCGTCGATGTTGATGTCCGCTTGCAATTGCGCGATCCGGAACAGCGACTCTTGGAAGGTATTGTTGAATCCGTGCACGAAAACAAAGGCTTTGTGCTTTTTCCGCCGAGTATTGCCTTGCGGAGCCACGGCTTTACGAAAATCGGTTTCGCTCAGTGCAGCCTGATCCACTACAGCAAAGCTGCTCCCTGGATCGGGAGTTGCGGTCGGCATTTCGATATTGCCGGGCTTGTGGTTAGGGGGCACCGAGACGGCAAACTTTGCAAAGTTGAGCACATTGGAGCGGTTCGCAGTGAAGACGTTTCCTGACGAAACCTCGCGATCACGCGTAGTCGCCACATAAATTTGCAGGGTCTTCCCACCACCGGAGGCCACCACGGGCGTCAGCACTTCTGGCCCAAGTCTGGTTGCGCAACCGACCAAAAGGAAGGAAAGTAGAACGGCGACTGACCTGCCTACCGTGCGACCGCTACTCCACATCGACATAGCAACTGTCTCCCCACCCAATGCGCACTAATACTATTGCTCTTGGGCCAACGGCGCGCGGTGACCATGTGGTTAGTGTCCGCTTAGCACCAGCGTCTTGATCGGCAGCAGCACGGCCTGGATCCGCAATAGAATTGCGTGCACGAGGCCAGTGGCGTCAACGACGTGCAGCGCGAATTTCTTGAATGAACCCAGTTTCCCGGACGAAATCAATTCGTGATTGCTGGTGTAGGCGTTGGCGATACAGCTGCTGCCGGGCGTCACGCCCTCCAGCCCGCCCTTGTAGATCGGCTCCATGAAAACGAG
>NZ_JAFCLS010000082.1 GCF_018131075.1 Bradyrhizobium sp. JYMT SZCCT0428 | reverse complement strand
CAGGATCGAGTTCAGCTCCTTGAACACCGGGAGCACGGATTTGCGCGACACCGAGGTCCAGCAGCCGAATACGACGGCGACCTTGTCCTTGCTGATCAGTTCGCGGGCCTTTTCCGCAAACAGCGGCCAGTTCGACGCCGGATCGACCACGACCGCCTCGAGCTTCCTGCCGAGCACGCCGCCCTTCTTGTTCTGCTCGTCGATCAGGAACAGGACGGTATCCTTCAGCGTGGTTTCGCTGATGGCCATGGTGCCCGAAAGTGAATGCAGGACGCCGACCTTGATGGGGTCGTCCGAACTCTCGCCACCGGCGGCGCTACCCGCCGCCGGCAGCAGGGCGCACAAAAACACGATGACCGCGCACCGCCTCACTCGGTTCGACCAACGTTTCACGGTGCTCTCCGAATGGGACAGCTCAGGGGCGCTTGCTGTAAAATGAACGTCAGTCGAACGCTTAGTCAAACACTTTCGTCAAATGCGCCGGCTGTCAGTTGACGCCGAGCTTCTTCTGCAGGCTCGATGACGAGGTCGTGTACTGGAAGACGAGACGCTTGTCCGGATAGACGTAACGGTGCGCCTTCTGCGCCATCAGCGCGCCCTCGTGGAATCCGCTCAGGATCAGCTTCAGCTTGCCCGGATAGGTGTTGATGTCGCCGATCGCAAAAATGCCGGATACATTGGTCTCGAAGGCGGCGGTTTCGACCGGCACCAGGTTGTTCTCGAGCGCAACGCCCCAGTTCGCAACCGGTCCGAGCTTCATGGTCAGCCCGAAGAACGGCAGCATCGTATCGCACTCGACTTTCGAGACCGCGTTGTCGTTGCCTTTCATCATGGCGCCCGAGAGCTTGCCGCCCTCACCTTCAAGCGAGGTGACCTGACCGATCTTCAGGTCCATTTTTCCGGAAGCCACCAGTGCGCGCATCTGCTCGACGCTGTGCGGAGCTGCGCGGAAATCGTCGCGCCGGTGCAACAGCGTCACGCGCTTGGCAATGGGGTGCAGATTGAGCGTCCAGTCGAGCGCGGAATCGCCGCCGCCGACAATCAGGATATTCTTGTCGCGGAACTGCTCCATCTTGCGCACCGCGTAGAACACCGAGGTGCCCTCATAGGCCTCGATGCCCGGCACCGGCGGGCGCTTGGGCTGGAACGAGCCGCCGCCCGCGGAGATCACGACCACCTTGCATTCGAACACCTGGCCGGCGTCGGTGGTGACGCGAAAGAGCGGATCGCCGATCTTCTCGATCGTCTCCACCATCTCGTTGAGGTGAAAGGTCGGATTGAACGGCTTGATCTGCTCCAGCAGCGCGTCGGTGAGGCCCTGGCCGGTGACAAAGGGAATGCCGGGAATGTCGTAGATCGGCTTTTCCGGATAGAGCTCGGCGCACTGGCCGCCGATCTTGTCGAGGATGTCGACCAGATGCGTCTTCATGTCGAGCAGGCCCAGTTCGAACACGGCGAACAGTCCGCAAGGACCTGCACCAATAATCAGCACATCGGTTTTGATCGCTTCGCTCATCTAAAGCTTCTTTTCGGTTGGACCAAGCCGATGGCCTGGGCGGCGCTTCTGGGGCAGCGTCTGTCTAGCCAACGCCGGTGGAACAGGAAAGCCATAATATGGCAGGTGGCCTTCGCCTCAACCCCTTGCCGGAGCAGGATAACTGGGCTGTAACAACGTGAAACGTTCGGAGACCGCCCCGTGAACGCCCCTGCCCGCCTCGATTCAACGCCGCGCCTGGAGGATTTCCCCTACCGGCTGACCGACAATGTGCGTTTCGCCGACCTCGACCCCAACCAGCACGTCAACAACGCGGTCTATGCGACCTATTTCGAAACCGGCCGCGTCACGCTGATGAAGGACCGCAGCTACGGGCTGATGCCCGACGGCGTCAGCTGGATCATGGTCCGGCTCGACATCCATTTCCGCGCCGAGCTGCGCTGGCCGGGCACCATCGAGTTGGGGCTCGGGGTGGTGAAATTCGGCCGCACCTCCGTGACCTTCGATCAAGTGGTGTTCTCCGAAGGTGTATGCGTCGCCTCGGCGCAATCGGTATCGGTGCTGCTCGATGAGGCCACGCGAAAGCCGACACCGCTGACCGAGGAGATCATCGGAAACTTCCAGCGCTGGCTGCGGCGCGGAATGGACGGACGATAATGCGCGCCACGCTGCTGGCGGTGTTGATCGTCTTCGCGACGATACAGCCCGCCGCGGCCGATGGATTTTATCGCGAGGATTTGCGCATTCCGATGGCGGCTGCGGAAACGGCGGGCCTTGAGGCAATGCTGGTGCGACCATCGGGCACTGGACGCTTTCCGCTGGCGCTGATCAGCCACGGCGCACCGCGCGATCACACCGCGCGAGCCACCATGTCGCCCTATGGAATGTACCGGCAGGCGATCGAATTCGCGCGGCGCGGTTTCGCGGCGCTGGTCGTGATGCGGCGAGGCTATGGCGACTCCGGCGGCCGATATGCCGAGAGCAACGGTCGCTGCGCCAATCGTGATTATTTGCGATCGGCCCGGGCGTCTGCCGAAGATTTGGGCGCCGCGATCCGGGCCATGCACGACCGCACCGACGTTTCCACGAGCGGCATGATCGCGGTCGGCTCCTCGGCGGGCGGCTTTGCCAGCATCGCGCTCGCCGCCACTGCGCCGCCCGGCCTCGTCGCTGCGATCAGCTTCGCCGGCGGTCGCGGTTCACGTGCCGATGACGATGTCTGCGACGAGGCGGCACTGGTCCGGGCATTTGCCGCTCTCGGCCGGACGTCGCGAATTCCGATGCTGTGGATCTATGCGGAGAACGACAAGTTCTTTCGCCCCGACCTCGCGCACCGGATGCACGCGGCGTTCACCGGCGCCGGCGGCCGCGCTGAATTGATCGACGCCCCTGCGTTCCGCGACGACGGCCACACGCTCTTCTCAAGGGGCATTGCGCTATGGACCCCGATGGTCGATCGCTTCCTGCACGAGCAGAATCTGGGAACGCGGGAACTGGCCGCGGCACCGCTTCCGCCGCCGCCCCGGTTGGGTGAAAAAGGCCGCTCAGCCTTTGCAGATTATTTGTCCGCGAGCCCTCACAAGGCATTTGCGGTGTCCCCGACCGGCGGCTTTGGCTACCGCGCCGGGCAGCGGTCGGCCGTCGTTGCGCGGGACGCAGCCCTTGCCGCATGCGCAAGAGCTGCCGCCGACTGCGCGGTTTATGCGGTCGATGAGGAATTGGTCGAAAAGGAGCGCGCCGGAGCGCGCTGAACCATCCGGCGAAGCTGGACCAGGCTCTACGCCTGCCGCTCCGGCGTCGAGACCACGAGGCCGTCGAGTTCGTCGGAGACCTTGATCTGGCACGACAGGCGCGAATTCGGCCGTACGTCGAAGCCGAAATCCAGCATGTCCTCTTCCATCGGGGTGGGCGAGCCGACCTTCTCGCGCCATTCTTCCTCGACATAGACGTGGCAGGTCGCGCAGGCGCAGGCCCCTCCGCATTCGGCTTCGATGCCCGGAATGGCGTTGCGGATCGCAGCTTCCATCACGGTCGCGCCGTTTTCGACTTCAATGGTTCGTTTTTCGCCGGAATGGTCGACAAAGTGGATTTTGGCCATGATCGCTCGTGCTGCCGGTATAGGTAGGAGGGTCCCCGGCAGTCCTATAACGGGTCGATCCGCACAGCGCCAGCGGTCGGGACGAAAACCTAAGGGGCTAATTTGGCGGGCTTTTGGCGGGCGTCAGATCACAGGCCCGCGTCAGGACCGGCGCAGGATCGCCTCGATCTCCGCCCGCGCCCGCGCAATGGCCTCACCGAGTTCGGCAACAACCCGGGACGGATCGGCGCCATCAGCAAGAACCTCCTCCAGCCGGGCGGCGGTTTCCGCCACACCGAAGGCGCCGATCGCGCGGGCCGAGCCCTTCAGCGTATGGGCCAGCGCATCGGCATCTGCCGGCACGGTGGCAAGCATGGCCATCAGCTTGGCCGACTGGGCCGCGAACATCGCCAGCACCTCCTGTTCGAGGCGGGCGTCGTCAAGCGTCATGCGCCTAAGGTGTTCGAAATCGATCGGACCGTCATCGGGAGCGAGCGGCGGCGATGGCATCCATTGTATCCGTTCAAGGTGAAGCGGCATGGCCTGACCCACATCTCCCCGCCGGACCGATCCAGACAGGGCCGTTTTGCCACCCAATCACGAAACTGGTTAATGGAACGTTCGTCGGAATTGCCGCAACTTCGCCTACTTTTCGCCGAGGAGTTGCCGTAAAGGACAGCCTCCCACGGGAATTTCCAGTATCCGTAAGGCCTTAAGCCACAAAGCTGTTAACGATGATTAAGAATGTCTTAATCGCGACCATTTCATTCGCATCACTCAACCAATAGGATGTTTGCGGATGTAGCGGACAAGCCGCCGACGGGGCGCGGCTGCGGTCCGTGTTGGGGGCAAAGATCCGGTTCGGGCTTGCGGGGGCGTTTGCAAGACCATCTGGACGCGTAAAAAAGCAAGAGGGCTCGACTGAACATGGCGAACAATCCCAAGAAGGTCAAAGATCCCACCGAAGTCGCGCTTTCCGCCATTCAGGAAGCGCTGAACATCAGTGACACCACTGTCGATCCCAATCGCAATTCGATCGGCAACAGTGACCTTTCGCCATCAAGCATTTCGTCCGCGCCCCCGGCCTACCCCGAGACCTCGTTCGATACGCGTGTAGATGCGCGTTCTGGCGTCGACCGCCAGGTATTCGATCCGATCGAAGAGCCGCGCGCCCCGCGTCGCGCCGCCAACGATGACCGCGAAACCATCGGACAAATTCTCCAGGCAATCCAGAAGGGCCGCCCTGCCCGCGGCGTCTATACGCTTGCCACCGTGTTCGCCGGCGTCTGGATCGTCGGCTGCGCGCTGCTGACCGCCGCGTTCCTGCCTTCGCTGCAGGCCGCAATGGGACAGAGCGGTGGCGTGCTGGTGCTGGGCGGCCTCGCCGCGCTGTTCTTTGCGCCGGTGCTGCTGTTCTATTTCCTCGCGAGCCTGGCCTGGCGCGGCCAGGAAATGCGGATGATCGCGCAATCGATGGCGCAGGTCGCGATCCGCTTCTCCGAGCCCGAAGGCGCCGCCTCCGACTCGATGGTGACGGTCGGCCAGGCGATCCGCCGCGAAGTAGCTGCGATGGGCGACGGCGTCGAACGCGCGATCGCGCGCGCCGGCGAACTGGAAACGCTGGTGGCCAACGAAGTCGCGGCGCTGGAGCGCGCCTATTCCGACAACGAAGTGCGCATCCGCGCGCTGCTGCAGGACATCGCCCATCAGCGCGACAACCTGGTCGGCCAGGCCGAGCAGGTTCGCAGCGCCATTTCCGGCGTGCAGATCGACCTGCGCCACGACATCGCGCTGATCTCGGACGCGATCGCCTCGCGCGTCGACGAAGTCGCCAAAAGCATCACCGGCGCGCTGGAAGAACGCGGCGCCCACATCACCACCGCCTTGAGCCATGCCGGCGACAACATGATCCTCGCGCTCGGCGAGCGCGGCGGCGACCTGCTCGACCGCCTCGAGGAAGCCAGCGCCGAGACCACCCGCGCCGTGCTCGACGCCTCGGAACGGCTGACCACCAGCCTCAACTTCAAGACCGGCCACGTCCATGACGAGTTCGTCGATCTGGCCGATCGCGTCCATGAGATGCTGAACGAGCGCATCGACCGCATCACCGGTGAGTTCGAGCAGCGTTCCTCGACCATCGTCGACGGCATTTCCGACCGCACCGAACAGGTCCACGACTCCCTGAAGAATTCCAGCGACTCGCTGCTGCTCGAGCTCGAGCTGCGCAGCGGCGACCTCGTCAGCAAGATCGACGAGGCCGGCAACCGCCTCGCGACCCGCATCATGACCTCCGGCGACAAGGCCAGCGACGCGCTCGACGTGACCGTGAACTCGCTGGTCGCCAAGGTCGTCAGCCAGACCGAGACCGCGCATGACAGCCTCTCGCTGCAGATGAGCGCGTTCGACGAACTGGTAAAGAACCAGGGCAGCGAACTGGTCGAGAAGTTCGCCCGCGACTCCGGCACGCTCGGCGCCCTGATCACCCGTCACATCTCCGAATTCGACCGCACCGTCAAAACCTTCGGCGGCGAGATCGTCGACCGCATGGGGCAGCGGACGCAGGACATCGCCGAAAGCCTGAAAAACTATGTCGATACCTTCGACACCCGCCTGATCTCCAACAGCGGCGAGATCACCGCCTCGCTCGATCAGCGTCTGCTGCAGTTCGAAACCACGCTGAGCACGCGCGTCAACCATCTCGACAACTCGCTCGACACCAAGATCAGGTCGTTCGACGAGACCGTCGACGGCCGCCTGAAAGCGCTGGAGCAGACCTTCGACACCCGCGCCAGGTCCGTCACCGAGACGATCGATGACCGCCTCGGCACACTGGCGAGTTCGTTGACCGACGGTGCCGCGCAGGCGATCCATTCGATCGACTCGCGTCTCACCGAACTCACCTCGTCGCTGACCGGAGGCACCACGCAGGCCATCCAGTCGATCGACTCGCGCCTCACCAACCTGACGACGTCGCTGACGGTTGGCGCCGCGCAAGCCGTCGAGGCCATCGACCAGCGTCTCACCAACGTCACCACGTCGCTGACAACAGGCGCCTCGCAAGCCATCGAAGCCATAGACCAGCGCCTTATCACCGTCACCACGTCGCTGACGACAGGCACCGCGCAAGCCGTCGAAGCCATCGACCTGCGCCTCGCCAACGTCACCACGGCGCTGACCGTTGGCACTGCACAGGCAGTCGAAGCCGTCGACCAGCGCATCACCAGCGTGACCCAGACCATCGACGGCCGCAGCGCCTATCTGACCGACACCATCGCGGCTCGGTTCCAGGATATCCACCAGGGTATCGAAACCCGGGTCGGCGCCGTCGCCACCGACATCGACATGCGCGTCGCCCAGTTCGAGGATTTGCTCGGCTCGCGCGTCGAAGCCGTGGCCGGCCGTATCGAAAGCAGCGGCCGTCAGGCCAGCGACGACCTCATGGCGCGCGCCGAACTGTTGTCCTCGGGCATCAGGTCGCATGTCGAGGACGCCGAGCGCTCGCTCACCAACCTCGTGGTCAACACCTCTGAAACCATCCAGACCGGCGCGCGCACCGCGCAGCAGGCGCTGCTCACGGTTTCGTCCGATGTCGGCGCCCAGCTCAGGCTGACATCCGCCGAGGTCGAAAGCTCCCTCACCGCCGTCGGCACCGGTGCCGCGAACTCGATCCTCACCAGCGCCCGCGAGGCCCAGACCTCGCTGGTTTCGGCTTCCAGCGAAGCGGCGTCCCAGATCAAAATGCTGGCCGACGACGTCGAGCGCACGCTCTCGGCCGCCGGCAACGCCACCGCTGCGTCGGTGCTCTCCGGCGCCCGCGAGGCCCAGACCACGCTGGTTGCGGCGTCCGCGGACGCGGCAAGCCAGGTCAAGTCGCTCGCCGCCGACGTCGAACGTGCCCTCTCGGCCGCCGGATCCGCCACGGCCGAAGCCGTCACGACCGGCGCTCGCGAAGCCCAGAGCACCTTGATCGCCGCCTCCACGGAGGCCACCAACCAGGTCAAGTCGCTGGCCGCCGACGTGCAGCGCTCGCTGTCGATCGCCGGCACCGCCACCGCCGAATCGATTACCGCCGGTGCCCGCGAGGCGCAGAGCACGCTGGTCAACGCGTCCACGGATGCGGCGAACCAGGTCAAGTCGCTCGCCGCCGACGTGCAGCGCTCGCTGTCGATCGCCGGCACCGCCACCGCGGAATCGATTACCGCCGGTGCCCGCGACGCCCAGAACACCCTCATCAACGCGTCCGCGGATGCAGCCAGCCACGTCAAGTCGCTCGCTGCCGACGTCGAACGCTCGCTCTCGGCCGCCGGCACCGCCACGGCTGAGGCCATCACGTCAGGTGCACGCGAAGCCCAGAACACCCTCGTCACCGTTTCCACGGATGCAACCAGCCAGGTCAAGTCGCTCACGGCCGATGTCGAGCGTTCGCTGTCTGCCGCCGGCACAGCCACTGCCGAAGCCATCACGTCGGGTGCGCGCGAAGCTCAGAACACCCTCCTCACGGCATCGACTGACGTCGCGACCAAGGTCGCGTCGCTGGCAGCCGACATGCAACGTTCGCTCTCGATGGCCGGCAATGCCACCGCCGAGTCGATCACATCAGGCGCCCGTGAAGCGCAGAGCGCGCTTTCCACCGCGTCGACGGAAGCCGCCGACCACGTCAAGTCGCTGGCCATCGATGTCGAACGCACGCTGAGTGCGGTCGGTGCCGGCACCGCCGCCGCGATCCTCGGCACCGCGCGCGAAGCGCAGAGCTCGTTCGCCGCGACTTCGGCCGACGCCGCAAGCCAGATCAAGGCGATCGCCAGCGACATTGAGCGTTCGCTCGCTGCGGTCACCGCGGCCACCACCGACAACATCCAGACCACGGCGCAGACTGCGCAGAACGCGATCCAGGCCAGCGCGCAGAACGCACAGAGCGCGCTCGTCGCCGCGTCGAACGAAGTCAGCTCCAAGGTCAAGACGACCTCGGCCGACATCGAACGCTCGGTGCTGTCAGCCAGCAGCAATTTCGGCTCGACGATGACCGGCAAGACCGACGAAATCGTCACCTACGTTCAGCAGCAGACCGATCGTCTGGCGCAGATCGTGGACAGCCGCCGTGGTTCGCTGGTCGAGGCGCTCAGCGCCAAGACCACCCAGCTCACGACCGAGCTCGACCGCGTCACCGCCGACTCGCTGAAGTCGATCGAGACCAGGGGCCAGGCGTTCTCGCAATCGATGGCGACCCATGGCTCGGAAGTCGCCCGCACGATCACCTCCGCGGGTGATATGGCAACCGGCGCGGTGGCCAAGTCGCTGAAGGATCTCGAGCAGTCGTCGCGTTCGGCCATCGACCAGTCGCGTCAGGTTTCGATCGCGGCCGTCACCGAAATGCAGGAGACCAGCAAGATCCTGCGCACCGACACCGTCGCTTTGTTCGAGCGGCTGCGTGAAGGCAACATCCTGCTGCAGGAAGTGCTGACCGGCGCTCACGACAACCTCAACTCGCTGGAGCGCGCCTTGGTGACCCGCGTGGCCGACTTCGTGTCCGCCATGAACGACGTCACCTCGCGCAACGGCGTCGCGACCCAGACGCTGGAAGACCAGCTCACTACTTTCAACACCAAGACCTCGAAGGCGCTGGAGGATCTCGGCTCGCTGTCGAGCGAGTTCGAAACCCACGGCAAGGCGCTGGTCGATGCCGCCAGCGCGGTCGAACAGGCCAACCGCACCACCACGACGTCCGTCGCCGAACGCAAATCGCAACTTGAATCGCTGGTGACCACCATCGATCTGCGCACCACCGACCTCGATCAGCGGCTGTCACGCTTCACCGGCTTGCTGGATGAATCGCTTGCCGCCGCCGAGGAACGCGCCCGGGACATCGCCCGCGTGGTGGCGGAAACCGCCGGCGCCGGTTCTGCCGCGATCAGCCGGCAGTTCGAAGCGGTTCGTGTCGCAGCCGAAAACGAGCGGCACCAGACCATCGACGCCATGAACGAACTGTATCAGCAGAGCAACGCCGAAACGGACGCGATGTTCAAGCAGTCGACCGAGAAGTTCGGCGCCATGGTGGTGGCCATGAAGCAGATGGCCTCCGAGATGCATCACGAGCTCGAGGCGACCCGCAACGAACTGCGCCGCGGGGTGCTCGAAATGCCGCAGGAGGCCGCCGACAACACCGCGCAGATGCGCAAGGTGATCGTCGACCAGATCGAGGCGCTGGCCGAACTCAACCGGATCGTCGCCCATCACGGCCGCGGCCTCGACGTCATGACGACGAGCCGCGCCAGCGTGCAGCGCCAGGAAGAACCCGTGATGGCAGCAGCCGCTGGCGGCGGCCGCAATGACGTGCGCATGCGCGACACCGGCAGCGCGTCGAACCTGCCGCCGCCGGATCTCGGCATGCCGGCGACGCGCCGCACCGAAGCCCCGCCGGTCAGCCCGGCGAGCAGCCAGGACGGTGGACGCGACGGATGGCTGTCCGACCTGCTCAGCCGCACCGACGCGCCTGGTCCGAGCGGACGCGAGGCTCCCCGCCCGCGCGCGCCGCAAGGCCCGGCCAATCCGCTGGAATCGCTGTCGCTCGACATCGGCCGGCTGATGGATCGCAATCTCGCGGCCGAGATGTGGGACCGCTATCAGCGCGGCGAGAGCAAGGCTTTCACCAAGCGGCTCTACACGCCCGCCGGCCAGAAGGCGTTCGATGAGGTCGCCCGCAAATACCGCGCCGACCGTACCTTCAAGCAGACGGTCGACCGCTACATCGCCGAGTTCGAACGCTTGCTCGACGAAGTCGCGCGGGAGGATCGCGGTCCGCAGGCGCTGCGCGGTCACCTGACCTCGGAGACCGGCCTCGTCTATACCCTGCTCGCGCATGCGGCGGGACGGCTGGGATAAGGTTCGGGCTCAAGCAAACGAGATAAAAAACGGAGGCCTCGCGGCCTCCGTTTTATTTTGAGCGGAGGAAAGCTGATGGCCTATCTGGAAGTGAAGTAGCGCACCTCCGGTGACCACTCTCTCCGCTCGTCATTGCGTGCGACAAACGCGAAGCGTTTGCGCAAGGGAGCGAAGCAACGAAGCAATCCATCTATCCGGTATGCCGCGAGATGGATTGCTTCGCGGAGCCTGTCATCGGGAGCGCGTTTGCGCGACCCGGTGGCTCGCAATGACGGCGGCTCTCGCAGCGATCTATTCGTTATTCGCCAATTACTGCCGCTTCTGCCCGCTCGGTGCTGCGGCCGCGGCGGGCGGTCTCGGCGCGGCTGGCCTGGCCGGCGGCGGTGCTGCCGCGGGTTCTGCCGGCGCAGCGTTGTTGCTGCCGCCGAAAATGACGCGGCTCGGATTGCGGTCGAAATTGTTCACCGCACGGCTGATGTCGGCGAGCGTACGGCGGCCATCGGAAATCAGCGCGCCCGTGCGCTTGTCGAGATCGTCGGCCAGTTCGCGGATCGACTTCACCATCAGGTTCAACTCGCCGCCGTTGGCGCCGCCCGCGATGGTGTTGAGGCCGAGCATGAGATTGTCGGCCTTGAGCATCACGCCGTCGACCTTGAGCATGACGTTGTCGATCTTCTCGGAGTTGCGCGCGAGCGCTCCCGTAAAGGTCTCGAGGTTCCGCAGCGAGTTCTTCACGGACTCCTGGTTGTCGGCGACGATCCGGTTGACGTTTTGCAACGTGGCGCGGATTGACTCCGTGACGTCCTGCAGCGCGGCCGGATCGGCGGTCAAAACCGGAACGCCGTCCTCGTCCAGCGGCACGGGAGGCGCCCCCTCCTCGCCGCCCTTGAGCGAGATCGCAGCCACGCCGGTCAGTCCCTGGAATTCGAGGCCGACCAGGGTGTCCTTGCGGATCGGGGCGTTGTTCTCGACCATCGCCAATGCGACGACGCGACGCGGGTTGTCCAGCTTCACGCGGACAACCTCGCCTACCCGGATACCGTTAAAATTGACACTGCCGCCATTGCGCAGGCCGGTCGCCGGGCCTTCGAAAATCACCCGCAGCGGGCTGCGCGCCTTGGTGGTGTGCAGACTCTGGAACCAGAGTACGAATCCGAACGCCGCCGCGATCACCGCCAGGGTGAAGGCACCGATCAGGACGTAGTTCGCCCGCGTTTCCATAACTCGAATTACTCCGGTATTAGGGCTCGGTTCTGATCAGAACCAGGCGCCCGACTTTATCCTTTTGACGCGTTTTCTTCATGCGAACCGGTACCCGCTTCGCTCGAAAACGCTCTAGCCCATCACAGCGCGGGCGCGTTTGCCGTGAAAATATTGCTGCAGCCATGGATGCTGCGAGGCCTGCATGTCGGCAATTGATCCTGCTGCAATGATCTTACCGTTCCCTAAAACGGCGATACGGTCGCAAGCCGTGTAAAGGCTGTCGAGGTCGTGGGTTACCATGAAAACGGTCAGCCCCAAAGTACGCTGCAGGGTACGGACCAGCTCGTCGAAATCGCCGGCGCCGATCGGGTCGAGGCCCGAGGTCGGCTCGTCCAGGAACACCAGTTCCGGATCGAGTGCGAGCGCGCGCGCCAGCGCCACGCGCTTGACCATGCCGCCGGAAAGCTCGGACGGAAACCTGTCCGCGACTTCGGGCTTCAGGCCCACCATGCCGAGCTTGGCCACCATGACCTCGTCGAGCAGGCGCTGCGAGAGGTTGAGATATTCGCGCACCGGGAACTGGATGTTCTGTCGCACGGTAAGCGAGGAAAACAGCGCGCCTTGCTGGAACAGCACGCCCCAACGCCGTTCGACGCCGCGCCGCTCGGTCGTAGAGGCCTTGTCGAGATCGACGCCGAACACTTCGATGCGGCCGGCGACCTTGGGCACGAGGCCGATGATGGTGCGCGTCAGCACGGATTTGCCCGCGCCCGAGGGGCCGACGAAGCCCAGGATCTCGCCGCGCTTCACGTCGAGATTGAGCCCGTCGAGAATCCGCGTCTTGCCGAACTGCACGGTGATGTCGCGGACCCGGATGATGGCATCGGAAATCTCGCCCACCATGGTCACATTCCGATCGATGCGAAGAAGATGGCGAACACGCCATCCATGACGATGACCAGGAAAATTCCCTTCACCACCGACGACGTGGTGTGTTGTCCGAGCGATTCGGCGCTGCCCTGCACCGCAAGCCCCTCGACACAGGCCACGATGCCGATCACCGCGGCCATGACAGGCGCCTTGATGAGCCCGACGATGAAGTGATTGATCGAGATCGCGTCGCGCAGCCGCAGCAGGAAGGCTTCGGGTTCGACGCCGCCATAGAGATACGCCACGAGGCCGCCGCCATAGAGGGCTGCCATCGCGCCGAGGAAAGCCAAAATCGGCAACGCCATTACCAGCGCCAGCATGCGCGGCAGGATCAGGACCTCGATCGGATCGAAACCCATGGTGCGCAGCGCGTCGATCTCCTCGCGCATTTTCATCGAGCCGAGTTCGGCGGTGTAGGCTGAGCCCGAACGCCCCGCCACCATGATCGCCACCAGCAGCACGCCGATCTCGCGCAACACCAGCACGCCGAGCATGTCGACCACGAAAATATCGGCACCGAACTGACGGAAATGGAAGATGCCCTGCTGCGCGATGATGCAACCGATCAGGAACGTGATCAGCACCACGATCGGTACCGCGCGCCAGCACACCTGCTCCAGATGATGCACGGTGGAGGTCAGGCGGAAACCGCGGGGGCGAATCAGGACATGGCCGGCCGCTGCCAGCACCGCGCCGAGCATCTCGATCAATCCGACCAGGGTGCCGCCGATGCCGGCGACGCTGCGGCCGATCTGCTCCAGCATGCCGGTGATCGTCACCGAACGGGTCTGGACGACAGGCTCGGCTTTGACACGGCGCACCTCGTCGACGAGGCTGGAATAATTCGCCGACAGGCCGGCGATCTTGGCCTCGATGCCGCCATCGGTCAGGCTGCGGCGCAGCCGTTCGATCAGCCAGGCGCCGAACGTATCGAGTTTCGACACCTGCGAGACGTCGATGAAGATGTTGGGGCGGCTGCCGCGAAGCTTCTCGGCATCGGCCACCATTTTCTCGAGCACCGGGGCGAAGCGGGCCGTCCACGAACCGGCAGCGCACAGCGCAAGCCCGTTACCCTGGGCTATCCGCTCCAGTGTCGGGTCTGCGCTCACGATGCCCGCCCCCTGGCCCGCCCGCTAATGATGCAAAAGGTATGGTCCGGCACGCCGCATTGCCTTGTAGAATCTGTCCCTAACCAGCCATAGTTGGTTGCGGCGAGCAAGCGCGCGGTTCAGAAATTGCCAGATTTTAAAATGACTTCCAGCCAATCCCAGGAATTTGCCCGACAGCTTGTTGCCCGCATTGAACGCTGGCCAATCGCCGGCTCGTTCACCATCAGCCGGGGGGCCAAGACGGAAGCGGTTACCGTCGTGGCCGAAGTCAGCCATGGCGGCCATACCGGGCGCGGCGAGTGCGTTCCCTATCCCCGCTATGGCGAAACGGCGGAAGCGACCCTGGCTGCCCTTCAGGCGATGCAGGAACCGCTGTCCAGGGGATTGGACCGAACGGCCCTGCAGGCCGCGATGCCAGCAGGCGCCGCCCGTAACGCGCTGGATTGCGCGCTGCTCGACCTCGAGGCCAAAAGCAGCAGCCAGCGCGTCTGGACCCTGCTCGGCCGGCCGGCGCCGCGAGCCTGCACCACCGCCTTCACGATTTCGCTGGGAACGCCGCAAGCGATGGCGGCAGCGACCGCCAAGGCCGCGCGCCGCCCGCTGCTCAAGATCAAACTCGGCGGCGACGGCGACGAGCGGCGGATCGCCGCCGTCCGCAAGGCAGCCCCCGAATCCGAGTTGATCGTGGACGCCAACGAGGCCTGGACCTCCGACAACCTCGAGCGGAACCTCAATGCCTGCGCGGAACTCGGCGTGACGCTGGTCGAGCAACCGCTTGCCGCCGCCAATGATGCCGCGCTGGCGCGCATCAAGCGGCCGATCGTGGTGTGCGCCGACGAAAGCGTGCATGACCGCGCCTCGCTCAGCGGCCTTCGCGAACGCTATGACGCCGTCAACATCAAGCTCGACAAGACAGGCGGACTGACAGAGGCGTTGGCGATGGCCGATGCCGCGCACGCACTCGGCTTCGAAATCATGATCGGCTGCATGGTTGCCACCTCGCTCGCGATGGCTCCTGCAATGCTGCTGGCGCAACACGCGCGCTTCGTCGACTTGGACGGCCCGCTGTTGCTGGAGCACGACCGCGAGGACGGGCTGCGCTACGAAGGCAGTCTGGTCTATCCGCCGGAAGCCGCGCTCTGGGGCTGATGCGGTAGATTCTATTTTGACGCGTTTTCTAGCGCGAACCGGTGCCCACTTCGCTTGAAAACGCTGGTAGCCGGTGCCGCGCCAGCCACATCACGATCGCAGCCAGCAGCGCCATCGCCGCCATCACGTAATAGACCCGCTGCCCATGGCCGGCATAGATCAGCCCCGACACGACGGACGCCGTGCCGCTGACGATGCCGCCGCAAGCCGCAAGATAGCCCTGCCCGCGCGGCATCACATGGCCGGGCACGTGACGCACCAGCAGCCCCATGACGCCGACCTGCGTCAGTCCATAGGTCAGGCCATGCGCGAGCTGTACCAAAGACAACACCACGATCGAGGGCTCTTGCGCGGTGATCAGCCAGCGCGCCACCGCGCTGAGCGCGCCGATCACCACCAGCAGCGCCGGCGCCAGCGTGAAACGCGGCGAGAGCGCGAACACCACGATCTCGGCGAGCACGCCCAGCACCCACAGGCCGGCGATGGTCAGCCCGTCCAGGCCGGACGCCTGCCAGGTGATGGAAGCAAAGGCGTAATAGGCGGCGTGGCTGCCCTGGATAAGGGCGGCTGCGACGATGATGGCGAGGAAACCGGGATCTCGCAGCAAGGCGCTCGCGCCAAGCACCGCGGTCGCCGGCGGTTTTGGCCGGTCCAGCGGCTGCAGCCCCAGGCTCGCGACCGCGCCGAGCGCCGCCACCGCCGCAATAACCCAGATCAGCCGGCTAGCCGCAATGAAATCGACCAGCAGGCCGCAGATCAATGCGCCCACCACGAAGGCCGCCGAGCCCCATAGCCTCAGCGGTCCGTAATTCAGGCCATAGCGCGCCACCCCACCGAGTGCGTAAGCGTCCGTCAGCGGCACCATCGGGGTCCACAGGCAGCAGGTCACTGCATAAGCGAGCAGCACCGCAAGCGGCAGATATTGCGTGCCGATCACCGCAAAGCCGAGCGCGGTGGCGGTCGCGGTGACGATCAGGACCGCGCGCAGCGAATAGCGCCGCCCGGCGGCACCGGTCACGAACGGCAGCACGGTAAATCGCGTCACCGCAGGAACCGCGGAAATGATTCCGATCCAGGAGGCGTCGATGCCGACCGACTTCAGCCACAGCGTGAAAAACGGCAGATGGGTGCCCATCGTCCCGAACGTCGCGCCGTAGAACAGCGCCAGCCGCGCCGCGAATCGCTTCGATGCGCCTTGAGATGCGATGGGGATTTGTGATTCGCTTGGCATCAATTCAATTGCGATTCGCCCGATATCGTGTTGTTTCGTTATCGCAACGCGCGGTGATTTGCGCGAAGAGTTTAGCATGGCCGACGAAGCATTCGCCCTTTCGCCGATCTCAGCACGCGCCGCGCTGCCGGGCGAGGAGGACTATGCTGCGATCAGCGAAGCCTTCATGGAGACCTCGCGAGGCCGCTGGTTTCTCGGCGAATACGCCAAGCGCAACCGCAACGCCGACACCAGCATGGTGCTCGATGCGGTGGCGCGGATCGAGCAAAGCCTCGCCGCGCAGAAGGAAGAGAGCCTTGCCATCCAGCGGGAGGCTGCGAACGCACAGCGCGAAGCTGCCAACGCACAGCGAGCGGCGGCGGACGCCGTCGCGGACAATAGCCTCGCCGAGGCCAAATTAGTTGAGGCCTTGATTGCGATTCGCGGGGCGCTGGAGGCGGCGCAGAGTTCGGCGATGGGGGCGATCGACGCCCTTGCGCTGAACGAGAAACTGGCGCCGGTGCGCAAGGGCGCGCGGGTGATTCGGGAGATCGCCTGGCGCTTGCGCGAAATCGGCAATGACAGCCGAATCTGCGACCTGATCGATTCGCAGGTTCAGGTCATCGAGAAGGGCGCCGAGCAAATCTCCTCCGATGAGGCCAAGGCGGCGCTGGAGGCCGCGTTCGCTTCGCTTGCCGGACGGATCGCAGAATTCAGTGATGAAGAGACAGCCGCGCCGGTTGCCGAGGCCGCAGTTGCCGAGACGCCGGTTGCCGAGACGCCAGTTGCTGAGGCGTATGTCGCCGCGCCCGCCCCGGTGGCGCAGGATGAGTCCCCGGCAGTCGCCGAGATCATCGAGGAACTGCCCGCCTCGCAAACTCAGGCTTCAACCAGTTCCTTCTCGATCGACGCTGTAGCTCCGGCCGCCGAAGCCGTCGTCGCTGAAGCTTTGGTCGCTGAAGTTATGGTCGCCGAAGCTGTGGTCTCCCAGGCCGACGCCGCGCTGGAGGAAGTGGAAACCGCCGAGACGGCCGGGATTGAACTCACCGCCGAGGCTGCCGACGCCCATGACGAGGCGGTCCTCGATATGATCGCGATGGAGATGGGCGCGCCCGATCCCATCGACGACGATGAGTTCGTCGAACCGGAGATCGAGCAAGCCCACATCGCAGTGCCGATAGTTGAGGAAACCCGGCTTGCGGAGCCGATTATTGAGGAGGCTCAGATTGTCGAGCCGCTTCCAGCCCCGCCCGAAATCGTCGCTGCATTGCCCGAGCCAATGATGGCCGCGCCGGTCGAGCCGGCGGTTCAACCACCACCTCAGCCCGTTGCCGCAGCCGCGCCGGAGCCGGCGCTGGAAATCTCGCTTGGCTCGTCGATCATCGCCAGCGGCATCGTGCGCAGACCTGTCGCGGCCAATGATCCGCTGGCCCCGATCCGGCGCATGAGCCAGGCCGAGAAGATCGCGTTCTTTTCGTGAAGCCCACCTCCGCGGCTCCCGAAATCGAACAGTGACCGAGGTCACGTACAGCACCCCCACCCCAAACTAGCCTGTCCGCCGGACATCTCGCCTTGAGATTGGATGGAGGACACCCATGCCAGGGTTCAAATCATTGGCGCTTTGCGCCGGTCTATTGGGCAGCCTGCTGAGCTTGGCACACACCAGCACCGCTTCTGCAGAGGCGGTGAACGCTGCCATCAGCGACGGCGTTCGATCGCTGCCGGCCGAGCAGCGGGTCGCGCTCGTGATCGGCAACGCGAACTACCAGACCGCGCCGCGGCTCGCCAATCCGAGCAACGATGCGCGATCGGTGGCACAGCTCCTCAACACGGCGGGCTTTGAAGTCACCGCGGCGACCGATCTGACGCGCAGCGACATGATCAAGGCGGTGGAGGATTTTGTTGACCGGGTTTCCAATCGCGGACCCAATGCCGTCGCCATGATCTATTATGCCGGGCACGGCGTGCAGCTCGAGGGCGAAAATTACCTGCTGCCGATCGACGCGAAAATTTCCAAGCTGTCGGATCTCGACAGCAATTCGCTGCGCTTGGTCGATCTGATGGGAACGCTGGAAACCATCTCGAGCCGGATGCGGATCGTCGTGCTCGACGCCTGCCGCAACAATCCCTTTCCCGACGTCGACGATTCCGGGCGCGGCCTTGCGATGGTCGATGCGCCGGCCGGTTCGATCGTCGGGTATTCGACGGCGCCGGGCATGGTGGCCCATGATGGCGATGGCAATCACAGCCCCTATACGTCGGCGTTCCTGAACATCGCGCGGCAGCCCAATCTGCCGATCGAGCAATTGTTCAAGCGCGTTCGTCTCGAAGTGAACAACGCCACCGGCGGCCGGCAGACGCCGTGGGAAAGCTCGTCGCTGACCAACGACTTCTATTTCTTCGGCGACACGGCGGTTGCGGCGACCCGCGCGCCCGATCGCGGCCCGGTGGTTCAGATGGCGTCGAACCTGCCTTCGCGTTCGGTGCGTCAGGCCTATGATTACGTGCTGTCGGAAGGTTCGCCCGAACATTATGAGGAATTCATTCAGCTGTATCCGTCCGACCCGCTGTCCGATCGCGTTCGCGTGCTGCTCGGCAACTGGCGGCAGTCATATGCATGGCACAAGGCGGTGCTCACGAACACATCTGGCGGCTACAGGTCGTTCCGCGACCGCTTCCCCGATAGTCCGTATGCGCGCACCGCATTGAGGCTGCAATCGCAGCCGAGACACGTTCCGCTGATGCACTTCAACCGCCTGTCGAAGCATTCGGGCCACCATGGGCATGGCTTTTCGCACGGCCATCGTGCGCCGGCCCTGGCCTCATCGGCAAAGGGAATGAATGTGTCCGCCTCCATGAACGGCCACAGGCCGGGCAGGTTCACCCACACTTCCTCAGGGATGAACGCCCACGCCCATGCCCATCACATGCATGGCAAGAGCCGATTCCACGATCGCGGACCGCGCAGGATGGGCGGTGGCATGCACAGCCACTCCAGCCACCGCTTCGCCGCGAACCACTCGCGTAGCTCGTTTGCGCACTCGCGGCATTCGTTCGGTGGTGGCCGCTCATTCGGTGGCGGCGGTTCGTTCGGCAGTGGCCGCTCGTTTGGCGGCGGCGGATTCAGGCGCTGATCGCACGATCATGCAACAAGGCCCCGGTCGATGCCGGGGCCTTTTCGTATGAGCTTTCCGCAGCGCCGATCAGTAACGCGCGGTGACCGCGGTCGGCATCGGGCTGAAATGATAGTTCACGCCGATTTTGACGAGGTGCAGATCCTGGGTCAGCTTGCTGGCCTGGAAGGCCGAGCCGCCGGTACCGATAAGCACGAATGGGATGTTGAAATTCACGGTGCCCGTGGCTGTGACCTGCTGCGCGAACATCTTGATGTAGTCGTATTCCGCCTTGATCGACCAGTTGTTGCCCAGCGCGTATTCACCACCGGCGCCCACCACCACGCCGGTATGCACGGCCTTCGCGGATACATTAGCCCCGATACTGCCCGGACCCGGGACGGCAATCGTGGCGAAACTGAAATTGTGCTTCTCCTGCGCGATCGCAAGGCCGCCCTTGCCGTAGAACATCAGGCGATCGCCGACGACGAAGCCGGCGCGCGCGGTTGCGAGCGCGAGCCAGTCGATCTTGCTGTCATAGTTGAGGGTCTGGGTGACACCAGGCGCAGCAAGCGCAATCGTCTGGCTTCCCTTGATGTCTGTCCCCAGGATCTCGCCTTCGACGCCGAACACGAAGCGCCCGGCCTGGGCATTGACGCCGACGGTGCCGCCAGCCAGCCACCCCGTCATGTCATACTGCGGCAGGTTGGTCACAGCGACGGCCTGCCCTAGGTCCGGCCATTGCTTGCGGCCGAAACCATAGCCCGCCTGCGCACCGATATAGGCGCCCGACCAGTTGGTGCCCGGCGCGGCGGGCACCGGCGCATAGGACGGATCCTTTGCAACGCCGCCGAAGCGATAATTGACGCCGACCTTGACGACATGGATCGCTTCTTCGATCTGCGCATCGGCCAACGGAGCGGTGAGCCCGGCCTGTGTCGCGGTGCCCCTCAACGTGGTCGTCGTCGTGTCCAAATGGATGTAGTTGTACTCGCCCTTGACCGACCAGTTGCCGCCCAGCGCGTACTCGGCGCCGAATCCAACCATCGGCGCATAGCGAATCTCGTTGCCATTGGCGGTAGCCGTTCCGGTCGCGCCAAATCCGGTCGCGGAAGCATCCATCGAATGACGCTCGTGCGCCACGGTGATGCCGCCCTTGGCAAAAACGAACCAGCGATCGGCCGCAAGGCCGGCCCGGCCCGCAATGGTGACGAGACCGTCGATCTTCGATCTGGCGGTTTGGGAACTGGTGATGCCAAGCGCCGCGCTGCCGACGCTGACAAACTGCGAGCCACTGATATCGGCCCACGAACCGTCGAGCTCGAGGCCGAACACGAAGCTTGAAATCTGCTTGTTGATGCCGACCTGACCGCCGGCGAGGAACCCGCGGGCGACGAAATCGGCGTTGCGCGCATCCCAATCCTTCATGCCGCCGCCATAGCCGGCGTGGACACCGAGATAGACGCCGGACCAGTCGTAGGCCGCCGCCACGATCGGCGCGGCCTTCACCGGCATGTCGGCCGCCAGGGCGGTTCCAAACGGGATCATCGCGCCGAGCGCCGTCGCCGAGATCCAAAAACCGCACTTCCGGATATTCATTCCAAGCCCCAAGTTCATTCAGCTGTTCCTCAACGGGAACACCGTACCTACATTTGGGGAACTCGCGTGTATCTGCGGTGCAACACTACCACAGCAATGGGCTGGACTCCGGCGGGCCAGCAGTTGGACTAAGGCGCAAGCGCTCGGGAATCACGGGATTTGGCAGTTCTCGCGATCAGGTCGAGCTGAGCCGTCGCGACCTGCGGCGTCCTGCCGCACCTATTCAGGCGACCAGCTTGGCGAACAGGTCGGCGTCAACATTGCCGCCGGAGAGAACGATGACGACGTTCTTGCCGCGCACATCGATCCGGCCGGCCAGCAAGGCAGCGAGGCCGACGGCGCCGCCGGGTTCGACCACCAGCTTCAGTTCCCGGTAGGCATAGGCCACCGCCGCCCCGACTTCCGCATCGGAGGCGACCACGCCCTGGGCCAGCAGCTTGCTGTTGATCGAGAACGTCATCACGCCGGGGATCGCGGCCATCAGGGCATCGCAGATGGTGCGATCGGCCGCATGATGGGCTTCGCGATGGCCGGCGCGCAGCGAGAGACCGTGATCGTCGTAGCCCTCGGGCTCGGCGACGATGAGGGTCGATTGCGGAAAGCGCGCCTTGATGGCCGTCGCAACGCCCGCGATCAGCCCGCCGCCGGAAGCCGGCGCCACCACGATGTCGGGCATCAGGCCGAGCACGGTCATATCCTCCGCGATCTCGCGGCCCGCCGTGCCCTGCCCCGCGATCACGAAGGGATCGTCATAGGGGCGCACCAGCGTGGCGCCGCGCTTGCTCGCGATGTCCCTGGAGATCGCCTCGCGATCTTCCTTGTCGCGGTCATAAAGCACGACTTCGGCGCCATAGCCCTTGGTGCGCTCGCGCTTGGTCAGCGGCGAGTCCTTGGGCATCACGATGGTTGCCTGCATGTTGAGGATCTGCGCCGCCGCCGCCACGCCCTGGGCGTGGTTGCCGGACGAGAACGCGACCACACCGCCGCCGCGTTCGGCCTGCGGGATCGAGGCGAGCTTGTTGAAGGCGCCGCGGAACTTGAAAGAACCGGTCCGCTGCAGCATTTCCGGCTTGAGAAAAACCTTGGTTCCGACTCGTTCGTTGAGAACGGGGAACGACAACAGCGGCGTTCGCACCGCAAAGGGCGCAACCACCCGCGCCGCCGCATCGATATCTGCGGCACCAATCGGTGCCATCGAGGCTTGATCCGTCATGACCACTTTGTATCGCGTCCGTGGACAGGCGGGCAAGACGCAATCCGGTGAAGTCAGGCGGCGAAATGCGGGTCTTCCACAAACTCGACCATCTCGCCTTCGGAGCCTGGGGCCCGGACATTGAGGGCATGATCGACAAAAACCCGCGCCGAGGCCTGCCAGGTGTGGGCGGCGGCGAACGCCACACAGGCCCGCGGCGAGATCTGCAGCGCGTCGAGGCAGGCGCTACGCAAATCCTCGCTGAGGACGCCGACCGGCGCCGCACCGATCACGTCGAGGGGACCGGTGACCGGAAAAGCGGCAACCGGCAGCCCGCTGGCGAGCGCTTCCAGCAGAACCAGACCGAAGGTGTCGGTCCTGCTCGGGAACACGAAAATGTCGGCGGCCGCATAAATCTCTGCCAGTTCCTCGCCGTGCCGGGCGCCCAGGAACACCGCGTCCGGATATTTCCGCTCCAGCGCCACACGGGCCGGGCCATCGCCGACAACAAGCTTGGTGCCGGGCAGATCGAGGTCGAGGAACGCCTCGAGATTCTTTTCGACCGCGACGCGGCCGACACTGAGGAACACCGGCTGCGGCAGACAGAGGTCGGCGCTGCGCGGATGAAACAGCGAGGTGTCGACGCCACGCGACCACAGCACCACATTGCGAAATCCACGCTGGCGCAATTCAGCTGCAAGCGCCGGCGTCGCCGCCATCACCGCCTGGCTCGGAGGGTGGAACCAGCGCAGCGCGCGCCAGACCCATTTTTCCGGGATCGGCGAGCGCGCCGAGACGTATTCCGGAAAGCGCGTGTGGAAGCTCGTGGTGAACGGCAGCCCGTGCTTGCGGCAATAGCGGCGCACCAATAAGCCGATCGGACCTTCGGTCGCGATGTGAATGCTGTCGGGCTTTGCCGCTTCGATCAGCGCCGCGATCTTCGCCGGGTAAGGCAGCGCGAGCTGCAAATCCGGATAGCTCGGCATCGCAAAGGTGCGAAACGATTGCGGCGTCAGGAAGCTGACATCGACGCCGAAGCCCTTGGCGGCTTCCGCCATCATGGTCAGCGTCCGTACCACCCCGTTGACCTGGGGATGCCACGCATCGGTCGCGACCAGGATATGCGTCATGCCGCACGCGCCGCGACGCGGGGAACCGGCGCCAGCCGGCGCTGCGGATCGGCCCAGGTGATGATTTCGAACCGGCCGTCCTCGTGCTCGACCAGCGCGGTGCAGCTTTCGACCCAGTCGCCGCAGTTCATGTAGCGGATGCCATGCTCGTCGCGGATCGTGGCGTAGTGGATATGGCCGCAGATCACGCCATCGGCGCCGTGACGCCGCGCTTCGCCGGCCAGGGTCTTTTCGAACGCGCCGATATAATTCACCGCGTTCTTGACCTTCAGCTTGGCCCATTGCGACAGCGACCAATAGGGAACGCCGAACATGCGCCGGAAGAAATTGACCAGGCGATTCATCTGAATGGCGAAATCATAGGCCTTGTCGCCGAGATGGGCGAGCCAGCGCGCGTTCTGCACCACGAGATCGAAGATGTCGCCGTGGATGACGAGATAGCGCTTGCCGTCGACGCCCTCATGAATGGTGTTTTCCACCACGTCGATGCCGCCGAAATGGGTGCCGTAATAGTTGCGCAGAAACTCGTCGTGATTGCCCGGCACGTAAACGACCTTGGCGCCCTTGCGCGCCTTGCGCAGCATTTTCTGCACGAAGTCGTTATGCGATTGCGGCCAGTACCAGTTGGACTTCAGCGCCCAGCCGTCGACGATATCGCCGACGAGATAGATAGTGTCGGCATCGTGGCTTTTGAGGAAGTCCAGCAACCGGTCGGCTTGCGAGCCGCGGGCTCCGAGATGGACGTCGGAGATAAACAAAGTGCGAAAGCGCCGCTCCGGGCTCTCTTCACTCGAGGAGTCACTACCCATGCCGTGCACCTAACAGATCCCTGTGACAGGGCGATGACAACCGACGCGACTGATAGCCCCACGCGAATCGATGACGCGCCCCTGCAAAAGCGGATAGCAGCGCGATGCGACAGGGAAACGACGGCAAGTCACGTGGATTTACGAAGTTCGCCTTTGACCGTCGTTGCGAGCGCAATGCGCCTTCCCTCAAATCCGTCATCCCCGCGCAACGGCTTCGCCGTTGTCGCTGGAGGTGCGCGCCCTTGCGCGCCTCGAAGGACGACGGCCCGTCTGTGGCCGATTCATCCTTCGAGGCTCGCTACGCTCGCACCTCAGGATGACGGACAAACATTCGCATTCTCGCGGCGCATTGCGCCCGAGCTTTGCTAAGAAACTTCCCGCCCTCTTCAAACAAGGGCGCAGGGAAGACCGGGTGCGCGCTGCACCCGCGGTCTCGTGTGCGGTTTGCACTAAGTAGGCTGCACACGAGCATACAGGGCAGCGGAGAACACCCGGCCTTCCCTCCGCAATGGCTTTACGGCTTATGCCGTGCTCTCCCCGAAGACGAGTTCTTGGTTGACTCCGTCGCCGCCGTTCCCGCTTGCGCTTCTCCGACAGCTTGACGCCTGCAACGGGCGCCAGGACCACACGGTTTTGCCGTACGCTTAACCCACGCCGTCGTCAGACGTGAACCAGCGTCCACCG
>NZ_JAFCLS010000081.1 GCF_018131075.1 Bradyrhizobium sp. JYMT SZCCT0428 | reverse complement strand
CATCAACAAGGCTGGGAAGGCGCCGCCGAGCACATCAGCCAACCTGATCGCATTGCTTGGAAATCCATGTGCGCCACTAGCGAAGGCAGGGAGAAACGCGAGAAATGGTGCAAACGCGCGATATGGGGGAACACCCTTCCGGCCGTCAAAGCCGCGTGGAAATCGGTGGATAAGCTGACATCGGGGGCGTTCGTCGGAATGTGGCGCGAGCGGGTTGCGCATTTCCAATCGAAGTACATGGCCACTGCCGCTGCCGAACGGGCGAACCAGTAAACTTCCGTTGGCAGGAGTTGCCGCACCCGCGGGCCGCCGGGCCTCACCGCCGTTGCGGCACGTGGTGCCGCTCATCGCTTGTGAGTTGCATACGTTCAGAAACGGCAAGGTGACTCGCAAAGACTCCTATTGGAAGATTGTGGACTAAGATTTCCGGAGCTGGCATTTGAGCATGGCGCCGAGTCCCACTTGGGGCCGCAATGCAGAGCAAAGCGGACATGCTCTCGCCCGAGATTTTATTGAGATCAGGAACATGACCAAATTCCATGGTGATATTCGTAGGCCTATAGCAACGCATAGTGATGCATTTTCTAAGCCGATAGTTTTAGGATTTCTCGAGAAGATGGCATGCGTCACCCATATTTTCTTTTTCTCTTCGCGTTGCATTAGGAATTGCTTGGATATGCGTTGCTATTGGGCTTCTTGGGCAGTCAAGAAGTAAAAGCCAGCCGGCGTCGGTTAATGGACTCGTTTGAGGACCCAAGCCTCGAACGGGTCCACTCTCGCAGCTCATCGACTGATCGCGCGGTATCGACTGCGACGTTGTCTTCTGTCATCGACACCAAGGTCGCGGCAGCGTCGGACAACTCGTTAGCCGCATAGAAAGCGAACGGCCAAGCCTTCATTGATCAAAGTTGACCCCACATCCACGCCATTGACTCGAAGCGTTCCACAGCACGACCGAAGTTGCACGCATCCGTACCTTCCGTGCCTGGCACACAGGAGCAAGCGACTTGGTGAAACTCTGACCGGCCATTGCTAACGAGTTCAAGCAGTCTTTGCTTGGCAGCGACGCCCTTTTGTAGCTCCGCATCGCATCGCGCTCGACTGCTCGCTTCTGGTGCGTTGAAACCAACTAAGCGGACGTTCGGCCGACCGTCATTCAAACTTATCGTGTCTCCAACAATCACGAACACCGAAATCGAAGTGGAGAGAGGTTTGGCTAATTCAGAAGAAGATAGCCGCGGCCATGCCTGAACGGCCACAAAACCGACGAACATGCAAAGAGCGACAAGGCTAGAAAGGTAACGCGAAACTGACTGCTTCGATTTGAGGTCAGCGATCATCTCGAGCCGCTTCGGATCGGCCCACTTCGTTCGGCGAAATCTATGAATGTTGTTGGGCATCCACTTCCCGTATACGTGAGCGATGCCACTCGTGGGCATGAAAAGAGGGGCAGCAGGACCCCAACCTCCTGCAGAAACCCTCATGTCGATTTTGGGACCAGCTGTCTGCTAAACCGTTGCTCAAAAGCAGCACCCCTGAATCGTTTCAATGGCTTATTCAAAATACTGATTGGCGAACAAAGTGCAAAGGGCTGGCTAGGGGCAAATGTGGGTCGTGAACTATGTTAGCACACCATTCAGAGACGTCCCCTCAATAGCTCCCGGTGCAAACAACATGGGTGCTGTGGCGCAGGATTTTGGCCACCTGGGCAGCACGGCAGCGGCCGCCGACGCTAGCAGATTTATTGCCCGCCATCGCGCGCGCACAGGCAACGAGCCGCAAAGTCTGAGGGCCATAGCAGCCGAAGCTGAACACCCCGAGACCCTAACGCCTATGCCCTTTTGTCTGCCGCTTAGGCACGACCTCCATGCTCCGCTCCCGCGTGTTCCTGCAAACACCGAGCTTCACCCCTCTCGCCTTTGCCGCTGCCAAGGCGGTTCACCCTTGCGCTGATCATGCCCGCTTCCAGCTCGGCCACAGCGAGCATCTGGTGCAACAGGAAGCGCCCCGTGGCGCCCTCGATCTGAGGCCGGTCCGCACAGGAGGCGGTTGAGAAAGGCGACGCTCCGTTCAGTCGGTCGACCTTGCTGACCACCAAGGCCGCTCGGTGCAGCCTCGCCCGAGGCAAAGGCGGCGTCGAGCGTGTTTCGCTATCCACTAGAACTCGCAAAATCTGATTAATGATGAAGTGTGCCTTAAGGGAATTCACGGGTTCACCACTGCCTCCACATCGATACGCGAACCGATTGAAGCCCAAAAGCTCTCGCCGGTCACCGTTCAAAACGCGTCTCTTTCGGACTGCTGTTCGGATAGCGGCCAGAACGATAGGAGGGAGCATAGACAAAGGGAGGCTTCTGCGTGGGTGATACCAACTCCGTGACAGCTACTGGAAGCCACGAGGTTTTTCTTCTGGCTAGTCGGCCGGCCATTGCTTATATCGACCTTCAGCTCGGCTCTAGGTTGCGCTGTCTGCGCCTGTTGCTGGTCCCTCTAGCAGTTTGCGCTCGTCTATCCCGGATTCCTTTTCGTCCCTCGACGCCGATGATCGTTTTGAATTCATCGGGAATTGGATTTCCGCTAATGAGATCTTTTACAGATATAGGATCGCTATCACTAGCTTGGCGTCTATTGAGATACTGCACCCAGTTGTGGAGGGCCTCATACAAAGCCTTATCGTACTTGCGTATGAGTCCCTGCTCAATTTTCCGCTTCGAAGGTTGATACACCCTCTCAAGAAATGAAACCGCCGACTCCGATTTATCAGAGCGATCCTTGTATTTCTCTAGTTGGCTAGGGTTGAGCCCAGCATCGGCCAAATCCCGTTCCCGTTGCAGAGCAACCAATCGACCTTGAAGCGATTCTATGACCCTGCGTGTGAGATCTGCCGTGCCCTGGTGGTCAAGATCGCTACTCAGCATCTCATAAGCGTAAAGCATGCCACGCGTTTTTGTCTCTAGGGCGACGATCCCTTTTCTTTCGTGCTCAACCTTCGATTTCACACTTCGAAGGAGGTTTCTAATTTCGTCGACCATCGATTTGTTGCCACTGCGATGTGAAGGACGAGCTCAAAGCTCCCCCTAGTACTCATGAGCAGAATTACAATCATAAAATGTAGTTTCTATTATCTTCACTTTCAATAGCGTTTCGAAGCGACTGCAAACTTTTTTGAGATGAAACTCCACAGAAATTTTGGGCTAAGATTGGAATGGCCCCCGGGCCTTAGAGGCGGCCCTCGAAGGAAAAGACCGCGGCCAAGTCGGACGCACAACGTCGACCTACTAGCGGAAGTCTCTCCCGGCGGGACGCTCGCCTGTCGAAGCACCAACACACGGCATTCAAAAGAGTGTGCGTCTTCGATCCTGAAGTTCTACCGCCGCCCTACTCGTGGTAGTCTGAGACTTGGATCGCGCGCTTCGCCGACAAGCAGACGTTCTAATTGGAGTCTTGAACACCAGCTTGCGATTGCCAGAGGGTGCCGCCTAATGGGGATCGTCTGCACGACTTCACGAGGCCGCGCTGGCGCGAACTGACTACATTGCGATCGTCGAAGCAATCGGGGCGAATGCGACAAGTCCGAATGCTACGGCTGGCGCCGCGCGCGCCTTTGCGGCAGAGGGGGTGATTGCAACCACGACAATATCAAGTACCTAAGCGCGAGCGCGGTCTCCAGCCAGGATCTGCTGCCGTTATCTCGCAACGACGACAGCGATTACGAACAGTCAGCCTTACCCAATGGGACGGAAGGACAGGATTGTCGACGGGGCACCGACATCACCCGCGCCCGCGATTTGTCGCAGTCATTCTCGACGCCTGGGCGCGAACACTCGTCGGTCAACCGATCAGCCGCTCGACGCCGCTCTGGACGACACGAGCGAGTGGCAATCCAACAACGCTAAGGCGGAGGAGTTTCCCAAGGTCGAGGCGGGACATCCGATGGCGCACGAAACATTCGAGGATGTAGTCGAGAACTTTCTCCGCTTCATGGAAGAGGCTCCAACATTTCATTGCTCTCTCGGCTATCTCCGCCGCCACAATTTGAAAACCAACGCGCCGGGCGGTCGGTCAAATAAATCCGCAGACTGATCCGCTGCTCGGTAACAAGACCCCACTACAAACTCTGCATAACGGACAAAGTGGGCCCGGTAGTAGTCACCACAACGGCGATTTGTGACAGTTGTTACGTTTATTTTTTTATTGACAGGGGTGACGGAGAGTGATTGCCTTGGCAGGCTTTCGATCGTCGGAACCGATGGGAGCTCGATATGACAAAGATGGTTGGTATTAACGCGGCGGCCCAGGCCGCCTCGTGTCAGCTGCTTTTGTGCTGCGGAGCCCAGAAGGTGAGAATATGCCCGCGACTACTCGCAGATCCTTCGTCCAAGGTGCAGCGGCTTCTATATTGCCGGTGAGATCGCCTATGCTCCGCGTCGGGCCCTGATAACGGAAGCTTAGACTCCGGAAGCGCTACGAAGCTCGGTCGACACCTTGCTATCAGGCCAACGCGACGCGCTCGTGGTTCAATACAGGTCCGTCCTGATAAATAATCAGGAAAACGCACGGAATATCTTTAGATACTGACCACAGGTAAATATCCCTTGGACTCGGTGCCACAGTTAAGACCTTGAACGATCGCAAGTGCCGTGACGCTCACACCCGGAGGACAACGAGAATGTAGCCGATAGCCTCATGCCGGCCTGCACAGGAGAGCCGATACAGCTAAAGGCAAACAAGCACTGGATCCTGTCCTAACTTTCGCGTTGCTTGCAATCTGCGGCGGACTTTCGCCCTTCTTCTCATGCTGAATGCTCGACCAGATTGAAAACCGAGTTAGACCGGTCCGCCTTACTGGAAGGTTGTAGCTATGAAAACGAATGTTGTCACCATTGCTAGCCTACTCGCTGCTTCCGCGCTCTGCGCATCTGTCGCTAACGTTGAGGCTTGTCCTTCTGGGCAGTATTCCTGGATGGGAATGTGCGTCCCCAACGGAGGCAACGGCACGGTCGCTCGATCATTCGAACACCTGAAAAAAGAGATTCCAGCGCAACTAGGCGGGCTGCCATTAGAGCAGTGGATCAGCCAATCTCGCACCACCGCCCTGAAAGGTGCGCTTCCGATACCACCCAAAATTCGGGAAGCACTGACCGGGTACGCTAGCGAAGACTCAATGAATAGGGTTCGCTTCAAGGTTGGCGATGGCGGCGCGCTCAATCTGGCGCACGTTCTCGGACAAGGGGGCTTCGCTTCTGCGGTCACTCTCATCGATGTGATAGTCTTCCGCGGGCCTACTGAAGCGGATGATCCCTCGATCTGGGCACATGAGCTCACGCACGTCGATCAGTACATCCAATGGGGCTTACACAGCTTTGCGATACAGTATGCTCGAGACTATAGGTCGGTCGAAGCGCCGGCGTTTTCCAAGGGAGATGGGTATCGAGCTTGGGTGGAGTCCGGAGGTACGAAGCGGACAGCCACTGGAGGGCCATGATAGGAGCCGCTGGATCGACTTGATGCTTATCGAGCGCCCTCTTGATAGCATGACGAATTTAGGTTCGGGAATCCGGATTACTCCCGATTGGAGGATGCCTGCATGCAAAGGGATGGCTGTCTGACACTGAGCCGACGGTCAGGTTGGTGCACACGGGTCCGTGTGCCAGTGATGCTGCCCAAGAGCATCTCTCACAAGATCCTGCCCTCACTTTCGCATCGTTGGTACCTCTGCTGACAAACGTCCCTGGCGGACTCGTGCCGTAGCTGGATCGCGTCTCAACTGTGCAGTTGAACTGAATGGGCTCGATCGATGCAAATAAGTGGAGAAGTCGCGATGTACCCAATCAATCAGACGAGACTTTGCCCCACCTGTAGGGGCCGGAACGTGTCCAGTTGTTTTAGGTGCAACGGAAGCGGAAAAGACTCAAAAGGCAAATGCGAGGAATGTGCTGGTCGGGATGCGATCAAGTGCTGGAACTGCGAAGGCGTCGGTTTCATCTGTATTTAATTGAAGCCAATCGCCGGCTCAAAATTCACGATGCAAATTCACGAGCTAACACTCGCCCAGATGTCTACGGCTTCAGCTTCATTGAGCTGATAACCGCAATTCAGGCGTGCCGCTTCCAGGACTTGCGATCAGAGAACTGCGTTGACCAAGCCACACCATTCTTTTTTGAAAAGGAGTTGAAGATGAAGGCGCTCCCTTTTGCAATCGCTGCGGTGGCGGTCTTTAATACTAATGCGCTCGCTCAAAACAAAGCTGGGGCTGTTGGGGAATTTTCTGATGGTACGACGGTGGTTCTCCCCGACTGCCGTACTTGCAAGGTCAAGCAGACCGGACCTAACGAGTACGAGGTTAGGATTCCTAAGGACGTACGTAACAAGATTGATGGCACTCAGGGCAATCAAAACAGTCAGGGAAGTCAGGCCAAGAAAAAATAATCGCAACGCTGTCATGGAGTTCGGACATGCATTTGCGATGGCTCTGCAGCATACTCTCTGCTGGATTGATGACCTCTTTGGAAGGCTCATCGTCGCGAGCCGAGACGCTGGATTTGATCATAAGAGCCTTCATTCCATCTAAGCACGCTACAGACCCAAATTACATCTTCAATATCAGCGAGAATGGTCGTTCTGTTTCAGTCCTCAAATCGCCGTCTCCCTTCGATTTCGTCATTTGCTATTTGACGGATCAACGAGGTTTCAGCACAGATCGGGATGCCTCGTCGAGAATAACTTCTAAGGCCAGCATTTCCCTATTCGAGGGACCTGCGCGCCTGACCGCCGGTACTGGCGAAACCGGAACGACTCACGCGGTCAAGTGCTCGAACGGCGTAGCTGTTTGTACGGATAAGGCCGGCATTGATAATTTGAAGTGGGGGCCTCTTTCTGAACCAGGATCGGCCGTGAGATTGCTGATAGATGGAGCTGGCGCAAACCCTTGCATTGCGCTTGCCGCAGTTGTGCCGAGCATTCAATATAAAGGGGAGTTTCGGATCGACACCTCGGCGGGAAAACTGACCTTCGATGGACACGTCAGCCAATTCCCTTCAATCGAGGCATTCGTCATTTACGACAAAGGCCAACCTCTCGTCCTCTTTCAGGAGCCTGCAATTGGCACGGCAATGAATATCGGCTCAATGAGGCCAATAAAGAAGGAGGTTGCGCTTCCGATCTTTGATGGAGTTTGGAAAAGCACGGATGCATCGGGACGGTTCATGCTTCACATCAAAGGTGACGATTACACCCTTACTGAGACCTCGGTCGGTCGAAGTCTCACACGCCGTGGCACGTTCACGCGATCGACGAGCGGTCTAACTTTATCCCGTGACAATGATCTAGAGGCGTTACAGGTTTTGGGATTCTCTCCTGAGATAGTCTCTCAAATTCAGACTCGTTCACCTCAACCATCTACGCTCACTTTGAAACGCTCTGGTACAGGTCTAACGGCAAGCTGGGCGGGCATTGTGGTGATCAAGGATATGAAGGGTAGATTTCAGGAGCTAAAGCAGCCAGGCCAAGGGCCAGTGAAATCATATCTGTTTGCAAAGGCACGTAGCTAAGGCGGCTCCAAGAATGCTGGTAGCGTTCAGCATGTTAGTTGTTGGACCCGTTTCTCGCGTCTTGCCCTGCCGCAGACCCGCAATGTGGCTCAAGGAAACATCGAACGCCCCGGATTTCTAGTTTCCGGACAAATTCCTTTAGAGATTTGATTAGGCCCGATAGCAATGCATAGTGATGCATTTTCGAACCCATTAGTTTTAAGATTTTTGAGGGTCCCCGTCCCGTCACCATTAGAATATATTTTTCTCCCGCGTAGCATTAGGAAATGCTTTGATATGCGTTGCTATCGTCCCGTCTTGGGCAATGGGCACCGAGACAAAGCACTTCCACAAAATGAGGCCCTTAGGAGAAATTTATGGGCGGAATAATCGCCACGGATCCTCGTAGGCCCCTCACCACATTGAATTAGGGGGCGGTTGCCGATTGATTTGGAGTTTCCCCAAGATCCTACCCCTCCCGAGGCTCGGCCCTGCCCCGCCTCAAGCGCTACGCGATTTTTGCGGGGGAATGCATCCGGCTCCTAGCCGAATAGCAGATGATTTACGCGGCGAACGATGACCGTCACAAACCCCTCAACACATGTTGAGGCATCCGTAGCGGAGGCGATCGTGAAATCGAACAGTGGAAAATTCGTCGCGTATTATCGGGTCTCGACCGCCCGGCAGGGCAAGAGCGGCCTCGGCCTGGAAGCCCAGCGGGCCGCCGTCATGGTCTATCTAAACGGCGGAGACTGGCAAATCGTGGAGGAGCACACCGAGGTCGAGAGCGGACGAAACTCTAATCGTCCTGCGCTCGAAAGGGCCCTGGCCGCAGCCCGGCTGCACCGCGCCTCACTCGTGGTCAGCAAGGTCGATCGCCTGACCCGCAGCGTCGCGTTCTTGTCCCGCCTGCTGGAAGCCGGTGTGGATATTCGGTTCGCCGACCTTCCGCAGATTGAGGGTGCGACCGGCCGTTTCCTATTGCATCAGATGGTGGCAGTGGCAGAACTCGAAGCCAGCATGATTAGCACAAGGGTGAAAGCGGCACTTCAGGCCGCGAAGGCGCGAGGCAAGAAGCTCGGTGGCTATCGCGGCGCAGTGCCGACGGCCCACATGCGGGCTCAAAGCACCAGAGTCGTGCGTGAGTGGGCCGACGCCAGGGCTGCAGACGTATTGCCTACCATCAGAACCTTAAAGGCGGGCGGCGCCGTGAGTCTGCGATCGATCGCAGACGGCCTCAACGCCCGCAGCATCCCCACAGCGCGCGGTCGGGGCAAGTGGTCGGCCATCCAGGTTTCACGTATTCTCGAACGCGCCTGACTTCCTCGATCTGCCACTGGCCGAACACCCCACTTCGCCCCGCGCTACATCTACCGATCGGGACCGACCCCAGCGCTCACACCGAATTACGTTCCGTTCGGCTTTGTTCACGTCAGCTATTTCTAGATTTTTGATCTATCGGTGCGCACCTCGTATTAACTCGTAATGATCACCCCGAATGGCGGCTTTGCGCCAGAAGCGGCCAGTCGCTCCGAGCCCGCATACGGGCCCTTGTCATCGCGCGTCAAGATCCGTTACCCGGCGTCTCGCCGGATCAGCGGTCGTCGAAGATCGGGGCCGCACGTCTCGATCGGAGACAGCTGCCCCGAGTGCCCGCCCGAGTTGGCAACAGGGCCATGTCGCCAATGAACCATTCAATCCCCTCCGCATGCGATGCTCACGATTGCTCAGGCGACTTGTAGCGAACAGCAGTGGAACCGCCGCGTTTTCACGGGACTATCCGGTGATCGCGTCCTAGTTATTTCGTTGCGCGGTCCAGTATCCCGAGCAGCGCCCACCTGCTGCGTGGCCGCTCCAGGTCCCGCGGCCGGCGTCTCGCGTCAGCCTCCCCGACCCTGATGCGTATTTGTCGTGGACCGTCACCGACGCGCGAACCGCGCCCGACCTTCCGACATGCCCGCTAAACTTCACCAGATTGGGATGCGTCACAACGCCGTCGTTGATGTTCACTGAGAAATTGTACGTCGGATCGCAGCTTCCGCGTTGTGTAACGAAAGTGAGATTCCAGGGGCCGTCGTAAGAAGTTCGGGCTTCCGCAGTCGTCGCCAGGGTAAGGCAGACGCAGCCAATGACATTCGCAATCAGTCGCTTGTTCATGATCTTCTCTCCAGAGGAATTGGTTGATGTTCGGTAGGCAGTCGTTGGGTATTGTTGTCTTCTCTTGGACTATCGCAGCTGTGCGTCGGCCATCTCCTTTCACCGTGCGTTTTGAGAGCCAATGTGCATTTCGGCGGGCGCTACGCGGCTGTCCAGCCGCCGTCGATAGAGAGGTTGGCGCCGGTGATCTGCGCGGCGCCTTCGCCACACAGGAACAGTGCGAGCGAAGCCACCTGTTCGACCGTGACGAATTCCTTTGTCGGCTGGGCCGCGAGCAGGACGTCGTTGATCACCTGATTTCTGTCCATGTTGCGCGCCTTCATCGTGTTCGGAATTTGCTTCTCCACCAGCGGCGTCCAGACGTAGCCGGGGCTGATGCAGTTGCAGGTGATCTTCGACCGGGCGAGCTCGAGCGCCACCGTCTTGGTGAGTCCCACGATGCCGTGCTTGGCCGCGACGTAGGCCGACTTGAAGGGGGACGCGACCTGCGAATGCGCCGAGGCCGTGGTGAGGATACGGCCCCAGCCGCGTTGCTTCATGCCGGGAGTAACGGCACGGATCGCATGGAATGCGGAGGAAAGGTTGATTGCGATGACCGCGTCCCACTTTTCGACCGGAAAGTCCTCGATTGGCGAGACGTGCTGGATGCCGGCATTGTTGACGAGCACGTCCACGCGGCCAAACGTTCGCTCGGCAAATGAGATCATGTTGGAGATTTCCATTGGCTCGGCCATGTTCGCGGGCGAATAGATCGCCTTCACGCTAAACTCGCGCTCGATCGCAGCCCGCGTTTTTTCGACATCGGCCGGTGCCCCGATCCCGTTGAGCACGATGTTGGCGCCGGCCCCCGCGAATGCCCGCGCATACGCAAGACCGATGCCGCTCGTCGAGCCGGTCACGACCGCGACTTTACCTTTCAGAATATCCATTTCGCCTTTCCTTGTTGATTTGTGACGGTCCTGCGGCTCGACGCCGGTTGCTTCCAGGCCCGCGCAGCCGATCGCGGTTGTCCATCATGTGACCAGACTTCTCTCGTAGCTCCTGACCGGGCGTCGAACCGGCTGTTGCAGATAGTCGTGAACGACCTTGCCCAGCCCCAGGGTTAGGTCTGCGCGGATGTGAACCGCGGACACAATCTCGAGAACCGGCAACTCGGCCACGGGAGCCAGGGCGTGGGGCGTCAAGGCGAGAGCCGCGGGTCCGGTCCACGCCCCTTTCAAGACAAGCTGCTCAAGGTGATATTCGACAAGCTCGCAGATCCGCGGACTACCGTCGACGTGTGGAATGATCTTGAGAAGGAAGTTCGGCTCCTCGAGAGCGGCCTTGACTTGCGCCAGGTCGGCTTCGCGGTGCTTGTATCCCATCGTGCCGGTTGCTACCCGCAACGGACCGTAATCCAGAGTGCCGATCAGCGTATCGATCTCGGTCCGCAACGTCGGCTGGCCGAGCTTTTTCGGAAAGCCCCAGAGCTCCCGGCCGCCCGCGATCGGCCCCTCATCGTTCAGGAACATGCAGTGGGTGTAGCTGCCCCTGCGACCGCGGAACGACACCGGGATGACCTGGCCGCTCTCGGTATAGTCGCCAAAACCATTGGAATCCGGCATGCGGATGAATTCGTATTTGACCAGCGCTTCGCGTTCATCAACTTCGAGCGGCGCCGGAACAATCGATCGTAGCTTTGCCGGGTCGGTGCGATAGGTGATGATCAGGTATTCGCGGTTGACGAAGCGATACGGCCCCGGCGGATAGGCCGGATTGGTGAGCGGCATCGCGAACGCCCGTCTCACGACTTCATTCTCGTGCATTGAATTCTCCTGTAAATTGGAATGACCGGCTGGCCTACTCGCGACCATCCTGCTCAAGATCGAAGGTGGAGACGCCGTCCGCGCTGGTCGGGCGCGCCAGCACCTCGGGATGCCGAAGGGTGCGCAACGCATCGTGATAGCCGGCGCGCCAATGGTCCTGCATCGAGAGGCGGGAAAACTCATAGTCCTTGGAGTGGCCTTCGTAGTCCCGGGCGCGATAGATCAGGTGGACGAGGCTGTGCACGTTGTGAGAGGCGGCCGTCCTGAGCAGCCTGACGTCGTCTTGCTCGCGCAGGCCTTCGGGCAGCCTGCTCAAGAGAGCTGCCAGCTCTCGCTGCAACCGGTGCAGGCTCTTGAACTGGTCTGTGCTCGCTCGCGTGCGGCTGGAGTATTGAATCTCCTTTTGACGCGTAATGACGTCGGCCATATTGCGCGGAATCTGGCCGCGCGCGCTCCAGAGATCGACCTGAAACACCAGCGTGTCCTGACGGGCGCCACACTCGATCACATATTGCAACGGTGTGTTTGATACCAAACCGCCGTCCCAATAATGTTCGCCATCGATTTCGACCGCCGGAAAGCCCGGCGGCAGCGCCCCACTCGCCAGGATATGCTCGGGCCGAATCGTATGCGTGGCGGTGTCGAAATAGACCAGATTGCCGGTCCTCACATTGACGGCACCTGCGCTGAACCGCGTCATACCGGCGTTGATGCGATCGAAATCGACAAGGCGTTCCAGTGTCGCCTTCAACGCGCTCGTGTCGTAGATGCTCGTGGCGGCAAGCGTTCCACCCGCTTGCAGCCACGGCGCCAGTGGCCGCGCAGAAAAGAATCCGGTCGCGCCGAACACCGCTGCAAAGCTCGCATTCACCTGATTGAGAAAATTGCGGGTATGATCGCTGTTCATCAAATCGGTGAACGGCGCGTCCAACGTCACCTGCGTCCAGAACTCGCGAAGCCGGTCAACGCGGGAATTGGGAGGATTGCCGGCGATAATTGCAGCATTGATCGCTCCGATCGAAATGCCGGCAATCCAATCGGGATGGATGTTGGCTTCGGCCAGGGCTTCGTAGACGCCTCCCTGGTAAGCCCCAAGAGCCCCACCGCCCTGTAAGAGCAACGCTATGCAATCGAACGGCAGACGCCTGTCCGCGGTCGTGAGGTGTGGTCGAGGCTGAAAGTTCATGGTTCCTGCTCTTGGTTTGCGATAGCCCAAGCCTGCGTTCTGTTCAGAACGTGTCGTCGCGGGCTTCGCCATCCGATTTAATAAACTATACCGTATAGTTTGATATTTGAATTGTCAAGCAAGCGCGTTCACAACTTTGTGCTGCATCTAATTGAGTGACGTTTGTCCGACGTTGTTGTCGACTACCCGACCAGTTCGACACGCTGACGCAACGCCGAAGTTCGCTTCGACGTCACGCAGCTGCGGTGAGCGAACCGGTCTCTGTCACGAGCAGCAGCGAAGCCAACGGGCTTACGATATCTACTGTGTTCGTCGGGTGAGGTCCGCCCTGCCCGAATTCGGGTTGGCTAGTTGCAAACCAGAACGCGACGGTGGCGACGATAGGCGTAGTAGCAGTCGCTATCGGAATAATTGCCATCGTTCGCGCTGCCATAGGCATAACCCGCATAGGCTCCTGCGGCATAGGCTGCACCATATCCGTATCGCCGCCCGCCATAGCCATGGCTGAAGCGACCGGAATGGCTGTAGCCGACCGATGCGGAGCGAGCCTCGACCGAGCGTGCAACCGCAGGTCCGCCACGACCGCCGGCACGGACGTCGCCAGGCCCCCTTAGATCGCCGCGAGGACCGCCGGCGCCCAGCCGGGGAGCCGGACCACCAAAGTCGGCACCGGGCCCACCGCCAGGCCCCATGTGAGGAGGACCTGCGAATGCGGGAGGACCGCCGGCCGCGATCGGCGGAGGACCGCCGGGCCCCATCGGAGGAGGCGGAGGGAATTGCGCAAACACCGCAGTTGGCACCAATGAAATCGTTGCGAGCGTCACGCTGACGGACAGCGTCAAGAGTGTCTTCCTGGACATCATAGTCTCCGTTTTAGATTTGCGTTTCAAGGACCGGCACCGGCGCCGTCGGCGCGAGAGTCGGGTTCGACGAATGGGTGTCGTGCGCCGGGTCAGCGGCCTCCTGCACTGGCCCGCCATCGTCATGGACAGGGTGGATCCGGAACCACGCCACATAGAGCGCAGGCAGGAACAACAGCGTCAGCAGGGTGCCGACGATGATGCCGCCCATCATCGCGTAGGCCATCGGGCCCCAGAAAATCTCGCGCGCGATCGGAATCAGCGCGAGGCTTGCGGCGGCGGCCGTCAGCAGGATCGGCCGCATCCGATGCTCGGTCGCTTCCACAACGGCATCCCAGGCTGGGCGCCCCTCCTTCCTCAGATCCTCGATCTGCACGATCAGGATCACCGAGTTTCGGACCAGGATACCGATCAGGGCCAGGACGCCGAGGATGGCGACGAACCCAAGCGGCGCGCCGCTCGGCAGCATGGCCATGACGACGCCGATCACGGCAAGCGGCGCGACCGCAAACACCAGGAACAAGCGATGGAAGCTTTGCAGCTGAATCATCAGGATCGTGGCCATGACGAACAGCATCAGCGGAACGACGGCCACGATCGGCGACTGGCTCTTGGCGCTTTCCTCCACGGCGCCGCCGATCACCACCGAATAACCCGCCGGCAGTGCTTTGCCGAACTCCGCCACTTTCGGTGCCAACTGGTCCATGATCGTCTTCGGCTGGACGTTGGTGACGATGCCGGCCTTTAGCGTGATCGTGGGAATCCGCGCGCGGCGCCAGATCGTCGGCTGCTCGATCTCATAGCGCAGATTGGCCACAGCGCCGAGCGGCACCGACTGCCCGCCCTGCCCGCTCAACTGCAGATCCCGGAGCGTATCGATCGAACCGCGATCGACCGCGGTCGCGCGTCCCGTGACATTGACGAGATAGATGCTGTCGCGAACCTGTGTGATCGAGGTGCCCTCGAGCACCGAGTTCACGGCCGTGGCGATGTCTTCCGACGTCACGCCGAGCTGGCGGGCCTTGTCCTGGAGAACGTCGACCTTGACGACGCGCGCAGGCTCCATCCAGTCGAACACGACGTTGCCGAGATCGGGGTTGCTCCGGACGATGCCAGCGAGTTGCTGCGAGAAATCCCTGACCTTCGCGACCTCTGGCCCGCTCACGCGGTATTGCACGGGACGCCCCACCGGCGGGCCGACCTCGAGCAACTTGACGTAGGTGTCGGTGCCTGGAAACGTCTTCCTCAGATATTCCTCGAATTGCGCCTTGACGAGGTCGCGCGCCTTAATGCCGCCCTTGGTCACAACTACTTGCTGGCCAAACCATGCATTAGCCGTCTGCACGTCGAACGACAGCACGAACCGCGGCGCGCCCGTGCCGACATAAGTCGACCAATGCTCCACGGAGCCATTGCCCTGCAGCTGTTCGCGCTCGAAGCGGGCCATCTGCGCATTGGTGTCTGCAATCGAAGCATTTTGCGGCAAGTTCCAGTCGATCACCAGCTCGTCACGGTCCGACGAGGGAAAGAACTGCTGCTGCACGAATGTCATGCCGAACAACGCGACGAAGAAGGCTGCCACCGTCACCCCGACGGTGATCCAGCGATGATGCATGCAGACGAGCAGCAGGCGAGCGAACATCTGCGCCAGCCGGCCCTTCTCCCCGTGGTGCCCCTTCATCTTTGCCGGCAGGATGGTGACGCCGAGCAGCGGGGTGAACAGCACCGCGACGATCCACGACACGATCAGGGAGACCGCAATCACCACGAACAGGGTGAAAGTAAATTCGCCGGCATTGCTGCTGTTCAACCCAATCGGGATGAAGCCCGCGACGGTGACGAGCGTGCCCGTCAGCATGGGAAAAGCGGTCGACGTATAGACGTGAGTCGCTGCCTTTTCCAGGGGATCGCCGGCCTCCAGCCGGGCCACCATCATTTCGACGGCAATCATCGCGTCATCGACCAGAAGGCCCAGCGCGATGATCAATGCACCCAACGAAATTCGCTGCAATGAAATGTCGGCATAGGCCATCACCACGAAGGTAATGGCGAGGACCAACGGGATCGCTATTGCGACGACCAGCCCGGCGCGCATACCCAAGCTGAGAAAACTGATGGCAAGAACGATAACCACCGCCTCAAAGAGCGCTTCGGTGAAGCCCGACACCGCATGCTCGACGACAACCGGCTGATTGGCGACCAGATGAACGCCGACGCCGATCGGCAGGTCGGCAATGACCTTCGACATTTGCTCCTTCAGCGCCTCGCCGAAGTGAAGCAGGTTGGCGCCGGACTTCATGCCGATCGCAAGCCCGATGGCAGGCTGGCCGTTGTACCTGAACAAGGTCTTGGCCGGATCGGCATAACCGCGCTTGATGGTCGCGACGTCAGTCAGCGGAAAGAAGCGGTCGTTGATCCGAAGATTGACCGCGTTCAGGCTTGCCTCCGACGTGAAGCGGCCGTTCACCCGCACGCTGATCCGCTCGGACCCCTCCTGGAACACCCCGGAAGGCGCGACCGCGTTTTGTGCCTGCAGGGAGGCCATGATCGAGCGGACGTCGAGGCCAAGGGCCGCGACCTTCCGAGTGGAGAATTCGAGGTAAATCACCTCGTCCTGCGTTCCCAGAATGTCGACCTTACCCACATCCGGCACGGTCAAGACCTTGGCGCGGATACCCTCGACCTCGTCGCGCAGCTGACGCTGGGTCAAGCCGTCGCTGGTAAAGGCATAGATGTTGCCGAACACGTCGCCGAAGCGATCGTTGAAGCCCGGTCCGACCACGCCTTGCGGGAATTCGCCCTTGATATCCGCGATCATGTTGCGGACGCGGACCCAGGTCGGCTTGACGTCAGCCGCCTTTGTCGTATCTCGCAGGTAGACGAAAACGGTGGTCTGGCCCGCGACCGTCACGCTCTTGGTGTAGTCGAGCGATTCCAGCTCCTCGAGCTTCTTTTCGATCCTGTCGGTGACCTGGCGCGTCATTTCCTCGGGCGATGCGCCCGGCCACTGCGCCTGGATCACCATGGTCTTGATGGTGAAGTCGGGATCTTCCTGACGACCAAGCTGAAGGTAGGCAAAGAGACCTGCCGCCATGAAGGCGATCATGAAATACCAGACGAGCGAACGATGGTGGAGCGCCCAGTCGGAGAGGTTGAACGACTTCATGGCTTCTGATCCTGTTCGATACGGACTTGTTGTCCTGGCTTGAGGCTATGGATTCCGGCGGTCACGATGCGCACGCCGGGGGCGAGCCCACCGGCGGCGCGGGCATCTGCGGGGTCGCCGGCGAGATCGACCTTGTGCAGCGACACGGTGTTCGCCGGCTGATCGACGACCCAGACGAAATTCGCGCCATCCCTGGCGAGCACCGCCGAGGCGGGGACGCGCAATGTCGGACTTTGCGCGTTTCCGAGCTTCGCCGTAACGGTCGTGCCCAAGCGAAAGCTTTCAGGGGGATCGTTCAGCGCAATGCGGACTCGCCGCAGGCGCGTCGCCGGGTCCGCCTGCGGGGCGATCTCGCGAACCTTGCCGTCGACCTGCGCGGCGGGGAGCAGCTGCAAGCCGACTGTGAATGGCAAGTCGATTTCAAGCGGCACCGGGAAATCCTCCCCGATATCGACCACCGCCTCCCTGATGTCGGGCCTCGCAACTGTCACGACATTTTGGCCTGGCGAGACTACCTGGCCGACTTCTGCGCCCACCGCGGTGACGACGCCGGCGAAATCGGCCTTGATCTGTGCATAGCCCCTTTGCTCGATCGCCTTGATCAAGTTGGCCTGTGCGTGCGCCACCGACGCAGCAGCGCCGGCTCGCGCCTGCTCGGCATTGTCCAGCGTCTGCTTTGTGGTGGCGTCGGTTGTGAACAGGGTTCGCTGCCGCTCCTCTGTCGCCGTTGCAGTCGCCAGCTGCGCCTCGGCCTTCGTCAGCCCAGCCTTGGCCGATCGTACCGCAAGCTCCAGAGCCGTGGGATCGATGACACCGACAGTCTGTCCTTCGCTGACGAGGTCACCAACGGAGACGGGGCGACCGGTCAGACGTCCCAGGACGCGGAACGCGAGATTGGTCTTGTACTGCGGCTCAACGACGCCCACGGCGACCATGCCGTCCGTGCGGCTCGGCTCGAGGACCATTGACAGCACGGGTCGTGCAGGCTCGGGTGCTTTCGCGTCCTGCTGACATCCAGCCAGCACCAGCGCGGAAACAAACGTGCCGGTCGCTATCACGGCGGGTCTCTTCATTCTCTTCATGACGGGTCTCCCTCATATGTCACGGCCTGACCAACGCTCAGCAGCTTGCCGCCATCGATCACGACACGCTCGCCCGGTTCGAGGCCCGCCTTGATCAGCACTTCATGGGCTTCATAACCGCCGATCGACACCGGCTTGAGCGCGGCCGTCTTGGTCGCCGGGTCGACGGTCCAGACCGCGGGCTTCGATCCCGCCGCCGCCAATGCACTCCAGGGCAATGCGATTTGCTGCTGGGCCTTCGCATTGACGGTTCCTGCAACGGCGCTTCCAAGCGTCATCGCTGCCGATGGATCATGGATGGCTACCTTGACGCGGATGGTCGAGCTCTTCGCGTCAATCACGGGAGAGACTTCCCTGACATGCCCGCTCGCCGTCACGCCTGTGTCGGAGACGAGCGCCAGCGATATGCGACTGTCATCGAGATCGCCAAACAAGAGGGACTCGTAGATGTCGAACACGGCATCGCGTTCGCCGTCCTGCGCCAGCGAGAAAACCGGCTGCGCGGCCTGTACGACCTGGCCGACTTCCAGATTGCGCGCAGTGACCACGCCTGCCGCTTCTGCGCGCAACTCGGTATAGCCAAGGGCGTCTTTCGACGTTCCGAGCTCCGCTTTTGCTGCTTCAAGCGCACCTTCTGCGGTTCGCAATCCTTCCTGCGCCTGGTCGTAGACCGTCCGCGTGGTAAAACCGCTTGCAATCAGCGCCTTCTGCCGTTCGAAGGTTACCTTGGCCACGCGCAGCTGGGATTCTGCGGCCAGCACCGCCGCGGTCGCGGCATCGACGTCGGCCTGCTGCTCGGCCGGATCGAGCAGAGCCAGGACTTCACCAGCCTGGACGCGGGCGCCGACATCGACATAGCGTGCAAGCACACGTCCGCTGACGCGGAACGAGAGGTCGGCGCGAAAACGGGCCTGGATTTCGCCGGTCAGGGTGACGGAGGCTTGTCGATCCCGCGGCTGCACGATTTCCGTGCGCACGATCGCCGCGCGCGTGATGGGGGCAGCCGCGTGATCGTTACAGCCACTCAGCACGATTGCGACAAGCGCCGACGCCAGGATGCCCGGCCCCCTCAACTTGCGTTTACGGGCAGTTCCAACGACTTCAGTTTGGTTCGTATTCTGTTTCATGACACTTCCATGCGGTGACCAGGTGACAACAACTCGCCCAGCACATCCGCCGCTGGACGGGCAGAGACCAGTTGGGCTCCGCGAGCCGAACTCGGGTCCGGTGGGGTTGCGACGGGCCGACTGTCCCGATCCGGGGAGCTTGCTCCCGTGCAAAACGTCGGGGCATCGGATGGGTCTTTTGACCGGCGAGGCGACTGTGTGATGCGACGCTTCACCATCGTCCAGTTCGCCTGCCACTCACGCTCTGTCAGTGGAAACGACACAACGACAGACGTGAATTCGTCGCCGAAGCCGTGCTCGACCCGACCGCCGAGTCCCTTGGCAAGATCATTGCTGATCCGGGGTCCGCGACCCTCGGCGCCCCGTGCCGACCGCGATCCATTGTCCAGAATGACGCAATTCACCAGCCTGCCGATTCGTGACAGTTTGATCCTGATTTCTCCGGTCCGCGCCTCGAAGCACGCATGCTTCGCGGCGTCGGTTACGAGCCCGTGAACGATCAATCCGAGCCGCCGGCATCGATCTGGTTGGAGCGGAAGAGATTCGGTGGCGAGTGCCAGCCCGATATTCATTCGGTCCAGCAACGAGCGGCGCATGGCGCTGCCCATCATGCGGATGTATGTCGCGGCGTCGATCAGCGCCTTGCCCTTGGGCATTGCGAGCGCCTGCTGCACATCGGCATGACCATGCAACAGTTCGACCACGTCGCTTAAGGCGCGCTTGGCCTCTGCCCCCTCCACCCGGATCGCTGCGGCCGAAACCAGGTTGATCGCCGAGGCGAGCCCGCTATCGATCCGGTGATTCAATTCCCGCAGCAGAATGCCCTGCTCTACGATTGGCGAGTCCGGGCTGCACACACTCACGGTGATCTCCTCTGGTTGTCCGGGTGAGCGGCGGCCGAACGCGCATGTGGCGGGCCGCCCCTCATCTGGATGAGTTGCCGCAGACCCGAGCCTTCAAGCTGTCCGCGGTGGTTTAAATTACACTAAACCGTATATTTTCTTTTTGTTGCATTTTCTTTCCGTGCATGTCAAGCGGGATCTACAAATTCGTAATTAGGAGATCGTGATGGCGAAGAACAAAAGCCCGAAACGCGGCAGACCGTCCAAGGACCTTGCCGGCGACGTCCAGGCGCGGATTCTCGATGCAGCCCAGCAGCTCTTTTTGGAGAAAGGGTTTCGGAGTGCCAGCATCGACGACATCGCCGAGTTGGCCCCAGCGAGCAAACCGACAATCTATGCCCATTTCCCCGGCAAGGAGGCGCTGTTCGTTGCTGTCGTGGCCCGGACCATCACCGGGTTGACAGATTTCGAGGGGTTCACGCCGGCAGGCCGCACCATCCAGGAGAAGCTCACCAATCTCGGCATCGAGATCGTGGAGAGATTCGTCGAGGATACGTTGGACCTCACGCGCGCGACGATCGCCGAGGCGCGGCGATTTCCCGAGTTGAGCCGAAATGTTCACGATGCGGCGCGCGACCGCGCGGCCGGGGCAGTATCGCAGCTCCTAAACGAGGCAACGCAGAAGGTCGCGCGTTCACCTAAAGGACCTTTCAGCGCAAAGCGGAGCGTAGCGACCGCGCAGATGTTCATGGATCTCATTTTGCTTCCAATGCTCATGAGATCTCTGATGGGTGAGGACCTGAAGGATCTCAAAAAAGAGCTGCCGACGTTCCTGCACGAACGGGTCAATTTCTTTCTTGCGGCTTGCGAGGCAGACTGGAGGCCGTGAATCAGCCACCCCGCTCGCTATCCTTGCGCCACGGCTTGGGGACGTAAGTCGGCGGCCAGGTCGGTCGACTGCCCCCACGGCGCCTGATGCAGGGCGCCTGCGCAGAAATCCATCATCTCGTCAAACGCGGGCCGAACGCTAGCGGCGTTGATCCGCGACGGATTGAGATATCCGTCCATTGCTTCAAGCAGGCAACACGTCATTGCCAGCGGACTTCCCGGTCGCAGTTCGCCGCTCGCCTGTCCGCCGGCAATGATCGTGCGCACAAGCCCCCGGATCCGGTCTTCGTAAGACAGCGCGACTGGCCAGTTCTCGCTTACCGCCGCAGCGACCAATTCGTGTACTTTGCTGTCGTTCTCCAGCCGGTGTTCGTGCAGCTGCGAGATTGCACTTAAAGCGGCCGCTAGCCGCTCCAGAGCCGAGCCGCTCAAGAGAGCCGCGAGCGTTGCGGCCGCGCAGACTTGTTCGAGCAAATCTGCCACGACCGCCTCTTCGATCGCCTGCTTCGAAGCGAAGAAGCGGTAGATGTTGGCGGGCGACATCGACATTCCGCGAGCGATGTCGGCGACGGTGGTCTTCCTGAACCCGATTTTGCGGTGCAATCGGATCGCGGCTTGTACGATCCGTTGACGAATGCACGGCGATCCGGCCTGCGGTATGCGTTCCTGCATCGCTTGGGACCTCAGTGAGATGGAATCGAATGCAATTCGCGTCGGCAGGCTTCCCCGAAGCCACGCAAGGGATCCATTTCCTCCAGAAACTCAGGCAGATCGCCAAATTCGCGGTTTGGTGACAGGTAGGTTTCGATGATCAGGCGACCTGCCCGCTCCGCAGCCTGTACCACTTGATCGCTGGACAGAATCCTCATCCGCCCTATCAGCGCATACAGATTGACCAGTTGCGGAATCTCGGACTTGTCGCTGACGAGCGCGTCGGCGTAGACTCGGGAAGCCTCCTCGATGAAACTTCGATAGAGCCGCTCGCGCTTGGAAATCGACCGGGAAAAGTGACGCTCGCGAAGCCTGCGGCGCCGAGTCACCCATCCAGTTACAATCGTGGAGATCGCGCCGAAGGCCGAGCCGCCGAACGCGGCGAAGGCGGGAGCATAAATCGTGTTCATGCGATCAGTCCTCATCTCTCGCGCCGCGGTAGCGGGTCGATCCTATTGTCCTGACCGAAGCAGCTTCCGCAGCGTGATCGAAGACGGCCCTGCAAGCATCGCCCAGGTCCGACTTTCTTTGCCTGAGGCACGCCTCCACATTGGTGGGGTCAGGGATGTAGCTAAAGCACAGCCGGAAGGCGTCAGGCGCGCATGCGGCCCTCTGTTCGGCAGTGCCGCGGTTCTCCTGCGCAAAGGCAGTCCCATTGCCGAACAACGCCGCCAGCATGACGACTAATGTGTACTTGAACATACAGAATCCTTTCTTCTGCTGAGGCATCGTGCTTTCGAACGGGAAACGCAGTGTCATGCTCCAATTCCCCGCCCTTCAAACTGCCTGAACACGAGCTTGTGAGTCTTCGCTCTTGACACACTCCGCGGCTCGGGCTGTATATGAACTATACGGTGTAGTTTAATTCGGAGACGAAGAATGTCAATGCTTTTGTGGTCGCTCGCGAAGGAAAATCCGGGACCGGGGCTTGCGCTCGCATCCCTGAACCTGGTCGTGGCTCTGGCTCTCGTGGGCCTGAGCTTGCTGCTGAGCGTTGCGATATCCTTGCTTGCCGGGCTGCACGCGTTCGTCGATCGAGGGGCGGTGCCGATCAAGCGGCAAGTCCAGCGGCGGAGGGCCACTTCATGACGTCAGCCCTCCTCCTCGCACGCGATTGCATCATCTATTCGGTCAACGTCTGGCTCGTCCCGGTTGAACTCGCGTTCAACTTGATTGAGTCGGAACTCGTGCGCAGAGGCATCCAGCCTTACCCGACCGAATAGCGCGCCGCCTGATGGCGCATTCGCGATTGACCCGAAATCCATGAATTACAGTCCATGCGATTGGCGGGATAAGTGCCGCCATCTGGGCGCCAAGCTCCATCTAAAATCGAAACGGAAGCACATGCCACACACATCAGGCCGAACAGCCAACGAGCGGTCCCGGATCGCGCCGAAGGGACTTCAGCGCGGGAGCCGGGCGCTGTGAGCACGAGATCCGTTCTGTCTACGCGTGCGCGCGGCTCAGTCGATGCTCAAATTCCGCTGCGGGATTATTTTCTGTGGGTCGGCGGGGCCTTGCTCGTGCTGTTGTTTGCGGCCGATTCCCTGCTACCCCCACTCCCGCCAAGCAAGCTCATCGAATCGCATTCTACGCTGCCGCCGATCCGGATCACCTCCGATCGGAAGGGACCGGAAGCAGTTGTCATCGCGACCAGTCAGCTCGACCTCCTGCTTGTGCTCCCAGGCAAGGAGTTTTCCGAGGCTCGGCATCGGAGTTTCGAGACACACCAATAAAGCCACCGGGTCATTCTTGACCAGCGTTACAGGATCTAACTCATGTCGAAGAAGCGATTGTTAGCGATTATCGTTTGGTTCGCCGCGCTTGCCGGTACGGGCGCGATAGCCGATGTCACCCATGCGCCTTTGGACGCCGCAAAACCGGGCGTAGCCGCTCAGCACGAGGCCGAGGAGGCAATGAACCGTCGCTTGCTCGAACAACTTCGCACCATAAAAATACCACTGAGTAAGGCGGTAGCGATCGCCGAGCATTTACATGACGGTTCAAGAGCCGCCGACATTAGCTTGGAGATATCCGGTCCGCCGGTTTATCGAGTGCGGACGGTCAAAAATGAACGAATCTGGGAGAATGTCCTAGATGCGAACACCGGAGGCGTTACGGAAAAGGAAATTTCGTCATCGCTGACGGAGCTCGACCGAGAGGATTTGGGCAACATCATTGCCCTGGAGTCAGTTGAGTTCGAGCTCTCGGACGCCGTACGCATCGCCGAGAAAACTGCAGGGGGAAGCGCTCTTGCCGGAGGCCTGTTGAAGCAGGATGGCCAACTCAACTTTGTGGTCGTCATCGCCAGTGGCGATCGCTTGAAGGAGGTCATGCTCGAGCCGCCCATCGTCGGTAAGTAAAGGGCAAATCGCCGCTACCGGTTTAGCCGAGCCACACGACAAATTTGCACCAGAAATTGATTTGGCGAACGTCCGCTTCGCGCCGATTGCGTTGAAAAACTCGTTGTTGAAGCCGACCGTGATCGCTGATTCATTCCGTACCATCGGGGCGGGAGATCGAATCGATGATGGGTCCGCGGCAGGTTGATCAGGCGCCGCTGTTCTACGAGTTCTCACTTGAGCGACATGTTCCTGTCGCCCACTTGCTGAGGGCTATCGATCGGTTCGTCGATTTGTCTGACGTTCGCAGCCACTTGGCGCCGTTTTACAGTTCAACTGGCCGGCCTTCGATTGATCCGGAACTGCTGGTCCGGATGCTGTTGGTTGGCTACTGCTACGGCATTCGCTCCGAACGGCGGTTGTGCGAGGAGGTTCACCTGAACCTCGCCTACCGCTGGTTCTGTCGGCTCGGGCTCGATGGCGAGGTGCCGGACCACTCGACGTTCTCCAAGAATAGGCATGCCCGCTTCCGTGACTGCGATCTGCTGCGAAAGCTCTTCGAGACCGTGGTCCGGCGCTGCATGGCCGAGGGGCTGGTTGACGGGGCTGCCTTTGCGGTCGATGCCAGCCTGATTGCTGCCGATGCCAACAAGCAGCGCTCTGCGGCCGGGTCTGATGATGTTGAATGGGAGGCCATCGCCAAGACGCGCCGATCGGTCCGGGAATATCTTGATACCCTTGATGAGGCTGCCTGGGGCGCTGCCAGCGAGACCGTACCAAAGTTCATCTCCAGGTCGGATCCGGCCGCCCAATGGACTGGCGCTCACAAAGGGCATGCCTTCTTTGCCTACGCCGACAACTACCTGATCGACCTGAAGGCGGCGATCATCGTCGATGTCGAGGCGACGCGAGCTATCCGGCAGGCCGAGGTTGGTGCAGCACGCACCATGATTGAGCGCACCGGAGAGCGTCTCGGGCTCTGTCCCGAGCGCCTGGCCGCCGACAGTGCTTACGGTTCAGCCGAGATGCTCGGGTGGCTCGTTAACGAGC
>NZ_JAFCLS010000080.1 GCF_018131075.1 Bradyrhizobium sp. JYMT SZCCT0428 | reverse complement strand
ACGGTGGCAATAGAGGCCGTCTCACCGGGGAGAGCGCGTCATAAGCCGTAAAGCCATTGCGCAGGGAATGTCGGATGTTCTCCGCTGCCCTGTATGCTCATGTGCAGCTTCTTTAGCACAATCGCACATGAGACCGCGGGTGCAGCGCGCATCCGGCATTCCCTGCGCCCTCTGATTGGAGAGGGCGGGAAGTTTCTGGCAGCTCGGGCGCAATGCGTCACGAGATCGCGAAGTTGCGTTTGGATGATGGCACCAACAACAAACACCACCGTCGTCCCGGCGAAGGCCGGGACCCATACGCCGCGGCGGTTGTTACTGCGCACGATAGTCGACGACTTCCCTCAACAAGAGATGACCGGGGTTATGGGTCCCGGCGTTCGCCGGGACGACAAAGCAACCCTACCCGATCGGCTTCAGCCCTGCCTCGATCGCCGAGCGGCGCGGTTCGAGGAACGGCGGCAGCGCCAGTTTCTCGCCGAGCGTTTCCATCGGCTCGTCGGTCGCAAAGCCGGGACCGTCGGTTGCGATCTCGAACAGGATGCCGTTGGGTTCGCGGAAATAGAGGCTGCGGAAATAGAAGCGATCGATCTCGCCGCTGTTGCGAACGCGCAGCTCGTTCAGCCGCTGCGTCCAGGCGTGATACTGCGCCTCATCAGGCGTACGGAACGCGACATGATGCACGCCGCCCGCGCCCTGCCCCGCCATCGGCGACGCCTTGTCCTCGAGCACATGCAGCTCAGTGGCAGGATTGTTCTCGTCCTTTGCCTCGCCCATCGCGAACACGTGAATCTGGGCGCCGTGCGCGGCATAGTCGCGGACGCGGCGCATGTTCATGACCTCGGTCAGCACCAACGCGGTGCGGGGCAGATCGTGCACGGTGAGCACGATCGGGCCGAGACCGCGAATCTGATGCTCGGCCGGAACCGTACTGCGCTCCCAGGGCGAGGAAGCGTCCACCCCGCCGTCGTCGACCAGCACCAGCCGCTGCCCCTCGCCGTCTTCGAACGGCAGCGTCAGCCGGCCGTCGACTTCGATCACGTCCCCGGTCACGCCGCCCGCCGCCTTCAGGCGGTCGCGCCAGAACCCGAGCGCCTTTTCACCCGCGACCCGCAGGCCCGTGCGCGAGATCGAATTGGCGCCGCGCCGCTCGGGCGCCGCCGGAAAATCGAAGAAGGTAAGGTCCGTGCCGGGATTGGCTCTGCCATCGGCATAGAACAGATGGTAGGCGCTGACATCGTCCTGATTGACCGTCTTCTTGACCAGCCGCATGCCGAGCAGGCCGGTGTAGAAGGCCAGATTCTCGCGCGGCTTCGCCGAAATCGCGGTCAAATGGTGAATTCCGGTGAGCTGCATGGCATCATCCTTATCGCGAGGAAAATCAGGTGCGGCGATTTGGGTCTTCTGCGGGATCATGTAGGATATAACGTGATTGTTCGCCAGCGGCCCTGTCGCCGGCCTGTTCAGGGACAAGCTCCATGACCGAACACCTCATAGTGTCCGACGAAGACGCCACGCGCGTAATCACGATGCGGCGGCCGGAGAAGAAGAACGCGATCACCCAGGACATGTATCGCGAGATGAGCGATGCGATCGACAAGGCGCAGGACAATCCGGCCATCCGCTGCATCATCATCACCGGCGGCTCCGGCGTGTTCACCGCCGGCAACGATCTGGAGGATTTCCTGAAGGACGGCACCTCCAATCCCGATGTGCCCCGCGCCTCCAACGCTGCAAAATTCCTCTATTCGCTGGCGCACAACGCCAAGCCGCTGATCGCCGCCGTCGACGGCATTGCGATCGGCATCGGCACGACCATGCTGTTTCATTGCGACCACGTGCTGGCCAGCAAGACCGCGACGTTCTCCACGCCGTTTATCAATCTGGGCCTGGTGCCGGAAGGCGCCTCCAGCCTCTTGATGCCGCGCACCATGGGGCACCAGCGCGCGTTCGCGATGCTGGTGATGGGACGCAAATTCACCGCCGACGACGCGCACGCCGCCGGCTTCGTCAACGCAGTGGTAGCGCCGGGGCATACCGAGGCCGAAGCGCGCAAGGTGGCTCGCGAAATCTGCGCGCTGCCGGCCGAAGCGGTGGCGATCTCGCGCAAATTGCTAAAACTGCCGCCGGAAGACCTGACCCGCCGGATCGACCAGGAGCGCCATCTGTTCGGCGAACGGATGCGCTCCAAGGAAGCGATATCAGCGTTCAAGGCTTTCTTCGAACGCAAGAAGGGGTAGAAGGAAAGACGCTCCCTCCCCAACCGTCATTGCGAGCGCAGCGAAGCAATCCATCGCGCCGCATGAAGATAGAATGGATTGCTTCGTCGCTGCGCTCCTCGCAATGACGGGGAAACAGAACACCACCTGACATGTTAGCTCCATGAAAATTGCTCTTCGTTCAACCCTTGCGCTGGCGATCATGACGGCGCTTGCATCACCGGCGCTCGCCCAAACCGCCGCCCCCATCGATCTGCGCATCCTCGCGATCAATGATTTTCACGGCTATCTCCGCCCGCCGCAGCTCGGGATCCGGATCGCCGATCCCGAGGACAAGAACAAAAAGACCTTCGTCGCCGCCGGCGGCGCCGAGCACATGGCAACGTTGGTCAGGGAACTTCGCGACGGCCACAAGAACTCGATTTTCGTCGCCGCCGGCGATCTGATCGGCGCCAGCCCGTTCCTGTCGGCGATGTTCCATGACGAGCCCACCATCGAGGCGCTGTCGATGATGGGGCTGGATATTTCCTCGGTCGGCAATCACGAGTTCGACGAGGGCAAGGCCGAACTGCTGCGCATGCAGAATGGCGGCTGCCATCCGGTCGACAAGTGCCAGGGACCGCATCCCTTCCTCGGCGCGAAATTCCGCTATCTCGCCGCCAGCACCTTCGAGAAGGCGACCGGCAAGACCGTGCTTCCCGCCTATGAGATCAAGACGTTCGAGGGCATTCCGGTGGCCTTCATCGGCCTGACCCTGAAGGGCACGCCCAATGTCATCTCGCCGGAGAGCGCCGCCGGCCTCGAATTCCGCGACGAGGCCGAGACGGTGAATGCGCTGATCCCCGAACTGAAGGCGCGCGGCGTCGAGGCCATCGTGGTGCTGATCCATGAAGGCGGCCTGCCGACCGGCGACTACAATGAGTGCCCGGGCATATCAGGCCCGATCGTCGATATCGTCAGGAAGTTCGACAAAGCGGTCGACATCGTCGTCTCCGGCCACACCCATCAGGCCTATGTCTGCGAGATCGACGGAAGGCTGGTCACGTCGGGCGACAAATACGGCACCATCGTTACTGCGATCGACGTCAAGCTCGATCCCAAGAGCCGCGACATCGTCAGTGCCAGAGCCAACAACACCATCGTCCGCACCGAGGCCTACGCGAAGAATCCCGAGCAGACCGCGCTGATCGAGGCCTATGACCGGGTTGCAGCGCCGATCGCCAACCGTCCGGCCGGGTCGATCACGGAAACGCTGTCGCGTGTGCCCAACTCGGCAGGCGAGAGCCCGCTCGGTGATGTCATCGCCGACGCGCAACTGGCGGCAACCAGTGCGCCTGCGAACGGCGGCGCGGTGATGGCGTTCACCAATCCCGGCGGCGTGCGCATCGACATCACGCGCAAGGAAGATGGAGCGGTGACCTATGCCGACCTGTTCGCGAGCCAGCCGTTCCGCAATCAATTGGTGACGCTGACGCTGACCGGAAAGCAGATCAAGGACGTGCTGGAGCAGCAATGGTTCGATCCGAAACGGCCGCGCATCCTGCAGGTGTCGAAAGGCTTCAGCTACGCATGGGACAACACCAAGCCGGATGGCGAGCGCATTCTCCCTGAGCGGATGGCGCTCAACGGCGCGCCGATCGATCCCGCCGGGAACTATCGCGTGACCGTCAACAATTTCCTCGCCGTCGGCGGCGACGGCTTTACGATCCTCACGCAAGGAACCGCCCCGCGAATTGGCGTCTACGACATCGATGCGTTGAACAGCTATTTCCTGGCCAACAGTCCGGTCGCCCCCGGCGCGGTCAACCGCATCGCCCGAATCAACTGAGGTCTGGTCCGCCGGCCGGTCCCCCCGCGGGAACCATGGCCCTTTCCGAGCGGCCGTTGAGCGCCTAGATTGTGCGTTCGCGGCCCGCCCGCACGCCAGGATTTCGCATGACGCTGTTACTGACGCATTCCGCCTGTCTCGACCATCTGACGCCGCCGGGACATCCCGAGCGGCCCGACCGGCTGCGCGCCGTCGCCGAGGTGCTCGGCGAGGATCGCTTCAAGGCGCTGGTGCGCGGCGAAGCGCCGGAAGGCAGTCTTGATTCCGTGACGCTGTGCCATGGCGAGCATTATGTCGGCGAACTCCGCCACATCGCGCCGACCAGCGGCCTGATCTATATTGACGGCGACACCTCGATGTCGCCGGGGACCTGGGAAGCTGTCATGCGCGGCGTCGGCGGCGCGGTGGCCGCGACCGACGCGGTCATGTCCGGCGCCCATCACAACGCGTTCGTCGCGGTCCGCCCGCCCGGCCATCATGCCGAAGTGAGCAAGCCGATGGGCTTTTGCTTCTTCGACAATGCCGCGATCGCCGCCCGCCATGCTCAGCGCAAATACGGCATCGCGCGCGCGGCGGTGGTCGATTTCGACGTCCATCACGGCAACGGCACGCAGGATATTTTCTGGTCCGATCCGACCGTGATGTATTGCTCGACGCACCAGATGCCGCTGTTTCCCGGCACCGGCGCCTCCGGCGAGCGCGGCGAGCACGACACCATCGTCAACGCGCCACTGGCGTCGGAGGACGGCAGCGTCAAGTTCCGCATGGCGTTCGAAAACCTGATCCTGCCGCAGCTGCAGAAATTCAGCCCCGAACTCATCATCATCTCGGCCGGCTTCGACGCGCATTTCCGCGATCCCCTGGCCTCGCTCAACGTGAAGGCGGACGATTTCGGCTGGGTCACGCGCAAGCTGATGGATGTCGCCGACAGCAGCGCCGGTGGCCGGGTGGTCTCGGTGCTGGAGGGCGGCTACGACCTGCAGGGGCTGAAAGAGTCGGTCGCATCCCATGTCACCGCATTGATGGGCGCTTAAATCCCCGCCACAATACGCCCGCAAAACTTCGCTTGATTCTGCGCTCACGATTTGGGGCGCAACTGGGAACGCAATTTATGGCCGAAAACACCCAAGTGGACGTCAAAAAGCTGAGCTTCGAGCGCGCGATCGAGGAACTTGAATCGATCGTCAAGCGGCTCGAGGACGGCAAGGTGCCGCTTGAGGAATCGGTTGCGATCTACGAGCGCGGTGAGGCCCTGAAGCGACGCTGCGAGGAACTACTGCGACAGGCCGAGGCCCGCGTCGACAAGATCACCACCGATGCCAGCGGACAGGTGACGGGCACCGAGCCGCTCGATGTTCAATAATCGAGGACATTAGGCGAATGTGACGCCCGCCATCCCGCAAGGGCCCGAAATAGCGACCGAATAAGCTACCGAATCAGCCGCCGAATTAGTTCTTGGCGCGCAAAACGGCCTGATATAGTCCGGCCAGAACCCGGGGACAGTTCGTGCGCGTTCAGCACCGCCATATCATCTACATACAGGGGTACGATCCGCGCGGATTGGCGCAATACTACCGCATGTTCCGTACCGAACTGCGGAAATTCGGCCGGCTGTACCAGCTTTCCGCCACCATCAGCCGGCCCAAAGTCGCAGCCGACGACGAGATGGCGTCCTGGACCATCGAGACCAAGGCAGACGACTGGCAGACCCGTACCAGCTACGACTTCCTGCGCTTCGAAGACTTCATCCAGCGCGACCTCGCCTCGCCGATCTGGCGCACGGTTCTCAACGCGGTCTGGATCTACTGGCGGCTGGTGTTCAACGGCACGCTCGCGCGCTTCACACGTGCGAACTGGCGTTTCGCGGCCTTCATCACCTACCCGCATTTTGTGCTGCTGCTGGAAGCCCTGGGCTCGGCCGGCATCGCCTTCGTATTCATGAAGGGCCTCGACGCGCTGGGTATCCCGGCGCCCTTCAGCATTGCCGCTTCTGTCGCGATATTCGTGGCACTGCTCGGCACCATGCTGAAATACACCGAAAGCAGCACTTACGTGCTCTATCTGCTGTCCGACTGGATCTGGACCTGGGACTTTGCGCACCGCGCCCGCCCCGACTGGGACCAGCGCCTCGACCGCTTCGCGCAGCACCTCGTCAATGTGGCGCATTCAAGTGATGCCGAAGAGATCGTCGTTGTCGGCCACAGTTCCGGATCATTCCTGGGCACCGAAACGCTGGCGCGCGCGCTTAAGCTCGATCCCGCACTGGGGCGTCACGGACCGCGCATCGTCCTGCTGACGATCGGCGGCAATTTGCCAATCATCGGCTTCCACGCGGCGGCGAAGGATTTCCGCGAGCACCTGCGCCAGCTCGCCGTCGAGCCGTCGATCGACTGGATCGACTGCCAGGCCCGCAAGGACGTGATGAATTTCTACCAGTTCGATCCGATCAAGAGCCACGGCATCGAGGTCGGCAGCATCAGGCGCAATCCCACCATCGTGGCGGTGCGTTTTCGCGACATCGTCCGGGCCGACAATTACGAGACCTTCCGCTGGCAGTTCTTCAAGGTCCATTTCCAGTTCGTGATGGCCAACGAGCAGCCCGACGCCTACGATTTCTTCATGATCGTCTGCGGACCGATCCCCCTGAGCGCGCGCATGGCCGTTCCGGATGCCGCGCTGGCGGTTGCAACCGGCGATCCGGCCGCGCGCGAATGGGCCTGGAAACGGATCGAAGCCGCCAGCACCGGCGCGCTGGATGCGACCGATTTAGGCAACATGGAACCTTCCGCCCGCCGGAGCGGTTAAAAAATCGAGGTTTTTGAACCGAACGGCCGGGAACCCGGACCTAGCTGCGGGTTGGCTTTGGCCGCCGCTTTGGTGTAAAGCTTGCAATTCTATGGGCTGTGGAGAGCGGGTCTGCCGGTCATTTCCGACGGAAGCAAGTTCTTCAAATGGCTGAAGAAACTGACCGGGAAGGGTTAAACGGACCAGCGTGATGTAGATCACATGGCTCGATCCGGAGTGTATCTTGGCTTTCAAATCAGAAATCGGCCTGCCGAGATGGCACCCGGGGTCTGGATTTTCGCTGCGCGGTTAACGCGCAACCCATCTCGCGTCGGACCATTCGCTCCGACATGCAAAATTGGAATATCGCTGTGACCGAATTTAGTAAGACGCCTCTTCTCGATACCATCCGCACGCCTGATGACCTTCGCAAGCTCAAGATCGAGCAGGTCCAGCAGGTTGCCGACGAGCTTCGCCAGGAAACCATCGACGCGGTTTCGGTGACCGGCGGGCACTTCGGCGCCGGCCTCGGCGTCGTCGAACTGACCACGGCAATCCATTACGTGTTCGATACGCCCCGCGACCGCCTTATCTGGGACGTTGGCCACCAGGCCTATCCGCACAAGATCCTCACCGGCCGCCGTGATCGCATCCGCACGCTGCGCACCGCCGGCGGTCTGTCCGGCTTCACCAAGCGCAGCGAGAGCGACTACGATCCGTTCGGCGCCGCGCACTCCTCGACCTCAATTTCGGCCGGCCTAGGCATGGCCGTGGCGCGCGACCTCTCCGGCGGCAAGAACAACATTATCTCCGTGATCGGTGACGGCTCGATGTCAGCGGGCATGGCCTATGAAGCGATGAACAATGCGGGCGCCATGAACTCGCGCCTGATCGTCATCCTCAACGACAACGACATGTCGATTGCGCCCCCGGTTGGCGCGATGAGCGCGTATCTGTCGCGGCTCTACTCCGGCAAGACCTACCGCACGCTGCGCGAGGCGGCAAAGCAGATCAACAAGCGCCTGCCGAAGATCATCGCCAACCGCGCCAACCGCGTCGAGGAATATTCCCGCGGCTTCATGATGGACGGCGGCACGCTGTTCGAGGAACTCGGCTTCTACTATGTCGGCCCGATTGACGGTCACAACCTCGACCATCTGCTGCCGGTGCTGAAGAACGTCCGCGACATGGAGACCGGCCCGATCCTGGTTCATGTCGTGACGCAGAAAGGCAAGGGCTATGGCCCGGCCGAAGCCTCCGCCGACAAATACCACGCCGTCGTCAAGTTCGACGTTGCCACCGGCGCCCAGGCCAAGGCCAAGCCGAACGCGCCCGCCTACCAGAACGTATTCGGCCAGAGCCTCGTCAAGGAAGCCGAGAAGGACGACAAGATCGTCGCCATCACTGCGGCGATGCCGTCGGGCACCGGCGTCGATATCTTCAACAAGGCGTTCCCCAACCGCACGTTCGACGTCGGTATCGCCGAGCAGCACGCGGTGACGTTCGCGGCCGGCCTCGCCACCGAAGGCTACAAGCCGTTCTGCGCGATCTACTCGACCTTCCTGCAGCGCGGCTATGACCAGGTGGTCCACGACGTGGCGATCCAGAGCCTGCCGGTTCGTTTCGCGATCGATCGCGCCGGTCTTGTCGGCGCCGACGGCGCCACCCATGCCGGCTCGTTCGACAACGCCTATCTCGGCTGTCTGCCGAACTTCGTGATCATGGCCGCTTCCGATGAAGCCGAACTGGTTCACATGGTCGCCACGCAGGTCGCGATCAACGACCGTCCGAGCGCGGTGCGCTATCCGCGCGGCGAAGGTCGCGGCGTCGAGATGCCCGAAGTCGGCATTCCCCTCGAAATCGGCAAGGGCCGCATCGTCCGCCAGGGCAGCAAGATCGCGCTGTTGTCGTTCGGAACGCGCATGGCCGAATGCGAAAAGGCCGCTGACGAACTCGCAGCGCACGGCCTTTCCACCACGATCGCCGATGCCCGCTTCATGAAGCCGCTGGACGTCGATCTGGTGCTGAAGCTGGCGCGCGAACACGAAGTGCTGCTCACGATCGAGGAAGGCTCGATCGGCGGATTCGGCTCGCACGTCATGCAGACGTTGTCCGACAACGGTATGCTCGACGGCGGACTGCGGATGCGCGCGATGATCCTGCCCGACGAGTTCATCGACCATGACTCGCCGAACGCGATGTATGCCTATGCCGGCCTCGACGCCAAGGGCATCGTGGCCAAGGTGTTCGAGGCGCTCGGCAAGGATTACAAGGCCGAGACGGTCAAGCTCGCCTGAGATTGCATGGCGTTTTTGGGCGAAAGCCTGCCCCGGATTTGATCCGGGGTGGGAACCTTCTCGCGTCAGGAAAGCGCGCCTGAAATACCCGGTGATCCCATGAAGATCTATCTGGCAGGCCCTGATGTATTCCTGCCGGACGCGATCGAGATCGGACGGCGCAAAGCCGACATCTGCGCTCGCCATGGCCTGACCGGACTTTATCCGCTCGATAATGTAATCGACCTGTCGGCCAGCGACGCTTCGCTTGCGATCTTCAAGGCCAATGAAGCGATGATGGATGCGGCGGATGCCATTATTGCCAATTTGACGCCATTTCGGGGCCCAAGTGCCGACGCCGGTACGGTCTATGAACTTGGCTATGCGGCGGGTCGCGGCAAGTTCTGTCTCGCCTACAGCAACGACCCGACTGCCTATCGCGATCGCGTCGCGCGAATATGCGACGTGACGACATCTGCCGACGGGCGGCTCGTCGATCCGGAGGGGCTTACGGTGGAAGATTTCGGCTGGCCGGATAATCTCATGATGATTCACGCGCTCGATCTGCACGGTTGCCCGCTGGTGACACCGCGTCAGCTATCTGCGGATATCTGGCACGACCTCACCGCGTTCGAGGCCTGCGTCGGCTTGGCGGTGGATCACGTCAAAGGCAAATCGAGCTGAAATTGGCTGACACGCACGACAACAAGACTGCTTCCCGCAAGCGCGCGGACGTGCTGCTGGTCGAACGCGGCCTGTTCGAAAGCCGGGCTCGCGCCCGCGCCGCGATCGAAGCCGGCGGCGTAACGGCCGACGGCAAACCGGTCGCAAAGGCGTCCGACCTGATCGCCGCCGACGCGAATCTGGCCGCGCAACCCGCGCATCCCTATGTTTCGCGCGGCGGCGTCAAGCTGGCGGGCGCGCTGGAACAATATCCGATCGAAATCGAAGACCATGTCTGCCTCGACGTTGGCGCATCGACCGGCGGCTTCACCGAGGTGTTGCTCGCGAACGGCGCCAGCCTCGTGTTCGCGATCGATGTCGGGCACGGCCAGCTGCACCCCTCGCTGCAGGGCCATCCCAAGATCGTTTCGATGGAAGCGACCGATATTCGCGCCTTCGAAGGCAAGCGCCTGCCCGCACGACCCGACATCGTCGTGATCGACGTCAGCTTCATCTCGCTGAAGGCGGTGCTGCCGGTGGCGCTGTCGCTGGCGGCGGCGCCGATGCATCTGCTGGCGCTGATCAAGCCGCAGTTCGAGGCGGCACGAAAGCACTCCAAGCGCGGCATCATCCGCAATGCGATGGTGCATCAGGAAATTTGCGACGACATCGCGGCATTCGCGACCTCGCAGGGCTGCACCGACATCCAGATATTTCCGTCCTCGATCACCGGCGGCGACGGCAACATCGAATTCTTCCTCGGTGCGCGCCGTGGCTGAAGCCGAACACCTTGTGATCGACCATGTCGGCCATCGCGGTGACGGCGTCGTCACGGCCGGCGGCATCAGCGTCTACGTGCCCTACGCGCTCGGCGCTGAAACGGTCGAGGTCGAGCGAGTACCGGGTCATCCCGACCGCCGGCGGCTGATCAAGGTCGAACGCGCCAGCGCGGAGCGCATAGCACCTTTCTGTCCGCATTTCGGCGTCTGTGGCGGCTGTGCCATCCAGCATTGGGACGCCGAGCACTATCGCGCCTGGAAGCGCGAGATCGTGGTCGCGACGCTGGCGCAAGCCGGGATTGCTTGCGACGTCGCGCCCCTGATCGACGCCCATGGCCTTGGCCGACGCCGCATCACCCTGCACGCGCGGATGGGTACGCATGAGGTGCTCAAGGTCGGTTTTGCGGCGGCCGGTTCGCACGACATCATCCCGATCGACCGTTGCCCGATCCTCGACCCGCATCTGGACGGCGCCCTTGAGGCCGCCTGGGCGATCGCAGAACCGCTGATCTCGGTTGGAAAGTCGCTCGATATTCAGATCACGGCCACCAGCAGTGGCCTCGATGTCGACGTGCGCGGCTCCGGCGCGCTCGCGACAGCCCTGATCGCAAGATTGTCTGATGTCGCCGAGCGGCACAGACTGGCGCGGCTGACGCGCCATGGCGAACTGGTGCTGATGCGAACGCCGCCGGTCGTCAGCATCGGTGCCGCCCAGGTAGCCCTGCCGCCCGGATCGTTCCTGCAGGCGACCGTGGCCGGCGAGGAAGCGCTCGCCGCATTGGTCGCCGGCCACTGCAAGCGCGCCAAGCATATCGCCGACCTGTTTTGCGGCGTCGGCCCGTTCGCGCTTCGCCTCGCCACCAAATCGCGGATCGCCGCCTTCGACAGCGACGCAGGCGCGGTTGCAGCCTTGCAGAAGGCGGCAACATCGACGTCGGGCCTCAAGCCGGTCAAGGCCGAGGCGCGCGATCTGTTCCGCCGGCCGCTGATGCCGCAGGAGCTGCGCGATTACGATGTAGTTGTGTTCGATCCGCCGCGGCAGGGCGCGCAGGCGCAGGTGACGCAACTCGCGGCGAGCAAGATCCCGACAGTGGTGGCGGTGTCTTGCAACGTCACGAGCTTCGCGCGCGACGCCAAAATCCTGATCGACGGCGTCTATACGATCGAGGGCGTGACGCCGGTCGACCAGTTTCGTCACACGCCGCATATCGAACTGGTGGCGCGCTTCGTGCGCAAAAAATCGTAGGATGGGTTGAGCGAAGCGAAACCCATCGACCGCCGTTGCAGCAACAATGATGGGTATCGCTTCGCTCCACCCATCCTACGGCGTCACCGCCCCCAGCGGTCCTGCCAGATCTTCTCACCGATCAGGCAATTGACCCGCGGCTCCTTCTCCTTGGCTGCAACCGGCACCACCGGGCGCTCCGGTGTACGGCCCGCGATTTCGAGCAATAATTTGGTCCGGATCGCTTCCTTGAATTTCTCGCGCTCCTTGATGGTCACTACGAACGAGCCGGGACCACCGATCACGCAATCCTCATAGTAGGCATCCAGATTGTCGATATCCATGGTGGAGTAGGACGGCTCCTTCACCATGATCGGCAGACCGTTGATGACGACCCCCTTTTCCAGCGCAGCATCGCGGGCGACGACGACGGGACCACCGTTGTTGTTCGGACCGTCGCCGGAAATATCGATCACCCGCCGCAACCCGCGATACGGATTCTCGTCGAACAGCGGCATCGCGAAATTGATCGCACCCGATATCGAGGTGCGCGACGCCCGGCGGATCGGGGTCTTCATGATCTCGTTGGCAACGGCGTCCGCCGTTTCCGGACCGTCGATCAATCGCCACGGAATGATGATCTTCTGGTCGGTGGAAGCCGCCCACTCGAAATAGGTCACCGCGATCTTGCCGTGCGGGCCGGTCTTCAGCGCCTGCAGGAACTCCTTCGAGACGATGGCCTGGGCGTACCCCTCGCGCTGGATTGCCAGCTCATCCATGTCCATCGAATAGGAGACGTCGACGGCAAGAACCAGTTCGACATCGACGGACGGCGTGGCTCCCTTGTCCGCCAATTGACGGCTCGGTGGATGGTTAAGTTGGCTCCTTGTGCCCGGCGCGGCGAACCCCGCGACATCGCCACCGGCGAGTACGCCTGCCACAAGCACAGCTCCGATCGAGACATACCAGCGCATTGCTGCCCTCCCGTCGACTGGTGACAATGGTGACACGCAAATTGCGCCGCGCAAAGGGCAGATATCATCTGTCCTTCACATTTGGGTTAGCTCTCCACTGCCTCGATTGGAGGCAAGCGTTGCCGCGCCTCGATGCGCGATCGCGTAAGGATCCGCCACAGCACGTAGGAATACGGTGATGTCCGATTGAACAAATCCGGCATTCACCGCGACAGAAGGGGCGTGCGGCGACCAGGCCGCAGATGGCATGGACATGGTCATACCCCCGAAACGTCCCGAAATTGTGCGCCGGCGCATGTCGCCGCGCGCGGTCGTGCCGTCGGTCCTGCTGTTTTCCACGCTCGCCGTCGCGGCGGCGCTGTTGCTGCCACCGAAAATATCCGGCGCGGCGCAGCCCGAGGCTGCGCCAGCGGAACCAGCGCTGAATTCGGCCAATGCCGGCGAGCTCTGTCTGCGCCTTTCCGAAAATCCCAAGGGTTACATGAGCGACGAGGCGCTGCGCCGCCGCTGGGCCCTGCGGAGCGAGAGCTGCACCCTGGCGTTCGTCAATCAGCCCGAAAATACCCATTTCAAGGTCGCTGTAGCGCGATCGATGCCCTACGCAAGGAAGCTCGAGGCGCTGGCCCTGCTGCGCGAGGCCGCCGCACAAGGCAACGCCGAGGCTTATTACGAACTCTATGAGCATCACAAATCCTGGGACCGCGGCGACCTTGACAAGGTGCCGATGGTGACGCGCGCCGAGGCCGATCGGGCGCTCCACAAGGCGGCCGAACTCGGACATCCCTTTTCCACGCAGATGCTGGCGATCCTGCTGAACCGGGGCTCGACGGTGAAACGCGATCCGGTTGCCGCGCGGTACTGGGCCGAGCGCGCGGTCGCCAACCCGGCGAAAGACGCGAGCAAGGCAGACCTTCAGGTGCTGCTCGGCCGCTTGCTGGTGACGTCGGACAGGCCGGTCGAACGCGCCCGCGGCATCGATATCCTCGAGCGAATGGCAGCGGCAGGCGTGTTCGGCGCCAGGCGGGAGTTGGCGATCGCCATCCGCAAGGACGATCCGGTTCGCGCGCGCACGCTGCTCGAAGAGTCGCTGCGGCCCGATCCCGGCGGCGCGCCGCCGCCGCTGGCCGAAATGCTGATCGCCGGTGAAGGCGGCCCCGCCGATCCCAAGCGCGCCCTCGCCTTGCTCACGGCACGCACCGACACGACAGGCGTCAAGGGCGCGCTGGGACGGCTCTATCTGGAAGGCAAGGTGGTGCCCCGCGACGTCCAGCAGGCGGCGAACCTGCTCGACCAGGCCGGCGCATGGGACCTCGACGCGCGCCTTGATGTGGTTCGTATCCTCGCAGGCAATCCCGAGGTCCGGATCAAGAATGCCAAGCATCTGCTCTATTACGCCACCGAGGCCGCGGAACTCGACGAACCCGGCGCGATGGCCGCGCTGATCGACCTGAAACTGTCGGAAAACGCCCAGTTTCAGGACCGGCCCGGAGCCTGTAAACTGATCGAGACGGCCGTCGGCCGCGGTGATCGGAGCATGACGCAGCGGCTGGCGGACTGCCGCGCCCTTTGACCACGGCGCGGAGCTGTCTCTTTTTTGACGCGTTTTCTTCACGCGAACCGGTATCCACTTCGCTCGAAAACGCTATGGTTTCGGAGCCGCCACAGGAATGATCGATACCGTCGCCAAGCCAAAAACAAAGGTCAAAACCAAGACCGAACGGCCGCGCCTGCACAAGGTTATCCTCGTCAATGACGATTACACGCCGCGCGAATTCGTCGTCACGGTGCTGAAGGCCGAATTCCGCATGACCGAAGATCAGGCCCACAAGGTCATGATCACCGCGCACCGCCGCGGGGTGTGCGTGGTCGCCGTCTTTACCAAGGACGTCGCCGAGACCAAGGCGACGCGCGCCACCGACGCCGGCCGCGCCAAGGGCTATCCGCTGCTGTTCACGACGGAGCCCGAGGAATAGCGCTGGGCTACAGCTAGGCCGCCGACGTTTCGTCGGCCAGGCCAAAGACACGCTCCGCCTTCGAGAATCCGGCAATCGGAAACTCGCCAAGATCGCTCCACCCTCCCCGGCAGATGCCGGCGAATCCTTCCGATGCCACCACCGTGCGCTGCAGGCGGCTGGCGATCTTTTCCAGCCGCGCCGCCAGATTCACGGCAGGACCGATACAGGTGAAGTCGAGCCGGTTGCCGCCGCCGATATTGCCGTAGAGAATCCGTCCGACATGCAGGGCGACACCGAACCGAAAGCGTTCGATGGCGTCGCCGATCGGATACTGCAATTCCGCGACGCTGGCACGGGACTCACGGGCGGCTTCAAGCACGCGCGAACAAACCTGCTGCTCGTCGCCGACATATTCGTCGATCGGAAACACGGCCAGCAATCCGTCGCCCATATATTTCAGAACCTCGCCGCCATGGGAGCGGATCGCCGCAACCTGGCAGTCAAAATACTGGTTGAGGATGTCGACCACCGTCTCGGACGGCAGCCGGTCGGACAACGCCGTAAAGCCGCGCAGATCGGACAGCCAGATCGCGGCATTCATCGATTCGGTATGACCACGGCGAATCTGTCCGCCCAGGATCCGCTCACCGGCGCGGTTGCCGACATAGGTATCGAGCAGGCTCGACGCCGTACGGCGCAAGCTGATGATCTCGATCACCCGCGCCAGCGGCGTCGTTATTTGGCGCAACGCAGACAGCTGTTCTTCGGTGAAGCCCCCCGGTTGCTTTGTGGTCCAGCTCGATGCGTGCACCGCACCGTCCGTGAACAACAGCGGCAGCGCGACATAATCCGTGACGCCTTCGGCGCGCATGTCCTCGACGATCGGAAAGCGGCTGCTCTGTGGGTCATCGACACGGGCGCGAACCTCCAGCCCCTGCTGAAACACATGGATCAGGGGACTGTTGTGAAAAACCGGCGATTCGAGAATCTTGAAATCGACCGTTCCGAACTCGACCTCCGCGCCGAGCCGCCAGATGAAGTTGCGGCCGAAGATATCGGGATGCAGGGTTCGAACGAAGAAGCCGACGCGCCAGAGCGGCAGTCCGGCCTCCACCAGCCGCTCGCAGACCTCAGCCATCAGCCGCGGCGAGTTGACCACGGACCTTGCGCCGTCGATCAGCCAGTTGGTGATTTGGTGCAGCTCGGAAGCGTTCATGGCGTCGCCATTTGTCGCGCAAGTCCGGCGCGCGTCAAGGCTGATATCGCAACCCGCCGGGATCGATGAGGGCTTCGCGCGATTTCTGATTTAATCGTCAAGGAACCAAAATCCTTCAGACAAGGCACTTCCAGACAAGACACTTCCAGACAAGACTTGGCATTCTCGCGGCCTGATCTACCCGAGGCTTGCTATCGAATTCCTTACCCTCCAAAAACAGAGGGCGCAGGGAATGCCGGATGCGCGCTGCACCCGCGGTCTCGTGTGCGATTGTGCTAAGAAAGCTGCACACGAGCATACAGGGCAGCGGAGAGCATCCGACATTCCCTGCGCAGTGGCTTTACGGCTTATGACGCGCTCTCCCCGGTGAGACGGACTCTATTGCCACCGTCGCCCCTCGGAAGCGTTAGCTCCCGAAAGACTTGACGCCGTTACGGGCGCCAGGACCACACGCTTTCGCCGTACGCCTTTGCTGCGACCGTCAATCGCAACATCAACGTCCACCGCATCCCCGCCCCTCGTCATGACGACGGCCGACGCCCCTCTGAGTGGGACGGGATGGCGACAATGTGCCGGTGATTTGGGTCGAAGGAAAGGAAAATATTTTTGATTTTCGGAAACTTAGGACTTGACATGATTTCCGCAAATCCGAATTGATTTGCCCGTCGGGTTGATATGTCGCACTCGACTTGCGCGATTTCGCTTGCGCGCGAGGCGACGCAGCACCGTCGGTAGGGCGGATTGAGCCGACTTGTCCGCCGTCGCTCGCAGAGCGAAGGCGGAAGGTGTAATCCGCCGCCCAAACGGGGTCTGCGCTATCCAACGCCCATGTCGAACGATCCTCACGCGATCGACCGGAGGAGATTCTAGCGAAGATGATCGCCTGACGATAACCTGGATGGCGGATTACGCCTTCCGCCTTCGCTCTGCGAGCGCCTCGCGCAAACTCGCGACATGATCGACGAGGAGGGTTTTCCGCCGCTCCAACGGATTAGCCGTGAAGAACCAGCAGCCGCCCGGAACGAACGCGCGACGATAATTCGGCATGGGACGCAGATAACACATGCTATAGTTGTGCCAGCCTGCCCCATGTGGGCTGTAATCACGGCCAAGCTGATATACTGCCCTCTCGCGATCGGGATTCCATGTTAGAAATTGCTGGTGGCATCATTCTCGCGATCGTTGTCCTAATTTTCGTTTTAGCTAACTTTGGTCGGATTCTTCTGGGTCTATCGGCAGTCTTTACGATAGGGATAGTGATCGTCGGTGCAGTCTTAGTTTTCTCTCTGCCCACGGATATCAGAAGCGCCATCCTAATTGTTCTACTTGGGTTCGCCGCCGTCTGCGCTTTTGGCTACTGGACGCACGTCGATAAGAGGTTTCACCTTCCCGACGACGATTCAAACAAAGGCAGCGGGTAAAGCCGGTACGCCCGGATGAGCACAGCAACATCCGGGATCAAAACAGCTGGATTGCTTGTCGCTTTGCTCAATGACGCACGAAGATCGCAGGCTCTCGCGACGAACGACGGGTTACGCTCGCTCTAACCCGTCTACAAATTACCCCACCTGCCCACTGTGCCGCAGCAGATGATCCGCCAGCCCGTAGGCGCGTTGGAGCGAAGTGTAATCCGCCGTTCCGTCGAAAACAAAAGCGGCGGATTACGCCTCCGGCTCCAATCCGCCCTACGAGCTTGCTACGAGCTTGCGATGTGGTCGACGAGCTGGGTTTTTACGCCGCTCCGACGGATTGACCGTGAAGAACCAGCAGCCGCCCGGAACGTACGCGCGACGATAATTCGGCATCGGACGCAGGGTGGTACATGCTACACTTGTGGCACAGCAAGAGGGCGGATTGCGCTTCGCTAACCGTCCTGCGAACTGAGAATGTCCGTTCACCGGGGTAGACCGGAAGTCGCCGTGGTCCGGCCAAACCGACGCGAATGACCCCAAGCGGGCATTGGACCCCACCCAAATACACTTCCTTCGAGCGCCGACAACACCTTCCAAGCATCGGGCTTGGACAGATACACTTCCCGCATCCTGATCCAGGGAGGCGGGCATGAGACGGCGCGCGTTCATTGGGCTAATCGGCGGCTTGGCTGTGTCTCCAATCGCTGGGCGGGCGCAGCAGCCAGCAAAGATGAAGCGGCTCGCACTAGCTGACCCAGCGCTAAAGGTTGCCGACATGCGGATTGGAGGCGACTCGAGTTACACGTTGGGTCTTCAGGAACTCCAGCGCCTTGGTTATATCGAAGGTCAGAATTTGATCATCGACCGGTTTTCGGCTGACGGGACAGGGGAATATGGCGACCTCGCAGCCAAAATCGTCAGCGCGCATCCAGACGTGATCTTTGCTCCGGGTACGTCTATCACTCTCGCATTGAAAGCGGCGACTAGCACAATTCCCATCGTTGCCATCACTGGCGATCCGATTCGATTTGGGGTGGTATCCAGCCTGTCGCATCCGGGCGGAAACGTTACGGGGGTTAGCATTGATGCTGGCGTTGAACTTTGGGGTAAGCGTCTTGAGCTGCTTGCTGAAGCCATCCCAAAGGCTCGCAACGTGCTTTTCGTCTCAACGCAAGCGGGTTGGGAGGCTGCGGGCGGCAAGGCGACGCGGGAGACAGCTCAAAGGCTCGGTATTGCGTTAGCGATTGCGCCCGTCTCCACTCCGGTCAATGAACAGGCATACAGCGACGCTTTTCAAGCCATCCAGCGGGACCAAGCCGATGGACTTGTGATTGCAAGTATTATCAACGCCTACGCTCATCGCTTTCTTCTCGTTAAACTCGCCCAGCAAATCGGTCTCCCGACGATGTTTGTTTTTCGCGAGCAGGCGGAAGCCGGAGGATTGATGTCTTATTCCATGGATCTAAAGAACGCCATTCGGATCGCTAATGCGCAGCTGGCTGAGATATTGCGCGGTAGCAAACCAGGCGAGATGCCGTTTGTCCAAGGGACGCGATACGAGTTTGTGATTAACCTGAAGGCCGCAAAGGCAATAGGTCTCACGATTCCTCCGGCATTGCTCGCCCGCGCCGACGAGGTGATCGAATAAAGCCGCCTATTGGCACCTTTGAGACATGCCGACCTGCCCTGCGATGTCCGCTTCCGGGGGAAAACCGGAAGTAGTCTGCTGACGACCAAAGTGACGCGACTGACCCACAACGGACGTCGGGCCTGTTCTGCCTCGATTGCGCTCCATTTCTGACTCGCCGCTCGTTCGCAAAGTGCTAGTCTTGGCCATTGCAGAAGGCATGTTCTCGGCGAGGTCAAATGCGACGGCGCGAGTTCATCATGTTGGCCCCTTTTCTGGCTATGCTGCCACTCGCAGCGCGCTCCGAGCAAAGGCCAAGGAAACTTTCACCGTCAGTTATGACGGCGGTTGAGCAATTTCGATGACAAGCTTATTCGGGCGCCACGCGATAGTGGTCGGAGCCGGTATTGGCGGTCTCACCGCGGCGAAGGCCCTGTCTTCATACTTCGTCAACGTCACCGTGCTGGAACGTGATGCCTTACCTACCGCGCCGATCGTGCGCACCGGCACCCCCCAAGCGCGGCAAATTCATGTGCTCCTCAGAGGTGGTCTCGACGCGCTTATGGAATTCTTCCCCGAGCTCGAAGCAGAACTCGAGCGCGCGGGTGCCGTTAGGGTGCGCGTCGGTTCCGAGTCGCTCCTGGAAATGCCAGGATTCGATCCGTTTCCACGGCGTGATCTTGGCTTCGATTATTTATGCATGACGCGGCAACTAATGGAATTCGTTGCAAGGCGCTTTGTTGAACGGCAGAGCAATATCGCACTGAATTCGCGTTGCCGCGTTACTCAATTAGTGGAATCGCCCAACCGGAACGCGGTTACGGGGGTTCGTTATGATGAAGCGAACGGGCGAAGCAACGAGATCGCGGCTGATTTTATCGTAGACGCGTCGTCTCGCGGCGCGCTTACTCTCGAACTTCTGGACAGGGTCGGCCTGCTAAGGCCCCAAGAGACGGAAATCGGCATCGACCTACGCTACGCAACCGCCATGTTCGAGATTCCACCTTCCGCGCCATGTGACTGGCGCGCGGTGCTCCACCGGCCCGCCGCCCAAAGCGGCCGTGGCGGGTTACTCGTTCCGGTCGAGAATAATTGCTGGCAAGTCAATTTAACCGGCATGCATGGCCAACTCGTGCCGGAAAGCGTTGGAGAATTTATCGCTTTTGCCAAGACATTGCGAACCCAGACAATCCATGACGCGATCAAGGACGCTGTACCTATTGGACCTATTCACCGGTTCGGCTTTCCCGGCAGTATACGGCGACACTTTGAGAGACTTGATAGCTTTCCAGATCGTCTGCTGCCGCTCGGTGATGTGATTTGTCGATTCAATCCGGCATTCGGTCAAGGAATGAGTGTGGCCGCGCAAGAAGTAGGTGTCTTGAAGCGGCTGATCGAAGCGCGATCCCTGGATGCGGATCCGCTGAACGGACTAGCCCAGTCCTTCTTCGTGGCGATTCAGGACTTTCTCGCCGCGCCATGGACGGTGACCGAAAGCGACTTCATTTTTGAGAAGACGCGCGGGCAACGTCCGAATGATTTTCACCAACGCTTGAAATTGAACCTCGCGTTGCAGCGGGTCGCGTCGGAGGATGCAACGGTGCATCAGATCATGAGCGAGGTGACCCATCTGATGAAGCGATCCAGTGCTCTGCGCGATCCGCAGATCGTCAGCCGGGCGACTGCACTGATGTCTGCTTCCACTTGACCGTTGGTAAGTCCGAACGTGGCACCCTGGAGACATGCCGCCTATCCTGAGAATGTCCGTTCACCGGGGTAGACCGGAAGTCGCCGTGGTCCGGCCAAACCGACGCGAATGACCCGGAACGGACGTGCGGCTTGGGCACCGACTTGTCCAACTTTCCACAGTCTCCTATTTTCGAAGAACTCTAACCAAGACCGTCAAAATTAGCCCGAGGAGACCTAACCCGCCAATAGGCGCAGTGAAAAACGGAATTATCCAGAAATTTACTCTCTCGCCGTCGCATAGCGTCCCGATTGATGCAATGAGCGAACAATGCAGTTGTGCGTAAATGATAGAGAGTAGCCATAGCCCAGCTACAACAGCGTAAATCGCTGGCATGCGCAAACCTCGTCGCGGCAGTCGAGGCGATCGCGGCGATGAAGCTGATCGTCAGCATCAGGGCAATATAGCGGGCGAGCCACAGGGTCACACTTCGTGAGTTTATGTGACTGCCATCACAGAGCAACGCGGTTCTTCGTGCTCTAGTCAAAAGCGTGGGAATGGTCCCGCAAGCCATTGTGGATCGGAAGGCGACTACCATGAACACGAAATTTGAAGTGACAGCCAAACCTGAAGTAGCCACTCCCCGTCCCCTTGATCTCACCGAGTTGGCCGAGGTGTCTGCTGCGGGATTCTGGCGAGAACTGGGATCAATTTATTTCGAAACGGGTCTTAGGCTCAGTGCACCCCTAGCGGCTAATGTCTTATACGGTAAATTGTAAGCCACCTAGCTTCAACCTCTGGTTGATCTGTGCAGTTTTTGCCCCAATCATCGCGCAGCGGCCGGGCGGCCCCGGCCCCAACCCTTCCCACCCTAAGCCGGGACCGCTTTTGAATACGGACTAGCATTGTGTCCTGTCCGACCTATCTTGCCGGCAATTGTTTCCCGACGCGCGGCAAGCCGTGTCCCAGCCGGTCCCGACTGGCTGCATGAAATCAAACGCGACGGTTACCGGCTGCTGGTGCTGCGCGCGCCCAACGTCTGTTACCGAGGCAAGAGCAGACATGCCCGAAGCTCAAAGCGATTTCCGAGTTTGGCACCTTTGAGACATGCCTGCCTATCCTGAGAATGTCCGTTCACCGGGGCAGACCGGAAGTCGCCGTGGTCCGGTCAAACCGACGCGAATGACCCATATCGGACGTCAGGCCTGATCTACTTCTGAGGACCTGCGGTTTTCTTAAGGAGCAGCTTTCGCGATGGTCCGCAAATGTGCTTGGGATGGACAGTCATGCGGAGCCTGCGCTAGCTCCAAACCTTGTTTGCGACCCAGCGCGATGCCCTCTGCAATTGCCCTCGTAACGATCTCAGCATCAGCGCTAGAGAGCGGTTCTAAAAAAAAGGTCGTCCATGAGCGCTCAATCTGATGGGCGCGAATCAGGTCCCATTCTGTAGCGGGCGGTTTAATAGGCATGTGATTACTCCATCACAAACTCAAGCTGACCCACTATGCGGTCGCTTCGCGAGCATATCATTCTGGTCTCCGGGGAGAAGTCTAAATGGTTGGACTGCGAACAGCGCTAATGCTGATCTGCTCTGAGAAAACAGCTTGCTTACGTCTCGAATTGTTCCCCGGGAGAGGGATCAGCCCTGCGGTCTGAACCGCAATTAGCTCCGACATTCTCGCTAGCGGCGCATAGCTCTCTATGGTGATATTTGAACAAATATTTGGTCGAGGCGGCTGAGCAGCGTCGAGTGACTGGGAGCGCTGGACCGACGAACACGGGCGTGTCCAGGACCGTCACCTCGAGCCGAAGTGGGCAAGGAGTCCTGACCCTTTTGATGTCCGCCAGTCTCTAATTTACGTCGCGTAGCGCTGCGCGAAAGCGCAGGGTGTGGTGGCTGAGAGCATTGCACTATCACCTCGCGAGACGGGCATTATGCAATTGGTTGCCTTGGATCTACGCGTATGTCCGCATCGTAATGCCTTTTCGCAGGACAACTGGGCGACAGTATCAAATCGGCAAAGGGACGAGAGATCCAGCCGTCCTTGGAGCAAGCAAGCTGACAGGCCAGAGAGGAGACTTACGATGAACACGTTATTGGGGCGAATCTTGTTTGCTGCCGGCCTGATCACCGCTGCACTCACAAGTGGCGCAGTCGGCCAGCAAGACGAAAAGCTCGGCAAGGTGGTCTTCCCTACGTCTTGCGATTCCAATGTGCAGGCCGAGTTTGATCGCGGCGTCGCCATGCTGCATTCATACTGGTTCCTAAAGGCCCGTCGCACGTTCGACGCGATCCTGCAGCAGGATCCCACCTGCGCCATGGCGCATTGGGGTGTGGCGATGGACTTCCTCGGCAACACCCTTGCAGCCACGCCGAGCCGGGCCGACGCGCAAGCTGCTTGGGACGCGCTTGAGAAAGCGCGGGCTGCAGGGCCGAAAACGCAGCGCGAACGGGACTGGATCGAGGCGCTGAGCGCCTATTTCCGCAACCATGACAAGATCGCGGTGGATGTGCGACTGGCAGCCTACAAGGCCGCGATGGAGCGGATGGCTCAAAGCTATCCGGATGACTACGAGGTGCAGACCTTTTACGCGCTGACGCTCCAAGCTTCGGCGCCGAAAGGCGACCTCACCTATGCCAATCAGATCAAGTCCGCGGCGCTTCTGGAGAACCTTTTCGAGCAGAACCCGCAGCATCCGGGTGTGACGCACTACCTCATTCACGCCTACGACTTTGCACCACTCGCCGAAAAGGGAATCGCGTCGGCGCGGCGCTATGCTGGCATTGCGCCGGCCGTACCGCACGCCCGGCATATGCCGTCGCACATCTACTCCATGGTCGGACTTTGGGAAGAATCCATCGCCTCGAACGCGTCGTCACTTGAGATCCAGCCCGACTACTATCACGCGTCGGATTTTACGGTCTATGCCCACCTGCAGCTCGCACAGGATGCCAAGGCCGATGCGATGATCAAGAAATCCCTTGCCACCGCCGACCGCGGCGATCGTCCGATCAACTTTGTCCATTTCACCGCGAAGGCCGCGATGCCAGCGCGTTACGTCCTGGAACGGGCAGATTGGGCCGGCGCTGCCGCGTTGCCGATGAATCCGACCCAATATCCTATGGCGGATTCATTGATCCGTTTCACGCGAGGTCTCGGCATGGCGCGCACTAGCGATCTCGCGGGTGCCAAAGATGAGATCGAAGCGATGAAGGCGTTGCGCACGACGCTGCAGCGCGCCGACCAGTCCTACTGGGCCGACCGCACGGAAGAGCAGATGCTTGCCATCTCCGCATTGGTGGCACTGAAAGAAGGCGATCGCGATCAGGCACTGCGGTTCATGCGAGCGGCGGCTGACAGCGAAGACGGTAGCCTCAAGCATGTGGCGATGGAGAATCGCCTCTATCCGTTCCGAGAGCTTCTGGCGGAACTGCTTCTTGAGACAGGGCAGCCCGCAGCTGCCTTGAACGAGTTCGAGACCGCGCTCAAGCAGACCCCCAACCGCTTCCGAGCGTTCTGGGGCGTCGCCCGCGCCGCCGACAGCGCAGGTGACCGCCAGAAGGCATCCGAGTACTTCGGCAAGCTGGTGAACTTGACCAAGAACGCTGATACGGAACGGCAGGAAATCCGTGAGGCCCAAGCCTACTTGCGCCGAGATAATACGATAGGTGGCGTACGAAAATAACCCCTCGGCTGTCTGGTCCGGCAGCCGACAATTCGAGAAGGCAGGCAATGATCCGCGCGGTCGCGTTGGCTACGATGCTCGGCGCGCTGGCGGTCAGCGTGGCCGTCTACACCATAGGCTCGCCAGGCTGGCGGAACGCGACACCGCAGTTGGGCGGGCTCGACCGTCGGGCGGAGACGGCCATCACGACCGAAGCATGGCCGATCTGCACCACCATGGCGTCGGTCGCATCGGACGCAGACTGGGCGCAACTCGACCCCGATTTCAAGGCCGGCAAGAAGGCGCTGGGCGTAGCGAATTGGAATGCTGCTGTCGCAGCGTTCGAACTCGCCGCGCTGCGCGACCCGACTAATGCCGATATCCAGAACTACATTGGCTATGCCTATCGACGGCTGCATCAGATGGGTCCAGCCATTGGCCACTATCACAAGGCATTGATGCTAAATCCGCGCCACCGCAGCGCGCATGAGCATCTCGGTGAGGCGTATCTGGTGCTGGGGGAGCCGGCCAGGGCACAGCAAATTCTGGCGGCGTTGGAAAACCTCTGCCTCATTCCCTGCGAGGAATATAACGACCTCAAACAGGCCATTGCGGCGTACAGAAGGCTAGCCACGCGCTGATCAGCGGCCTCGGATTTTCTCACGGAGCCCAGCTTTTTCATGACAGCCGCCTTGCATGAGTCCGTTTGTGGCAGATTTTGTTGCAAAAGTCAGTTGAGACAGGCCGCGAAGCGTGATTCCGTTGTGATGACGCGATTCTCGGTGAGGTCG
>NZ_JAFCLS010000008.1 GCF_018131075.1 Bradyrhizobium sp. JYMT SZCCT0428 | reverse complement strand
CGCCAATGCCGTAATCAGGTCGGGACAGCCTTGGAAAGGCGCTGCCGCCTCTTGACTCTCAACACGGTAGATCCCGGGTCAAGCCCGGGACGACAGGAAACTACACCTTCTCTTCTGCCAGCGCCTTCTGCACGGCGGGCCGGTCCTTCATGCGCTTGAAATGGTCGGCGACCTTCGGCAGTGTCGCGATGTCGACGCCGTCGCCTTCCAGCCATCCCGTCAGCGTGAACAGATAGGGGTCGCAGATCGTGTAGGTCTCGCCCATCATCCATGGGCCCTTGAGCATCTTCTGCTCAAGCAGCGCAAAGACCGCACCCATGCTTTTCGGAAGCGTCTTCTTCATGTCGGCGAAGGAGGATTCTTCCGTGGCCCAACGGTAGCCACGCCCCTTATGGGAATGCGCCACGTGTACCGTCGAAGACAAATAGCTGTTGATGGCCTGCACCTGCGCGAACGCAAAGGGATCATCGAGCGGCGCCAGCTTCGCCTTTGGAAAACTCTGCGCGATGTAGGCCAGCATCGCCACGTTCTCGGTCAGGACGCCGCGATCGGTGACGAGCGCCGGCACGCGGCCTTTCGGATTGATCGCCAAATATTCCGGACTTTGCTGCTGGTTGGTCTTGAAGTCGATCCGCTCCGCGGTGTAGTCGGCGCCGGCTTCCGCCAGCGCGATGTGGGTGGCGAGCGCGCAGGTGCCGGGGGCAAAATAGAGCTTGAGCATGTTGATCCTCACGGGTGATGCCTCAGGTTAGCGGCGCATTGCTGCGCCGTCTATCCCAGGCGAACCCTGAAGTGGCACTCACGCCGCGCGGGGCTGCAACTTGCCGTCGATATAGACGCTGACGATGGTGTCGTCGGCGGGATAAAACTCGGGCGCCACCGCCTGGATCTGGGCCTGGATGCATTTCCACGCACCGTTCTCGAACAGATATGTATCCGTGTACATTGTCATCCCGGTGACATCCTTACCATCGCGCCGCCGGATCGCCTTGTTGGTGGAGCGTACCAGCGCGACATCGCCGATGACGGTGATGAGTTCGTCGCGGACGTCCCAGTACGGGATCAGTTTCGGATCGAAGGCGGTCGCCCAGTATTTCAGATAGGTCGCCCGATCCCAGCGCTGTCCGGTCGGCCAGATGCTGATGAAGGCGGGGTGCAGGATGGCGTCGTGCGAGGCCACATCGTTGGTGATGAAATTATGGATGAAGCGGGCGTTCAGCGCGCGCAGTTCGTCCGTCGTCTCAGCGGATTGATGGTCACGTTTTGCCAATTGCATTTTTCATCTCCTCAATTTTTGTCAGAGCGCCATCGTGCGCGCCATCTCTGCGGTGGCGTCATCAGCCGGAAAAAAGCATTCGATCTTGATCTGTTGCAGCGCCGCGTCCGTCGGCATTGCGAGCGTCGTGAAGGTGGAAAAGAACGCGAGCCGGAAATCTCCTTTGGCGAGTTGCATGATCATGACGGGCGAGGTGGTCTGGGAATGGCGCGGAAGCCGCCATTCGGCGGGCAGCCCGGGATAGGCCATGATCTCGTCGAACAGCCGGGCGGCCGCGCGGCTGCCCTGCGCGACGTCGCGGTGCAGGATCTGGATCATCTGGCCGGCGAACTCTTCCCAGTTCACGATGAACTGCCGCAGGCCTTTTGGATGAAACATGACGTGCATGGCGTTGTCGGCAACGCCGGCTTCCATCCGGTAGGAATCGCGAAACGGCTTGAGCAGGCGCGCAGACCCCTGGTTGCGCATCCGAACGTCCCAGTGGCCGTCGACCACGATCCCCGGATACGGCTCCTGCTGCCGCAGCATGAAATCGAGCGCCTGCTGCACCGGCTGCAGATTTTCGGCCGCCAGTCCCTTGTCGCCATAGGGCGGCACGAAGCCCGCCGCGACATGCAAGGCATTGCGCTCCTCGAGCGGCAGATCGAGCGCGCTGCCGAGCAGTTGCACCATCTCGCGGCTCGGCTGCGACCGGCCGGTTTCGAGGAAGCACAGATGCCGCGCCGACACGTTGGCATCGCTAGCCAGTTCGATCTGGGTTAGCCTGCGCACGCTGCGCCAATGCTTCAGCAGGCTGCTGAAGTGCCCAGCCGCGGCATCGTGGGAATTGTGTGTCGGCGCGCTCATGTGAGGCAATCTAGACCATCAGGTCAGAACGGCAATTACCTCCGATGTAAGTGACAAGTCGACAATTCCCTGCAAGACTCGACCATGCGTTTGATCGTGCGGGAGAGCATTCATGGACGGCAGCGCAATCAGGGAAGTCGTGACACAGTACTTGGCGGCATGGAACGAACCGGAGGCTGCCGCACGGCAGGCGCTGCTTGAGCAATGCTGGAGCGACGGCGGCGTCTATCTCGATCCCAGGGTCTCGCTGACGGGACGGGACGAACTCGCCCGCCACATCGCTGCGATGCAGGCGTCGCGGCCGGGCGCGCGGCTGGAGTTCATCAGCGGCATCGATGTGCACCACAACGTGTTCCGCGTCCTCTGGCGCCTGGTGCGCGAGGATGGCAGCTGCGGCGACATCTCGATCGATTTTGGCGAGGTCGGCCCCGATGGCCGGGTGGTCAAGAACATCGGCTTTTTCGGCGCGCCGCCCCCGCTGGCGTAAGGTCTCGGAGGGGAATATCTGCCGGCTTTTCGCAGTTGCCCCCTGCCGCCCCTCATGTCATGACGCCCCTGAGGTAACAGAGGCGTAGACATGACCGTACTCATCGCCGGCGGTGGCATTGGCGGGCTGACGCTGGCGCTCAGCCTGCACCAGATCGGCGTTCCCGCACGCGTCTTTGAAAGCGTGCCGGAGCTGCGGCCGCTCGGCGTCGGTATCAACGTGCTGCCGCATGCGGTGCGCGAGCTGATCGAGCTCGGCCTGCACGACCGGCTCGATGCGGCCGCTGTCCGAACCAAGGAACTGGCGTATTTTTCCAAGCACGGCAAACCGATCTGGAGCGAGCCGCGCGGTGTCGAGGCCGGTTACAAATGGCCGCAATTCTCGATCCACCGCGGCACCCTGCAGCAGATCCTGCTCGACGCCGCGACCGAACGGCTCGGAAAAGAGAACATCCTCACCAGCCACCATCTCACCGGCTGGACGGAAAGCGCCGATGGCGTCCGCGCCGAATTCATCGACAAGGCGACCGGCAAATCTGCAGGCTACCATGACGGCGTATTGCTGATCGCGGCCGACGGCATCCACTCGGCGATCCGCGAAAGGCTTTATCCGCAGGAAGGCCCGCCGATCTGGAACGGCCGCATCCTTTGGCGCGGCATCACGAGCGCAGACGCCTTCCTGTCCGGCCGCACCATGATCATGGCCGGCCACGAGATCCTGAAATTCGTCTGCTATCCTATTTCGAAGGCGCCGGACGCCTCAGGCAAGTCTAGCATCAACTGGGTGGCTGAGCGGCACATGCCGCCGACCTATCAGTGGCGCCGCGAGGATTATAACCGGACCGCCAAGCTCGACGAATTCCTGCCCTGGTTCAAGGACTGGAAATTCGACTGGCTCGACGTGCCCGGCTTGATCCGCGATTGCCCGCATGCCTACGAATATCCGCTGGTCGACCGCGATCCGATCCCGCAATGGACGTTCGGCCGCGTCACGTTGATGGGCGACGCCGCGCATCCGATGTACCCGATCGGCTCCAACGGCGCCTCGCAGGCGATTCTGGATGCCCGCGTGATCACCCGCGAAATCCTGGCGCACGGCCCGACCAACGCCGCGCTCACGGCCTACGAGGCCGAGCGCCGGCCCGCGACGTCAGATCTTGTGATGCTGAACCGGCGCAACGGGCCGGAACAGGTGATGCAGATGGTCGAGGAGCGCGCGCCCGACGGCTATGAGGTCGTCACCGACGTGCTGTCGCTGCAAGAGCTGGAAGACATCGCGGCCAATTACAAGCGCGTCGCCGGTTTCCAGGTCGAAGGCCTCAACGCCAAACCGCCGATCGTGCAGCTCGGGCGCTAACGACTACCTGATAGCCTTCGCCATCTCAACCAGCCGCGCGCTGGTACTGGCGGTGGCGAGCAACGTGCCATCCTCGGCCATCAACCTGCCCTCGACGAAGGCGACGGTCTTGCCGAGCTGGGTGACGGTCGCTTCGCCGATCAGCTTGCCCGGCTTGGCCGGGGTTAGAAAATTCACGGTTATTGTGATGGTCGCGGTGTAGAGCCTGCCCTCAGACATGACGAGCACCGCCGGACCCATGGTGTCGTCGAGCATGGCGGAAAGAATGCCGCCCTGCACGAAACCAGCCGGGTTGCAAAAGTCCTTTCGGCCATCGAAGCCGATCCGGATCCATCCATCTTTGGGACGTGCGTCGAGCAAATGCCAGCCAAGCAGCTTGGCGCATGGTGGGGCCGTGAAATTGTCGAGTGCGGTTGCGATCATGAAATCCTCCTGATCGCTGCGTTGTAGCGGAGGCCTGCTGACAGCATGGTGTCAGCATGGCAAACACCGGTTCCGAAGTAGCGGACTATTTAAGCGCACGAGACCTCTGTCTCATCGCTCCATTTTCGAGATACACAACCCCGTTTGGGGCCGAACTGCTGATGAACTCAGCGACAAAGGCGCGCCCGATATCGTCCTGCTCAATCGTGCCAAAAGGCCCCGGAATCAGACGCCCCAACCAGGCCACATAGCGCGGCGTATGAGCATTGCCCGCGATAATTCCCGGACGAAAAATCGCGAGGTGTTGGAAGCCTATTCCTTGAACCGTCTCTTCTTTCAACCCCATGACCCGCACATAGCGAATCCTGCTTTTCGAGGTGCTTCCCACCGCGGAGAGCAGTGAAAACCGTGTGATACCTCCGGCCTGACAACCGCGGGCAAAGCCACCGACTACGCCAATTTCGAGGGCCTTTAATTCCTCCTCGCTCCACTTCAAGCTGCCTTTGCCGACACCAACACAGGATGCCCCATAGACAGGATCGCCTTGCGCAACCATGCTCTGCGCAAGCTTGGTCACTTCTGCAGGAAACAGAGCAGCTGCCGTATCCAGGATCACCTGCCGCACACGGGGATCAGCGCTCAGAGAGATCGCCCTGCGATTGACCATCACTACTTCAGCGCAGGACGGCTCTGCAGCCAGCGCGCGCACCACCGCAGCTCCCACCTGCCCGGTGCCACCGATGATCAAGACACGAAATACCATTCTTGGCCTTTTACTGTTTGGCGCTCCATCCACAACCGGATTTGGCGATGGCTTGCTAGAGATCCAGCCCGTGCGCGATCGCCTTGCGCATGACATTGGGCAAGGCTTCCCCGGCCAGCGTCGCGATCGGCACCCAGCGCATTCCCTCAGGCGGGCGCGTCCGCGCGGCCGCCTTCGCCGTGTAGATCACGAGCTCCAGCGGAAAATGCGTGAAGACATGCGTCACCACGCCCACCCTGCGATGCCATTTTGCGATCCCCTTCAGCGCCGGCGCCTGCTGCAAGGCCGCCTTGTCGTCCTGGCCGGCGAGCCAGTCCGAGCCCGGCACTTCGGTCATGCCGCCAAGCAGGCCTTTTTCCGCGCGGGTGCGAACAAGCAATTCGTCGCCCCGCGTGACGATGAAGGCCGCGCCGCGGCGCAGCGTTCCCGTCTTCTTCGGCGCCTTGCGCGGAAAAGTCTCCTGATCGCCGCGTGCAAGTGCCAGGCAATCGGCGTTCAGCGGACACAGCACACATGCCGGTTTTTTCGGTGTGCAAATCGAAGAGCCCAAATCCATCAGAGCCTGCGCGCTATCACCGGCGCGAGACTTCTCGTCACCGGCGCGAGAAGGACCCAGCAACGTTGCTGCGAGCTGCTGGATCAACGGTTTGGCCTGCGGCAGCGGTTCCTCGACCGCAAACAGCCGCGACACCACGCGCTCGATATTGCCGTCGACGGGCATGGTTCTGATGTCGAACGCAATCGCCGAGATCGCCGCTGCGGTGTACGGCCCGATGCCCGGCAGCGTGCGCAGACCTTCTTCGGTATCCGGAAACACCCCGCCATGGTCGCGCAACACCGCCACCGCGCAGGCGTGCAGATTGCGCGCCCTCGAATAGTAGCCGAGCCCGGCCCACATCCGCAGCACGTCATCGAGCGAGGCCCGGCCGAGGGCGGCGACATCGGGCCAGCGCGTCACAAACTTCAGGAAATACGGCCCGACAGTTTTGACGCCGGTCTGCTGCAGCATGATTTCGGATAGCCAGACCCGGTAGGGATCCGCGCGCTCCCCCGCCGGTGGCCGCCACGGCAGCACGCGGCGATGGCGGTCGTACCAATCGAGCAGCAACGCGGGACGATCGGAAGTCGCCTCAGGCACATCTCGTCGTTTGGTCTTGGCGAGCGCAACGGAACTCATGCCGACACTGTAATGGTTGGACACCAATCTCTCCACGTCACTCGCGCGCTTGTCGCGCGCATCCACGCCTTTCTTTGCCCGCTTCCTGCCGAGAACCGCCACGTGCTATAAGCCCCCATGGCAAAACCCGGCCCGATCTCCGCAAAACCGCTTTCCGTCCTGCTCGGCGACGTGTTTTCCGACGCCTATGCCAAGCAGGGGTTCGCCGCGCGCGGACTGGTGACACGCTGGGCCGAGATTGCGGGCCGCGAGATCGCGGCCCATTCCGAACCCCTGAAGATGCAATGGCCGCGGCCGGTCGAGGGCCAGCCGCAGGAGCCGGCCACCCTGGTGCTACGGGTCGAGGGCCCGATGGCGCTGGAAATCCAGCATTCCTCGGATGTCATCCTGGAACGGGTCAATCGGTTCTTCGGCTGGAGCGCGGTCGGAAGGCTGGCGCTGCGGCAGGCGCCGCTGTCGCGCCGGGACCGGCCAAAACCATCCCGCGCGCCGGACCCGATGGCGGTCGCCGAGATCGCCAAAACCCTGTCCTCGGTCGAGGATGACGAATTGCGCGCGGCGCTGGCGCGGCTCGGTGCCTCGATCAAGCGAAATTGAGCCTGCGGCGCGCCCGGCCCGCGGCAACCTGCCATTGCCACAATTATCGTTTCAAGCTAGCCAAAGCTTTCTAAGACTTGATCTCGTTTTTCGTATTTTCTTCGGGCGTGAACGCGCCAATCGGGAGCTGACCTTGATCATCACGCGCCGCGCCTTCACCGCCGCCCTTTCGCTGACCGGGCTTGCCGCCCTCGCCGGCTACTCGCCGCTGCGGCTGATCAATGATGCGCTGGCGCAGGGCGCCGCCGACGTTGCCAAGCCGCAGTCGCTGCCCGACATGGCGCTCGGCCCCGCGAATGCCTCCGTCACCATCACCGAATACGCCTCGATGACCTGCCCGCATTGCGCGGCGTTCACCGAGCAGGTGTTCCCGAAGATCAAGTCGGAATTCATCGACACCGGCAAGATCCGTTTCGTGTTCCGCGAATTCCCGCTCGACATCAAGGCCGCCGCCGGTTCGATGCTGGCGCGCTGCATCGCCAAGGACGACGCGCCGAAATATTTCGCGGTCGTCGACCTCCTGTTCAAGCAGCAGAACGATTGGGTGCTGAAGAACACCACTGAGACGCTGATCCGGATCGGCAAGCAGGCCGGCCTCACGCAAGCGGCGGTGGAAGATTGTCTCAAGGACCAGAAGCTGCTCGACAAGATCGCGGCCGACCAGAAATACGCCGCCGAGGTGCTGAAGGTGCAGTCGACGCCGACCTTCTTCATCAATGGCGAGATGATCAAGGGCGAGCAGAGCTTCGAGGAGTTCAGCAAGCGCATCAATTCGATGCTCAAGAGCTGATCGGCGCGTCAATTCCCTGTTGAAAACCTGATTCGTCCACCGGATTCATACGGGCCCGTAAGCCCTGCAAAAACCTCGATAAAAGGCTTGGGAAAAGCCTTCCGTCCCGTTGCCCTTCGGCCCCGGCCTCGCCATTGTCGCAGGCCATAAGAGCCGCAACGCGCGACTCGTCCACACACCGACATTGCCTTCTATGGTATTGTCACGGCAGGGAGATTCGCGCCCGGCCAACAGAGAATCGTGTTCATGAAACTCACGCGCCTCCGTCTTCATGGTTTCAAGTCGTTCGTTGAACCCACTGACTTCATGATCGAGCCGGGCCTGACCGGCGTGGTCGGGCCAAACGGCTGCGGCAAATCCAACCTGGTCGAGGCACTGCGCTGGGCGATGGGCGAGACCTCGCACAAATCGCTGCGCGCCGCCGACATGGATGCGGTGATCTTTGCCGGTTCCGGCAACCGTCCGGCGCGCAACCACGCCGAAGTGGTGATGACGATCGACAATGCCGATCGCTCGGCGCCGGCGGCGATGAACGACCGCGAGATCCTGGAAATTTCCCGACGCATCGAGCGCGAAGCGGGCTCGGTCTATCGCATCAACGGCCGCGACGTGCGCGCCCGTGACGTGCAGATCCTGTTCGCCGATGCCGCCACCGGCGCACGTTCGCCGGCACTGGTTCACCAGGGCAAGATCGGTGAAATCATTCAGGCCAAGCCGGAACAGCGCCGCCGCGTGCTGGAAGACGCCGCCGGCGTCGCCGGGCTGCACGCCCGCCGCCATGAAGCCGAATTGCGGCTGCGGGCGGCTGAGACCAACCTCACCCGCGTCGAGGACGTGATCGGCCAGCTCTCCGGCCAGGTCGACGGCTTGAAAAAGCAGGCGCGGCAGGCGATCCGGTTCCGCGAAGTCGCCGCCAAGGTGCGCAAGGCCGAAGCCACGCTGTTCCACCTGCGCTGGCTGGAAGCCAATACCGACGTGGCGGAAGCCGCGCGCACCCATGACCTCAACGTGCGCGAGATGGCTGAACGCACCCGTGAACAGGCCGAAGCGGCCCGTATCCAGGCGATCCGCGCCTCCGAACTGCCGGCGCTGCGCGAGGGCGAAGCCCGCGCCGCGGCCGGACTGCAACGCCTGACCAATGCGCGCGAGCTGCTCGACCGCGAGGAAGAGCGCGCGAAGGAGCGTGTCGCCGAACTCGACCGCCGCCTGACCCAGTTCACCGCCGACATCGCGCGCGAACAGCAGCAGACCTCGGATGCCGAAGTCGCGTTGCAGCGGCTCGACACCGAAGATTCCGAAATCAAGGAAGAGATCAAGTCGCGCGTCGAGAAGCGCAGCGGCGTCGATGAACGCGTCTCCGAAGCGGAAGCGACGCTCGCCGCCGCCGAGCGCATGTTCTCGGAATTGACGACGGTGCTGGCCGATCTCACCGCCAAGCGCAACCAACTCGAAGCCGGCGTGCGCACCCATCGCGACCGCCTCGCCCGGCTCGACCAGGAAATCGCCAACGTTCAGAGCGAGGAGCAAAAGCTCGCGCAGGAAACCGGCAATCTCGGCGACATCGACGCGCTTGCCGGCGCCATGGAGACCGCGCAGGAAACGCTCGCCGCCTCGGAAGCCGCGGCGCAGGCCAACGAGGCCGGCCATGTCGCCGCGCGTGCCCGGCTGGAAGCGTCCCGTTCGCCGCTGGCGGAAGCCGACAAGCGCGTGCAACGGTTGGAGACCGAAGCGCGCACGATCTCGAAGCTGGTCAATGGCGAGACCAAGAATTTGTGGCCGCCGATCATCGATGGCGTCACCGTCACCAAGGGCTATGAAAAAGCGATCGGCGCCGTGCTCGGCGACGACCTCGACGCTCCGATCGATCCCTCCGCGCCCATGCGCTGGACCAATGCGGGTGCAACCTTCGACGATCCGGCGTTGCCCGCGGGCGTCGAAGCGCTTGCCGCCCATGTCGAAGCGCCGACCGAGCTGGCGCGGCGTCTGGCGCAGATCGGCGTCGTTGCCAAGGAGCGCGGCGCGGAACTGGTGTCTCAACTCAAGACCGGCCAGCGGCTGGTGTCGCTGGAAGGCGACGTCTGGCGCTGGGACGGCTTTGTCGCCGCCGCCCACGCCCCGACCGGCGCCGCACGGCGCCTGGCCGAACGGGCCCGCCTGGTCGATATCGAAAACGAACTGGAGCAGGCCCGCAGCGATGCTGCCGCCAAGCGGCAGGCGCTGGAAGACGCCGAGAGCGAATTGAAGGTGGCATCGGGCGCCGAGTCTGCTGCCCGTGACGCCTGGCGCGCCGCGCAGCGCGAGGCCGATGCCGCGCGCGAACGCCATGCCGCGACCGAGCGCGAGATCAACCGCCACGCCGCGCGCAAAGCGACGCTGACGGAAGCCCATACGCGCCTCGCCGCCGACCGCGCCGAGGCCGACGCCGCGCATGAGAACGCCAATGCGGCGCTGGCCGAGCTGCCGCCGAGCCTCGAGACCGAAACCAGGCTCTCCACGGTTCGCACCGACATCGAGGGCCATCGCCGCTTCGCCGCCCAAGTGCGTGCCGAAGCGCAGGCGCTGGCGCGCGAGGCTGAACTTGCCGACCGCCGTGTGCAGGCGATCCTCGCCGAGCGCACCGAATGGCAGAACCGCAAGCAAAGCGCGGCCTCGCAGGTTTCCACCATCGAAGCCCGCGTCACCGAAGTGACCGCGGAGCGTGCCGAGCTCGAAGACGCGCCGGCGCTGTTCGCCCAGAAGCGCCGCGCGCTGATCAGCGAGATCGAGTCCGCCGAAAGCGCGCGCCGCGTCGCCGCGGATGCGCTGGCTGCAGCCGAGAGCGTGATGGCGGAGACCGACCGCGAGGCAAAGGCTTCGTTGGAAGCGCTCTCCAGCGCCCGCGAGGCGTGCGCCCGCGCCGAGGAACGCATGGACGGCACCAGGCGCCGCCTCTCCGATATCGAGCGCGAAATCCACGACATGCTCGAAGTCGAACCGCACGCCGTGGCTGGTCTGGCCGAGATCGAGCCGGGCGCGGAATTGCCGCCGCTCGCCGAGATCGAGGAAAACCTCGAAAAGCTGCGCCGCGACCGCGAGCGGCTCGGCGCGGTCAATCTGCGCGCCGAGGAAGAACTGCGTGAAGTCGAGAGCCAGCATACGGCATTGACCACCGAACGCGACGACCTCGTGGAAGCCATCAAGCGGCTGCGCCAGGGCATCCAGAGCCTCAACAAAGAGGCGCGCGAGCGGCTCCTGACGTCGTTCGAAACCGTCAACGAGCACTTCAAGCGGCTGTTCACCGAATTGTTCGGCGGCGGCGAAGCCGCATTGCACCTGATCGAGAGCGAAGATCCGCTCGAAGCCGGCCTCGAAATCATCGCCAAACCGCCCGGCAAGAAACCGCAGACGCTCTCGCTGCTGTCGGGCGGCGAGCAGGCGCTGACCGCGCTGGCGCTGATCTTCGCGGTGTTCCTCACCAACCCGTCGCCGATCTGCGTGCTGGACGAAGTCGACGCGCCGCTCGACGACCACAACGTCGAGCGGTTCTGCAACCTCTTGCATGAAATGACGTCCTCGACCGAAACCCGCTTCATCATCATCACGCATAATCCGATCACGATGGCGCGGATGAACCGGCTGTTCGGCGTCACCATGGCCGAACGCGGCGTCTCGCAACTGGTCTCGGTCGGCCTCGACGATGCGGTGAAGATCCTCGACCAGCACGTGGCGTAAGCTTTCTTCCCTTCTCCCCTTGTGGGAGAAGGTGGCAGCCGAAGTCTGCCGGATGAGGGGTCTCTATCCGAGGAGACAGACCCCTCACCCCTCTTCGCTTCGCGAAGCCACCCTCTCCCACAAGGGGAGAGGGAGAAAAGATGCGATGACCTCACCCGACCTCCCCGCCGAACTGAAAGCCGCGCTTGACGCCAAGCTGCGCGGCTTTTCGCGGAGCGACGCGGCGGAACGCTCGGCGTTGATCTCGAAAAACTACCGCGATGGCGGCGGCTCCGGCACGATCCGGTCCGAGACCGATGCACTGGCCTACGCGCTGGCGCGGATGCCGGCGACCTATGCCGCGGTCACCGCCAGCCTGAATGCGCTCGGTGAAATCCGCCCCGATTTTGCGCCCAGAACCCTGCTCGATATCGGCGCCGGCCCGGGCACGGCGAGCTGGGCGGCGGCGGAAGCATTTTCCTCGCTGCGAGGCTTTACCTTACTCGACGCCAACGACGCGTTGCGCAAGCTGGCGCTCGATCTGGTCAGCGAAAGTTTTCGCCTGCGCGAACTCCATTACGAGCGGGGCGAAGCCCGCAACGCCCTGATCAAGGCTGATGCCGCCGACCTCGTCGTCGCCAGCTACGTGATCGGCGAACTCAGCGCCGCCGAACAGAACGCGCTGGCCGTGCTGATGTGGGAAAAGACCCGCGACACGCTGCTGGTGGTCGAGCCCGGCACACCGGCGGGCTATGCGCGGATCATCGCGCTGCGCGAGCGCCTGATCGCGGCCGGCGCGCATGTCGCTGCCCCCTGCCCGCACGACGGAACATGCCCGCTTGCCGCGCCGGACTGGTGTCACTTCACCCAACGCCTGCAACGCTCGCGCGCGCACAAGCAGGTCAAGGGCGCCGAACTGCCGTTTGAGGACGAAAGATTCGCCTATGTGGCGCTGACGCGCGCGCCGCTGGAAGTCCGGCCGTCCCGGGTGCTGGCGCAGCCGGTGCTCTCCAAGGTCGAAGTCACGGCCAAGCTTTGCACCCCGGCCGGTCTGGTCCTCAGCCGGACGCCCCGGCGCGCCAGGGCGGATTATGCCCTCGCCCGGCGCTGGCGCTGGGGCGATGCGGTGGTGGTGGAGGAGCAAACACTCCTCGCGGGTCGTCCCGGCGAAGGCCAGGACCCATAGCCGCCGGCGCTAATGGTAAAAGGAAGGTGTTGGCCAGAGTGCTCCAACGAGAGGCCGCGGCGTATGGGCCCCCCGATGTGTCATTGCACATCTGAGCTCAAGGCCGGGGCGACGCCAGAGTTCGATGTGAACTTATCCCGCCCTGGTTTCGACTAAACGAAGCGCCCACGTCGCGGCGGGCTGCCGCACGCCCCGGTTTTCGTCTAGGTTCCACACTTTCTTCGCCACATCAGGAGTTGTCTGCCATGTCGACGAGCTGGATCGTTATCGGCGTCATTGTCATTCTCGTGCTGTTCGCCATCGGTGCGTATAACCGCCTGGTCGCGTTAAGCCAGCGTGTCGGCCAGGCCTTTGCCGACATCGACGTCCAGCTCAAGCAGCGCCACGACCTGATCCCGAACCTGGTCGAGACCGTAAAGGGCTACGCCAGCCACGAGCGCGGCACGCTCGACGACGTGATCAAGGCCCGCAACTCCGCGATGTCGGCGCAAGGGCCGGCGCAGATCGGCGCCGCCGAGAACCAGCTGAGCGGCGCGCTCGGCCGCCTGATCGCGCTGTCGGAGGCCTATCCGGACCTCAAGGCCAACGCCAATTTCCAGCAGCTCGCCGGCGAACTGTCCGACCTCGAAAACAAGATCGCCTCGAGCCGCCGCTTCTTCAACAACGCGGTCCAGGAATACAACACCGGCATCCAGCAGCTGCCCGCCGCGCTGTTCGCCGGCATGTTCGGCTTCACCAAAAAGGAATTCTTCGATCTCGGCGCCAGCCGCACCGAAGTCGAGGTCGTGCCGACCGTAAAGTTCTAACGGTCGCGACATTCCAGCGAGAAGCAGCACATCATGGCCGCGTACGGGCTCTACACGCATATCGCATCGAACAAGTTTCGTTCGATGCTGCTGCTCGCCGGCCTGTTCCTGCTGATCTATGTGCTGGTCTATGCCGGCGCGCTGCTCGCCGAAGTCGTGATCCGCAGCGACCGCTCGGTCGATTATTATTTGCGGGCCGCGGGGCGAGATCTGGTCACGGCCTTCCCCTATGCGACCGGCATCGCGGCGCTCTGGATCGTGATCGCCTATTTCTTCCACCAGAACATGATCGACGCCGTTACCGGCGGCGAGGACGTCACGCGCAAGCAGCAGCCGCGGCTCTATAATCTCCTGGAAAACCTCTGCATCTCGCGCGGCATTCCGATGCCGAAGCTGAAGGTGATGGACAGTCCGGCGCTGAACGCATTCGCGAGCGGCCTCAACCGCCGGCAATACGCCGTCACCGTCACCACAGGGCTGCTGAGGTCGCTGAACGATCAGGAGATCGAGGCGGTGCTGGGCCATGAGCTGACCCATATCCGCAACGGCGACGTGCAGCTGATGGTGATCGCGGTCATCATCGCCGGCGTGGTCGGCTTCTTCGGCGAATTGTTCTTCCGGATGTTCACCAATTTGTCGTGGAATTCGTCCGGTGGATCGTGGTCATCCTCGTCCTCGCGTTCGTCGTCCTCTTCGTCCTCGGACAGCGACAACAAGAGCTCCGGCGGCGGTGCGATCATCGTCGTCATCATCGCGGTCGCGCTGATCCTGCTGGCCTGGCTGCTGTCGCAGGTGGTCAAACTGGCGCTGTCGCGGTCGCGCGAATTGCTGGCCGACGCCGGCTCGGTCGAACTGACCAAGAACCCGGACGCCATGATCACGGCGCTGCGCAAGATCGAAAATCGCGGCGAGCTTCCGGGCGCGACCTCGGCTGTGATGGAACTGTGCTTCGACAATCCCCGCGAAGGGTTTGCCGATCTGTTCGCGACCCATCCGTCGGTGGATTCGCGGGTCAAGGCGCTGGTGCAGTACGCCGGCGGCCGCGATCCCGGCCCACTGGCCCTGCCTGACGAGGCCGACGAAGAGCCGGAGGATCAGGCGGAACCGCAGTCGGCGGACCAGCTGCCGCCCCCGGTCACCCACGGTCCGTGGAGCGATGCCGCAGCGCCCGCGGGCCTGCCGCAAGGTCAGCGGCAGAGCGCACGACAGGGTCCTGGCTGGGGACCCTGGGGCCGGCACAGCTGAGCCTCGGTACGGCGACATTAACGAATTACCTACGAATAACGCCGCTGCGGGCTCAAGGAATTGAATTCTCCCTTGTTTCTGCCATGTTCGCGCCCAAACAGGTATATGGGGACCTGCCGATCGCTCCCGCGATCGGGGGCGCGTAGTAGGAAATTCCATGGCAAAGCCAGTCGTGATTGTGGTGGGCGCGGACAAGGGCGGGGTCGGCAAGACGACCGTGTCACGAACGCTCCTGGATTATTTCAGCGCCAACAACGTCCCGACCCGGGCGTTCGACACCGAATCGCCGCGCGGCACGCTGATGCGCTTCCACCCCGACATCACCCAGATCGTCGATATGACGACGACCGCGGACCAGATGAAGATCTTCGACACGCTCAATGCCGGGACCTCGGTGACCGTGATCGACGTCCGCGCCGGACTGCTGTCGCCGGCGCTGGCCTCGCTCCGCGACATCGGGTTTCTCGATGCCGCCAAGGCCGGCCAGATCACCTTTGCCGTGTTCCATATCCTGGGCCCCTCGATCGCCTCGCTGGACGAAATCGCCGAGACTGCCAATTTCATGCAGGGCGCCAAATACTACCTGGTGAAGAACTTCATCAACGACACCCAGTTCTTCCAGTGGGACCAGGCGACCTACAATTCCTATTTCCACCGCATCAAGGATGCCACCGAGCTCACGATCCCCAAGCTCAACGAAATGGCCTATGAGCAGGTCGAGGTCTCCTCGGTTCCGTTCCTGAAATTCGTCGCCAACAAGGGCACCAACGACGAGGCCGCGAACTATTCGTTCGTGCTGCGCGGCTATGTCCGGCACTGGCTCGCCAATGTCTGGAGCGAGTTCGACCGCATCAAGCTGACCGACCTGGTCGGCGGCGGCAGCAGCAAATCGAGCACCCGCAGCGGCGAAAAATAATCGCGCCAGGCGTGCGATGGGGCTGGATTAGGCGGAAAAATCGCCTGATATAGCGCGTGATGAGCCCCACGTCCGTCTACATCATCTGCTCGCCCCGCCCGCTGGTCGGCAAGACGCTGATCGCGCGGCTGCTCAGCGAATTCCTGCTGCTGAAGAACGGCACGGTGATCTCCTTCGACATCAATCTGAAGGAGCCCTCGCTGCTGGAATATCTGCCGCGCACCACCGAGACGGCCGACGTCATCGACACCTTCGGCAAGATGCAGCTGATGGACCGCCTGATCGTCAATGACAGCGTCGCCAAGGTGATCGACCTCGGCTTCCACGCCTTCGATGAGTTCTTCAAGATGATCGATGAGATCGGCTTCATGAAGGAAGCCGTGCGCCGCGGCGTCGCGCCCGTGATCCTGTTCGTGGCCGATACCGACCGTGCCTCGGCCACGGCCTACCACATGCTGAAGCAGCAAATTCCTGCGAATGCCCTGATCGCGATCGACAATGAGCACGTGGTGCGCGGCGAATTGCCCGCCGCGATGGAACGGGGACGCGTGCTGCGGATATCGGCGCTGCCGGTGTTCCTGAAGACCTATATCGACCGGCTGACCTTCTCCTTCACGGGCTATCTGCGCCAGGAGAAGGATTCCTCGACCGAACTGCATCAATGGATCCGCAGGAACTACACCAGTTTTCGGGAGCTGGAACTCAGCCTGATCCTGCAGCGGTCGTGACGCCGACCAAATAATATTACCCGGATAATATTGACGCAAGCCCGTCGGACTGGTACCGCCCTCCCCGACAGCAGATCTGCCTGCGCGAGGCTTCCAGTGACATCAAACAGAAAAGCCGCCATCGCCGCCTACAAGGAGCGGAAGACCATCGCGGGGATTTTCGTGATCCGCAGCAAGGCGTCGGCCGAGCAATGGGTCGGTCAGGCCCCTGACCTCGAAAAGATCCAGAACCGGATCTGGTTTTCGCTGCGCCAGGGCAGCCACACCTGCCGCAGCCTGCAGGCGGCATGGACCACGCATGGACCCGAAGATCTGACCTTCGCGGAATGCGAGCGGCTGGAAGACGAAGAGACGTCCTACATCAGGGACGCGCTGCTCAACGAACGCGTCAAGCACTGGCGCACGCAACTCGGCGCTGAGGCGGTTTAATGTCGTCCCTGCGAACGTTCGCAGGACGACGGAAAACTCAATGCCCCTCGAACGCCATCAGCGTTCGCACCGGCACGTCCATTGCCCTCAGCTTGTCGGCGCCGCCCAGATCAGGCAGGTCGACGATGAAGCAGGCCGCGACTACATTGGCGCCGATCTGGCGCAGCAGCTTCACCGCGCCTTCCGCGGTGCCGCCGGTGGCGATGAGATCGTCGACCAGGATGACGCGCTCGCCGGGCTGCACGGCGTCGGCATGCATCTCCATTTCATCGAGGCCGTATTCCAGCGAATAGGCGATCCGCACGGTGGTGTGCGGCAGCTTGCCTTTCTTGCGGATCGGCACGAAGCCGGCGGAGACCTGATGCGCCACCGCGCCGCCGAGGATGAAGCCCCTCGCCTCGATGCCGGCGACCTTGTCGACCTTGCTGCCGGCCCAGGGCTGCACCAGTTCATCGACCGAGCGGCGGAACGCGCGCGCGTCCGCGAGCAGCGTGGTGATGTCGCGGAACAGGATGCCCTTCTTCGGGTAATCCGGAATGGTGCGGACGGTGGCCTTCAGGTCATGATCAAACGTCATCGGTGTCTCTTTTCCCCACTGTCATTCCGGGATGGTCCGAAGGACCAGACCCGGAATCTCGAGATTCCGGGTACGATCCTTCGCCTCGCCCCGGAATGACGAGTGTAAATGTCTTGCACTCAAACCGCCGCAACATGCAGCCGGAACGCGTTCTCGACAATACGTAAACCCACTTCGCCACCGAGCGACATCAGCGATTCCGGGTGAAACTGCACGCCACCGACCGGCAGGGTCTTGTGTTCGATCGCCATCGCAACCCCATCTTCGGTGGTTGCGGTGACCTGCAGCACGTCGGGAACGCTGTCGCGCTCGACATAGAGCGAGTGATAACGGCCGATCACGATCTCATTGGGCAGGTTCTGCATCAGCCGCCCGCCCCGCACCTGGACCCGCGACGGCCGGCCGTGTGCGGGCTGGCCGAGTTGCCCGAGCTGGCCGCCGAAATATTCGCCAATTGCCTGGACGCCGAGGCAGACGCCGAAGATCGGCAGTTTCTTCTCCAGCGCCGTGCCGATGGTTTTCGAGATCCCGAAATCCTCGGGCCGGCCCGGACCCGGCGACAGCACCAGCAGATCCCAGTTTTTCTGGTTCAGCATCTGCTGCGCATGAACGTGACGGACCACGGTCACGGACGCGCCGACCTGCCGGAAATAATCCGCCAGCATGTGCACAAAACTGTCGTCGTGATCGATCAGCAGCACCTTCTTGCCCGAACCGGTGGCATCCGGCGCGAACGCCGACAGCGGCTTCGGCGGATCGCCGCGCAGCGCCTGGAACAAGGCCGCCGCCTTGACCTGGCATTCCCGGTCTTCGGCGGCGGGATCTGAATCGAACAGACAGGTCGCGCCGACGCGCACTTCGGCGAGCCCATCCTTCATCCGGATGGTGCGGATGGTAAGCCCGGTGTTGATGCTGCCGTCGAAATTGACAGCGCCGATCGCGCCGGCATACCAGCGCCGCGACGAGCGCTCATTGTCCTCGACGAACTGCATCGCCCATAATTTCGGCGCGCCGGTCACCGTCACGGCCCAGGCATGGGTCATGAACGCATCGAGCGAGTCGAAGCCGGGGCGCAAAATCCCTTCGACATGGTCGACGGTGTGGAACAGTTTTGAGTAGGTCTCGATCTGGCGCCGCGCCAGCACCTTGATGGTGCCGGGCACGCAGACGCGCGCCTTGTCGTTGCGATCGACGTCGGTGCACATGTTGAGTTCGAATTCGTCTTTTTCCGAATTCAGCAATTGCCGGATTTGCTCGGCATCGCCGATCGCGTCGACACCGCGCGCGATGGTGCCCGAGATCGGGCAGGTCTCGACCCGCCGTCCGTCGGAGCGCACGAACATTTCCGGCGAGGCGGCGACGAGAAACTCGCCCTCGCCGAGATTCATCAGCGCGCCATAGGGCGACGGGTTGATGCGGCAGAGCCGCTGGAACACTTCGGCGGGCGAACGCTCGCACGGCTCGGCGAATAACTGCCCGGGCACCGCCTCGAAGAGATCGCCCCGCGCAAACGCGGCGCGTGCGGTCTCCACCGTCGCCTGGTATTCGCCGGGCGCGTGATCGGCAAAACCCTGCCGCGGCGTCCTGGCGTAGACGCTCTCGGCGGTGTCGCGCGAAAGGCCGGCGGTGGATCTGCCGTTCCAGGCGAAATCGTAGCTCAGCACCACGCCGCGGCCGGTGGCGCGGTCATAGGCGAGCAGGCGATCCGGCACATACAGCACGATGTCGCGCTGGTCGGCCTCACGTGCGCGCTTCTGCACGAGGTCCTCGATCTGGAACACGAGGTCGTAGGCGAAGGCGCCGAACAGGCCGAGCAGCGGATCGTCATTGGCGGTGAAGCTCGCCACGAGGTCGCGCACCAGCGACATCACGCTGGCGCGGCGGGTGCGCTGGTCTTCATCGACAGGCGCGGGACCCCGGATGATATGGCCGGCGAGACGCGACGCGCTCTGCTCGGTGACGACGACGCAAGGCTCGCGCAGGACGTCGCCGAGAAAGGCGATCAGCACCTCGCCGCGCCCGTTCAGCGCGCTAAGCGCGAAATTCGCGCCCTCGGTTTCCAGCACCAGCGGCGGATCGGAAAAACCAAGGTCGAAGCTCTCGTAGCGGCCCGGCACCGTGGTGCCCGAAGACAGCACTACGCCACGGCGGCGGTCGAGCAGGTCGATGAGGTCATCGAGCCGCTTGGCGTCGCCGGAAAATTGCTCGACGGTGCGCGAGATCGCAAGACCGCTGGCGGTCCGGTATTCGCTGTGCTCGGGCAGGGAGAAGACGGTCCTGTTCATGTGATCCTCTTACGAAACTTGGTGAGGGAACGCCACACAGGACAAACGAAGGGCAAATAAGCAAACCGCCGGTCGCACTGCGATGGCGACCTTCGACGATTGTTAAAATGAAATCGCACCGGCCACCTCTTTAAGAGGTGCGCCACCAAAGACGGGATGGGCGGACGGCGGTGCTCATGTCGCTTAATCACCATCCGCCGCGATCGATGTCAAGGGAGGCCCCGGCGCCCTGGCCTACCCAGCCGGCCATCTTTTGGGGTTTGAAACGGCCAAAATCCGCGTAGCATCCGGCCCAAGCGGCGGCGGCAACAACGCCCGAAAACAACAGGCAGGCGGAGGCAAGGGATGGCATTGCTGGGTCTGGGATATGCGGGCTTCGGATCAGATGCGCTGGAGGACTGGCGCCAGTTCGGGACCTCCCTGGTCGGCCTGCAGGCGGTCGAGCGCGGCAACTCGCTGCTCGCCTTCCGGATGGACGACCGCAAGCAGCGCATCGTGATCGACCGCGCGATGGGCGAAGGCGCGCGCTTCTTCGGCTGGGAAGTCGCCGACGACGCGGCGTTGGACCAGCTTGCAGCCCGGCTCGAACAAGCCGGCGTCAATGTCACGGCCGAGCCAACGACGCTGGCCGATGCCCGGCGCGTGCGCGGCCTGATCTCGTTTCGCGATCCCGGCGGCAACCGGCTCGAAGCGTTTTACGGCGCCGAGATCGACGAGACGCCGTTCAGTCCGGGCCGCTCGATCTCGGGTTTTCGCACCGGTCCGCTCGGCCTCGGACATGCCGTACTGACCGTCGAGCACATCGATCCGATGATGGCTTTCTATGTCGACGTGCTCGGCTTCGGGCTTTCCGACTACATCGAAAAGCCGTTCCGCGCCTATTTCTTCCACGTCAACGCCCGGCATCACAGCCTGGCGCTGATCGAGACCGGCAGGAACGGCATGCATCATCTGATGGTGGAATTATTCTCGCTCGACGATGTCGGGCAATCCTACGACATCGCAATGATGCAGCCGGACCGCGTCGGCGTCACGCTCGGCCGCCACACCAACGATTTCATGACCTCGTTCTACGCCAAGACGCCGTCGTCCTTCATGATCGAATGCGGCTGGGGCGGCCGCGAGATCGATCCGGCGACATGGCAGCCGGTCGAAATGCATCACGGCCCCAGCCTTTGGGGACATGAGCGGGTCTGGCTGCCGCCGAAAGACCGCGAGATCGCGCGCGAGATCCGGATGCAAGCCGCGACCGAAGGCCTGCGCGCGCCGGTGCAGGTGATGGAAGGCAATTACCAGCTGATGTCTGGCACGTGTGCGTGGTGGGACGGGGTGAAGCAGTAGGGCGGCAGCCGACAATACACGTCGTCCCTGCGAACGCAGGGACCCATACGCCGCGGCCCCTGTTGTTGAAAAAGGAAGTTAACGACCGGCGAGCAAAACAATTATCGCTGGTGGCTATGGGTCCCTGCGTTCGCAGGGACGACGACGCAATTAATGCCTACCGATAACAGCCCTGCTCGATCTCCTCGATCAGGCTCCGCGCCTGCGGCTTCCAGCCGAGCTGCCGTGCCCGCACCGCACGCACGCGGCTGTTGGATGCCATGGTGTTTTCAGCCGTGCCCTCGCCCCATTCGGCGGCCGCCTCTTCCATCGACATTGCCGATGGCGATCCGGCAAAACCCAGCATGCGGTTGATGGCTTCGCAAACCTCGCGCATCGACCCCTCGCCATTCTCGGCGAAGTAGAACGCGCCGGCCGGCGCCTTCTCGATCGCGAGCGCATAGAGCGTCACGAGATCGTCGATATGAACGTTCGACCAGACATTCTCGCCGGGACCGGCATGGGCCGCGTTGCCGCGTTTTTTCGCGAGCTTGATCAGGAAAGGTACCTGCACGCTGTCACGTCCCACCCCATGGCCGATGCCGTAGATCAGGCTCGGGCAAATGATGACGGGACGGCAGCCCTTGTCGCGATAGGAGAGGATCAATTCGTTCAGCGCGACCCGCGCCGCACGCGCAGGCGATGGCGTAAACGGCGTGTCTTCATCGAACACCGCATCGGAGCGCTGGCCCTTGGATTGCGTGCCGATGATGCTCGAACCCGAGGTGTGGATGAACGCCTTGCCGCTGCCGGCCAGCGCGCCAAGCAGGGCGTCCACCGCGCCGGTGTGATCGGCGCTGGCCGCATTGATGACGACGTCGGCAGCGCGCGCCGCCTGCGCCAGGATTTCCGCGTCATCCAGCGTTCCCGATAACGGCTCGATGCCGCGGGCGCGAACCGCATCGGCCTTTTCCGGAGAACGAACCAGGCCGGTGACCTGATGTCCGGCGGCCACGAGATGAGCGGCCACCGATCCGCCGATATAACCGGATGCGCCTGTGCAGAAGATTTTCATGGTGGTTGCCAATTCCCGTCATTGCGAGCCAACGGGTCGCGCGGATGCGCGCCCGATGACAGGCTCCACGAAGCAATCCATTGTCAGGAAAGCAAGATGGATTGCTTCCTCGCTACGCTCCCTCGCGCAAACGCTCTGCGTTTGTCGCAGGCAATGACGAGGAGGCGCTTGCTCTCAACCCAGATGCTTCCTGAAAAACTCCGTCGCGCGGCCCCAGGCGAGTTCCGCGCACTGCCGGTCGTGCACCGACAGGCGCTGTTCATTGCCGAAGCCGTGCTCGGCGTCATAGCGGAACAGCTCCAGCGCCTTGCCTGCTTCCTTCATCGCCTTTTCGAAACCGTCGACCAGCGCGGGCGTGCACCAGTCGTCCTTGTTGGCGAAATGGCCCTGCAGCGGAATTTTGACATCCGCCGGTTTCGCCGCCTGCTCCGGCGGGATGCCGTAGAACACGACCCCGGCCGTGAGCTCCGGAATCTTGGTGGCGCCGATGATGGTGACGGCGCCGCCGAGACAAAAGCCGGTCAGGCCGACCTTGGCGCCGTTCTTGGCGAGATATTGCGCGGCGCCGCGCACGGTCTGCGTGGTCGCATCCATGAAATCCAGCGAGTTCATCTCTTTGCCGGCGGCGTCGGTGTCGTGATACGGCACCACCGTGCCCTTGTAGAGATCCGGCGCCAGCGCGTCGAAGCCGGCCGCCGCGAAGCGGTCGCACATGCCCTTGATCTGGTCCTGCAGTCCCCACCATTCCTGGATCACGACCACGCCCGGCGCGTTGCCGCGCGCCGCATTGGCGAGATAGCCGGCCGCGTCCTTGCCGTCCGGACGCTTGAAAGTGATGCTGGTTCCCATGGGGTCCTCCGTATTTTTTGGGGAGCGATTGGCGGCCATTTTGTCCGCAGTGAAGCCGGGAAGCAATCGCATTGCGGGCCCTAACGGATGCGCGCCACGCACACTGCCGTCATCCCCGGACGAACGCACTTGCGTTCGCTCGGGAGGTGCGAGCGCAGCGAGCCTCGAAGGATGGCTGCGAGCACCGATGCCGCCCATCCTTCGAGGCTCGCCCAAGAGGGCGAGCACCTCAGGATGACGGCGGTGAATGAGACAACAAAAAAGCCCCCGCAGGGGCTTTTCCGAATTGCGATGAAGCCGGCGCTCAATGCGCGTTGGCCCAGACCTTCTTCTTGGTGAAGTAGAGCAGGCCCGTGAGCAGGATCAGGAACACGAACACCTGCAGACCGAGCCGCTTGCGCGCCTCCATGTGCGGTTCCGCGGTCCACATCAGGAACGTGGTGACGTCCTTGGCGTACTGCGCGACGGTGGCCGGCGCGCCGTCGTCATACGTCACCTGGCCGTCACTGAGCGGCTTCGGCATCTTGATGGCGTGGCCGGGGAAATACTTGTTGTAGTAGGAACCTTCCGGAAGCGCGAAGCCGGCCGGCGCCTTGTCTTCATAGCCCTGCAGCACGGCCGAAACGTAATCCGGGCCCTGCTCCTGGTACTGGGTGAAGAAGTCGACCAGGAACATCGGGAAGCCGCGCTTGTAGGAGCGCGCCTTGGTGATCAGCGACAGGTCCGGCGGAAACGCGCCGCCATTGGCGGCCCGCGCCGCGTTCTCGTTCGGGAACGGCGACGGGAAATAGTCGGCCGGCCGGCCCGCCCGCTCGAACATCTCACCCTTGTCGTCCGGGCCATCCTTGACCTTGTAATCGGACGCAAACGCTGCCGCCTGCGCCACCGAATAACCGGGACCGCCGGCTTCGGCGAGGTTACGGAAGGCGACGTAGGACAGGCCGTGACAGGACGCACAGACTTCCTTGTAGACCTTCAGGCCGCGCTGCAGCGCGCCACGATCGAACTTGCCCATCGGGCCGGAGAACGACCACTTGTTTCCGGGCGGCGCGACGCCATGGTCCTCGGCGCGTGCGTTCTGCGTACCACCGACCAGGAGACCGCCGGCGACGACGAGCGCGACCACCACTGAGGCCACCTTGCCGCCGTGCTTGGCCAGCACGTCGTCGGCGATCGAGTTCGGCACCGGACGCGGCGTCTCGATCCGGCTCAAGAGCGGCAGCAGGATCAGGAAATAGGCGAAGTACAGGAAGGTCAGGATACGGCCGGCGATCACGTAGATGCCTTCCGGCGGCTGCGAGCCGAGATAGCCGAGCCCGAGGCAGACCACGACGAAGATCCAGAAGAACTGCTTCGCCAGCGGACGATACTTCGAGGAGCGGGTCCGGGCATTATCGAGCCAGGGCAGGAACGCCAGGATGATGATCGCGCCAAACATCGCCACCACGCCGGCGAGCTTGTTCGGGATCGAGCGCAGGATCGCGTAGAACGGCAGATAGTACCATTCGGGCACGATGTGCGCCGGCGTCACGCCGGGATTGGCGGGGATGTAGTTGTCGGCATCGCCGAGATAGTTCGGCATGTAGAAGATGAACCAGGCGAAGAACAGCAGGAAGCAGGAGACGCCGAACGCATCCTTGATGGTCGCGTAGGGCGTGAAAGGCACGGTGTCCTTTTCGGTCTTCGCCTCGACGCCGGCCGGATTGTTCTGGCCCGCAACGTGCAGCGCCCAGATGTGCAGCACGACCACGCCGGCGATCACGAACGGCAGCAAATAGTGCAGCGAGAAGAAGCGGTTCAGCGTCGGATTGCCGACGGCATAGCCGCCCCACAGCAGCGTCACGATGCTCTCGCCGAAATACGGCACGGCCGAGAACAGGTTGGTGATGACGGTGGCGCCCCAGAAGCTCATCTGGCCCCACGGCAGCACGTAGCCCATGAAGCCGGTCGCCATCATCAGGAGGTAGATGATGACGCCGAGGATCCAGAGGATTTCGCGCGGCTCCTTGTACGACCCATAATAGAGGCCGCGGAACATGTGGATGTAGACGGCGAAGAAGAACATCGAGGCGCCGCAGGCGTGCATGTTGCGCAGCAGCCAGCCGTAATTGACGTCGCGGACGATCAGTTCGATCGACTTGAAGGCCATGTCAGCATGCGGCGTGTAGTGCATCGCCAGGATCACGCCGGTCAGGATCTGCAGGGCCAGCATCATCGAGAGGATGGCGCCGAAGGTCCACCAGTAGTTCAGGTTACGCGGCGTCGGATAGGCCACGAACGAGGAATGGACGAGGCCCATGATCGGGAGACGCCGTTCGATCCACTTCAAGGCGGGATTGGTCGGCTGGAAATCGGATGGTCCGCTCATTGATGCGATCCTGAGGAAGTAAAACGACGCGACGGATTGAGGTCCCGGACGGGCGTCCGGGCCTTAGCCGATCTGGATTTTGGTGTCGGAAACGAAGGTGTAGGGCGGCACCGGCAGGTTGCTGGGCGCCGGTCCCGAGCGGATGCGGCCCGAGGTGTCGTACACCGAACCGTGGCAGGGGCAGAAGAAGCCGTCGTAACTGCCCTCATGGGCGATCGGGATGCAGCCGAGATGGGTGCAGATGCCGATCACGACCAGCCACTGGTCGTGGCCCGCCTTGACGCGTGCCGAGTCGGGCTGCGGATCGGGCAGGCTCGACAGCGAGACTTTCTGCGCCTCTTCGATCTGCTTCTTGGTGCGATGGCTGATGTAGATCGGCTTGCCGCGCCAGAACACCTTGATGTCCTGTCCCTCGGCGATCGGCGTCAGATCGACCTCGATCGGCGCACCGGCCGCGATCGTTGCGGCGTCCGGGTTCATCTGGGCAACGAGCGGCCACACTGCGGCTGCGGCGCCTACGGCGGCGACGGCTCCCGTTGCAACAAAAAGAAAATCACGGCGTGTCGGATGGTCCGCCGAAGACGCTGTCGTCACGATTCCAAGCCCTTTCTCATCTGCAGCCAGCGGAACCGCCCCGGAAACGCTGAAATCGCGCCCAAAAGAGGCTGCCGGCGCCCGCGGCCCCCGCGGCGGCAGAAAGACCACTTTTCCCGGCCAATCGGGCGGAACAAGCAGTCCAGAATCGTTCTATTGGCACCCTTGCCGTAAGAGCGCAAGCCCGCTATCGGCTCGCAAGCGTGCAATGCACTAAATCCGCGCCGAGCTGTGATTTTTCAGTCATTTCATCAGGGCTTCATCATAGCGTTTTCCAGCGAAGTGGACCCGGTTCGCGTCAAGAAAACGCGTCAAAATAGGGAATCTGGAGTCCCGTTTCGATTCCATCGAAGCGGAGGCTCCAGCCGCCAACATCATGCAGATTGCGCTATTCCAGCCCGACATCCCCCAGAACACCGGAACGATTCTGCGCCTGTGCGCGTGCCTGGATGTCGCGGCCCACATTATCGAGCCGGCGGGCTTTCCGGTCTCCGACCGGCATTTCCGCCGCTCCGGCATGGACTATCTCGACCATGTCGCTATTACACGCCACGACTCATGGTCAAAATTCGAGCAATGGCGTAACGACGGGGGTTTCCGGCTGGTCCTGCTTACGACCAAGGGGGCCGGTTCCTATCTGGATTACAGCTACCAGCGGGACGACGTTCTGCTGTTCGGGCGGGAATCCGCGGGGGTCCCCGACGAGGTCGCCAGCGTCGCCGATGCGCGGCTGGTGATCCCGATCAAGCCGGGCCTGCGTTCGCTCAACGTCGCGATGGCAGCCGCCATGGCACTGGGCGAGGCGCTGCGGCAAACCGGTTCCAAGACTTGATTGAGAAGACTTGATCGAGAAGGCTTGATCGAGACCTGATGGAGAGATGGTGAGTTACGCGGTCAAAGAGATATTTCTGACCCTCCAGGGCGAAGGCGCGCATGCCGGCCGTGCGGCCGTGTTTTGCCGTTTCGCCGGCTGCAACCTCTGGACCGGGCGTGAACAGGACCGTAGCTCAGCTACGTGCAAATTCTGCGACACCGACTTCGTCGGCACCGACGGCACGCTGGGTGGCCGCTACGCCTCGGCCGATGAGCTTGCCGATACCATCGCCGCGCAATGGACCGGCGCCAACGCCAACCGTTACGTTGTGCTGACCGGCGGCGAGCCGCTGCTGCAGGTGGACACGCCGTTCATCGACGCGCTGCATGCGCGCGGCTTCGAGATCGGCATCGAAACCAATGGTACGATCGAGCCACCCGAGGGCATGGACTGGGTCTGCGTCAGCCCGAAAGCCGGCTCCGATCTCGTGGTGCGCCGGGGCCATGAATTGAAGCTGGTCTATCCGCAAGCGGGTGCAGGGCCCGAGCAATTCGAAGGTCTCGCCTTCGAGCGCTTCTCGCTGCAGCCGATGGATGGACCCGACGTGACCGCAAACACCGCACGCGCGATCGACTATTGCCTGCAGCACCCGCAATGGCGACTCAGCCTGCAGACACACAAGACACTCGGCATCAGGTAGTACTGGCATCAGATAGGATTTGAGCTTTCGCAATGTGGGAACTGACAAAATCGTTTCGCTTCGAGGCCGCGCATTCGCTGCCGGGAACGACCTTTGGCGCCGATAGCGAAGAGATTCACGGCCACTCGTTTCGTGCCGAAGTCAGCATGCGCGGCACGCCCGATCCCGCCACGGGGATGGTGCTCGATCTCGGCCTGCTCGAACGCAGCATGGCGGAGGTCCAGAAGACGCTCGACCACAAGCTCCTCAACAAGGTCGAGGCGCTTGGCCCGCCGACGCTGGAAAACCTGTCGCGCTTCATCTGGGAGCGGGTCCAGCACGCCGGAAAGATCACCCGCGTCAGCGTTCACCGCGACAGCTGCAACGAGAGCTGCACTTATTACGGCCCGCAGGGCTAGACCGATGGATACCGCCATCGAGGATCGCAAGGCGCGGGCGCGGGGCTGGTTCGAGGCGCTGCGCAACTACATCTGCGCGGCCTTCGAGCGGCTGGAAGACGATGCGCCCGCCTCGCTCTATCAGGGCTCCGCGGGACGCTTCGTGCGCACACCGTGGGACCGCGCCGACCACACCGGCAAACCTGGCGGTGGCGGCGTGATGTCGATGATGTACGGACGGCTGTTCGAGAAGGTCGGCGTGCATTGCTCGACGGTGCATGGCGAATTCAGCCCCGAATTCCGCTCGCAGATTCCGGGCGCCACCGATGACCCCAGGTTCTGGGCATCCGGCATCTCTGTCATCGCGCATATGCGCAACCCGCACGTTCCCGCCGTGCATATGAACACCCGCTTCGTGGTGACGACGAAGGCGTGGTTCGGCGGCGGCGCCGACCTGACGCCGGTGCTCGACCGGCGCCGCAGCCAGGAAGACGCCGACACCATCGCCTTTCACGCGGCCATGAAGCAGGCCTGCAGCGGGCCGAGCGGCGTTGCCGATTACGACAGATACAAGAAATGGTGCGACGAATATTTCTACCTGCCGCATCGCAAGGAAGCCCGCGGCATCGGCGGCATTTTCTATGATCACCACGATTCCGGCGACTGGGATGCCGACCTCGCCTTCACCCAGGACGTCGGCCGCGCCTTCCTGAAAATCTATCCCGAACTGGTAGGTAAGAATTTCGAAACCCCGTGGACGCCGGCCGATCGCGAGGAGCAACTGGTGCGCCGCGGACGCTACGTCGAATTCAACCTGCTCTACGACCGCGGCACCACCTTTGGCCTGAAGACCGGCGGCAATGTCGACTCAATCCTGTCGTCGATGCCGCCCGAAGTGAAATGGCCCTGAACAAAATGGCCTCGACCAAGATGACACAACTACCCCGCGCCATGCTGATCGACATGGACGACACCATCCTGTCGGCCTATGGCCGCCCCGAGATCGCCTGGAACAATGTCGCGGCGGAATTTGCCGATGAGTTGGGCTCCATCTCATCGCAACAGGTCGCCGCGGCGATCGTGGAGGCGGGCCGGAAATTCTGGGCCGCGGCCGCGGCCGAATGGCGGCTGAAGCTTGAGGAGGCCCGGCACGTGGTGGTCGGCAACGGATTTGCAGCGCTTGCTGCCGCCGGCCACGCACCGCTGTCGCCGGATCTGGCCGCGCGGCTCGCCATCCGGTTCCATGCCTACCGCGAGGAGGAGATGTTCGTCTTCCCCGGCGCGCACGACGCGATCGACGCGCTGAAGGCGCACGGGGTCAAGCTGGCACTGGTGACCAACGGCGCCGCCGGTCCGCAGCGCGCCAAGGTCGAACGCTTCGCGCTGGCGCACCGGTTCGATCACATCCAGATCGAGGGCGAGCACGGCTTCGGCAAGCCGGAAGAGCGGGCCTATCTGCACGCGATGGAGGCCCTCGGCGTCACCGCGCCCGAGACCTGGATGATCGGCGATAATCTGGAATGGGAAGTCGTGGCGCCGCAGCGCCTCGGCATCTACGCGATCTGGATCGACGTGCATGGCGACGGCCTGCCCGCGGATTCAACGATCAAGCCCGACCGCATCATCCGCTCGCTGACGGAACTGTTGCCGTAGAGCGTTTTCGAGCGAAGTGGATACCGGTTCGCATGAAGAAAACGCGTCAAACAAGCGTCTAGAGCCTCGGTTCCACCGCTCGGATCTCCACCGCGAAAACGGCCGGCCGTGATCCGTCTGTCATGACAGATCGATAGCCTGCCAACCGCGTCAATCAGCGCGGAGGGAAGATCATGGAATTGAAGCCAGGCGACGTTGTTATTCTGAAATCCGGCGGTCACCCGCTGACGGTGGCCGAGGTCAACGACGACACGGTCGAGTGCCTGTGGATGGGCGGCGAGGGCGATCTGTTTCGCGAAACGCTTCCCAAGTCGGTCCTCGAGCCTGCCGAAATCGATGATACGGAAGACGACGATCAGGATGAAGACGATCAGGATGAAGACGAGAGCGAAGACGACGAAGATGAGGACGACGACCACAAGAAGAAAAAGAGCAAGAAGGTAGCGTAACAACTCCCTGCGATACCGCCGGGTCGGATACCCGGCGGTATCCTTTCCTTTTCCCGCACCGAAGAGAGCTAACCGAAGAGAGACCGCGCGGCGGTCGAGATCATCACCACGCCGCCGGTGATGACGGCGGCGTCGAGGATCGCGGTGTGGATATGCACCGGCATGCGCTCGACAAAGGCCTTGGCGAGAAACGCGCCGGGAATCGAGATAGCCCCGATCAGGATTGCAAACGCGAGCACCTGCGCGGTGACGGCGCCGGCCAGGCCAAACACCGAAATCTTGATGATCGAGGTCGCAACCGAGATCACGGCGTCGGTGGCGATCACGGCCGCGCCTTCGAGGCCGACCGCCATCAACAGCGACAGCAGGATCACGCCGGAGCCCGAGGTGCCACCGACCACCACGCCATACCCGACCGCGCTGGCGCCAAGTCCGGCGTCGCTGATCCGGATATCGCGGCGTTTGGCAAACCGGCGCAGCGGCACGCTCAGGATCAGCATGCTGCCGATCACCAGCGCCGCGCCGGCACCGGACAGCCGCGTATAGCCGTAAGCCCCGAGCGCCGTGGTCAGCGCCGCGGCCGATATCACGATCAGCGCGCGGCGGCGGTCGGCATAGCGGATATAGGCGACGAAGCGGCTGATATTGGTGAAGATCGAGGAGATCGCGATGATCGGCACCACCGGCTCCGCGCCGATCAACGGCACCAGCACCAGCGGCATCAGCGCGCCGGTGCCGTAACCGGCGAGGCCGCCGACCACGGAGGCAAACAGCGCTACGCCGGCGACCAGCAACAGCTGGACGATCGAGATGTCGGCAAAGCCTGCGAGAATATTCACGGATGCAGATTCACAGCCGGTGGTCGCGGGTGAAGCGGGCGACGGTCTGGTCGGCGATGGCCAACAGCGCGGGTTGATCGAGCGGAAAATCCGCCGCCAGCCAGGCGTCCTCCGCCAGCGTCAGCACGTGGCCGAGCGCCGGGCCCTCGGCAATGCCGCGCGCGATGAAATCAGCCGCCTTCAGCGGGAATTTCGGCGCGCTCCAGCGCTGCGGCAGGGTGGCAAATTCGCGCCAATAGGCGACGCGATTGTCAGCAACGTTTTCGCTCCCCCCTGAGCGCGCCCAGGCCAGCAGCAGCCGGTCCCGATATTGTTCCTCGCCGAGCCGATAGAGCCGCCGCCGCGCCCTCGCCTCGTCCATGTCGGCGAGCCGCCACCAGCGGTGCCCCATGGAGTCGAGCGCCTTGGCCTCGGCGTTGGTCAGACGCAGCCGCGCCGCGACACGTTTGGCGTCCTCGGTTACCGCCACCGATAGCGCGCCAAGCCTGCGAACCGGGCTCGGCGTCAGCCCCAGCATGTGTTCCGCCGATATCATCGCAGCCATGGGTCCGGCGTAGGTGACGCCGCCGAAGATCGCTTGCAGAAGACCGGCATCCGCCATCGCGGTGACGGCAACCAGCGCGCCCTCCGCGACCATGATCTTCAACATTTCCATCCGCACGCGTTCGGCGGAGAGACTGGCCAGTCCCGCACGCCCGCCGATGCAGGCGAGATAGCCGGCGCGGTTGGGCTCACCAACGCCATAGACGGCGTTCATGCGGAAGAACCGCAGGATGCGCAAATAATCCTCGGCGATGCGCTGATCGGCGTCGCCGATGAAACGCACGCGACGGGCCGCGATATCAGCGAGCCCGCCGACATGATCGTGCACGACGCCGTCGGCATCGATGGACAGGCCGTTGATGGTGAAGTCGCGCCGTTCCGCATCGCGAACCCAGTCGCGGCCGAACGCGACCTTGGCCTTGCGGCCAAACGTTTCGGTATCCTCGCGCAAGGTCGTGACCTCGAACGGCACGGCGTCGACCACCAGCGTCACGGTGCCATGCTCGATGCCGGTCGGCACGCATTTGATGCCCGCCGCTTTGGCGCGACGTGCCACTTCATCCGGCAACGCCGTGGTGGCGATGTCGATATCGCCGGGCGGGATGTTCAGAAGCGCATTGCGGACGGCGCCGCCGACTACGCGGGCTTCCTCGTTATTACCGTTGAGCAGAGCGAGAACGCGGGCAGCCGGTCCTGATTTGAGCCAGGGAGCGTCGGCGAGCACGCGCACCTCGCTCATTTTCCGGCTCCGGGTTTATCGCTACCCGGAACGAACTTGCCGTTCTCGAGGTGGGCGGGAACATAGGTCGAATCCGGCGGCGCGCCTCTGAAATGCGCGAGCAGGACGAAACTGACGATCACGAGCAGCAGCGACCCCAGCACGAGCTTGGCGACGAGATGCGCCGGCCAGGAGGATTTCGCCAGCACGCCGGAACGGGTTGCAAGCAGGAACAGCGCATAGGCCACGAACGGGATCAGGAAAATTGCAAGTTCGGTCAATACCGGACGGATCATGCGAGATAAATCCGCTCGTACAACACCCGCAGGATGCCCGCCGTCGCGCCCCAGATGTAACGCTCGGCGAACGGCATCGCGTAATAGGAACGCTCCATGCCGCGGAATTCCTTGGAGTGGATCTGGTGGTTCTCCGGGTTCATCAGGAACGCCAGCGGCACCTCGAAGGCGTCGACGACTTCGCCCTCGTTGATGTCAAGTGTGAACCCGGGCTTCACCCGCGCCACCGTCGGCAGGATGCGAAAGCCGAAAGCGGTGCCGTAGAGATCGAGATACCCGATCGGTTCGATGAAGTCGCGCTTCAGCCCGACTTCCTCGTCGGCCTCGCGCAAGGCGGCATCCATCGGCGAAGCATCGGTCGCATCGATCTTGCCGCCGGGAAACGAAATCTGGCCGGCATGGCTGCTCAGATGCTCCGAGCGCTGCGTCAGCAGCACCGTCGGCTCCGGATGATCGACCACCGGGATCAGCACCGCCGCCGGCCGCACCGGCTGTTCCTGGGCGATGATCTCGAGCATCCGATCATTGCCCTCATCGCCGGTTCTGGGAATGATATTCGGATCGATCAGGCCGGGCGGGACGTCGAAGTTCAGCCGCGCCTTGGTCCGCGCGAAGAATTCCGCCGAGCTGACCGCACCCGGTTCCAACTTCTTCCGCATCGGCTCGTTCAAAGCGCGTCCCTCACCTGCTTCGCATCGGCCATCGCGAAGAATTCGCCGCCGGATTCGATTCCGAACATTGGCTGTCCATCGACCACCCGCTCTTCCCCCATGTCAACCAGATCGTAATAGAGCGCGCGGGTGACCTTGGCCCAGAGATCGCTGCGCACGTGAAGATAGGGCGTGAGCCCGCCATCAGCGGCCATCTCGAACCGCAACCGGTGCCCGGCATCACAAGGCACCCAGTCGTCCACATTGGTGCGGAAGCGCAGCAGGCGGCCACCGCCCTCGCTTTGCTCGTTCTGCATTTCGACCGCCAGGAACGGCGCATCGTCGACACGGATGCCGACCTTTTCTACCGGGGTCACGAGAAAGTGCTTGCCGTCCTCGCGCTTCAGGATGGTCGAAAACAGCCGGACCAGCGCCGGCCGCCCGATCGGCGTGCCCATGTAGAACCACGTGCCGTCGCCGGCGATTCGCATGTCGAGATCGCCGCAAAACGGCGGATTCCACAAATGCACCGGCGGCAGGCCGCGTCCGGCGGGGCTGGCCTTTGCCGCATCGGTCGCGGCGGCGGTCAGACCTTCGAGACCGGTGTTTTCACGGCCTGGTTTGCTGGTTTGCCCTTGCTTCGCCATTGTTTGCCTTAAAGCTTCTGCGGCTCAATATCTGGCACGATTGGTGCACGTCCGAGAGACGTAAGCGGGAACAATATTCTCGCCATATCGTGATGCCGTTCATACCCCCATATACCGATAATGTGGGGATAGTTTAATTCAGCGAATACATGGCCTTTGCGCAGGTTTAGCATGAGGTTCGTGGCATGACGACGCATTCGGCGGGGTCATGAAGCGGTGAAGGAGATGGATATGCCTGGCGCAGACGGTGTCGAAAAGCTCGAGGACGCAATCGTCCGTTCGGCCGAACAAGTCGCCGGCCAGATCAAGGCCGCGAAAGAAGCCATCTCCACCGTCATTTTCGGACAGGAACGGGTGATCGAAAACACCCTGGTGACGATCCTGTCCGGCGGTCATGCGCTCCTGATCGGCGTCCCCGGCCTCGCCAAGACCAAGCTGGTCGAAACCCTCGGCATCACCCTTGGTCTCGATGCCAAGCGCATCCAGTTCACGCCCGACCTGATGCCGTCGGACATTCTCGGCGCCGAAGTGTTGGACGAGAGCAACTCGGGCAAACGCTCGTTCCGCTTCATCTCGGGCCCGGTATTCGCGCAGCTTCTGATGGCCGACGAAATCAACCGTGCCAGCCCGCGCACCCAGTCGGCCCTGCTGCAAGCCATGCAGGAACAGCACATCACGGTTGCAGGCGCGCGGCACGATCTGCCCAAGCCGTTCCATGTGCTCGCGACCCAGAACCCGCTGGAACAGGAAGGCACCTATCCGCTGCCGGAAGCCCAGCTCGACCGCTTCCTGATGGAAATCGACGTCGACTATCCCGACCGCGACGCCGAGCGCCGCATCCTGTTCGAGACAACAGGCGCGGATGAGACGCTCGCCAAGGCCTCCATGAACGCGGAAATCCTGATCACCGCCCAGCGGCTGGTGCGCCGCCTGCCGGTCGGCGACAGCGTGGTCGAGGCGATTCTTTCGCTGGTGCGGGCCGCGCGTCCCAATCCGGATGGCGAGAGCGAGAAGCTGATCGCCTGGGGCCCTGGTCCGCGCGCCAGCCAGTCGCTGATGCTGGCGGTCCGCGCCCGCGCGCTGCTCGACGGCCGTCTCGCGCCCTCGATCGACGATGTGCTCGACCTTGCCGAACCGGTGCTCAAACACCGCATGGCGCTGACATTCTCGGCGCGCGCGGAAGGCCGCACCATTCCTGACGTAATCAGGCAATTGAAGACGCGGATTGGTTGATGGCCGCAGAGACCAAGCACGCCAACGGGGAGATCACAGCAATCCGACGTGCCGATGGCGAAAGCCGTACGCTCGCCGCATCGCTGCCGCGTCTCGTGCTTGAAGCCCGCCGCATCGCCGCCAACGTCATTCACGGCCTGCACGGCCGCCGCCGCGCCGGATCCGGCGAAAGTTTCTGGCAATACCGCCGCTTCGTGTCGGGCGAGCCGTCGCAGAATGTCGACTGGCGCCGCTCGGCGCGCGACGATCATCTTTATGTCCGCGAGCAGGAATGGGAGGCCGCGCATACCGTATGGGTGTGGCCCGACCGCTCGCCGTCGATGGCCTTTGCCTCGAAGCAGGCGCGTGACAGCAAGCTGGAGCGCGGCCTGATCGTGACCTTCGCGCTGGCCGAACTTCTGGTCGCCGGCGGCGAACGCGTCGGCATCCCCGGCCTGATGAACCCGACCGCCAGCCGCAGCGTCATCGACAAGATGGCGCAGGCGATGCTGCATGACGATGCCGCGCGCGCGAGCCTGCCGCCGTCGTTCATCCCGTCGGCGCTGGCCGAGATCGTGGTGCTGTCGGATTTCTGGTCGCCGATGAGCGAAATACACACCATGCTCGCGGGCCTGTCAGCCTCCGGCGCGCATGGCACGCTGATCCAGATCGTCGATCCCGCCGAAGAGACCTTTCCCTATTCCGGACGCGTCGAGTTCGTCGAACCGGAAAGCGGCGGCGTCATCACCGCCGGCCGCGCCGAAAGCTGGGCCAGCGACTATGTCGCGCGCGTGGCCCTGCATCGCGACGAGATCCGAGGCGAAACCAACAAGCTCGACTGGCTGTTTTCGACCCACACCACCAGCCGTTCCGCGGCCGAGCTATTGTTGTTCCTGCACTCGGGCATGATGGTGAGCAAGGGTGCGACGCGTTCCTACACCGTCAAAGCGGGGCGAAGCGCATGATCGCGGGCCTGCCCCTCTCCTTTGCCCAACCGCTGCTGCTGCTGGGTCTGTTGTCCCTTCCGGTGCTGTGGTGGCTGCTGCGGGTGATGCCACCGCGTCCGAGGCGGATCGAATTTCCGCCGACGCGGTTGCTGTTCGACATCAAGCCCAAGGAAGAAACCCCGTCGCGGACGCCGTGGTGGCTGACGCTGTTGCGCCTGACCGCAGCAGCCCTGGTGATCCTCGCCGCCGCAGGTCCGATCTGGAATCCACAGACCGCCGCCGGCGGCAGCAGGGCGCCGCTGGTGATCCTGCTCGATGACGGCTGGAGCGCAGCCTCGAGCTGGGAAACCAGGATCAAGGCCGCCGACGAGTTGATCGCCAATGCCGACAATGACCGCCGCGGCGTCGCGCTGGTACCATTGTCCGAGCCCGCGCGCGACGTCACGCTGATGCCGGGCGGCACGGCGCGCGTCGCACTGCGCCAGCTGGCGCCAAAACCCTATTCGATCGAGCGCGTCGAAACACTCGCAGCGCTCGATCGCTTCCTCAAGACCACCGGCGATGCCGAACTCGCCTGGCTATCCGACGGCGTCGACACCGGACGCGGCACCGAATTTCTGGAAGCGCTGGCCAAGACGGTCGGCGATCGCACGCTGACGATCTATGAAGGCGGCGCAGCCCCGGCCCTGGCGCTGGTCGCTGCCGAGAACGCCGCGGCGAAGATGACGGTGAAAGTATTGCGCACCAATAGCGGCATTGCCGCCGGCGTGGTGCGTGCGATCGACGCCAAGGGTTCGCCGATCGGTGAAGCTCGTTACGCGTTCGGGCCGCAGGACCGCGAAGCCGAAGCCGCGTTCGAACTGCCGGTCGAGCTGCGCAACGACATCTCGCGGCTGGAAATCGCCGGTGAGCGATCCGCCGGCGCCGTGCAGCTGCTCGACAAGCGATGGCGGCGGCGCGCGATCGGCGTCGTCACGGGCGCCACCAGCGACACCGCGCAGCCGCTGCTCGCCTCCACCTTCTATCTCACCCGCGCGCTGTCGCCGTTCGCCGACGTGCGGCTCGGCGACCGCGGCGCGCCGCAGCAGGTGATCGGACAGTTCCTCGATCAACGGCTGCCGATGATCGTGCTGGCCGATGTCGGCACGCTGTCGCCGGAAATCCGTGAACGCCTCAACGCCTGGATCGACCAGGGCGGCGTGCTGGTGCGTTTCGCAGGTCCCCGCCTCGCTCAGGCCGATGACGATCTGGTGCCGGTCAAGCTGCGCCGCGGCGGCCGCAGCCTTGGCGGCAGCCTGACCTGGGAAAAGCCGCAGCATATGGCCTCGTTCGCCGCCGACGGTCCGTTCGCGGGCTTGCAGGTACCGAAGGACGTCACCGTCAACCGCCAGGTTCTGGCTGAACCGGATGCCGTGCTGGCAACCAAGAGCTGGGCCTCGCTGGAAGACGGCACGCCGCTGGTAACCGGCGAGCATCGCGGCAAGGGCATCCTCAGCCTGTTCCATGTCGGCGCCGACTCGCGCTGGTCCGACCTGCCGATGTCCGGCAGCTTCGTCGAGATGCTGCGGCGGCTGGTCGACACGTCCGGCTACACGCAAAAGCCGGGCGCGGGCGTCGCCGGCGAAGCGACCAATGTCGAGACCGTGGCGCCGCTGCGCACGCTCGATGGCTTTGGCGCATTCGGCCCGCCGCCCTCCACCGCCAAGCCGATGCCGGCCGATTATCGCGACCGCGCCACCGCAGATCATCCGCCGGGCTTCTATGGCGCGGCCGAAGGTCCGATCGCCGTCAACACGCTGGCCTCAGCCGATCGTATCGCAGCACTCGACACGACATCGCTGCGCGCCCGGCGCGCCAGCTATACCAATGCCGAACCGCGCGACCTGCGCGGCATCCTGTTGTCGTCATCGCTGGCGCTGTTCCTGATCGATGCGATCGTGGTCGCCATGCTCGGCGCGGGCCTTGCCGCGCTGTGGCGGCGCCGTGCTGCGCCCGCAGCATTGGTATTGGCGATGATCCTGGCCGCGACGTCGATCGCGCCCGCCCCGCTTCGCGCCGCCGACAATGACGATTTTGCGATCAAGTCAGTCTCGCAGACGCGCCTCGCTTATGTCGTCACCGGCAATGCCGACGTCGATTCCATCGTCAAGTCAGGCATGTCGGGACTAACGCTGTTTCTCGCCCAGCGCACCGCGCTGGAAGCCGGCGACCCCGTCGGCATCGATCCCGCGCGCGACGAGCTGGCGTTCTTCCCGCTGATCTACTGGCCGGTAGTACCGGGTGCGCCGAAACCACCGCAGGACGCCATCAACCGCATCGACGCCTATATGAAGCAGGGCGGCACGGTCGTATTCGACACCCGCGACGCCATCGAGGCGCCACCGGGCGAGAACGGCGCATCGCAGACGGCGGGCATGCGCACCTTGCGCGAGATCCTCTCCTCGCTCGATGTGCCCGAGCTCGAGCCGGTGCCGCGCGAGCACGTGCTGACCAAGACGTTTTATCTGCTGCGGGATTTTCCGGGCCGGTTCAACTCGGGTCAGACCTGGGTCGAAACCCTGCCACGCGAGGATGACGACGAAGCCGCATCGCGCCCTGCGCGCGGCGGCGACGGCGTCTCGCCGATCATCATCACCTCGAACGATCTTGCCGGCGCCTGGGCGATCCGTCCCGATGGCCAGCCGATGCTGCCGCTGTCGCCGAGCGAGCCGCGCCAGCGCGAATTCGCCTTCCGCGCCGGCGTCAACATCGTGATGTACACGCTGACCGGCAACTACAAGGCCGACCAGGTGCACGCGCCTGCCCTCATCGAACGGTTGGGGCAGTAACGGCATGCAATACGGCATCGCGTTCACCCCCCTCGTCCCGACCCTCGTGCTGTGGATCGCGCTGGCCGCGATCGTCGCGATCTCGGTGCTGCTGCTGATCGGCCGCGCGCGGGGCGCGGCCGTGCGCGTCACCGCGCTGGCGCTGATCTTGCTCGCGCTCGCCAACCCCTCCTTCACGCGCGAAGACCGCGAGCCGTTGTCGTCGGTCGCCGCCGTGGTCATCGACAAGAGCCCGAGCCAGAATTTCGGCACCCGCAATGAGGAGACGGCGAAGGCGCAGGAAGCCCTGGTCGACAGCCTCAAGAAGGTCAAGGGACTGGAAGTGCGCGTCGTCGACGCCGGACAGGCCGACGGCGAAACCGACGGCACCAAGCTGTTCGGCGCGTTGTCGTCGGCGCTGGCGGATGTTCCCGTCGATCGCGTCGCCGGCGCCTTCCTGATCACCGACGGCCGCGTCCACGACATTCCCGCCAACGCCGCGGCGTTGGGCTTCCAGGCGCCGGTGCATGCACTGGTCACCGGCCGCAAGGACGAGCGTGACCGCCGCGTCGCGATTTCGGCCGCGCCAAGATTCGGCATCGTCGGCCAGCCCCAGACCATCACCTACCGGCTGGACGACCAGGGCGTCACCGGCCAGCGCGCCAGAATCGTCGTGCGCCGCGACGGCGAGGTGATCAACGAACGCACCTTGCAAAGCGGCCAGACCGCCAATGTTGATATCGACATCAAGCATGCCGGCTCCAACATCGTCGAGATCGAGGCCTCGCCGCTCGAGAACGAACTGACGCTGGTCAACAACCGCGCCGTGGTCGCGATCGAAGGTGTGCGCGATAAATTGCGCGTGTTGCTGGTATCCGGCGAGCCGCATTCCGGCGAACGCACCTGGCGCAATCTGTTGAAGTCCGACGCCAGCATCGACCTCGTGCATTTCACCATTCTGCGCCCGCCGGAGAAGCAGGACGGCACGCCGATCAACGAACTGTCGCTGATCGCGTTTCCGACCCGCGAACTGTTCCAGCAGAAGATCAACGAATTCCAGCTGATCATCTTCGATCGCTACGCCCGCCAGGGCGTGCTGCCGATCCCCTATTTCGAGAATATGGCGCGCTATGTGCGCGCCGGCGGCGCGGTGCTGGTGTCCGCCGGGCCTGACTACGCCTCGACCAGCAGCATCTGGCGCACGCCTTTGGATTCGGTGCTGCCGGCCGAACCCGTCGGCGTCTCCGAGAAGCCGTTTTACGCACGTCTGAGCGACATCGGTAAACGTCATCCGGTGACGCGCGGCCTCGAAGGCTCCGCCAACGAACCGCCGCGCTGGAGCCGGTTCTTCCGCACCGTGGAGACGCGCAACGCCATCACGCCGCCGGTCATGACCGGCGCCGACGGCAAGCCGCTGCTGCTGCTGTCGCGCTTCGGCGAGGGCCGCGTCGCGCTGCTGCTGTCGGACCATATCTGGCTGTGGGCGCGCGGTTATGAAGGCGGCGGTCCACATCTCGATCTGTTGCGGCGGATGTCGCATTGGCTGATGAAGCAGCCTGATCTCGACGAAGAGGCGCTGCGCCTGCAGATCCAGGGCAAGGACCTCGTGGTGCTGCGACAGACCATGGCCGACACCGTCGCACCCGTGACGGTGACCTCGCCGAGCGGTGCCACCCGCGAATTGACGCTGACCGCGAGCGATCCCGGCACCTGGCGCTCGACCCTGCCGGCAAGCGAACTCGGCCTGTGGCAGGCGACCGACGGCACGCTGAAGGCGCTGATCAATGTCGGACCGACCAACCCGAGGGAATTTTCCGAAGTCACGTCGACGATCGAAATGCTCAAGCCGCTGGCGCAAGCGACCGGCGGCGACGCGCGACGCGTGGTCGACGGGTCAAGCATCGACCTGCCCCGCATCGTGCCGGTGCGCTCCACCAGCATCTTCCGCGGCGACGGCTGGATGGGCGTGAAGATGCGCGACGCCAGCGTCGTCAAAGGCGTCGGCGTGCTGCCGATGTTCGCCGGCCTGATCGGCCTGCTGCTGTTGCTCGGTGCCTTCGCCGCGACCTGGATCCGCGAAGGGCGCTAGAAGCAACGCGCCGAATGGCTAAGCGGCCTCATCGGCGCGACGCCATCTGGGGAATGGATCGGGCAGACTAGCCCATTCATCGATGTGCATGCCGGACTTTCCCGGAACAAGACATGCGTCGAGCCGCGCCGTGATGGCGTCCTCGTCCATGGCGGTGCCGATGAAGACGATCTCCTGCCGGCGATCGCCGTACAGTTCGTTCCAGTTCTTCTTGAGCGATTGCCGCCAGAACGGGTCGTCCGGCCAGCGGTCGGCAGGGACATTGGCCCACCAAAAGCCCAGACCTTCCGTTCGGACAATCGCGCCAGCCTGACTCAATTCACCCAGCCATTGCGGACGCGTCGCGATCCAGAAATGCCCTTTGGCGCGGATGACTCCGGCCCAGCTTTCCCTCAGGAATTGATAGAACTTCATGGGATCGAACGGTCGACGCGCCCGATAGACAAAGCTGCCGACGCCGTATTGTTCTGTCTCCGGCGTATGGTTGGCGAAGCCGTATAGTTCCTTGAACCACAGCGGATGCTGCTGCGCCCGCTCAAAATCAAAACGACCGGTGTTGAGAATGCGCTCGAACGGCGCGTTGGAGAAATCGGTCTCCACGATGTCGGCAGCGGGGTTCAGCGCGCGAATGATTTTGCGGGCGGCCTCCAACTGGTCATTGGAAGCATCGCCGATCTTGTTGAGCACCACCACGTCAGCGAATTCGATCTGCTCGACCAGCAGATCCACCATCGTTCGCTTGTCATCAGCGCCGAGCGACTCGCCGCGATCCCTTATGAAGTCGGTCGAGGAATAGTCCCGCAGCAAGTTTACGGCATCGACCACGGTTACCATGGTGTCGAGTATTGCCACGTCGGAAAGACTGTCGCCCTCCTCGGTCCGGAAATCGAACGTCGCCGCAACCGGGAGCGGTTCGGAAATGCCGGTCGATTCGATCAGGAGGTAGTCGAACCTGTCGCTTTCGGCGAGCCCACGGATTTCCTTCAAGAGATCGTCTCGCAGCGTGCAGCAAATGCACCCGTTGGTCATTTCAACCAGTTTTTCGTCAGTCCGCGACAGGTTCGCACCGCCATCGCGGACCAGGTCGGCGTCGATGTTGACCTCGCTCATGTCGTTCACAATCACCGCAACTTTCAGGCCGCGACGGTTGTTCAGCACGTGGTTTAGCAAAGTTGTCTTTCCAGCCCCGAGGAAGCCGGACAAGACGGTGACGGGGAGTTTTCGCATCGAGGTCAAAGAGCCTGTTCAGTTCACGGAATCCCAAACGACGACGGCGACGCGGATATGTAATGTTATAACATAACAATCCCAACGCAGCTCGGCTGTCAACCGGGAAAACTGAGGGACGCCGGGTGCGCCCAATCGACGATGATCCGCTCGACCCGCATACCGTTGCGTGAATCACACACACGCTTTGAATTGCGTCGGCACCCGGAACAAGCACGGTTGACCCCGCGGACCACCGCTGATGTTATAATATAACATTGGGAAGGCCGAGACACCTTGGCCGGCCCGGGACAAGGCCTCCATCGTCGTGAAGTGGTTCAGGAATAACGTCAAACACGGCTCGCGGCTGGCGCTGCTCGCGCTCGCGATCCAGTTTGCGCTGTCGTGCGGGCATTACCACCCGGCCGCGGCCGCACCTGCGATCGCGACCAGCCTAGCGCAGGTTGACCTCGATCATGCGCAGATCCCCGCCGTAGCGGATGCGGCAGGCCAAGCCGCCCAAACGCAGCCACCGTCCAATCACGATACCGACCATCCGGCTGAGGCTTGCGCGATCTGCGCTGTCATTTCGCTGGCCAACAACCTCGTATTCTCGGCACCGCCGCTGTTGCTGCTGCCGCAGGCCATCGAACTTCTATACCTGACGACCGACGCCGAATTCGCGCATCTGAGTTCGGTCCGCTCACCGTTCCAGTCCCGCGCCCCTCCCGCCTCCTGACATCGATTGACTGATGCGCCCGAAGGGGATCGCCGCGTGACACGTGGCCGATCCGCCAAGGGATAATCGAATCGATCCGTCGCTTGACGGAATCAGGATCGGGACAATGACATTCACTAAAAGACGAGCGCTCAATATCGGTGGCGCAAGCTGGCTATTCCTGTGCGCGGTCGGCAACGGCGCGATGGCCCAGGACGCGGCCGCGCCATCCTCCTCGACACAACTGCCGGAAATCACCGTGACGGCGCCAAGCCCGATCGTGCGGCGGAACGTGACCCCGGCGCGAAAGCCGGCGCGCGTCGCCCGCGGCGTGCCCGGCCGCAATCGCGAACGCGATAACGAGCCGCAACCGGCCCCCGTCGCCGCCGCACCTCAACAGGGTGTGCTGCCTGTCGTGACCGACCAGTTCGCTACCGTCACCGTCATACCCAACGAGGAAATCCGCCGGCAGGGCGGTGGCACGCTCGGCGATCTCCTGTTCTCCAAGCCCGGGATCACCGGCTCGAGCTTCGCGCCCGGAGCGTCAAGCCGGCCGATCATCAGGGGTCTCGACGTCAATCGCGTCGGCATCGTCGAGAACGGGATCGGCAGCAACGGCGCCTCGGACCTCGGCGAAGATCACTTCGTGCCGATCGATCCGCTTTCCACCAATCAGATCGAGGTCATCCGCGGACCGGCAACCCTGCGTTACGGGTCCACGGCGATCGGTGGCGTTGTCAGCGCCACCAACAACCGCATTCCGGACGCTTTGCCCACCTGCGCGGCCCCCCCGTTCCAGACCTATGGACTTCCGGTGAAGGCCCCGCTCGCCAATGCCGCAGCTCCGGGGTGCCTGAACGTCGAGACCCGCACCGCGGTCAATTCGGTCGATCGCGGCGTCGAAGGCGGCATTCTGCTCGACGCCGGCGGCGGCAATGTTGCCATTCATGCCGACGCCTATGGACGCAAGTCGAGCGATTACAACATTCCGAGCTATCCCTATCTGTTCGACCAGACCCGGCCGGTCGATGGACGCCAGCCGAACTCCGCGGCGCAGGCCACCGGCGCATCGATCGGCGGTTCGTATTTCTTCCATGGCGGATTCATCGGCGCCGCCGTCACGCAGAACGACACGCTCTATCACATACCCGGCATCGACGGCGCCGATCACCAGACCCGGATCGACGCGCGCCAAACCAAATTCACGGCCAAGGGCGAATACCGGCCGGACGCGGCGGCGATCGATACGGTGCGCTTCTGGGCGGGCGCCACCGACTATAAGCACAATGAGATCGGCCTCGCCGACCCCGCCGATCTGACGACGCTGGGCGTGCGCCAGACCTTCACCAACAAGGAGCAGGAAGGCCGCGTCGAGGTACAGCTGGCACCGTTCAACGTCCGCTTCGCCGCCCTCACCACGGCTGTCGGCATCCAGGCCTCGCATCAGGAACTCACAGCACCGAGCCCGGATGATATCGGCAGTCCAGTGAACGGCTTGTGGGATCCCAACAAGAACACCAAGGTCGCCGGATACATTTTCAACGAACTGAAATTCAGCGATACGACAAAGGCGCAGATTGCCGGGCGTATCGAGCACGCCCACCTGACTGGAACGACGCCGGCCTTCATTCCGGATGAGTTCGACCTCAACGTCGATCCCGGTGCCATTGGCCCCGCCACGCCGCGCAACCTCAACTTCGCGCCGAAGAGCGGGAGTATCGGCCTGATCCAGAATCTTCCATGGAATCTGGTTGCGAGCATCACCGGCCAATATGTCGAGCGCGCCCCCAAGCCCGCCGAGCTGTTTTCACGCGGCGGTCACGATGCGACCGTCACATTCGATATCGGCAATCCCAATCTGGGTATCGAGACCGCGAAATCGGTCGAAGTCGGATTGCGACGGGCAACAGGCCCCTTGCGATTTGAAATCACCGGCTATTACACCAAGTTCAACGGCTTCATCTATCGGCGGCTGACCGGCAACACGTGCGAAGACGGCGTGTGCCAGGCCGGCCCGGGTCTCGAACTCAACCAGGCGATCTACTCCCAGCGCGACGCCACCTTCCGCGGCGGCGAATTCCAGTTTCAGTACGACGTGCTGCCGGTCTGGAACGGCCTGTTCGGGATCGAGGGACAATACGATATCGTCCGCGCGACCTTCGAGGACGGGACCAACGTACCGCGGATTCCACCGCAGCGGCTCGGAGGCGGCCTGTTCTATCGCGACGCCAACTGGCTGGCGCGCGTCAATCTGCTGCACGCCTTCGCGCAGAACGATATCGCCGTGATCGGCGAGACGCCGACGGCGGGATATAATCTGTTGAAGGCCGAACTCAGTTACAGGACCAAGCTCGATGCGTCCTGGTTCGGCGCGCGGGAAATGACGGTTGGCCTGGTCGGCAACAACCTGTTGAACGAAAACATCCGCAACTCGGTATCGTACAACAAGGACGAGGTTCTGTTGCCGGGCATCGGAATGCGGGCGTTTGCGAATTTGAAGTTCTAGCAGCCCCGCTGGAGCAGGGCGAGATCAGCGCGCCTTGCTCCAGTCCGGGCGAATGGCACCGGAGACGCCATCGAAGGCGCCGTCGACGAGTTCGGCGACCAGGAGGCGGCTGTAATCGACCGGGCCGGGCATGGTCATCCGCCCCTTCGGCACGGCCTTGAAGCCGACACGGTTGTAATAGGCCTCGTCGCCGACCAGAATGACCAGGCGATGGCCCTTTGCCTTGGCATCCGCAAGGGCGCGATCGAGCAGCATGCGCCCGACGCCGCGGCTGCGAAACGGCGGCTCGACCGTCAACGGACCGAGCATCAAGGCGGGGGTATCGCCGATGCAAACCGGCAGCTGGCGCACCGAGCCGACCATCAGCGTGCCGATCCGTGCCGTGAACGACAGATCGAGCAGATGATCGACGTGCTCGCGCAGCCGGTAGGCGCTCAGCACGAAGCGGCCGGGGCCGAAGGTGCGTTCGAGCAGACGCTCGATGGCCTGCGCGTCCTTTGGCGTTTCGGGTAATATGGTGACGGAAAGTTCGCTCATGGTAAGGCGCGGAATAGCATCTGGCAGCGGCGCGGTCCATTGCCGCCAGCGCTAAAGCCCGCTTTGCCTCATTTCTTGTTGATCGCCGGTTGCGACAGGTAGGCCAGCAGTTTCATCTCGCGGCGGCCGCGCGTCACCGTGTCCAGCACCAGCCCCGATGAGACCGACAGCACCGCCATGATCATCAAGCCCATCGACAATACCGCGGTCGGCAATCGCGGAACGATACCTTGCTCGAGATAGGTGATGATGACGGGGATCGCGAGCACGACGGAAATCACCATCAGCAACACGCCGATTGCGGTGAAGAACCGCAGCGGCTTTTCCGACCGGTAGAGTTTCAGGATGGTGCCGAGGATGCGGAAACCGTCGCGCCAGGTGTTCAGCTTGCTGAACGACCCCTCGGGCCGGGCGAAATAGGGTGTCTCGATTTCGGCCACCGGCAGCGCCAGTTCGAGCGCATGCACGCTGAGCTCGGTTTCGATCTCGAAGCCGTCCGACAACACCGGAAACGATTTGACGAAGCGGCGCGAGAACACGCGGTAGCCGGAGAGGATATCCTTGAACGCCTGACCGAACACCATCGAAAGGAATCCGGTCAGCATCCAGTTGCCGGTGCGGTGACCGGGCCGGTAGGCGGCGGCCGATTGATCGACGCGAAAGCCCACCACCATGTCGAGGTGTTCGTTGACCAGGGCCTCGATCATGCGTGGGGCGCTGGGGGCGTCGTAGGTCGCGTCGCCGTCGACCAGCACGTAGATGTCGGCGTCGATATCGGCAAACATCCGCCGGATGACATGCCCCTTGCCCTGACGGCGTTCGCTGCGCACCTCTGCGCCGGCCGCCCGCGCGAGTTCGACGGTGCGATCTCTTGAATTGTTGTCATAGACGAAGATTTCGGCCGCCGGCAGTACTCTGCGAAAATCGGCGACCACGGTCGCGACGGCCGCCTCCTCGTTGAAGCACGGCACCAGAACCGCAACTCGCAACGCTGTTGTCGTCATCGCGGACCTGCCGAATCAGGCCTGACCATGGATCGCCGATGCCGCTTCAAGGCTTTTGCCAGTTGAGGAAAGCCCGGCTCGGCGGCGGCCTCGCCGCGCAGATTGAGCGTTGCGAACAGCAGCGTCCACAGCGTGAGCATGTCGATCGGCATGATGTAATACGGCGTGAAGATCGGATGCGTCATGAAGAAAATCGCGTTCACCACCAGATTGGCGGCGAGCAAAATGGCGGCCTGCCTCGCGCCCCCCTGATTGTAGCGCCACAGCCAGGCGGTCCAGACGGCGGCAATCGCCAGCAAGGTGAACTGCACGTCCCTGAAATACTGCCAGAGGACGCTTGCATCCAGCTCCGGCGGCGTGACGTCCTGTCCGCCATAGGTCGTCGTGAAGGGGCTGCCCGCATTGATCGCATTCGCGACCAGCGTCGGCGCCATCCCGATCAGCAAGGCTGCGCCGAATGCCGCCCCTTGCAGGAACGTCTCCCTGTTTCGCGCCAGCAGGAATGCGCCGGCGAGATACAGGCAATAGCCCGCCGACAGGAACAGGTTCGGCAGGCGCAAATTCACGGAGAGACTGATCAGCAGGCCCACCAGCGCGAGCAGCACAAGCCGGTGCCGCGAGCCATCCTTGAACAGCTTCGCGGTGAGCCAGCCCGCGAGAGCGCAGACCATCATGGTCGGCGCGATCGAATAGCTCGCCTTGGTCGGATTGATCATCAGGTAGATCGCGACATCCCCGAAGACGGCCGCCAATGCGAGCGAATACCATGTTGATGCGTAGCTCAACGCGAGCAGTGCGAAACCGGTTACCACGATCGACGCCAGAACATAGAGCGGGATAACCTGGAAGCCTTCCGGGAACAGCGCCAGCGCAAACCCGGTCCCCGGCGGATATTGAATGACGGTTTTTTTCGTCTTCTCCATCCAGACGTGACAGGGAGCCCGCGTCGCCACGTTCCACTCGGGATAGCCGATCGCCTTCAGCTTGTTGGCGAGATATTGGTCGTCCTCGCGCTTGATGTCGGTGTTGAGCCCGTCCAGGCCGAACAGCTTGAACAGATGCGCCTGCCGCAAATAGCAGATGTCGTCATAGACCCCGCGGCTTTCGCTCCAGCGCGAGATGGTCCAGATGTTGCTCGCCAGCACCACCAGGAAGGCGAAGCCGCAGAGAAGTTTAATCAGTTTCATCCTGTCCGGCCCCGCCTCGACTGCTCCGCTTCTAGGGGCTGTGATGGCGGCACGCAACCGAGCGCGTGCGCAAAAATCAGCGCCAGGTCGCGGTCCGTGCCTTGAAATCCAACACTTCGGCGATCCGAAGGCGCGTACCTCGGGTAGTGTCCGCCGGCAGTGCAGCCGCATCGTAGAACCCGCATTCCACGATTTCGCGGTTGGGCTCCGGCAAGCGGTCCTGGCGGAATTGCCTGACGACATAGACCGCGACATGGTCGCGGGGCGACACGTGGACGTTGAAAAACAGGCCATGCAAGGGTGGTTCGTCGGTGAGTTCGATCCGTCCCTCCTCCATGAGTTCGCGCCGCAATGCTTCGAGGAACGTCTCGCCGACCTCGACCCCGCCGCCCGGCAGATGCCAGCCGGAGATATAGCTGTGTTTGACCAGAAACACCCTGTTGCTGCCGTCGAGCACGACGCCGCGAACCCCGAGCGTCATGCCGCGGGCGATCCGCCAATACAAATGCATTACCCGCCGCAGCTGCGGCTCGAAGCGTTTTCGAAGATTCTGCAGGGCGGTCACAAATACCTCAGATGCCGGACATGATGTTTGATCCTTGCGCAGATACGGTTGGCTTGCCAATACATGGCAGGAATTCTGGCAGGGATTCTGGCAAGCATTCCTGACGAGGTTGTTGATGGCCGCATTCACGCTGGCGCATTTGTCAGATCCGCACCTGCCGCCGCTGCCGGCGGCGCGCTTTCGCGATCTCGCGGGCAAGCGCGCGCTCGGCTACCTCAACTGGACCCGCAACCGCCACAAATACCACCGCCGCGAGGTGCTCGACGCATTGGTCGCCGACATGCAGGTCCAGCAGCCTGACCATATCGCGGTCACCGGCGACCTGGTCAATCTCGCGCTGGAAGCCGAGTTCTCGCCGGCGCAGGCCTGGCTTGAAAGCGTCGGCGCGCCGCAGCAAGTCACGGTGATTCCCGGCAATCACGACGCCTATGTGCGCGCCACCAGGCATCACTTCGCCGGAACGTTCGGCGACTATCTGCGCGGCGATGCTGGGCCCAACGGCGCGACGTTTCCTTTCGTGCGCCGGCGCGGCCCGCTGGCGCTGATCGGCGTATCCTCGGCAGTGCCGACGCTGCCGCTGATGGCGACCGGCAGGCTCGGGCGGGCCCAGCTCGATGAACTGGATCAAATCCTGACGCAATTGTCGTCCGAGCAGGCATTCCGGGTGCTGCTGGTCCATCATCCCCTGCATTCGGATTCCCGCATCAAGCGGCTGACGGATTCGCGGCAGGTGCGCGCGCTCTTGAAGCGCCATGGCGTGGAATTGGTGCTGCACGGGCACGACCACATCCATTCGACCATGTGGATCGAAGGCGCTGACCGCCAGATTCCCGCGATCGGCGTGCCTTCGGCGTCGGCGCTGGCGCACCGGCACTATCCCGCCGCGGCCTATAATCTGTTTTCGATCGAGCGCGACGGCGACCACTGGCGCTGCGTGCAGACCGTGCGCGGCTTTGGCGATGACAATGTCATCCGGCAGTTGGCGCAGGTCAGGTTGTCGTAACTGGTTCAGGCAGGGCTAGTCCCCGCCCCCACCGCCGCAACCTCCGCCGCCGTCGCCGCCGTCTCCACCACCACCCCCATCGCTACCCCCGCTATCGCCGCTACCGTGGCCGCCGTCGCCATCGCCGAAGCCCGACGACGAGCCGTCGACCGAGGAGTCCGCGAAATCACCGCCGCAATATGCGGTTCCGCTGCTGTTCTTGCGCAACTCCTCGCAGTCGGGATGATAGACAAAGCCGTTGACGATCTTGAACTTGCTGTCGAGCGCAAATAACAGCGGCAGCCGGCTCGGCCTGACAGGATCGATACTCTCGTACTTGCAGCAGTACCACCAGACCCGCCGCAGGCCCTCATTGCTCTTGCGATGCTCGCTTAGCACCACCGCCGGGGTGTGATGCAGGAAACCGCCGAACGCACGGCGGCAAAACGCATCATACTCGCGCGTGTAGAGGATAAACTCGTGCCACAGATCGTCCGCGACTTGCGAGGGCATCGAGACGTAGCGCTTGCCGCTCATGAGATAGGCGAGGAAAAACTGCCGCAGGCCCCGCGAGACCAACGCGCTGTCCTTGCGCTGGAAGCCCGGGTGATGCTGCTCCAGCCGCTGCAGCAGCCCGCTTGGCCAGCGGAAGGTGCGGATATATTCGGCACGCCTCAACGTCAGCCATTTGCCGTACAGGCTCGCGGCGATGACCAGGACGATCACCGCCACGATGGCGTTGCCGATGATGATGGCTGGCACGAGGTCCCCTTCAGGCTCCGCGCTAGAGGTTTCTCAGGCTCGCAAACAGCGCGAGGCCGAACAGGGCGGCGGCGCCGAGCAGGAAGCCGAACACGAACATTCCGAAGCCGCCGCGGCGTTTCGGCGGCTCTTCCACGACCGGCTCGACCATCGGGGTTGCCACCATCGCATGCTCGCGCTCGATCATGCGGCGCGCGACATAGTCGGTGACGGCATCGACGATGACGGGCACGTCGTGGGATTCGGCGAGCACGATGCGGCCGAAGCGGGTGTCCTGCACGAAGCGGTAGATGCGCTTGTCGCGGCCCATCAGGATGTGCGCGACCACGTCGATCCACAGCCGCGGCGTCTCGCCCTGGCTGACGCCGCGGTCGAACAGGTCGACCTTTTCGGGGACCTGCGCGAACAGGGGATCGAGCGCCTCGTTCATGATCTCGAGCCGGGCCACTTCGGCGTCGCGCAGTTCGACGACAACGCCGGTGCGGTCGGCGGCCTCGATCCGCGCCTTGCGCAGCGCGTCGCGCAGCCGGGTCGGTTGCGGCTCAATAGGGGCGGTACTCTGTACGTCTGACATCTCACGACCCGCCTTTGTCCTGAAGGGTTGGCGGCGGTTAACCTAGCAGTAACCATGTTTTCCGCAAAGCTCGTTTGTTCCCAATGACTTAGGTTTTGGTTGAAAAGGCGGTTTCCCGTTGAAAACGGCAGACGGCCCCACCCGGGATTCCGGATGGGGCCGCCCACTTACGTTTTCCTTGGACGTTTCTTCTAGTTGGTCGGCAGCAGCCGCTCAGGCCGAGACGCGGGAGGGCTCTTCGACGATCGAAAAGCGCACGCCGGCCTTGTGGCGGTTCTCTTCCGAGACCGCGCGCCAGGCATCCTCTGCCTCTTTGCGGGTCTTGAAGGGTCCCTGTACCTGAGCCGAGCCTTCCACGAGCTTGTGGAAGTTCATCGAGCCGAACTCGCCGCCAATCACCCAGAAATTGCTCTTCGTCATGACTAGTCTCCTGCTTGTTACCGTTAGCCGAACTGGTTCATCGTGTTGTGGGCGCCGCCCGCCTTCAGAGCGGCTTCCCCGGCGAAATATTCCTTGTGCTCGTCACCGATATCGGAGCCGGCCATGTTCTGATGCTTGGCGCAGGCGATACCCTGACGGATCTCCTGGCGCTGAACATTCTTCACATAGCCCAGCATGCCCTGCTCGCCGAAATATTCCCTCGCGAGATTATCGGTCGACAGCGCTGCCGTGTGATAGGTCGGCAACGTGATCAGATGGTGGAAGATGCCGGCGCGCTTGGCTGAATCGGCCTGGAAGGTGCGGATGCGCTCGTCGGCTTCAATGCCCAGCGGCGTATCGTCGTATTCCGGCTTCATCAGTTCGGCGCGGTTGTACTTGCTGACATCCTTGCCGGCTTCCTTCATCGCGTCGTAGACCTGCCAACGGAAGTTGAGCGTCCAGTTGAACGACGGCGAGTTGTTGTAGGCCAGCTTCGCGTTCGGAACGACCTCGCGAATGCGGTCGACCATCTTGGCGATCTGCTCGATATGCGGCTTCTCGGTTTCGATCCACAACAGGTCGGCGCCGTTCTGCAGCGAGGTGATGCTGTCGAGCACGCAGCGGTCTTCGCCCGTGCCGGCACGGAACTGATAGAGGTTGCTGGCGAGCCGCTTCGGACGCAGCATCTTGCCGTTGCGGTTGATGATGACATCGCCGTTCCGGGCATTCTCGGCCGTGATTTCCTCGCAATCCAGGAAGCTGTTGTACTGATCGCCGATGTCGCCGGGCTTGTGGCTGACAGCGATCTGCTGCGTGAGACCAGCACCCAGCGAGTCGGTGCGGGTCACGACGATGCCGTCTTCGACGCCGAGTTCAAGGAAGGCATGGCGGCACGCCCGGATCTTCGCCAGGAACACCTCGTGCGGCACAGTCACCTTGCCGTCCTGGTGGCCGCACTGCTTTTCGTCGGAGACCTGGTTTTCGATCTGCAGAGCGCACGCACCTGCTTCAATCATCTTCTTTGCGAGCAGGTAGGTCGCCTCCGCATTGCCGAAACCGGCGTCGATGTCGGCGATGACAGGCACGACATGGGTCTGGAAGTTGTCGACCTTCTCGATCAGTTCCTTTTCCTTCGCCTTGTCGCCTGCCTTGCGGGCGGCGTCGATGGCGCGGAAGATATCGTTGAGCTCACGGGAGTCGGCCTGACGGAGGAAGGTGTAGAGCTCTTCGATCAGCGCCGGCACCGAGGTCTTCTCGTGCATCGACTGGTCGGGAAGCGGTCCGAACTCGGAGCGCAGCGCGGCGATCATCCAGCCGGACAAATAGAGATAACGGCGATCGGTCTTGCCGCCGAAATGCTTCTTCACCGAAATCAGCTTCTGCTGCGCGATGAAGCCATGCCAGCAACCCAGCGACTGGGTGTACTTGGTCGGATCGGCGTCATAAGCAGCCATATCGCTGCGCATCAGCGCCGCGGTGTAGCGGGCGATGTCCAGGCCGGTCTTGAAGCGGTTCTGCAGACGCATGCGCGCCACGGCCTCGGCAGTGACGCCGTTCCAGGTCGGCTGGGTCTCGAGCAGCGCCTTGGCAGCGCCAAGCTCGCTCGCGTAGGAAGCGGGTCCCTTGATGGCCTGGTCGATGCCACGTGGCTGATAGTTCATTTGCTTAATCCTTTCGGTGACGACTAATTTGCAGCCTTCGCCATTCTTTGCCGTAATCGACATTCATGACAGTGCATTGCAAAACGTACCGAGAGCTAAACGCCAAAATCCTGATTTCGTATAGATAGCTTGATTTTGAATGGTGATGTCATGTAACATCTGAACTTGTCACAGTTGTTATTTTGTCAATTTTGTCACAAAACCCGTCAGAAGGGCTGACATGGCTGGTGAGTCCGGAAAGAAGCTGTTCGTCGGTCCGCGGTTTCGCCGGATCCGCCAGCAGCTCGGCCTGTCGCAGACCCAGATGGCCGAGGGCCTGGAGATTTCTCCGAGCTATATCAACCTGATAGAGCGCAACCAGCGCCCGGTGACCGCGCAGCTGCTGCTCCGGCTGGCGGAGACCTATGACCTCGATTTGCGCGATCTGGCGACCGCCGACGAGGATCGCTTTTTCGCCGAGCTGAACGAGATATTCTCCGATCCGTTGTTTCGGCAAATCGACCTGCCGAAGCAGGAACTGCGCGATCTCGCTGAATTGTGCCCCGGTGTGACTCATTCCCTGCAACGGCTGTACGCCGCCTATACCGAGGCCCGCCGCGGCGAAACGCTGGTCGCGGCGCAAATGGCCGACCGCGACGAGGGAACCCGGTTCGAGGCCAATCCGATCGAGCGGGTGCGCGATCTGATCGAGGCCAACCGCAATTACTTCCCTGAACTCGAACAGGCCGCCGAAAGCCTGCGCGACGAACTGGGCGCGCCGTCCGAGGAATTGTTTGCGGCCCTCGCCGCGCGATTGCGCGAAAAGCATTCGATCGTCACCCGCATCATGCCTGTCGACGTGATGCGAGAGACGCTGCGGCGGTTCGACCGCCATCGCCGGCAGCTGCTGGTCTCCGAACTGGTCGATGGCCCCGGCCGGGCCTTCCAGCTCGCGCTGCAGATCGGGCTGGCCGAATGCAGCGCCAGCATCGATGCCATCGTCAACCGCGCCGGCCCGCTCGACGACACGCCGCGAAGGCTCTACCGGATTACGCTGGCGAATTACTTCGCTGCCGCCACCATGATGCCCTACCAGACGTTTCATTCCGCGGCCGAAGCGCTGAACTACGACGTGCACGTGCTGGCGCAGCGCTTCAATGCCGGCTTCGAGCAGGTCTGCCATCGCCTGACCACGCTGCAGCGGCCGAACGCGCGCGGCGTGCCATTCTTCCTGCTCCGCGTCGACAATGCCGGCAATGTCTCCAAGCGGTTTTCCTCCGGCACGTTTCCGTTCTCGAAATTCGGCGGCACCTGCCCGCTGTGGAACGTGCATTCGACCTTCGACACGCCGGACCGGCTGCTCAAGCAGGTCATCGAATTGCCAGATGGTACCCGTTACTTCTCGATCGCGCAGATGGTGCGCCGGCCGGTGGCGCCGCACCCGCAGCCGCAGCCGCGCTTTGCGATCGGTCTTGGGTGCGAAATCCGCCATGCCGCCAAGCTGGTCTATGCCGCCGGCATGGACCTGGAGAAAACCGAGGGCACGCCGATCGGGGTCAACTGCCGGCTCTGCGAGCGCGAGAACTGCAGCCAGCGCGCCGAGCCGCCGATCACGCGCACCCTGATCCTGGATGAGAACACGCGGCGCGTGTCGTCGTTTGCGTTCAGCAATGCGAGAGAGTTGTGAGTGTTTGAGATTTCTAAGTGCATCAACATTGGGACTGTCATTCTCCGATGCGCAATTGCGCATCGTAGATGGTGCGTTAGCACCAGCCTCAGGGGCGCAATTGCGCCCCCGGGGAATCTCGAGATTCCGGGTTCGATGCTTCGCATCGCCCCGGAATGACGGCCTCCCCAGAGCCACAAATCCTCTGACCTGAGAGACAACCGAATGTTCGTTTCATTCTTCCCCCGCCCAAAGCTGCTCTTTATCTCCGCGATCGTGTGGGCCGCGCTGGCGATGATACTCTGGTACAGTTACGCCAGCGAACTGTACGGATCGTCGGCGCCCGTTGTCGGCGTCGCGACCTTCTGGTCGGTGCGCTCGCTGTGGTTCGATCTGTATTTCGTCGTGTGCGTCGCCATCTTCACCGCTGGCTGGATGTGGTTCTCACCGCATCCCTGGGTGTGGTGGTCCATCCCGGGCTCGGCGCTGATCCTGTTCGCCACCTATTTCCAGGTCCAGGTCAGCGTCGCCGTCAACACCTGGTACGGGCCGTTCTATGACATGATTCAGGCAGCGCTTGCGAAAACCAGGGTCATCACATTCGAAGAATTCTATGGTCAACTGGCGACCTTCGCCGGCATCGCGCTGGTCGCCGTTGTGGTCGGCACGCTGAACCGTTTCTTTGTCAGCCATTACATCTTCCGCTGGCGCACCGCGATGAACGATTTCTACGTGGCGTACTGGCCGCGGCTGCGCACCATCGAGGGCGCCTCGCAGCGCGTCCAGGAAGACACGATGAGATTTGCAACCATCACAGAAGGCCTCGGCGTCAATTTCATCAGCGCGATCCTGACGCTGATCGCCTTCCTGCCGGTGCTGCTCAAACTGTCCAGTCTTGTCACCGAGCTGCCGCTCGTCGGAGCGATCCCCTATCCGCTGGTGGTCGCCGCAATCGTGTGGTCGATCTTCGGAACTGGCCTGCTGGCATTGATCGGCATCAAGCTGCCAGGCATCGAGTTCTTCAACCAGCGGGTAGAGGCGGCCTACCGCAAGGAGCTCGTGCTCGGCGAAGACAGTGCGGACCGCGCCGATCCGCCGACCCTGAATGAGTTGTTCAAGCACATTCGCAAGAACTATTTCTGGTTCTATCTGAATTACCTGTACTTCAACGTCGGCCGCATTGTCTATTTGCAGACCGACGTCATCTTCCCCTACATCCTGCTGGCGCCGACGATCATCGCCGGCAAGCTCACGCTGGGTCCGTTGCAGCAGATCCTGAATGCGTTCACGCAGGTGAGAAACTCGTTCCAGATACTGATCAACTCCTGGACCACGATCGTCGACCTGCTCTCGGTCTACAAGCGCCTCCGCGCGTTCGAGGCCACGATCGTCGGCGCGCCGCTGCCCGACATCGAGCACGTGAAGGAACCGGCGGGTATTTGAAGTAAAGGTCGTCATTGCGAGCCCCGCTGCGTTCCCTCCCCCCTTGCGGGGGAGGGTTAGGGAGAGGGGTTCTCACGGGCAGTCTCGCTTGGAGCCACCCCCAGCCCTCCCCCGCAAGGGGGGAGGGAGCCGACCATTCGTGTGGCGCGACCGTGCCTCTACCATCATCCAAACACACTTACGCATTCTCGCGACGCATTGCGCCCGAGCTTTGCAAGTAACTTCCTTACCCTCATGAAATCAGAGGGCGCAGGGAATGCCGGATGCGCGCTGCACCCGCGGTCTCATGTGCGATTGTGCATAAGAATGCTGCACATGAGCATACAGGGCAGCGGAGAGCATCCGACATTCCCTGCGCAATGGCTTTACGGCTTATGACGCGCTCTCCCCGGTGAGACGGCCTCTATTGCCACCGTCGCCCCTCGGAAGCGTTAGCTCCCGAAAGACTTGGCGCCGTTACGGGCGTCAGGACCACACGCTTTTGCCGTACGCATCGGCCGCGACCGTCAATCGCAACGTCAGCGTCCACCGCGACCCGCCCCTCGTTGTGACGATGGCCAACGCCCCTCTGAGTGGGACGGGATGGGCGAGAATGTGCCGGTGATTTGGGTCGGATGGAAAGAGAAATATTTTGATTTTCGGAAATTTTAGGACTTGACATGATTTTTGAATATCAGAAGTGATTTGCCCGTCGCGCCAGATTGCCGCAGTCAGCTGATGCTTCCAAGGAAATAGCGCCGCTTACCGAACACCGTCATGCCCGGCCTTGCCGCCTTCGCTAAAGCTTCGGCGGGCCTGCGACTCGTGGCCTCGTCGAAGCCTTGGCGGAGACGGGTGCCGGGCATCCACGTCTTGGCTCCCGTTAGCAAGAAAGACGTGGATGGCTTGGACATAGGCGAGCGGTAGCGACGCCGTCCTACAGACGGCTATGCCCGGCCATGACGAGAAAGGTGATGACCGTGCGCCGCTCAGACGGCGCGGCGGCGACCTGCAACCATGCTGTAGACAAGCAGCACCACGATGGCACCCACGACCGCGCCGATCAGGCCGGCACCCTCGCCGGGCCGATACCAGCCCAGTGCCTGGCCGAGAAACGACGCAACGAACGCCCCGACGATGCCGAGGATCGTCGTGAGGATGAACCCCGAGGGCTCGTTGTCTCCGGGCATGATGAACTTCGCTATCACGCCGGCCACGAAACCAATAATGATCGTCCAGATAATGCCCATATCAAAATCCTCGGGTTGTGAGCGTCAGCTCGGAAGGCGCCCGTCGGGCGTATATTGATCAACGGCGTTTGGCAGTTCTCGCGACAGCCTTGCCAGCAGTTCTTCCTGCGACAGGCCGGTTTGCTGTTCGAGTGCGGCCAGCACATCCGCGCCGATAGCCTGTTTCAGTTGCGGGGCAGGAAGCTCCTTGTTCGGTCCCTTGCCGACCCAGGACTCGGCGGCATCTCCCTGGCCGTTCTCCTTGAAGCGTTCGAGCAACTCGCCAAGCCCGCCGCCAAGCAGTCCGCCGACACCGCCGCCGCCGAGCGCTCCGCCGAGATTGCCGAGTAGGCCACCCAAAGGATTTTGCTGGCCGCCGGCGCCCGGCTGCGTATTGCCGGTCGCGCCTTTCAGCATCTCGGCGATCTTGTCCCTGTTCTGGTAGCCCGCCAGAGCGAGCAAGCCCAATAGCGCCGTCATCGATGGCATCCCGCGGGACATGTGCGTCTCCTTGTTTGAATCACTGAATCACCGCGCCTGTAACGTGCCAGTTCCCGCCGGGTTCCATGCAAGCCGTCAGATGGCTTCGATTTTCGTCTGAGAGGATTTGTCCATTCGCACAGTGGCGGCACTGACCGTCACGACAGCCCGCCAACGATCATACCCACCGGTCACGTGGCGCCGGACAAAGATGCTTAACGTCGCAATGCGAGGAACCAAAGACACAACGGGAGATTAGGCCCGCTCCTGAAACTCTGGAGAAAATTATGAAACGCTCAGTTCTTTTCGTTTGTATCGGATTGTTGGCGGCCACCACGGCCTCCGCGCAAAATCCGCCGGCGCAGTCCGGACCAAACAACAACGCGGTCAACAGCGCCGGACAAAACAACTCCAACGCTCCTGTCGCGGGTCGCAACAGTTTCACCGAAGGACAAGCCAAGTCGAAAATCGAGGATGCCGGCTACACCAACGTCACCGAACTGAAGAAGGACGACAATGGTGTGTGGCGCGGCAAGGCCAGCAAGAGCGGGTCCGCTGCTGCGGTGAGCGTCGATTTTCAAGGCAACGTCAATACTGCCAAGTAAGGAAAAATAAAATGACCGTCACAATCTCTCGCCTTTACGACAATCACACTGACGCTCGGCAAGCCGTGCAGCGCCTCGAAACCGCCGGCGTACCGCACTCGGACATCAGCCTGGTCGCCAATAATTCCGACGGCTGGTTCAACACCGACAAGAAGGTGGATCGCGACCGCGACGGCACCGACGACCGCGCCGAAGGTGCCGGCACGGGTGCCGGCATCGGCGCCGGCGTCGGTGGCGCAGCCGGCCTTCTGGCCGGACTAGGCTTGCTGGCGATCCCCGGACTGGGGCCCGTTGTTGCGGCCGGCTGGCTGGCCGCCACGGCGGTTGGCGCGGCCGCAGGTGCCGCCACCGGCGGTATCGTCGGCGCGCTCACGCAAGCCGGCGTTTCGGAAGCCGATGCTCACTCCTACGCCGAGGGCATTCGCCGAGGCGGCACGCTGGTGTCAGCACGCGTAGCGGATGCGGATCGTTCCCGCTTTGAGGCGGCATTGAACGAGTCGGCCGTCAACCTGAGCGACCGCAGCGCCGCCTGGCAGAAGACCGGGTGGAAGTCGTTCGATCCCGCCAGCAAGCCCTACGGCGCCGAGGAAGTCCGCAAGGAACGGCAGCTGTACGGCGGCGGACTTCGCTAAGCAAAGCATCAAGGCGGCCCGCCCCGGCGGGCCGCTTCTTTGCCGAGCATCGGCACTCAGCGATGAGAGATCAGTCATCGACGCAGTTCGCGGTCGAACATACAGGCCTTTAACGGACATGTTTTTCTTCCCCTGGTATTCCGCCATGATGCTTGCCGTTGAAGCAGGCACCGTTATCGACAGGAGATTGTGGAAGATAGCCCAGGGCGGGGCCGAAGGGGCGGCCGAAAGTCATCTGATGGTCCAAGAGAAGGTCGATGCCTTGTTTCAGGCGGGGTCCGTTCTTTTGGCTGGAGGAAGCTCCGCGGAGGTTATCGACATGTATCGCAAGCATGTGGCTGCCAACGCGTTACGGCTGCAGCCGCTCCTCGCGGCGCAAATCAACAAGCCGGAAGCAATACGTCCCTCCTAGGCGGACGAACTCTAATCGTCGTCCGCGGCCCAGGGGACGGTGCCGCTCTTCCACTTGCCTTCGACCTTGTCGGCATCCTCGATCAGTTGATCGATGACGCTGATCGGCTTCTTGCCCGGGTTCTTCTGGCAGAATTCGTAGATCAGCGGGAGGATCTTTTTTTCGTTCATCAAATAGAGGTCGACATACTGGCTGTCGCCCTCCAGCAACGCGATGTTGGCGGCGCTCATATAGCCCTGGACCCAATAAAATATCAGGGAGTTGGTCACGTTGTTGAAGCCCTCTTCCGGCTTCATGTCCTTGGCCAGCTTTTCACAGGACGCGACGCCGATCCCGTTGGTCGCCAATGGTTGTGCGCCGGCCGGCGCGGCGAAGGTGAAGAAGCAAGCTGCAACGGCCGATAGTCCGCAAGGAATGCGATTGATAGCGCTCATGGAAGCTCCGTTGGTGCGCAAATCCTAAAAATACGCCGCGCAGATTGCCTCATCGGCGGATGCAAGTCGAATCTTCTCGCCCTTAAGGTAAAGACTTCTGCCACCAAGGCGACGCGACCGCTGTGCGCTTCTCAATGCGCGCACCATGCCTCGGATATTCCAGCTGCATCGCGACAAAGTCGGAGGTCGCCATGCCGTAGCGCTCCTCGATTGCGGCCAGCGTCTGGTCCAACGCCTTGGCCGGCGGCGTAACGCCGATCGCGGGCAGCCGCCGCTCGGCCGGCCAGTCGGCCGCGACTTCTTCGGGAACGATGCGAATGCCGTTGCGGGTCGATAGCGCGCCCGCGGTAGCGGCAAACGTTATTGCGCGTGAGCGGTAGGTGCGCGACCAGGCGTCCGCGACGAGGGCCAGCGACACCTCGTCCATGCCGGGCGAAAGCTCGATGCCGAGCTGCTCGCGATTCCAGAAGGCGATGACGTTGCGCATCGCCGTCAGCGCGAACGGGCGCGTGAACTGAAAAGCGCTGCTGTCATGACGCGCGTCCCAGTCGGCAAGGCCGATGTCGCGGCCGACGGCTTCGGCCCTGGCGCGGCCGGCGATGGCCTCGATCAGGGTCAGCGACATCGGCATCGAGGCTGATATTCCCGTCGTCGTCGCAACGGCGCCGTCGACCACCAGCCGCCGGTTCGCGACATAGCGGATCGACGGATGCTTGCCCTGCAATTCCTTCAGCGAATACCAGTGCGTTGTCGCCGCTTGCCGTGGAGCAATCCGGCGTCGCCGACGACTTTTGCTCCGGCACAAACGCCGATGACGATCGCGCCCTTGGCAGCCTGGCTCCGGATCCATTGCAGCGCAGATGGATCGTCGTCGCGGCTCATGGCGGGGACGATGACATAATCGGCTCCATCAGGATGCTGCGCGTCGAAATCAGCGGTGGTCGCCTGCGGCTCCACCTTCAGCACCGGGAATAGCGACATCGGACCCGGATTGGTTGCCAGCGTCACCACATCGGCGACATCGGCGCGCCGCAGGATGCCATAGGGCATCAGATAGTCCGTGGTCTCGGTGGCGTCATTGATGCCGATGATCGCGATCAGCGGACGCTGGCGTTTCGGCGGCTTCAGCGCGGCAATGGTGGCCTCGGCCTCCTCTTTCGCGATCGGCGGCGCGGTCGCAAACGAAGGCGCCGGAGGCAGCGTGATAATCCAGCCCGCGAAGATGATTGCGAACAGCGCCGGGGCGCCGAGGCCGATCCATTTTACAAGTCGCCAGTTCATGCTTGGCTCTGACTTCCATTGCGATCTGGCGCGCAAGCTACTGCGCGCATGGCCGCGCCGAAATGGCGTAAATCGCGCAAAAACAGACATGCGTTGGAACGCCGTCATCGTTCACGATTTCATGAACGAGAGCCTCACGGCCGGTTCCCGGCAGCGGTCATCATCTTGCCAACGTTCTGGCCTGAACAGGATTTCGGTTGGTTGAACGGCGCGCAGGAGCCCGCGCGCCCCGCATGTCACCCAGTACGATCGACCAAGCCAGAGGTTAGCGTTGTCGGAATCTCCCCTCATTCTCGTCGTCGAAGACGAGTACCCGTTGCAGGGCATCGTCGAAGCAGCGCTGATCGACGGCGGTTTTCAAACCGACATTCTGTCCTCGGGCGAAGAGGCGCTGACCCTGGTCAGGGGCCGGGTCAAGAACTACCGGGCGCTCGTCACCGATGTCAGCCTGAAGGGCACGATGAGCGGCTGGGACGTGGCGCGACAGGTCAGGGAGATCGACCCGTATTGTCCGGTCATCTACATCACGGGCCTGGCCGCGGATGAATGGTCATCGCGGGGCGTGCCCAACAGTGTGCTGTTGCAGAAGCCGTTCGCGCCGGCGCAACTCGTCACGGCGGTTTCCCAGCTGCTGAATGCCGGGTCGGCTACAGCGTAGGCAACGGCCGAACGCAGCCTCACCTCACGCCGCCCGATGAGCCCGACGTCAATCACTTCCCTATTCCCGCCTGCGCTGTTACGTTCGACCTCGCAAAAAACAGGACAAAACGTCGCCGATCGCTCGGCGCAACTTTGGGGAGAAAGACAACATGTTTTCGCACGTCATGATCGGGACCAATGATCTGGAGAAGGCCAAGGTGTTTTATGACGCCTTGCTGGGCACGCTCGACATTCCGCCCGGGCGGGTCGACCGCCACCGCATCTTCTACCGCAGCAAAACCGGCACCTTCTCGGTGTCGAAGCCGATCGATGGCAAGGAAGCATGCTACGCCAATGGCGGCACCATCGGCTTTACCGCCAATTCCCCCGAACAGGCCGACGCGTTCCATGCGGCCGGCCTCGCCCATGGCGGCAAGACCTGCGAGGATCCGCCCGGCATCCGCGAAGGCAGCGGGGTGAAACTCTACATCGCCTATTTGCGCGATCCTGACGGCAACAAGCTCTGCGCGCTGCACCGCGTGGCGTGAAAAGATTTCGTCATGGCCGGGCTTGTCCCGGCCATGACGAGCCACCCCGGCGCGTCGAATCCTCGCAGGAACAATTCGTGATTCCGCCGGTTGCTCGTTCTCGAACAATGGAGGAGCAACCATGGTTACGGAAGCAAGAGAAACCGGTTCCCTGATCGGCAGCGACAAGGTGGAAGGAACCGCCGTGTACGGCGCCGATGACACCAAGATCGGATCGATCGAACGCGTCATGATCGACAAGATGAGCGGCAAGGTCTCGTATGCCGTGTTGAGCTTCGGCGGCTTTCTCGGGATCGGTGACGACCATTATCCGCTGCCCTGGCAGTCGCTGAAATACGACACCAATCTCGGCGGCTATCGCACCGGCATTACCGAGACGCAGCTCAAGGGCGCGCCGCGATACGGCAACGACAACGCCTGGAACTGGTCCGACCCAGCGCGCGTACGCACGGTCAACGACTATTACGGCATCGCGATCTAGCAACCGATGCAATGAAGGCCCGCTCTCAAGCGGGCCTTTTCGTTTGGCGGGACGCAATTTCGGGACGGTTAATCATAAGCTTAAGGTTTGGCCTGGAATCGCATTGCCGAAAGCTAAATGGCCACAGGATGCGAGGACGATCTCTTAAGGAAGCTCCGGTACAGCTGCAGGGTAATCGACCTTCCAAACAAGACGGGTAACGGCCCGCGGCCCAGGGACCAGACGATGGACGATTCGGTTCAAATCCGCTGCCACCGCTGCAAATCGTGTTTTCGCGAAAAGGCGCGACGGCTGCAAAGCGGCTATTCCCGGCAGTGCATCAGCTGCGAAACGATGCTGTTCTTTGATGACGGCTCTGCCGACAAGAACATCCAGCGGACGCTGCGGGACGCAAGAAGAATTCGCAAGGAGCTTCGCGAAGCCGAAGCCGAAAAGTTCGCCACCTCGGCCTTGGTGTCCTCGAGCCGTGAGTCCTCAAGCGCAAGGTCCGCGACCTCGGGTCGCGAAAACTAGGCCGGCCCCTGGAATTGAGCTAGCATTGGCGTTCCCGGGGGCACGCCCATGACAATTCACCGTCAAATTCAACGCCGGCAATTCCTGCAGCTCACGGCCGCCGGCCTCGCCGCGCCGGCGTTTCCGCATGCCGCCGCGGCGGAGGATTACCCGTCCCGGCCGGTGCGCATCGTTGCCGGCTTTGCCGCCGGCGGCGGCGTCGACATCACGGCGCGGCTGATCGGCCAGTGGCTCAACGAGCGGCTCGGGCAATCCTTCGTGGTCGAAAACCGCACCGGCGCCGGCGGCAATATCGGCACCGAGGCCGTGGTCGGCGCCGCGCCCGACGGCTACACGCTGCTGCTCGCCACCGTGCCGAACGCGGTCAACGCCGCGCTCTACAATAATCTGAAGTTCAACTTCATCCGCGACATCGCCCCGGTCGCCGGGATCATCCGCGTGCCGATGATCATCCTGGTGCATCCCTCGATGCCGGTCAAAACCGTTCCTGAATTGATCGCCTATGCCAAGGCCAATCCGGGCAAGGTCAACATGGCCTCCGCCGGCAATGGCAGCGCGCCGCATATGGCGGGCGAGCTGTTCAAGATGATGACCGGCGTCAACATGGTGCATGTGCCCTATCGCGGCCAGGGTCCGGCGCTGACCGATCTCCTGGGCGGCGAGGTGCAGGTGCTGTTCGCCACCGCGCCGGGCACGACGGATTATATCGCCAGCGGCAGACTGCGCGCGCTGGCGGTAACGAGCGCGGCGCGGGCGGAAGTGGCGCCGGAGCTGCCGCCGGTCGGCGATTTCGTGCCGGGCTACGAGACCAGCCAATGGTATGGCATGTGCGCACCCGCCAGGACGCCGGCTGACATCATCGGCAAGCTCAACAAGGAGATCAACGCAGGCATCGCCGACGGCCGCATGAAAGACCGCCTCGCCGCGATCGGCGGCGAGCCGCTGCCGGGCACGCCGGCCGAGTTTGGAAGGTTGATCGCGGAAGAGACGGTGAAATGGGCCAAGGTGGTACAGGCCGGCGGGTTGAAGCCGGATTGAGGTTGGTCTATCCGCGTTGTCACCGTCATCCTGAGGTGCGCGCGTTTGCGCGCCTCGAAGGATGAGTACGTCCCGTGGCCCATCCTTCGAGGCTCGCTCCGCTCGCACCTCAGGATGACGTCAACCAACACGGCGCGCCTACCTTCCCTTATAAACCGCGCGGCGCTTTTCCTTGACCGCGGCGGCGGCCTCGATGGCGTCTTCGCTTTCCTTGACTTCATAGAGCTGGCGCTGGGCGCGGCCGGATTGCTCGGAGGGCCCAACCGGCAGGACGCCTTCGGTGACGAAGCGCTTCAGGGTTTTCAGCACCAGCGGCGAGAACTCGGTCATCTCGCGCGCCATCTTCAGCGCGGCCTCAACCTGCTGCCCGACCGGCACCACCTCGTTGACGAGGCCGATATTCCAGGCGCGCTGCACCTCGACGATGCGGCACAGCAGCATCATCTCCATCGCGACCTTGTGCGGGATGCGCGCAGCCAATCCTGCGATCATGCCGCCGGTAAATCCCATCCGCGCTTCCGGATAGGAGAACTTGGCGTTCTCGGCCGCGACGGTGAGATCGCACATCATCGACAGCACCAGCGCACCGCCGACGCACCAGCCGCCCACCGCCGAGATGATCGGCTTTGTCGTCTCAAACCCGACGGTCGGAATGCAGCGCCACAGTTCGGGAAAATTGCCGGTGTCGGCGCCGCCGGAAAACGCCTCATTGCCGGCACCGGTCAATACCGCGGCCTTCTGCGTCGGCGAGCGCTCGAATTCGACAAAGGCCTTCTGCAGCAACAGCGCCGTCTCGGCGCAGATCGCGTTGCGGCGTTCCGGCCGGTTGATCGTGACCAGCGTGGTGCCGTCGGAATTGTTCTCGACCAGAACTTTTTGCATGTTATTTTCCTCCCCGGATGCAGGGAGCGTAGCATTGGGCGGGCGCCTCTGCGACCCGCCCGGAAGCGCGCCGCTCACCCGCTCAGCGCATGCGCCAGCTCTTGTCGATGTAGCGCTGGCGGTCGAGTTCGGTCAGCTGCAACGCGGCGCGATAGCTACCGTCATCGGTTTTAACGAAATAGGTCTTGACCTGGATCGGCACCTGTTCCTCATCGGGGCCGTCGGCGAAGGCCTCGCGCAGCGGCCGTCCATCAAAGCGGCCGAGGTCGACCTCGCTGTCGAGATTCATCAGCGCCAGCAAGGTCGGCGCAAGGTCGACATTGCTCGAGGGCGTGCGCACGGTCACGCCACGCTTGAAATCGGCGCCCAAGGCCAGGAACGTGTTGCGGACGGTCCACGGGCTCATGCTGCCGTGGTTGCCGGCGGTGCCGGTGAGCGGCCCCGTGGTGGCCGCCTCGGTGTAGTCGGATCCGCTCACGCCCGAGGGGCTCTTGGCCGAACTCCAGGGAAAGGTGAACACGATGTCGGGACCGCGTTCGCTGTTGGCGAGGTGAACCAGTTCGAGCGCGAAGGTGCCGGGCATCTGCCCCTCCACCGGCACGCCTGAGCCGCCGGGTTTACCCGCGGTGAAAACCACGCCGACCCATTGCCGCCGCTGCAGGAAAGAAACAATGGCGCCGATCCGCTCCGGATTTCGATCACGGACATGCAGCGACATGGTCTGCCCGCTGCTGGCGAGGACGACGTCGTCGCTGTCAGGGCCGAGCTTGAGCCCGGCCTTGATCAGTTCATCAGCGACATTGACGCCGAAGATGCCGTGACCAAAGCCATGGTCGGAAACGACGATGATGTTGGTCTTGTCGATCAGCCCGAGCTCGCGCAACCGCTCGAGCACGAGGCCGACCTCGCGGTCGTCGTGACGGATGGCGGCGCGGGCCTCCGTGGAGCCTGCGCCGGCCGCGTGCTGGACGTGGTCCGGCTCGGTGAGCCAGTTGACGATCACGTCGGGCTTGAGCTCGGGCAACACGTAGTCGCGCAGCACCTGCCCGGTCCAGCTGACCTGATCGAGATAGGGATCCTTGGCGCCGCCCTTTTTCGGTGCGGCCGGAAAGCGGCGCAGGATTGCCTCGTTCGCAGTGTCGGGGAATGCCACCCGCACGCCCGGCTCCCAATCTCCATTCACGAGCACGCCGACGCCCTTTGGCGCGCGCGGGTTGACCAAAAGCGCGCTCCCGGTCGAACCCGAACTGACGACAGCCAGGGTCTTGCCGCGTTCGGCTAGAATTTCACCCAGGGTCTTGGTCAGCACCATGCGCTCGCCGGTGACGGCATCGAGTTGAAGCAGGTTCTTGTGATTATCATTGTTGAATGCCCGGTTCGGATCGACCTGCCGGACATAGAGTCGATTGCCGAAAATGCCATTGCGGTCGGGGTAGACGCCGGTCCCGATCGCTGCCGCGTTGGCACGGGTCACGGTCGGAAATACCGCGTGACCGTTTGGAAAATTTACGCCCTCCTCGCGCAGCCGCCAAAGATTGGGGGTTTCCTGCTCGGTAATGGAATCGGGCCGCAAGCCGTCCAGCACCAGCACGAGATTCAGGGTCGCTTTGCCGGCCACTGCCGGGCCGGCCGCGGTCGCTGCCGCAATGGCGGCGGCAACTGCAACCACGAAGGAAGGCTTCATCATCGATTGTCCCCGCTAAGTGCATTTTTCAGGATTTGGTGCTGCGCGTGGATTAGACAAAAGCTGTTGCAGTTCGATGACCTGCAGGCCGAATGGCAAGAACCGCTCAGCACCATCAAGCCATGCCCCCTAGCTCGGATACTTCGCCTCAACGAGTTGCGGAATGGTTCGTATCAGCCCGCCAAGCTCGCCAGAGGTCAGCAACAGGACAACATCGTCCGGCCGCAAGATGTCGCCCAATCTCGCCAATGCCTCATCCGGGTCGCTGATCGCCTCGGCATCGTAGTTCGCCGCCCTGACGCGGGCGACGATTTCATCCTGGGTCAATTGGGCATGGGTGCCGGCGCCCTGCGATGCCGGCTCATAGATGAGAATCCTGGAGGCCCCCGCAAATGCGTCGTCATAGGCCGATATCGCAGCCCGGTTTCGCCAGGTGAATGTATGCGGCTCGAACACGATGATGAGCCGACGATCGGGGAAATGGAGTTTTGTGGCGAGAATAGCGCTTCTGGCCTTTTCATAGGACGATCCAAAACCTTCGTAGACCGGCACCTTCGATGCGGGCGAGAGCAGTTCCATGCGGCGCTTGACGCCCAGGAACGTGCTCACGCCGGCGTTCAGTTCCTCGGGCGACAGCAGCTTCTTCTCCAGCAGCATCGCGCTGACGCCGACGATATTTTCGATGTTGTGATCGCCGAGCATCCGGGTCGACAGGCGAATGATTTTCTCGCTGCCGCGCATCAGGTCCAAACCGGTCTCCGCGCCGCGCGCGATGTTGGCGGCATGCCAGTGCGCCTTGTCGTCCAATGCATAAAAAACAATGGGACAGGCGAGGCTTCCGGCCAGGGCGCGCGCGTGAGGCTCGTTGCTGCAGACCACCAGAAGTCCGTCTGAAGGCAGTGAGCCAAGCAGGCTTTGAAACGGGGCAAGATAATCCGCGTGCGTCGGAAAGACGTTGATGTGGTCGTGGGTCGCCGAGGTGAGCAGAACGTTTTTTGCGTTGTAGAGGAGGAATTTCGACCGGTTGTCCCAGTTCGAGGCCGGGTATTCGTCGCCTTCGAGAACGAACGTCGGGCCCTTTCCGCGGTGCGCGTGCCGTTCGAACCCGTTGGTGATCTCGCCGATGAAATAGCTCGGGTCCCTGTTCGAGACCTTCAGGCACCACGCCAGCAGCGCAGAGCAGGTCGATTTGCCGTAGCTTCCTGCGGCTACGATCGTCTCGGAACCGGCGGTCATGTCGTGCAGCAAATCCGCAAACGATCGCACCAGCTTTCCGCTGTCCATCGCGGCGCGCACTTCTTCATTGCTGTCGGGCTGAAGCTTTGCGTTCTTGCCGATCACGATGACATCGGCATCGTCAGGAATGTTCTCTTTGCGGTATCCCGCAGCAAACGCGATCTTCTCGTTCCTGAGATAGTCGCTGACCGGCGGGTAAAAGCCTTCGTCGGAGCCGCTGATCTGCACGCCCATCTGCCGGAGCAGCAGCGCGGTTGCGCTCATGCCCTTTCCGGCAATGCCAATGAAGTGCGCTTTCAAAAAATTCATCTGCCCCCCTGATTCGGCGATATTAAAGCGTTTTCCAGCGAAGTGGATACCGGTTCGCTTCAAGAAAACGCGTCAAATCAAGAATCTGGAGCCCACGCTCCGATTCAATGGGAACTGAGGCTAGCGCTTAGCGAGGGGTGATGAAACCGGCGCGGTGCCAACGTGACGCGTATTCGCGCGGCCGGGCAGCTCAATCTTCCCGGGCTGCCATACAAAAAGGGCCCCCGCATTTCACGAGGGCCCTATCCGCCTAGTCCTCTGTTGTCTGCAATTCCTCTGTCTCGACCTTATCCGACGAAGACCTGATCCGCTCCAGCAGTTGCAGGAATTCAGCGGTTTCGTCCGCGATCGATTTCGGCTGGGGCTTGGGTGGGAACGGTATCACTTCAGACATGGGCAAAACCTCCCTGGGTGCCATTCCGTGCAGCATGTCCTTGTCCTGCGAAATTGGCGCGTTTCTGCGGCGCGCCGTTTCGCGCGCGCCCGGAAGCCGCCTTAAATAATTCCAATTCTGCTCGGGCGCGATCAGCCCCTGGATAGTCCACGCACAACGGGATTGCGGACCGGGCGCCTGGCACCGAAGCCATCAGGCAATTTTCCTGCGCGGCTTCGATCGGGTTCAGGCGACTGTTCTTCGCGGGGGATCAGCGTAGCCTCGAACGGCAAGCCCGGCGCCTGCTTGGCCGTTCCCGAGCACGACGCCAGCCTGCCCTTGAATCTCCCCGCAAGTTCGACGTCAACCACGTCGAGGCCGAACAGCGTGGGCGGACCTGCGGTATGCCGCGTGGTCGTCAACACTGCAGTGAAATTGTCGTTATCAACCTGGTAGGAGCCGCTATAGGTGAAGCAGCAGTCGCCGCCCGATATAACGCCATCTGCCAGGTGCACGATGCCGGTGCCTTCGCCACGCGAGGTCTTGTACCAAACCGCATATTGGCCGTCTCTGCACATGAAAAAAACTCTCTCATGAGGAGAACTAACAATCGGTACCAACTAAAGGTTGGCGCATCGAACCGCTACGGGGGCGTCGCTCGGTAGTTAATGATCCAGAAAACGCGAAGAGCAAATTGTAATCGCCTCAACGCGTGAGCTGATTTGCAAACTGAATGCACATGCCGCTCCGCGCGCGAAAGGCGATCGCCGGTCCGACGCACGGCCCTCCCGGCGCGCTTCAGCTGTTCACGTGAATTTCGGTTAACAGAAGCCTTCGCAAATGCCGCGGCTTCCTTTCCTGGACAACACAACCGTCACGCGTGACGACATCACTTGCAGAATCGACCGCCGGCCAAAACGCTGTAGCGTGCAATACATAACGGGTCGGCGAGAGAGATTAACAAGTTTAGGTTGTGAAATTAAGGAGTGCGTAAACTTTCCTCAGTATTTTCCCCCATATCGAACTGCCAGGGTCCCGGAAAGAACCCATGGCTGCGGCGGTTCAACAACAACAACCGTCGCGGCTGCGCCGCACAAGGGGGCTCTGTTGGCACTGCCGTTTCCATACAATCCAGCCTTGGATGGATTGCGGGCGGTCGCAGTGCTCCTGGTCATCGCAGATCACTGCGACGTTACGGTATTCGACCAGGGCTATTTTGGCGTTGATCTGTTTTTCGTTCTAAGCGGCTTTCTGATTACGCGGCTTCTCGTGGACGAAATTGGCGCGACGGGACGGATCGACCTGTGGAGATTCTATCTGCGCCGGCTGCTCCGTCTCACCCCGCCGCTGCTGCTGTTTCTGGCGGCGTACCTGCTGATTGCCCCCCTGCTCTGGCCGCAGCTCGACCTCATGTCGCATGTGCGCGACGCCGCGCTGGTGGCATTTTATCTGACCGATTATTCGCAGGCCTTCTGGCACAATCCGAAAGTGCTGATTCACACTTGGTCGCTCTCGGTCGAGGAGCACTTTTATCTGATCTGGCCGTTCGCAGTTCTGCTGCTGGCGCGCATCGGGCCTCGCGGGCGTCTGGTCGTTCTGTTCGGCCTCTATTTGCTCGCCAGCGCATGGCGTATCTACATCTATGAAACCCAGGGATGGGACGCGACGTATTATCGCTTTGATACGCGGATCGACGGCCTGATTTGTGGCGCGCTGCTGGCGACAGCCCTCCGGCACAAGGACCTGATCTCGGAAAGAGCAGCCAATGTCGCGGGCGTCGTCGCGTGGGCAGCACTCACCGTCTGCCTCTCGATCGGTTTTTGGCGTGCACCATGGTCGTTGGTGATCATGACCAATGTTGCCCATGTCGCCGCCTTTGGTTTGCTGGTCTCGGCCTCGACAAAAGAATCGAGGGTCAGTCTGGTGTTGTCTGCACCGCCGCTGGTTGGCATCGGCGTCATCTCTTACGGCATGTATCTGTGGCATTATCCGGCAGCCATCTACCTCAGGGAGTTGTTTCCCTCGTACCTGACCGGTCCGATTGTCCTCGGTTTTTCGATCGCCATGGCTACGATCAGCTACCTGGCTGTTGAACGGCCGCTGCAACGCTATCGCCGCAGTCTCGGAGGACATCAGCGCAACGCCGCGACCAAGCCCGCAGCAGTGGGCGGCGAGCAAGTGCCACAAACCGCAGCTGTCGCCACCACGACGTAGCGAGCAGGTCGTCGCGCGCGACGACATTGCCGTTGCCAAGGTCGACCGCAGGCCCTCGCCGCTCTAACGCACCTGCACATCGACGACGCCGATGCCCTCGAGACTGAAACGATAGCTCGCACCGCTATCCGGAAACACGGTCTTCATGACGCTGCCGGTCATCACCACCTGGCCGGCTTTCAGCCCCGTACCCCGCGAATTGAGCTGCGTGGCAAGCCAGGCCACGGAGTTAAAGGGATGGCCGAGGATGTCGCGGCCATAGCCCTCGCCGATGTCAACGCCATCCTTTGTGGCACGTCCCATCACCGGCTCCAGGTCGGGCCATTTCGCCGCGAACTCCGACAGGACGATGCCGCCGTTCCAGGAATTATCCGATACCAGCGAAAGCACATCGAGACTGCCGTAATCGGCGTTGCGGTCATCCACGATTTCGATGGCTGCGCAGACGCCGCCGACATGCGGCGCAATGATTTCGGCGGTCACCGGCGCAGCCGTGACCGGCACATCGGATTTGATGCGAACGGCGATTTCGAATTCGAGACCGAGCCGCCCGAAATCCGCACGACGGATGGTCGCACCGGATCGATGCACGCGGCTTGCGAGCACCACGCCGGCGATCGGGTGGTCGATCCCGCAGAACTTCTGCATCGTTGCCGACGTCAGCCCGACCTTGTAGCCCACGGTGTCGCCGTGTTCACCGCGGAGCAGCGCGACATAGCTGTCCTGAATGTCATAGGCGTCCGAGATCGTGGTGGGCTTGTCCGGCGGAGCGAGCGATTTGAACTGAACGTTGGCCTTGTGTGCCGCAAGCAGCGATTGCGCCGCGCGCCGGGCTGCAACGTCTTCCATGGCTGGTCTCCCTTTTTGTTTTATTGTAGCCCGCATGAGTTCGTAGGGTGGGTTAGCGAAGCGTAACCCACCATCTGCTTTCGTCGGAGCAACTGGTGGGTATCGCTTCCGCCTTCGCTCTTTGAGCTACGGCGGACAAGTCGCTCCACCCACCCTACGCAGATATCTTGTAGCCCGCATGAGCGCAGCGATATGCGGGATTCGAAAGAAGACCCGGATGTCGCTTTCGCTCATCCGGGCTACGCCTGCTAGCGTTTGCCCGAGACTACCGCCTTGAACGCACCGTTCGCCAATTCAAAGTAATGCGGGCCTTCCGGGCCTTTTTCGTTGATCATTCCGTGCAGGGCGACCAGGCGGCTCTGCAACTGGAATTCGACCGGCTCGAAATTTTGGGCGACCTCTATCGGCCAACAGCAAACCGACCCCGGCAGAAAAATGACCTTTCCGGACTTCAGGTCCACCGCGGCGCCGAGCACGCAGCCGGTGCCACAGCCCCATGTGAACGTAATGGCCGGCGAAATTGGCCGGCTGGCTGCCGGCCTCCCGGAGCCGCGTCCGATATTCCCGGTTTTCCGGTGGTTTCAAATCGACCTTGGCAGCGCGGCCTCGAAACACCTCGCCCGCCGGGTAATCCCGGGATTGTGGAATTGGTGCAGTGGACTGGGCGTGCGCACCGTTCGATACCGAAAGCGCGAGCAACAGGATGACGAATGCAAGCGCGCGGCGGCGGGTTTCGAAGGTTGAGGCGGCCTGTCCAGTCATGATTGGTGTATATGGCGGGCTAAGAAGTAGGGTGGGTTAGCGAAGCGTAACCCACCATCTTTCTTTCGTCGGGACAAGTGGTGGGTATCGCTGCGCTCCACCCACCCTACGCATCAATTATTTACTCCGCCGCCTGCCGTGTCTCCGGCGCGTCGATGACTTCCAGCACCTTTGGCGGCGACATCGGCAGTGCATAGAAGCGTTTGCCGAGCGCGTTGTAGATCGCATTCGCCACCGCGGCCATCACGGGGACCAGCGGCACTTCGCCGACGCCCTTGACGCCTTGCGGGTGTTTCGGGTTCGGCACCTCCACCATGATGCAGTCGATCATCGGCAGGTCGGAACAAACAGGCATGCGATAGTCGAGGAAGCCGGGATTATCGACCTTGCCCTCCTTCGTATAGATGTATTCCTCGTTCAGCGCCCAGCCGATGCCTTGCGCGACGCCGCCCTGCAGCTGGCCTTCGACATAGCCGGGGTGGATGGCGCGACCGACATCCTGCACGGCGGTGTAGCGGGTCACGCGCGCGATACCGAGATCGACGTCGACCTCGACGTCGCAGATGTGCGTGCCAAAGCCGCCATCCGCGCCCTGCGTGTTGAGCTGCACGCCGGCGCCGATCGGGCCGCCCATTGCGGGCGCCTTCTCGGCGAGATCCTTCAGCGTCAGCGGCGGGAACTGGCCGGCATTCGGGCTCACCGGATGCGCCGCGCCGTCTTCCCACTTCACCGCTTCGGGATCGATCTCCCAGATTTTTGCGGCGCGTTCGCGCAGAGTGTGGATGATCTTTTCGGCCGACTGCGTCACCACGATCGAGGAGGCGAACAGCACGCGGCTGCCGCCGGTAAGGTTCGAGAAGCCGATGGTCTGGGTATCGCCGATGATGACGGAGACGCGGCGATAGTCGATGCCGAGCAGTTCGGCGCAGATGTTGGCGATGCCGGCGCGCGAGCCGCCAATATCAGGGTGCCCCGTGGTGACGACGACGTTGCCGTCCTCGGTGATGTTGACCTGCGCGGAGGATTCGCCACCGGCATTAAACCAGAAGCCGGATGCGACGCCGCGTCCTTGAAGTTTTCCCAGCGGCGCCTTGTAGTGATCCGACGCCTTTGCCGCTTCCACCGTCTCGATGTAGCCGATGCGCGGGAAGGTCGGGCCGTGCGCGGCCTTGGTTCCTTCCTTGGCGGCGTTCTTCAGGCGGAAGTCGAGCGGGTCCATCTTCAGGGCCTCGGCGACCTCGTCGAGCACGCATTCCACCGCGTAGGCGCCGATCGGCGCGCCCGGCGCGCGATAGGCCGCCACTTTCGAGCGGTTGGAGCAGACGTCATAGCCTTCCGACAGCAGGTTCGGGATGTCGTAGGGCGTGAAGCTGCAGCCGACCGCGCCGCGGATCGGCGAGCCCGGGAGGGCGCCGGCCTGCAGATAGAAGGTGCCGTGCGCGGCGACGATCTTGCCGTCCTTGGTGGCGCCGATCTTCACCGTGCTCTTCGAGCCTGACGTCGGCCCGGTGGCACGCATCACTTCCTCGCGCGTCATCACCATCTTCACCGGGCGGCCGGACTTTTTCGCCAGCAGCGTCGCGAGCGGTTCGAGATAGACGATGGTCTTGCCGCCAAAGCCGCCGCCGATCTCGGCGGGGATGGCGCGGATGTCGCTCTGCGGGATGCCGGTGAGATGGGCCGTCATCGCGCGGACCATGAACTGGCCCTGGCTGGAGCTCCAGATCGTGGTCTTGCCATCGGGCGCGACACTGATCAGGCACGCATGCGGTTCGATATAGCCCTGATGCACGGGGCGCGTCGTGAAGCTGCGCTCGATGACGACGTCGGCCTTCTTGAAGCCTTCGGCGAGATCGCCCTTCTTGTGCTCGAGCCGGCCGGCGATGTTGGAGGGCTTGCCCTCGAACGTGTTGAACTCGTGCAGGATCGGCGCGTCGGATTTGATCGCGTCCTCGATCTCGATCACGAAAGGCAGCACTTCGTAGTCGACCTCGATCAGCTTGCAGGCTTCCGCCGCGATCGCTTCGCTGGTAGCGGCAACGGCCGCAATGGGGTGCCCGGGAAACAGCGCCTTTTCGCGCGCCATCACGTTGCGGCACATCCAGCGCATGTCCTGGATGCCGAGCATGACGGCGCCCTTCTCGATCGGGAAATCGACGATGTCGCGCGCGGTGACGACGGCCTTGACGCCGGGCAGCGCTTCCGCCTTCGCGGTGTTGATCGACTTGATGCGCGCATGCGCGTGCGGGCTGCGCAACACCTTGCCCCAGATCATGCCGGGCATATTGGTGTCGGCGGCGAACTGCGCGCGGCCGGTCACCTTGTCCATACCGTCTGGACGAATGGTGCGCTGGCCGATCCACTTGTTGTTGGTGACGACGGTCATGGTGCTGGCTCCGGCTGTTATTGGGCGCGCATTTCGGCCGCGGTGTCCATGACAGCGCGAACGATCTTGTCATAACCGGTGCACCGGCAGAGATTGCCGGCGAGCCAGAACCGAACCTCTTCCTCGCTCGGCTTCGGATTCCGCTTCAGCAGCGCGTCCGATGCCACCAGCATGCCCGAGGTGCAGATGCCGCACTGAAGCGCGGCCATTTCCAGAAACTTCTGCTGCAGCGGATGCAGCTTTTCGCCCTGGGCCATGCCCTCGATGGTGCGGAGCTCGTGGCCTTCGGATTCGACCGCGAGCATCAGGCAGGAACAGATGAGGTTGTCATCGACCGTGATGCTGCAGGCGCCGCAGTCGCCGGAGGCGCAGCCTTCCTTGGAGCCGGTGAGCCCGAGCGGCCCGCGCAGCGCATCGAGCATGGTGTCGTTGGGCTCGCAGAGAAACTCTGACGGTTCGCCGTTGATGGTGGTTGAGACGTGGACCTTGGCCATGAAGCTTAATTCCCTTTGGCGCGTTGGGCGGCAATCGCGGTGGTGCGCTTGAGCAGCACACCGGCCACTTTGGTGCGGTAAGCGATCGTGCCGCGCTTGTCGTCGATCGGACGGCAGGCGGCGGAACAGGCGGCGGCGGCCGCATTGAGCGCGGCTTCGTCGAGCTTGCTGCCGATCAGGGCTTTGGCGGCCGCTTCAACCAGCAGCACGGTCGGTGCAACAGCCCCGAGGCCGACGCGGGCGGCGGTGCAGACGCCGTCCTTCAGCGTCAGGCTGACGCCGAGGCCGACCACGGCGATGTCCATTTCAGTGCGCGGGATCATGCGCAAATACGCGTCGCTCGAGCCTTTGGGACGCGGCGGCAGCGTGAAGCTGACGAGGATTTCGCCGGGCTTGAAATTGGTGCGGCCCGGACCCGCCGGCACCTGTTCCACCGGCAACTCGCGGCGGCCATCCGGTCCTTGCACCGTGACAACAGCACCGGCCGCGACCATGGCGGGCACGCTGTCGCCGGCCGGCGAGCCGTTGCAGAGATTGCCGCCGGCGGACGCCCGCCCCTGGACCTGCTTGGAGCCGATCAGGTTGACGGCCTCCAGCACGCCGGGCCAGACCTTGCCGAAACTGGCATGATCGTGCAGCGCCATGCCGGAAACGGCGGCGCCGACGCGAAACCCGCCATCGGCGGTTTGCTCGATTTTGGTCATCTCGGCGATTTTCTTGATGTCGACGATCAGGCCCGGCTTCACGACGCCGGCGCGCATTTGGACCAGAAGATCGGTACCGCCGGCCAGGATGCGCCCTGCACTTCCGGCCGCGGCGAACGCCTTGATCGCTTCATCAAGCGAATTGGGCGCCAAATATCGGAGTTCCGTCATGGTTGTCCGTCATCTCCCCTTTTCTGCCCGCCCCATATGGGCGTCGGCCTTATGCGGCCAGCAGTTGCGGTAGCCTACACGGGCGATCCGGGTTGGAACAGCCTCCGGGCTGCGGTTCTGGCGGCAGGCTCCTATGCAGGAAGCGGGCTTGTTCTCACATCGTCGGAAGCACGGATATCCTTGACGCCAGCGCCCGCCACGTGGCCTCGTCTACCCGTCCATCTGTCCATGCCCTCCCCCTGGAGGGTGAACAGCACCTTTCGCCGTCTGCTCGGAAACTGCATGCGAAATTTTTCAACGACCCATTTCCTTCCTGGCGCAGTGCTGCTGGCGATCCTCTCCGGACCGCAGCAAGCATCGTCCCAACCAGCCCCGGCTCCCGTGCGCCCCGCTCCCGCCCGGCCCGCCGTTGCGCCTCAGCCCAGGCCCGCTGCGGTACCCAGGCCCGCTGCGGTGCCGGGCGAGCAGCCGGCCGCGCGACCCGTCGCCACGGCGCCGCGGGGCGGTGCGGCGTGCCACAACGGCATGAGTTTCGATCGCTTCCTCTCTGAGCTGAAGCAGAAGGCCGTGGCGGAAGGCGTCTCGCAGCGCGCGATGGCGGAAGCCGCCCCCTACCTCGTCTACGACCAGAGCATCGTCAACCGCGACCGCGGCCAGCGCGTGTTCGGCCAGGTGTTCACCGAGTTTTCGCGGAACAGGGCATCCGATGGCGCGGCGAAAAATGCGCAAGCGCGAATCCGGATGCATCAGGCCGCGTTCAACCTCGCCGAGAAGGAATACGGCGTGCCGCCGGCGGTGATCGCCGCGTTCTGGGGGCTGGAGAGCAGCTTTGGCGCCGAACTCGGCAAGCTGCATACGCTCCCCTCGCTGGTGTCGCTGGCGTATGACTGCCGCCGCTCGGAAATGTTCCAGAAGGAGACCATCGCCGCGCTGAAGATCGTCGATCGCGGCGACCTCACCGCAAGCGAGATGATCGGATCGTGGGCCGGCGAACTCGGCCAGACTCAGTTTCTGCCGACGCATTATTTCAACTACGCGGTCGATTACGACGGCGATGGCCATCGCAATCTGCTGAGCAGCGCGCCCGACGTGATCGGCTCGACCGCGAATTATATCGCCAATGGTTTGAAATGGCGGCGCGGCGAGCCGTGGCTGCAGGAAGTGCGCGCGCCGCAAAACCTGGCTTCAAGTTTTCCTTGGGACCAGGCCGACTTGACCATCAAACTGCCGCGCTCGAAATGGGCGCAGCTCGGCGTCACCTTTGCCGACGGCAAGCCGTTGCCGAACGACGATCTGCCGGCGTCGATGCTGTTGCCGATGGGCCGCACCGGTCCGGCGTTCCTGGCCTACGCGAATTTCGCCGCCTACACCGAATGGAACAACTCGCTGATCTATTCGACCACCGCCGGTTATCTCGCGGCCCGCATCGCGGGTGCCGCACCGATGCGCCAGCCCAGCGCGCCGGTGGCGCAACTGCCGCTCAACGAGCTCAAGGAATTGCAGCAGCTCCTGGTGCGCGCCGGTTTCAACGTCGGCAAAATCGACGGCATCATGGGACAGCTCAGCCGCACCGCCGTGAAGACGATGCAGATCAAATACGGCCTGCCGGCGGATTCCTGGCCGACCGCCGAATTGCTGGCGCGGATGCGCGGGCCCCGCGCGGAGCCGGCGGCGGCGGTGATGCCGCAGGCAAGGTGAAAGCTCCTCATGGTGAGGAGGCGCCCTTGCGCCGTCTCGAACCATGAGGCCACAGGCGGGCCTGCATCCTTCGAGACGCGGCCAAGGGGCCGCTCCTCAGGATGAGGAGCTGCTCAGCGCGCCGGATATTTGACTACATTTCCCAAGGTCTACGCGTTGCAATCTCCTCTCCCCCGCCCCACCTGCAGCAACGCAGTCTCTGCATGCCATAAAATTCCACACAACGAAAAGAGCATCACATGTCTTTCTACGACGCCACTGTTCCGGCCTATCTGCAAATTCTAGGTAGCCTCTCCGGCTTGCTCACCAAGGCAGAAGCGCATTGCGAGGCGAAGAAGATCCAGCCCGAGGTGCTGTTAGGTTCGCGCCTCTATCCGGACATGCTGCCGCTCTCCAAGCAGATCCAGCTTGCCACCGATTTTGCGGTCAGGGGTTGTGCCCGCGTCACCCATAGCGAAGTGCCGTCGACACCCGACACCGAAAAGACTTTTGAGGAATTGCGCCAGCGGCTCGCCAGGACCGTTGACTACGTCAAGTCGTTCAAGCCCCAGCAGTTCGAGGGCGCCGACACCAGGGACGTCACCTTTCCGATGGGGCCGGACAAGACCATGACGCTGAAGGGCCAGCAGTTCATCTCGAACTTCTCGCTTCCGCAATTCTACTTCCATGCCGCCATTGCCCACGGCATCCTGCGCCACAATGGCGTCGAGGTCGGCAAGCGCGATTACATGGGCGCGAACTGACCGGTTTCGCCTGGCAAGACCGGACGCCTTAGCGTCACAGGCTTTGCCGTGCTAGTGCTCCCTTCAGCAAGAACAAAATGCTGAAGGGAGACCGCCGATGTCCACCACCACGCAAGCACCAAAGCAACTCGATCCCGCCGCTTCGCTTCACGCCGAAACGCTCGGGCTCGCGAAAGGTCGTGGCCGGCTGGAAGGGCGCCGCATCATCGTGGTCGGGGCCGGCCAGCGCAACATCATCGACGCGGAGCCGCCTGTCGGTAACGGCCGCGCAATGTCGGTATTGTTCGCGCGCGAGGGCGCGCATGTCGCCTGCATCGACATCAGCAAGGAAGCCGCCGATGACACGGTCAGGCAGATCACCAGCGAAGGCGGCAGGGCGTTCACCGACGTGGTCGATGTCTCCGACATAGCTGCAATTGCGCCGGCGATCGCGCGCTGCGCCAAGCAACTCGGCGGCCTCGATGGGCTGGCGCTCAATGTCGGAATTTCCTGCGGGCTGTCGCTGCCGAAGATGACGGCGGAAGCCTGGGACAGGGATTATGCCGTCAACGTGCGCAGCCACATGCTGTTCGCGCAAGCGGCTCTCGACGTAATGTCGCCGGGTGGCGCGATCACGCTGACCTCGTCGATGGCCAGCCAGCGCGCCAACGGCCGCAACCCGGCCTATGAATCCTCCAAGGCAGCGCAGATCGCGCTCGGCCGCGCCATTGCGCGGGCCGGTGAAGAAAAGGGCATTCGCTGCAATGTGATCGCGCCGGGCTTCATCGATTCCCCGATGGGCCGCGATGCCAGCCGCAGGCGGGCCGACCGCGCGCTGACGGTACCGTTCGGCCGCCAGGGCACCGGCTGGGAGGTCGCCTATGCTGCGCTGTTCCTGATTTCGAATGAATCATCCTACGTCAACGCCTACACCCTGTTCCTCGACGCCGGCCACATGGCCGGGATCGTGCGGACCTAGCCTGCAGCGGCCGAATGGCTTCCGAGTACCTTTGGGCATTGCGCAATCCGCCGTAATGCCCAACTGTTCCCCATCATCCACCTTTCGGAAATCCCTTCATGAGCCAGACCACACTATTCGAGCCCTACAAGCTTGGCGCGATCACGCTGCCGAACCGCCTTGTCATGGCGCCCCTGACCCGCAACCGCGCGGTGCCTGGCAGCTTCGTGCCGAGCGAGCTTGCCATCGACTATTACGGCCAGCGCGCTTCCGCGGGATTGCTGATCACCGAGGCCAGCCAGATCTCGCAGCAGGGCCAGGGCTACCAGGACACGCCCGGCATCTATTCGAAGGAGCAGGTCGCGGGCTGGCGCAAGGTCACCGACCGCGTGCATGAAAACGGCGGACGCATCTTCATCCAGATCTGGCACGTCGGCCGCATCTCGCATGATTCCTTGCAGCCCGGCGGCGGCAAGCCGGTGGCTCCGTCCGCGATCCGCGCCAAGGGCAAGACTTTTGTCAACGGCACCTTCACCGACATCTCCGAGCCGCGCGAGCTTGAGCTGTCGGAAATTCCAGCGATCATCGAAGACTTCAAGCGCGGCACCGAGAATGCGCTCGCCGCCGGTTTTGACGGCATCGAAATCCACGGCGCCAACGGCTATCTGCTCGACCAGTTCGCCAAGGACGGCACCAACAAGCGTACCGATGCCTATGGTGGTTCAATCGAGAACCGCGCCAAGTTGATGCTGGAAGTATCGAAGGCGGTAGCCGCGGTCGCCGGCCCCGAGCGCACCGGCATCCGCATTTCGCCGGTGACGCCGGCCAATGATGTGTCAGATTCAAATCCGCAGCCGCTGTTCGATCACATCGTGGATGGGCTCAACGCGCTGAAGCTGACCTATATCCACCTCGTTGAGGGCGCGACCGGCGGCCCGCGCGACCACGCGCCGTTCGACTATGGTTCGTTGCGCAAGCGCTTCAAGCAGGCCTATGTCGCCAACAACGGCTACGATTTCGACCTGGCGACAAAGCAACTCGATGCCAACGCGGCCGACCTGATCGCATTCGGCAAACCGTTCATCTCCAACCCCGATTTGGTCGAACGGCTGAAGAAGGGTGCGCCGCTGAACGCGTTCGACAAGGCGACGTTCTATGGCGGCGGCGCCAAGGGATATACGGACTATCCGACGCTCGGAGCGAAGCAGGCGGCGGAGTAGGAACGCCGTCATTCCGGGATGGCCCGCAGGGCCAGACCCGGAATCCATCAGGCGGCATAACTTGTAGTACCATGGATTCCGGGCTCGCGCTTCGCGCGCCCCGGAATGACGAGAAGAAAAAAGGCCGGGATCGCTCCCGGCCTTTAGTTTTTGCATCACTCGTAATCGCGAGGCTTACTTCGCTTCTGCCCGCTTCGGCGGTGTTGCCGGCCACGACTTCACCAGTGTGTCGTAGTCGACGGTTTCGCCCTTCGGCTTCTCGTTCGCCAGCTTGCGCTGCGGAGCGACGTTGCCGTCCTTCTCCGACTTGGCGAACCAGAACTCGGCGGTCTCCTTCTTGTTCAGCTTCGGTCCGCAGGCGCCCTGCACGTTGGATTTCTCCAGACGCTCGAGCACGGAGTCCTGGGCTGCCGCCAGGGCGTCCATCGCGGCTTGCGGCGTCTTCGCACCGGACGACGCATCGCCGATGTTCTGCCACCACAATTGCGCGAGCTTCGGATAGTCAGGCACGTTGTTGCCGGTCGGGGTCCACTGCACGCGCGCAGGCGAGCGGTAGAACTCGATCAGGCCGCCGAGCTTCGGCGCACGTTCAGTAAAGGACTTATCCCAGATGTCGGATTCGCGAATGAACGTGAGACCGACGTGGCTCTTCTTCAGGCTCACCGTCTTGGAGGTGATGAACTGCAGATAGAGCCAGGCCGCCTTGCGGCGGTCCGCCGGCGTCGACTTCAGGAGCGTCGCCGAACCGGCGTCCTGGTAGCCGAGCTTCATGCCTTCCTTCCAGTACGAGCCGTGCGGCGACGGCGCCATACGCCACTTCGGCGAACCGTCGGCGTTCACGACCGCAATACCGGGCTTCACCATGTCGGCGGTGAAGGCGGTGTACCAGAAGATCTGCTGGGCGATGTTGCCTTGCGCCGGTACCGGTCCGGCTTCGCCGAAGGTCATGCCTTGCGCCTGAGGCGGGGCATACTTCTTCATCCAGTCGAGATATTTGGCGATCGAATAGACCGCCGCCGGACCGTTGGTGTCACCGCCGCGCTCGACGGATGAACCCACCGGACGGCAGCCTTCCATGCGGATGCCCCATTCGTCGACCGGCTTGCCGTTCGGGATGCCCTTGTCGCCGTTGCCGGCCATCGACAGCCAGGCATCGGTGAACCGCCAGCCGAGCGAGGGATCCTTCTTGCCGTAGTCCATGTGACCATAGACCTTGGCGCCGTTGATCTCCTTGATGTCGTTGGTGAAGAACTCGGCGATATCTTCATAGGCCGACCAGTTCACGGGAACGCCGAGATCGTAGCCATACTTGGCCTTGAACTTGGCCTTGTAGTCCGGATTGGAGAACCAGTCGTAGCGGAACCAATAGAGGTTCGCGAACTGCTGGACGGGCAGCTGATAGAGCTTGCCGTCCGGTCCCGTGGTGAAGGATTTGCCGATGAAGTCGTTGACGTCGAGATTGGGATTGGTGACGTCCTTGCCTTCGCCGGTCATGTAGTCCGACAGCACGACCGTCTGGTTGTAGCGGAAGTGGGTGCCGATCAGGTCCGAGTCGTTGATCCAGCCGTCATAGACGTTCTTGCCGGACTGCATCTGGGTCTGCAGCTTTTCGACCACGTCACCTTCCTGGATCAAGTCGTGCTTCAGCTTGATGCCGGTGATCTCGGTGAACGCCTTCGCCAGCGTCTTGGATTCATATTCATGCGTGGTGATGGTTTCCGACACCACGTTGATTTCCATCCCCTTGAAGGGCTGGGCGGCCTTTTCGAACCACTGCAGTTCCTTCAGCTGGTCCGCCTTCGACAGCGTCGAGGGCTGGAATTCGCTGTCGATCCAGCGCTGATTGACCGCATCGTCCGCACTGGCGGGTGCGGCGATCGTCACGGAAGCTGCGATCAGCGCAGCCGCGCTGGTCATCGTCAGAAAGCTCTCCTTGGTCAATGGGCCGTTCCTTCCTCTAAAACGTCGCATGTTGAGTCCTCCGGTTGCAGCGACAAACAATTTTCAGGCCCGGGTTGGTCCCGGATCTGTCTTTTTTCGCCTCATCAGACGGTGCGGAAAACCGCCACGGCCGAAACAAGCGAAATCACGGTAGCGAGCCACAGGCTCGATATTTCAACACCCTCTCCGATCGGCAGCGTCGCGATCGAATCGATACCGACAAAGGCGATCCACAACAGGTGGATGACCGCGGCGAGCACCAGCGAGATGAACAGCCGGTCGCCGCGCGTGGTCGGAATCCGCAGCACGCCGACGCGCTCGGCCTCGGGATACGCCGCCGCAAGCCAGGTCATGACACCCAGCGTCAGCGACAGCATCACGAAGAAGATCGCGGTCGGGAGCGTCCAGGCCATCCATGCGATGTGTTCCATGAATGCCCCCTACACTCGGCCGAGCGCAAAACCGCGCGCGATGTAGTTGCGGACGAACCAGATCACCAGCGCACCGGGGATGATGGTGAGCACACCGGCCGCCGCCAGCAGGCCCCAATCCATGCCGGCCGCCGAGACGGTGCGGGTCATGATCGCCGAGATCGGTTTTGCGTTCACCGACGTCAGTGTGCGCGCCAGCAGCAGTTCGACCCAGGAGAACATGAAGCAGAAGAACGCCGCGACGCCGATGCCGCTCGCGATCAAGGGCACCAGGATCTTGATGAAGAAGCGCGGGAACGAATAACCGTCGAGGAACGCGGTCTCGTCGATCTCGCGTGGCACGCCCGAGACAAAACCTTCGAGGATCCAGACCGCGAGCGGGACGTTGAAGATGCAATGCGCGAGAGCCACCGCCCACGGCGTATCGAACAGATTGATCGCCGAATAGAGATTGAAGAACGGCAGCGCATAGACCGCCGCCGGCGCCATCCGGTTCGACAGCAGCCAGAAGAACAGATGCTTATCGCCGAGAAAACGGTAGCGCGAGAAGCCGTAAGCCGCAGGCAGCGCCACCGCGATCGAGATCACGGTGTTGATCAGGACATAGGTCAGCGAGTTGATGTAGCCGGAATACCAGCTCTCGTCGGTGAAGATGCGCTTGTAGTTTTCCAGCGTCGGCTGGTGCGGCCACAGCGTCATGGTGGAGACGATCTCGGCATTGGTCTTGAAGCTCATGTTGACGAGCCAGTAGATCGGCAACAGCAGGAAGATCAGGAAGGTGATGAGGATGACGCGGCGTCCGGGAATCGAATGCATCATTCAGCTCCCTGTTTGACCGGGCGTTCGGCCCCGGCGTTTGTCATCACGGTATAGAACACCCAGCACACGATCAGGATGATGAGATTGTAGACCAGCGAGAGCGCGGCGGCCTTGCCGAGGTCGAACTGGCCGAGCGCGATCTTGACCAGTTCGATCGAGACGAAGGTGGTCGAATTGCCGGGACCGCCGCCGGTCACCACGAACGGCTCGGTGTAGATCATGAAACTGTCCATGAAGCGAAGCAGCACCGCGATCAGCAGCACGCGGTTCATCTTCGGCAACTGGATCGCCGTGAACACCGCCCAGCGCGAGGCGCCATCGATCTGCGCCGCCTGGTAATAGGCGTCGGGGATCGACTTCAGTCCGGCGTAGCACAGCAGCGCGACCAGGCTGGTCCAGTGCCAGACATCCATCACGATGACGGTGGCCCAGGCGTCGAACTCGTTGGAGACGTAGTTGTAGTTGATGCCGAGGCTGTTCAGCGTGTAGCCGAGCAGGCCGATGTCGGGCCGGCCGAAGATCTGCCAGATGGTGCCGACCACGTTCCACGGAATCAAAAGCGGCAGCGCCAGGATCACGAGGCAGGCGGCGACGCTCCAGCCGTCGCGCGGCATCGACAGCGCGACCACGATCCCGAGCGGCACCTCGATCGCGAGAATGATGGCCGAGAACAGCAGATTGCGGCCGAGCGACGCCAGGAAGCGTCCACCGAGATCGGTCGACGGGTCGAGCAGTTCCTTGAACCAGCCGACGCCGTTCCAGAAGAACTGGTTGTTGCCGAAGGTGTCCTGCATCGAATAGTTCACCACCGTCATCAGCGGCAGGATCGCGGAGAACGCGACCACCAGAAACACCGGCAGCACCAGGAACCAGGCTTTTTGGTTGATCGTCTTGTCCATCAGGCGGTCCCCTCGACCAGACGGCTGTCGGCATAGACGTGAACATGCGTCGGATTGAAAACCAGTCCGGCAGTCTCGCCGGAGACTGAAAACCCCGGCGGTACCCGCGCGGCGAACTTGGCGTCGCCGATCCGGACGCGCGCGAAGCGGACGCGGCCGAGATCGTCGATGCGCTCGATATTGGCCGACAGCAATCCCGGCGCGGGCGCCGCGACGTCGACGAATTCCGGACGCACGCCGACTTCGATCTTCGCGCCCGCCGGCAGCGTGTCATAGCTGCGGTTCAATGCGATCGGGTGACCGCTGATCCGGGCCTCGCGGCCCCTCACCTCGGCCGGCACGATATTCATGCCGGGCGAGCCGATGAAGTAGCCGACGAACGTATGTGCGGGCTTGTCGAACAGTTCGGCCGGCGTGCCGCTCTGAACCACCCGGCCGTCATGCATCACCACCACCGTGTCGGCAAAGGTCAGCGCCTCGGTCTGGTCATGGGTGACGTAGATCATCGTGAGATCGAGGTCGCGATGCAGCGCCTTGAGCTTGGAGCGCAACTGCCACTTCAATTCGGGATCGATCACCGTCAGCGGCTCGTCGAACAGGATCGCGGCGACGTCTGATCGCACCAGGCCGCGGCCGAGCGAGATCTTCTGCTTGGCGTCCGCGGTCAGCCGAGTTGCCTTGCGATCGAGATGCGGCGTGAGGTCGAGCAGGTCGGCGATCTGCTTCACGCGCGCGTCGATTTCGGCTTTCGGGACGCCGCGGTTCTTCAAGGGGAATGCGAGGTTCTGCCCGACCGTCATGGTGTCGTAGATCACCGGAAACTGGAACACCTGCGCGATATTGCGCTTCTGGGTTGACAGCGGTGTGATATCGGCGCCGTCGAACAATATCTGGCCGCGCGACGGCGTCACGATCCCGGAAATCAGGTTGAGCAGCGTGGTCTTGCCGCAGCCGGACGGCCCGAGCAGCGCATAGGCGCCGCCCTGGCGCCAGGTCATCGTCACCGGCTTCAGCGCAAATGATTCGGTCGCGGCGTCATTGCCGCCGTAGGAATGCGCGAGATCGACGAGGTCAATGCGGGCCATGCGGCATCTCCCTCAGGCGTTGTCTTGTTTAGGCGCCGCGACCAGACGGTCGGCGGCGTCGAACACGAAAAGATTGTCGGGGTCGAGCACGGCGTCGAGCACGTGGCCCGGCTCGAACTCGTGGACGCCCTGCAGCACCGCGACCCAGTTCGACGCGTCGCGGCTCAGATGCACGAAGCTTTCCGAACCGGTGATCTCGGTCACGGTGACGGTGGCCTGAAACGCGTGGCGGCCGGCGATGCCATTGGCGACTTCAAGCTGATGGGCGCGGAAGCCGACGCGATAGGGCCCATCGGCAAGTGACGCATAAAGCCCGCTGGCCGGCGCCTGGATGCCGCCGGCATATTGCACCGTGCCGTTTTTCTTTTCGATGCCGACAATGTTGAGCGGCGGATCGGAGAACACCTGCGCCACGCGCAGCGTATCCGGATGGCGATAGACCTTCGGGGTATCGCCGGCCTGCAGGACCTGGCCTTCCCACATGCAGACGGTTCGGCCACCGAGCAGCAGGGCTTCGGAAGGCTCGGTGGTCGCATAGACGAAGATCGCGCCCGACGCCTCGAAGATGCGCGGCAATTCGGTGCGCAACTCCTCGCGCAGCTTGTAATCGAGATTGGCGAGCGGCTCGTCGAGCAGCACCAGATCCGCGCCCTTGACCAGCGCGCGCGCAATCGCGGTGCGCTGCTGCTGGCCACCGGAGAGTTGCAGCGGTGTGCGCTGCAGATACGGCTCGAGCTTGAGCAGGCGCGACGCCTCCTGCACGCGCTTTTCGATTTCCGCGCGCGGCTTGCCCTGCACCCGCAACGGCGAGGCGATGTTCTCATAGACCGTCAGCGAGGGATAATTGATGAACTGCTGATAGACCATCGCGACCGAACGCTTGCGCACGTCGAAGCCGGTGACATCGTTGCCGTCGACCAGCACGCGGCCTGATCCCGGCCTGTCGAGCCCGGCGAGCAGCCGCATGATCGAGGTCTTGCCGGAAAGCGTCGGCCCGAGCAGTACGCTCAGCGTGCCGCGCTCAAGCGTCAACGACACATCGCGGATGGTCGCGATGCCGTCGACGGTTCGTGTGACGCGATCGAGCGTGACGCTCATGTCCGTCCTCCCGCTTCACGCAGGGGTCGTTCACCGGACGTGCGATGGGCGGCCATCCATTCGTCGAGGACGGCGATTTCGCCCGCGGACAGCCGCAATCCGAGCTTGGAGCGGCGCCACGCAACGTCTTCGGCGGTGCAGGCCCATTCGGCCGACATCAGGTACCTGACTTCGCTCTCCGTCAAGGTCGCGCCAAAGGACTGGCCGAGATCGGCCATCGATTTCGCGTTGCCAAGCACCTTGCTGGCGCGGGTGCCATAGGCATGCGCCAACCGCTTCGCATGTGCGGGAATGAGGAACGGATAGTCCCGCGTCAGTTCCGCCGTCAGCGCCGCGATTGCGGAAACATCCATGTCGCCGCCGGGCAGCGCGGCCTTGCCGGTCCAGCCTTCCTTCTTTGAACTGCGCAAGTAGGGCGCCAGCCGTTCCAGCGCTTCTTCGGCCAGCCGCCGATAGGTCGTGATCTTGCCGCCATAGATCGACAGCAGCGGCGCGCCGCCGGGCGTATCGAGTTCGAAGACGTAATCTCGCGTCGCAGCTTTCGCTTCGCTGGCGCCGTCGTCGTAGAGCGGACGCACGCCCGAATAAGTCCAGACCACGTCCTCCGGCTTTACCGGCTTTGCCAGATATTCGCTGGCGGAGGCGCAGAGATAGGCGATCTCCTCGGTGGAGGCCTTCACCTTGGCCGGGTCGCCGTCATAATCGCGATCGGTGGTGCCGATCAGCGTGAAATCATCCTGATAGGGAATGACGAAGATGATGCGGCCGTCGGCGTTCTGGAAAATGTAGGCGCGGTCGTGGTCATAGAGCTTGCGCACCACGATGTGCGAGCCCTGCACCAGGCGAACCTTTGCGCGTGAATTGACGCCCGATCCCGACGAGAGCACCTGTTCGACCCAGGGGCCGCCGGCATTGACCAGCGCGCGCGCCTGGATCGTGGTGCGCGTGCCGCTTGGCGTATCCTCGACGGTGACGTGCCAGACGCCGTCGACCTGCCTGATCTCGACCGCCCGCGTGCGCGTGTGGATCTCGGCGCCGCGATCGGCCGCGTCGCGCGCCGTGAGCACGACCAGGCGCGCGTCATCGACGAAGCAGTCGGAGTACTCAAAGCCTTTGCTGTAGCGGTTGGCGATCAAGGGTTTTCCGACCTCGTCATGCGCGAGATCGACCGAACGTGTCGGCGGCAGCAGATGACGGCCGCCAATGTGGTCGTACAGGAACAACCCTAGCCTCAGCAGCCAGGCCGGCCGCAACCCCGAATGGTGCGGCAAAACGAAACGCAGCGGGCGGATGATGTGGGGCGCGATCTGCCAAAGGATTTCGCGCTCGATCAGCGCCTCGCGCACCAAACGAAACTCGTAATATTCGAGGTAGCGCAGCCCGCCATGCACCAGCTTGGTCGACCAGGACGACGTCCCGCTCGCCAAGTCGTTCATTTCACAAAGGAAAACGGAATTGCCCCGGCCCACCGCATCGCGCGCGATGCCGCAGCCGTTGATGCCGCCTCCGATGATGGCGAGGTCGAAAATCCGATCCAACAGACGCTTCCCCGGCGATCGCCTCTTCACTTCGGCGATTTAACTTTCGGATCGGAGTTAATCACAAAGAAAAACGAAAGCAAATCGAAAATGGGGAACCAGTCGGTTTTCTATGGAGCGAATTGACCGGAGCCGTCAGCTCCGCCGTTGCGGCAGCGGCCCGCCGCTGACGACGTAAACGCCGGTGGAGATGCCTGCGATCGCGATCCAGTCGATTGCCGTCGGCCACTCACCCAGAACAGGAATGGCCATGACGGCCGTCAGCGCCGGCGACAGCGCTGCGAACGCGGCACCGCTGGAGGCACCGAGAAGGCTGACCGCCCGTCCATAGAAAACCAGTGAAACGATCGCCGTCAGAAGCCCCTGCACGATCGCCTGAAGCACCAGGTCTTCCCGAGGGGCCTTGGCGAGACTGATACCTTCCACGGCGAAATAGACGGGTATGTAGATAAACAGAGCGCCGACCGCGGCGACAGCAGCCGCATGCAGGCCATCGAGCCGCGCGCGACGCATCGCGACCGTGTAGCAGGCCCATGCCACGGCAGAACCGAGAAACAGCGCGTGCCCGATCGTTTGCCCGGAGCCGACTGCGCCGCCAGCGTTCCAGGCGATGGCGAGGACGCCGAGCAGGATCAGCACGAAGCCAAGCTTTTTCGCATCCGTGAACGGCTCGTGCAGGATAGCCGCGGCAAGCACCGCCACCGCCAGCGGCATGACGCCGGGAAACAGCGCGCCCGCATGCGCCGCTGGCGCGAACAACAGGCCAGCATTCGCCAGCAGGACCGGAGCGCCGCCTCCGACCACGATCGCCGCCAGCCCGATCCAGCCGAGCCGCTCGAACGCGAGCCCCTTGCGCATCACGTAGGGCAGCAGGAGCAAGCCGGCCACGCCAAAGCGAAGCGCTGCGATGTCCCATGGCGTCAGGCTGGTCCGCAATCCGAGACGCGCCACCACGATCCAACCGGACCAGATGCTGACGGCGGCAAGGCCGTAGAGGACGCCCCGGAGATATTGCGCGGCAGTGCGGCTACCGACGGTGAGATCAGCCATCATCGCCTCCGACCGCAATGGACATCATAACCCCTTTGATATAATTTACAGGTTATGATGGAGCGCAACATGAGGCAAGCAGGATGAGCGGCCGCGCCAATCCGTTTGAATGGAGCGGCGGCCACCCGGCGCTGGATCTCGTGAACACCCTGGACGAACGTCCCTCACCCTCGCCAATCGAGAACCTTGCCGCGTATCGTGACCTGGTACGGTTCGCTGCGCTGGCGGGCCTTATCGACGATCGGACGGCCGCGCGCCTGAAGCAGCCTGGAAACAGCGGCTCGCATATTGCGAAACGCGCGCGCAAGCTCCGTGAGCACCTCCATGATGTCCTCGCTGCCGCGCATGCTCGGCGGCCGGCGCGGCAGTCCGACCTCGACGCGCTGTCTGCCGCGATCCAGGCGGCACATGCGGCCCGGACGCTGGTCGCATCGCCCTCACCCGGGTTGGCCGACCGCCGCTGGTCACCTGCGCTGGCGCATGAAATCCCACTGCATGCCTGTGCGCTCGCGATCGAGCGTCTGCTCGTTGACGAGGAGCGCAAGAGAATCCGCAAATGCGGAGCCTCGGACTGCGACGTCTATTACCTCGACACCAGCAAGGGCCAGCGCCGGCAATGGTGCAGCATGATCGGTTGCGGCAATCGCGAAAAGCAGCGGCGATGGCGCTGCGCGACGCACTAGAAAGGCTTCAACCCGCAGCCACCGCCTCGATCTCAAGCAGCCACGCCTCGTCGAAGATTCCGGCGATGACGACGGTCAGCGCGGTTTCCCGTCTGCCAAGCACATCGTTTCGCACCGCGCGATTGATCATGGTGTAGCGCCGATCCGCGAGGTAGGTCCGGTGCATGACCAGATTGTCGAGGGTCATGCCGGCGGCCTTGAGCTGCGCCTCGACGTTGCTCCAGGCGAGCCTGCACTGCGCTTCAAAGCCCTCGGGCACCGTGCCGTCAGCCGCGGCCGGGATTTGGCCGCTCACAAAAAGCATCCTTGTGTGACCGGTGACCTCAAGCGCCTGGCTATAACCAGTCGTCGGCACGAGTGCCGCTTCGGAATTGATGCGTCGGATCTGCATTCGGTTCTCCTTTTTCCCGAGAGAACCTCGTGCACCGGCCGATCCAGCACAAACCATTTTTTCTGCACTGCTGGATTAGATTTTCTATTCCAGGTCAGAATTCTCATGAAAAGGCCCCGGACGATGCCGGGGCCTTTTTCATGCTGGAACGAAGTGATCAGTACTTACCGCGTTTAGCGCAGCCGCGTGACGGTCGAAGCCGTCTCTGCCACCGGCTCATCGATATCGGGCGCCGGCTTGTCCATCGCCTCGACCACCTCGATGCCGCGGGTGTGGCAGATGTTGGCAAGCCCGGCGGGAAGCGCGGCGTCGGTCACGAAAGTCTGGATCTGGCTGAGATGGGCGATGCGCACCGGCGCGCTGCGCCTGAGTTTGGTCGAGTCGGCGACCAGCATTACGCTGCGCGCGTTCGCGATGATCGCCTGCGCCGCCTGCACTTCGCGATAGTCGAAATCCAGCAGCGCGCCCTCCTCGTCGATCGCGGAGGCGCCGATGATGGCATAGTCGACCTTGAACTGGCCGATCAGGCTGATTGCCGTCGAGCCGATCACCGCCCCATCGGCGCGGCGCACCGCGCCGCCCGCCACGATCACCTCGATGCGCGGATGGCGATACAGCAGCATCGCGACGTTGAGGTTGTTGGTGATGACGAGCAGGTCCTCATGCGAGGTCAGCGCACTGGCGACCTCTTCGGTCGTGGTGCCGATGTTGATGAACAGCGAGCAGCCGTTCGGAATCCGCGAGGCGGCCGCAATGCCGATCGCCCGCTTCTCTTCGGCGGCGACGAAGCGGCGCGCTTCATAGGCGAGGTTCTCGACGCCGGAGGCGATGATGGCGCCGCCGTGGATCCGCGTCAGCGAGCGCTGGTCGCAGAGATCGTTGAGGTCCTTGCGGATGGTCTGAGCCGAAACCTCGAAACGCTTGGCGAGATCCTCCACCATCACCCGGCCGAAGGCGCGGGCGATGTTGAGAATTTCAGTCTGGCGGTTGGACAGTCCGGCCACGGGTGGCACCTCAGGGGAAAAGTTTCTTATCGTGCGGTGGTTTGTGGTTCCGGTCAACGCGGCCGAAACCGGACGCGCCCGAACATCATGGTTAACCATCCCTTAAAAAGGCGGCGTGCGAGAGGCATGATGAGCCCATTGGCATTGCGCCCGCCGTATTTTACCGGTGCGATTTTGCCGTTCTTAACGGTTTTGTGATTGCATTGCCGCCGCTGGCCCGAAAAACGGGTCAGATATCGGAAAATCGCTGCGATGCGGGTCGATCGAATCTGGGAATTCCTCCAGCGGTTGAGCCCGCTGACGCGCAGCTGCCTGCTCACCGAGCTGGAGCGGCTGGAGGCGTGCGGCGTCGACATGCCGGGCACCGCGGACCTGCAGGCCAGGTTGCGGGCCGAACTGCGCCCGGACGGACCCAACGAAGCTCCAACGCCATCCAAATATTTCTTCGCGCCGCTGGAGCCGCTGGTCGTCGCGGGAGCGCCGGAGCACGCCAATACGGGCCGGATTGCGCGGACTTCACTCGTTCCGATCTGGGAATGGATCAACCGCGATCTGCTGCCAATCATGGCCCGCGACTACGAAGACCAGATGAAGGGGTTTATCGCCTCCAACAGGCCGCGCGACGCGCAGCAAGCGGCATCGATCTTCCAGACCAAGGTCGCAAAATCGCTGGAGGGAAACCTGGCTTCGGCCGATGGCGCGGAGCGGGCACGCACCAAGCTTGCGGCCTACACGGCTTCGCCGTCGGTGTATAGCGACCTCGTCAAGATCATGGGCGTGCTGCGCGCACGCGAGGCGCTGGCAGGGTTTGGCAAGGCCTTGCCGGAAAAGATCCTGAAATTCAACGACGCGCAGGTCGACAAGGTCACGTCGCTGCTGGATGCATTCCGGAAAAAGGACCCCGGCGCGGTACCCTTTGCGCTGGCGCTGGTTGCTGGACGTCTCAAGACGCCCCGCGAATTGCTCCGTCTTGCCACCAAACCCGCGCGCAGCCGGCGCGCAACCGACGTCGCAGCGACGCCCTATGCGATAACCGTCTCGATGGTGCTGGACCAGATCGACGACAAACGCATCGCCTTGCGCGTTGCCCTGAAGAAAAACCGCGTCGTCGACGCGCGCGACATCCTGGCCGACATCGACAAGACTGAAGCCGCGGTGCAGGCCGCCATCCGCGAACTCGCGGCCTCCGAATGGGGCGCGCGGCTGCGCGACATCAGGAGCGCGATCGTGGCCGATGTGGAGACCGAAGTGAGCCGGTTTCCCGATGAAGTCGGCCACATCCTGCAACTGCGCGGCGCGCGCGGCAATGGATTGTTGTCCGGCCTGGCCTGGAAGGGCCGCGATGCGATCAGCGATAGCGCCGCATTCTGCAAGCGGCTGATCGGTCAGAGCTGAACGCGGCTCCGGCGCTCGCGCGGTCCGCGAGACGCCTTTGGGTTATGTCGCGGTGCGCATGTGGCCGGTTGCATCGCCGCGGCCCAGCAGATTGGCATAAACTTCGATCCGGCGCGGACGCCCGACCAGATAGCCCTGCATTTCATCGCAGCCCTCTGATATCAGCGTCCTGAGCTGATCGTTGGTTTCGACACCTTCAGCCAGCACCGGCAGTCCGAGCCCGTGCGCGAGGCCAATGACGGCGCGAACGATCGCCAGCGATCGATCGGTGCGGCCAAGACTGGCGATAAAGGACCGGTCGATCTTGATCCGGTCGAGCGGGAAGCTTTGCAGATAGGACAGCGAGGAATATCCGGTTCCGAAATCGTCCAATGCAATGCTGACGCCCAGCCTCTTGAGGCCTTTCAGCATCAGCGTCGCACGTGCAACGTTCTCGATCAGCACGCCCTCGGTAATTTCGAGTTCGAGACGCGCCGGCGAAATACCGGTTTCGCGCAGAACATCGCCTACCAGTTGCTGCAGATTGCCGCGGCGGAATTGAATCGCCGAGACATTGACGGCGACCTGCAGCGGCGCCTTCCAGCAAGCAGCTTCGCGGCATGCCTCGCGCAAGACCCATTCGCCGACCTCGACAATCAGATCGGTTTCCTCGGCGATCGGGATGAACTCCGCGGGCGGAACGAGGCCGCGTTGCGGATGCATCCAGCGCACCAGCGCCTCAAATCCGATGATCTCGCCCCTGGCATGGCGCTGCGGCTGATATTCCAGATAGAGTTCGCCGTTTGCGACGGCCGATTTCAGATCGTGTTCCAGCGCCCGGCGGTCACGCAACTGCTGATCCATCGTGGCGGTGAAGAAACGTATCGCGCCGCGGCCTTCGTGCTTGGCACGATAGAGCGCCGCATCTGCGTTGGCGAACAGCGACCGCGCGTCATCGCCGTCGCGGGGATAGACCGCGATCCCGATGCTGAGATCAAGCTCGAAGGAATGGCCGTCGATCTCGATATCCTGGTCCAGCGCACCGCGCAGCCGGTCTGCGAGCAGTTCCGCACTCGATGGCAGCGGGTCCTGTTCGGTGATCGCGATGAATTCGTCGCCGCCGACCCGCGCCAGGAAGGCGCCCTGTGATGCCATCTGCAGACGCCGCGAAGCTTCGCGCAGCGCCGCGTCGCCCATCGAATGCCCGAACAGATCGTTGATCTGCTTGAAGCGGTCAAAATCGATGCATAGGACCGCGAAGCTTCCGCTGCGTTCTTGGGCCGCGTCGAGCACCTTCGAAAAATGACCATCCAGTGCGGCGCGGTTCGGCAGATCCGTCAGCGCGTCATGCCACGCCAGATGCAGGATCCGCTGTTCCGCGCGCTTGCGATCGGTCATGTCGAACGCCACCGCAACGCAGGCATCGCGGCCGTTGTAGCGCAGCGGACGCGCCTCGATCGCCACCTCGATTGTTCTTCCATCGGCCGTGACGTGAGGGCGGGTATCGTGCGCCGTCTGCATGCCCTGATGCTGGCGGAATTCGTCGCGAACCTTCCTGATGTCCTCCGGAATACGCAGATTCTCCACGCTCATCGACAGCATCTGCTCGCGCGAGTATCCGTAGTGCCGGCATGTCGCGGCATTGACGGCGAGAAGCTCGAGCGTATTGACGTCGGCCACCCACATCGGAAGCGGATTCTCCTCGAACAACAGGCGGAACGAGGCTTCGCGACGCCTCAGATCGGTGATGTCCTCGTGCGTCGCTACCCAGCCGCGATCCGGCATCGGCCGGTGGCAAATCCGGAAAACGCGGCCATTGGCCAGTTCAACAACCGAGTCGTGCTGCTCCGCGCTGACGACAAGCTGATCGCGCCAGGCGAGGTATTCTTCCTCGGTCATCGCGGGATGGCTTCCCGCCTCGAACCGCAGGTGGACGATCTCTCTGAGCGAGATACCAGGTTTGACGCTGTCCGGCGGCAAATCGTACATGTCGACGTAGCGGCGGTTGCACACAATGAGGCGCTGCGCGCCATCGAAGAAGCAAAGCCCCTGCGACATGTTGTTGAGCGCCGAATCGAAACGGTCGGCGATTTCGCGCGCGTTGGCTTGTTGCGTAAGGGCAGCCAGTTCGGCGCTCCGCGCCCGCTCGCCTTCGACGGCGAGGTCCGCGCGCGAAGCGACGAGATTCACCAGGTCGGAGTAGTTGGTGTTGATCATCCGGATCAAGAGCACCACCAGCATGCAAAGATTGATGCCGATACAGACGTGCAGCGCTTCACCCGAGATCAGCAACCGCAGCGAGATCGGAACTGCCGAAATGAGCAGCGTGAGCCGGGCGGCGCTCGGGAAACTTCCGAGGCAGTAGGCGCTTCCGACCGAACCCAGGAAAACCAGCAGCGCCAACGGCGCGCGCGAGTCCGCCTCGACGCTGTCGAACAGCACCAGGGTCCAGACCGCGAAGACGGCGTTGAGCGCTGACGCCAGGATGCGGGTCTTGAACAGATGCTTGAGCGCCTGCTCAGCCGTCGGCACCACCTTCCGGAGCTTGATCCAGTAGATCATCCTGATCACGCTGATCAGCAGCAGCGCGCCGGGCACACCGAAGCGGAACCAGAGCGGCAGCGAGGCCGGCAAGACGTAGGAGACGCTGACGCTCTCGACGATCAGCACGCCGTAGAGGACGGGAATTTGGCTCGTCAGAATGCGGAACTGCTCGATCAGCAACGCACCGCCCGCCGGGGTGGCGGCGCTGCCGATGTAAAACCACCGTCGAACATACCTGCGAATATTCATCAGGGCGCCATACCGATTGGTCGGCAAGGCTAGCTGGGGGAAGGAAATTGCGCGTAAAAAACCTTGGTAAAGGGTGAGCTTAAAATCGTCGGAAATCAGCGCAGTTCCAACGCGCCGCGGCTTCCGTCAGGCGGTGAAGCTGGTCGGTACTAATACGGACCGGAAATGCAGAATCTGCGTCGCCCTTTCGGCGGCTCTGAGTCCCGCGATGACGGGACGGCTGCTTCACGCGGCCAGCGTCAGATCGCCGGTGGCAAGACGCCTCGCCGCGCGCTCGGCTTCGCGGGCATTGCGGAACAGCTGGCCTTCCAGCTGGTCGAAACGACGAGAGGCCGCGAAGAAGCGGTACCCGCCGGGGCCACGCACGACGATCCCGGCGGTCTGCGAACCGACTTCGATAATGTAGGTATCCGACATATTTTCCAGCCTCGATGGCATTCCGCGCAAATAACCGAGCGCCTGTCGAAATGTTCCTCAGCCCGGCAAGCGCGCCTACACGGAAACGTCATCGAGGATTGTCTGGCGAATCAGCGCCCGGCAAGGCCGGTTCAATACGGATTCGTGGGAAAAACGGCCGCTCCGCAGGCTTGACCTGCGACAAAGTCGCCGCCAGTGTTCCCTGCGAATCCAGTGATTTGCGACAAACAGGCCGGAGAACGGACATGGTATCGAAATTGGCGGTTACGACGCTTCTGGCCCTCGCGATTTGCGCACCGGTCCAGCAGGCCGCAGCGCAGGATGCGATCGGCGGCGCGATCGTCGGTGGCGTGCTGGGCGGTGTCGTCGGCGGCGCCCTCGGCGGACGCGGCGGCGCGGCGGCAGGCGCCATCATCGGCGCCGGCACCGGAGCTGCGATTGCATCCCAGGGCGAGCCCCGCCCGGGCGGCTACCGCTATTACAACAACGGCTGCTATGTGGAGCAACCCGGCGGCTGGGTCGCCGTTTCGCCGCGTTATTGCGGCATGGAAGCGCAATACGTCGCGCCGCCGCAGCAGTATTATGACGACACGCCGCGCTGCATGCGCTCGCGGAGTTATGATCCGCGCCGCGGCACGTTCATCGGCCGTGACGGGTACGAGCGTCCCTGCCCGTAAGATTCAGGTCGCAATGACCGGAGCGCCATCCCGCTGGATCACCTGCGGGTGGCCCTGCTCGTCGATCGAGACGTAGGTAAAATTGCCGTCGGTCACCAGGATCGACTCCTGGGGCATATCCTTACGGCGCAGCACCCAGGCCTCGAGATGCACCGTGATCGAGGTCCGGCCGATCCGGACCAGATTGGCATGCACGGAAACGAGATCGCCGACATAGACGGCTTTCCGAAAATTCATTGCATCGATCGCAACCGTGACGGTCCGCGACTTCGCAATTTTTGAGGCAAACACACCGCCGCCGATATCCATCTGGCTGAGCAGCCAGCCGCCAAAGATGTCGCCATTGGCGTTGGTATCGGCCGGCATCGCCAGCGTGCGGGTGCAGAGATCGCCGCGCGGCTCGGTTTCCGTATTCAGCGGGGCATGCGTCTCGGTCACCTGAAATTCTCCCAGCCCGCATCGGGCGTGAATCGGCCGCCGAATTTTTCCGTAAGCGCCCACAATGTCGAGACCACATTATCCACGCCGCGGGTACGGGCATAGTTCAGCGGGCCGCCGCGGAACGGCGCATAGCCGGTGCCGAAGATGACAGCGCCGTCGACCACATCGGCATTGTCGACGATGCCCTCGTGCAGGCACGCGACGCAGACATTCGACATCGGCAGTATCAGGCGATCGATCATTTCGGCCGATGGTTCTGTCACGGAGGGAGCGGCCGAAGAGGTGTCCGCCTTGCCGTCCTTCCAAATATAAAAACCCTTGCCGGACTTGCGGCCGAGTTCACCCTTGGCGACCTTTTCGCGCAGCCATGCCGGCGTCGGCGGCAGGGCGTCGCCGAATTTCGAGCGCAACATGTCGCCGACGTCGAGGCAGATGTCGAGGCCGACCTGGTCGGCGAGCTCGATCGGACCCATCGGCATGCCGAATTTTTTCGCCGCGGCGTCGATGACCGATTTGTCGATCTTCTCGTCGAGCATCACCATGGCTTCCAGCATATAGGGCGTCAGCGCACGGTTGACGAGGAAGCCCGGCGAAGACTTGACCGGCAAGGGCAGGCGGTCGATGGCGCCGACGAACGCCAGCGCCTCCTTCAACAATTGCGCGTCCGTGCCGTCGTGGCTGACCACTTCGACCAGTTGCAGCCGCGACACTGGATTGAAGAAATGCAGGCCGAGCAGCCGCTCGGGCTTTTGCAGACTGGTGCGCAGATCCTGCAGCGGAATGCTCGACGTGTTGGTGGCGAGGATCGCGCCGGGCTTCATGATTGGCTCGAGCCCGGCATAGACCTTCTGCTTCAGCGCCAGCTTTTCCGGCACCGCCTCGATGATGAGATCGGCGCTGCGGACACCCTCGCCGCCCATGTCGGGCATCAGCCTGTCCAGCGCATCCCGCACATCGGTGCGCTTGCGCAGAATCTTGCCGAACAAGTCAGACGCGCGCTTGATCGCGCCGGCGATCGGCTCGGGCTTCATGTCTGCCAGCGTCACCCGCATGTCCTGACCTGCACACCAGGCCGCGATATCGCCGCCCATGGCACCGGCGCCGATGACATGAACGTGCTTGATCTTGTTGCCGCTGCCGGCGAGCTTCTTCATCTGCTCGCGCAGGAAGAACACCCGGATCAGGTTCTGCGCCGTCGGCGTCACCATCAATTTGGCGAATGAGGCCTGTTCGGCGCGCAACATGCCGTATTTGTCACCGCCGTAGCTTTCCCAGAGATCGATCAGGGCATAGGGCGCGGAGTAATGTTCCTGCGGCGCCGCCTTGGCCGCCTCGCTGCGCATCCGCGAGGCGAGGAGTTTGCGCGCCGGCTCCCAGTTCAGGACCGAGGTCAGCAGGCCGGGTGCGGCGCGCTTCAGCCGCCCGAACACGGCATCCTTCACCGCGCTGCGGACGTGCCGCTCCTGCGTCACCGCGTCGACCAGACCCAGCGATTTGGCCTTGCGGGCGTCGATGGTCTTGCCGGTCAGCATCAACGGCATCGACTGCATCGGATTGACCAGCTGCGTGAAACGCACGGTGCCGCCAAGACCGGGATGCAGACCGAGCATCACCTCGGGAAAGCCGAAGCGCGCATCATCGATCGCGATCCGCATCTGGCAGGCCAGCGCAACCTCGAGGCCGCCGCCGAGACAGAAGCCGTGGATCACGGCCACTGTCGGCAAGCGCAGCGCCTCGAGCCGGTCGATCACCTTATGCGCGCGGCCGATTTCGGTCTCGACGGCCAGCACATCGCTCGCGCCGCGAAACGCGTTGACATCAGCGCCGGCGATGAAGCCGGATTTTTTCGCTGAACGGATCACGAGGCCGGCGGGCCGTGCGCTTTCGAGTTCGCCGAGCACCTTGCCGAGTTCTTCGATCAAATCGGCCGACAGCGTGTTGGCGCTGGCGCCTTCGCGGTCGAACAGCAGCCAGGCGATGCCATCGGAGTCACGGGTCAGCATGAAATTTTTGTACGGTCCGCCCGCGTCGGGCTTCGGCCCGAGTTCGAGCACGCGATCGCCGAGAACGCCCATGATCCTTGATTCCATGATCACACCGTCTCTATCAGCATCGCGCCGCCCTGCCCGCCGCCGATACATTCGGTGGCGATGCCGCGGCGTGTGCCGAGCCGCTTCATGGCGTTGACGAGATGCAGCACGATGCGGTTGCCGCTGCAGCCGACGGGATGGCCGAGGCTGATCGCGCCGCCATCGACGTTCATTCTGGTCTGGTCGATGGCACCGGCCGCACCGTCGAGGCCCAAAATCTCCTCGCAGAACTTTTCGTCGTTCCAGGCTGCGAGACAGCCCAGCACCTGCGTCGCAAAGGCCTCGTTCAATTCCCAGGTTTCGATATCGCCGAGCGTCAGCTCGTTGCGCTTCAATAGTTCAGTCGCCGACAGCACCGGACCGAGGCCCATGATCGAGGGATCGAGCGCCGACCATTGGCTGTCGAGGATGACGGCCTTCGGCGTCAAGCCATGTTTGGCAACGGCTTTCTCGGAAGCGAGGATCACCCATGACGCGCCGTCGGTGATCTGCGAGGAATTGCCGGCGGTGACCTTGCCCCAGGGCCGTTCGAACACCGGCTTCAGTTTTGCCAATGTCTCGGCCGTGGAATCCGGCCGCACGCCGTCGTCATGGTCGTAGAATTTGCCGTCGCGGGCAAAAGCGGTTTCGACCTCGCCCTTCAGCCAGCCCTGGCTCTGGGCATTGGCGAGCCGCTTGTGGCTCTCGGCGGCATAGGCATCGGACTGCGCGCGGGTAATGCCGAAGAGATGCCCGACCACCTCGGCGGTCTGGCCCATGTTGAGGTCGGTGATGGGATCCGTCAGCCCGCGTTCGAGGCCGATGATCGGTTTGAAATAGGACGGCCGCACCTTGAGCGCGGCCATGATTTTGGCGCCGATACCGCGGGCACCGGCAAGGCCGGCGAACCAGCGCACGCCCTGCTGCGGCCACACCAGCGGCGCGTGGCTCAGCGCCTCGGCGCCGCCGGCCAGGATCAGGTCGGATACGCCCTCGCGGATGTAGCGGTAGCCGGTGTCGATCGACTGCATGCCGGAGCCGCAATTGATCTGCACGGTGAAGGCGACCATTTTTTCGCCCATGCCGAGCCGCAACGCTGCGACCCGCGCCGGGTTCATCTCGTCGGCGATGACGTTGACGCAGCCCAAGATCACCTGATCGAAGGCAGTGGGCGCAAAGGGCTGCCGGGCCAATAGCGGCCGGCCGCATTGCACGGCGAGATCGACCGGGGTGAAGGGACCGGGACCGGAACGCGCTTTCAGGAACGGCGTCCGGCTGCCGTCGACAATAAAAACCGGTCGCGCCATCAGCTCGCTGCCCTCTGCTCACCCAATTCCTGGAAGAATTGATGCACGTCGGCGGCTTTCCTGTAAATCGGCGACAGCGCTTCCGGCGCAAAATCGTCGACCTCGATCACTTTTGCGACAGCTTCATGCGCGGCGGCCAGCTTTTCGCCCTCGGATTGGGTGATGACGCCCTTCTGCACCGCCTCTTTCCAGTCGTGCAGCCGCGCGGCGTGCAGTTGCTTCGCGGCGGCCTCTGCCGCAGTCACCAGCAGGAACGCCTTTTCCAGCCGGGCAACGCCCCGATCGTCATCCACGTGTGACAAATCCGCCGTCAGCCGGTCACGCGCCGCCGACGGCGACAGCACCAGCTGCGCGCAGAGATGGACGACCCGGTCTGATGGCCCGACCACCCGCGCCCCGAACGGCTGGATCAGGAATTTCAGGATGGTTGCGACGAAGCGATTGGGCAGATTATTGAGTATTTCGGCAAAGCGGTTCTCGATGGTCTTGAAGCCGCTGGCCATGCACCATTCCAGTGCGGCGAAATCGGCTTGCTGGCGGCCTTCGTCCTTCCAGCGCTTCAGCGCGGCCGAAAGCAGATAGAGTTCGGAGAGGATATCGCCGAACCGGGCCGAGAGCATTTCCTTGCGCTTGAGCGCACCGCCGAGCGTCAACAGTGCCATGTCGGCGCAGAGCGCGAACGCCGAGGAGTAGCGCGAGAGCTGGCGATAGAATTTGGTCGCATCGCCCGCGTCCGGCGCCGGCGCGAACATGCCGAACGTCCAACTGCGTCCCCAGGCGCGGAACATCGTCTTGAAACTATGCCCGACATGGCTCCAGAACGCCTTGTCGAAAGCATCCAGCCCTTTGGCGCGGTCTTGCTCGCCGAGCGCGTTCATCTCGTCGAGCAGATAGGGATGGGCGCGGATCGCGCCCTGCCCGAACACGATCAGATTGCGGGTCAGGATGTTGGCGCCTTCGACGGTGATGCCGACCGGCACCGAGCGATAGAGATGGCCCAAATAATTCTGCGGGCCGTCGATCACCGCCTTGCCGCCATGGATGTCCATGGCGTCGTCGATCGCGATCCGCATCCGCTCCGTGGCGTGCAGCTTCATGATGCCGGAAATGACCGCGGGATGGTGGCCCTGGTTCAGCGCCGCACAGGTCAGCCGCCGCGCGGCGTCAAGCAAATAGGCCGTGCCGGCAATGCGCGCCAGCGGCTCCTCGATGCCTTCGAATTTTGAGATGGAAATGCCGAACTGTTCGCGGATGCGGGCATAGGCGCCAGAGGTGCGCGCGGCATAGGCCGCACCGGCGGCCGACAGCGACGGCAGCGAGATGCCGCGGCCGGCGGCAAGCGCCGTCATCAGCATTTTCCAGCCCTGGCCGAGGCGTTCCTGGCCGCCGATGATGTAATCCATCGGGATGAAGACATCATGGCCCCAGTTCGGGCCGTTCTGGAACACCTGCATCGCTGGCAGATGCCGCTTGCCGATTTCGACGTCCGGAAGATGCGTCGGGATCAGCGCCACGGTGATGCCGAGTTCTTCCTTTGAGCCCACCAGATGATCGGGGTCGTAGGCCTTGAAGGCGAGGCCGAGCAGCGTCGCGACCGGGCCGAGCGTGATATAGCGCTTGTGCCAGTTGAGGCGCAGCCCCAGCACTTCGCGGTCTTCGAACTGGCCCTTGCAGATGATGCCGGTGTCGATCATCGAGGCAGCATCGGAGCCGGCTTCCGGACTGGTCAGCCCGAAGCAGGGAATGTCGCGGCCATCGGCCAGACGCGGCAGCCATTGCTGCTGCTGTTCTTTGGTGCCGAAGCGCATCAGGAGTTCGCCGGGCCCGAGCGAGTTCGGCACCATCACGGTGACGGCGGCGGTGAGCGAACGCGACGACAGCTTTCGAACCACCTCGGAATGCGCGTAAGGCGAGAAGCCGAGGCCGCCATACTCTTTGGGAATAATCATGCCGAAGAATTTGTGGCGCTTGATGAAGATCCACGCCTCCGGCGGCAGGTCGCGCCATTCCCAATTGATCTTCCAGTCGTCGAGCATCGCACAGAGTTCATCGACCGGACCATGGAGGAAGGCTTCTTCTTCCGCCGTCAGCGTCGCCGGCGCGTAGCCAAGCAATTTGGACCAGTCGGGATTGCCGGTGAAGAGGTCCGCGTCCCACCAGACGTCGCCCGCCTCCAGCGCCTCGCGCTCGGTGTCGGACATCGACGGCAATACGCCGCGGGCCCAGGAGAAGATCGGCTTGGTGATGAAATCGCGGCGGAAGCTCATGGCGGTCTCATGGATCGGCGGCGCGGAAGGCTATTTTAGCTGATGATGCGGGGTTTGGGTGAACAGTTCGCCTTGAAAATAGGGCGAAATTGACGCGGCCGGGCGGCTGATAACGGCTTTGGAGCTTGTCCGTTCCGGGATGTGGGGTGCATGTCTTCGTGATCCGACCCCTTGATGACCCGTCATCCTGAGGTGCGAGCGCAGCGAGCCTCGAAGGATGAATCGGCCACAGTTGGGCCGTCGTCCTTCGAGGCTCGCCGAAGAGGCTCGCACCTCAGGATGACGGAAAACACACTTACGCATTCCCGCGGCTCATTTCGCCCGAGTTGTTCAAATCTCGCCGCCCCCAGAAAAATTCAGAGGGCGCAGGGAATGCCGGGTGCGCGCTGCACCCGCGGTCTCGTGTGCGATTGTGCAACAAGATGGTGCACACGAGCATACAGGGCAGCGGAGAGCATCCGACATTCCCTGCGCAATGGCTTTACGGCTTATGACGCGCTCTCCCCGGCGAGACGGCCTCTATTGCTACCGTCGCCCCTCGGAAGCGTTGGCTCCCGAAAGACTTGACGCCGTTACGGGCGCCAGGACCACGCGTCTTTACCGTACGCCCATGTCGCGCCCGTCAAGCGCAACACCGGCGTCCACCACATCCCACCCCGCGTCCGGACGATCGCGATACGCCCCTCGTAGAGGGATGAGACGGGGGATATTTGCCACGTGAGTCGGGGTGGTCGTCAAGGGATAGTTCTGGAAAACGGAAATTAATTTGCGAGGCGCAAAGTGTGACGTCGTTCAGTTCAGGCCTGTAGGCGGATTGAAGCCACAACGCCCAGGTCGGCGACGGGATAGACACTAGGTGATACAGCGAATTATTGGGTTCGCTGAAATTGCTAGGTTTTCTGAGGTTGGGTTGCAAAGAATGTAACCCTTAACGATACAAATCGTATTGCGCGAATATGCGCGTGTGCATACCGTGCACGAAGTTCAGTGAGACTGAAATTGAGTCTTGCTGGAAGGGTGTGGAGACCCCGGTATCCCGGAGCCTCCACCGCTTGAGTCCCCCAACGGGGCTGCATGCTACGGCGGGCATACGTTCCTTCCGTAACATGGATGGTCCCTAGCTCTTCCTCGGAAGAGATAGGACCGCCACCAGAACGCCGGGACCGGTGTCGGCCGGTCCCGCATCTGGACGGCGAATCGGTTAGTGCCGACTCGCATGGGTATATTTGACGCTCCGCAGTCCGGGAGTCCACGCGGAACGCTTCCGTTCCCCATGTTTTCCGTATTACTCGGGGACAAAGTGTCCTCAGAACCGGCTTGTTAACAGGTCGACCAAGAAATTCGCTTGACGAAAAAGCAGAATCAAGCGCCCGGGCGAGGTCTTGAAGCGGATACTCAAGGCGAAGCCGACACTGCAAAAGCCTGCCGTCAAGCCAGTCAATCCGGAAAGCCGCCAAGACAGCCAGTAAGCCAGCACCAAAGGTTTGGTTGTGTGGAAGCCAGTTTGATGATCAAAGATTGAGCCGGGGCTGTTGAATGTCGAAGGTCGGATTTCAATTACGATATGATGGACCTGCGCTCTCAGAGCACGGGATGGATGTTGCCGATCTTGCACCGGCGCTCTTAGCTCTTGGTGAGTTGATCAAGCGAGCTAACTATGCCGTTAATGGCGATGCTTCAAAAGTAAATTTGATCGTTCAGTCGGATTTTGAACACAAGTGCTTCCAAGTGAACTTGGAACTAGTTCAATCGATCTTGAGCACTATTGGCTCTTTCCTTACGGATGAGCACACACTCAAGAGCGCCCAAAACATTGCTGGCTTGCTCGGTTTGATAGGGGTGCCAACAACCGCCATCGGTCTTTTCGCCTATCTTGTTCGTCGCAAGGGCAAGGAGGTTGAGAGCGTCACGCCCTTAGCCGGTGATGAGACCACAATTGCAACGTCCGATTCCCACGGAACGGTTGCAGTCAAATTCAAGGGCGATGGTGACGGCAATACAGTCGTCGTAAATCAAAATGTTTATCTTCTGGGAGAAGATCCGGTCGTTAGAGATTACGCAGCGAAAGTAGTTTCGCCCTTGAAGCGCAAGGGCATCGATACGCTGCAATTCAATCCCGAGACTCCCGCCAAAGGCGTGTTGATAACCAAGTCAGATGCTGAAGCCATCATTTCCGGCCGCGCCCAGTTGAAAGAGACGGAAGAGGAAACATTTGAGCCGCAGCCAATCGTTGCGCATCTTCAAATTAGCCGACCGGATTTTGAACCGAAGGCCCACATTTGGCGCTTCCGATATGGAGACAGAACTATATCGGTTGACATTGGAGAGACCGAAATCGCGGAACAGGTTCGGGCGCGCGGGTCTGTGGGGCTCGCAGATACTTGGCGCGTTAGAATGCTTGTAACAGAAAAGCGAACGACGGGTGGCAACTACAAGAACGAGTATAAAATCGCCGAGGTGTTGGAGTTCATCCCAGCACCCCGACAAGCCATTTTCCGTTTCATTTCTGATGACGAAGATAACGCCAACGAAGAAGATTAGGGGTGGATTGAGCCGAAGACGTTGTTTTTCGGTTCTGACGATGAAAAAAGGCGCGGATCGTCAGCCGTTTATTTGATGATTGCTTGCTGGAATTTAGCGTAACAATTGTGGGTGAGCATGGAATGCTTGAGCGCTGCGGTTATCGAACAGCACTATATCTGTCGGTTTTGATTACGGTCGTGCATTGTAGCTTCTTCCTGTATGCGCAGTCATACTTGCCGCACCTCGGCAATGGAGTTGCGATTTACGCACTAATGGCTGCGATGGTTTCAGCGGGGCTTTGGCTGCTGAGCAAGATTGCCCGCTATATGGGAGTTATATTCTATCTTTTTTCCGCAGGCGCCGCCGCCTTTCCGCTGTTTGGTTTTGGCAAATCGATAGTAATGAACGTTGGCTTCTTGTGGGGTGCCACAATGGCGATCCTTAGTTTGGTGGCTGCATCAATTCTCGTTTTCTCAAAGCCGTTTGCGAGAGAATTTGCCGCTGAGCTTGAAAAACGGCCCACCTATAAGAAGCATCTCCTGAACGTATTTGCCGTATTGATTGTGTTTGGAGCTGCAGTTGCCACATTCAACGATATTGTAAATTTGGCGTCCAATTAGCCCTGCAGGTCCGTAGGGCGGATTGAGCCGAAGACGTAATCCGCCGTTTTTGTTTTCGACCTAATTGGAATTTTCGCCCAAGTTAAACGCCTGGGCGAAGTCGTAACACTCTCCACACAATACCTTTGGCTTAAGGTGCTCCAAAGCGGGGCCAATCCACTCGCCGCCCTCACGCCTGCATCTATTCTCACATTCCAAGCACCAAGCGTCTGGCCTCGGATTGTTTGGGTCGTCCAAGGTCCAGAAAAAGCCGACCCGCTGGCGGCCGATTAGCCCTTGAGCGATATGTTGGCAGACCAAGGTTTTGGGTTGGTCCCCATGGGTGGCGCATCGAACCCGTTGCATGACAGTTGATCCTCCTTGGCGGGTTCTTGTTGCAGAAACACCTTGCGTTGACTCCCCCGTCAAGCCCCAATCCGTAGCGGCTTGCCGTCAGGTGCCCGGTCGCCTTCAATAGGCCATGACCACCAAGTCACGCGAATCCATTTATGGCGCCTCGGTTCGGGCTGCCGCCGAAGATGCGGCTCGGGCGCGCAAGAGCGCAGATCGGTTGGCCTGCGAGGCCTGGAACAAGCGCATGCTCGGCTTTCAGGGGCCGGCGCAGCCCTCACCGGCGCTGGGTGACGCGCTCAATGCCGGGTACATCTACCTCGAAGTCAAATGTCTCGGCTGCAAGACGCACCAGACGGTGGCGCTGAACACTGTACGCCGACAGAAGGCGACGCCAATCCATGAACTGGAACGGTATATGCGCTGCCGGGACTGTTCGCAGATCCGGCGCTATCCTTACAAACGCAGCCATCTCGTCGCGCTCCGGCCGAACAAAATATCGACCAACGATCCGGCATCTAAATCGTGGCCGGGAGAGCGCGACTGATCATGTGCAATCTTTATTCGATCACCACCAACCAGGCCGCGATTGCCGCGCTGTTTCGCGTCGTCAATCGTTACGTCGGCAACCTCGCGCCGATGCCCGGCGTCTTTCCCGATTATCCCGCACCTGTCGTGCGCAACACCGATCACGGCACTGAGTTGGTAACGATGCGGTGGGGCATGCCGCCACCGCCACGCACCGGTGGCCCGCCAGTCACCAACATCCGCAACACTTCGTCGCCGCACTGGCGCGGCTGGCTGAAGCCGGAAAACCGCTGCCTGGTGCCGGTGAACAGTTTTGCGGAATACGCGCCGGAGCCGAATCCAGAAACGAAAAAGAAGGATGTGGTCTGGTTCGCCCTCAATGACGACCGGCCGCTGTTCGCCTTCGGCGGCATCTGGACCGTGTTCAAGGGCGATCGCGGCACCAAGTCGAAGCCGATCCCCGGTCCTCACAACGTCTACGGCTTCCTGACGACTACGCCGAATGCGATCGTCGAGCCTGTTCACCCCAAGGCGATGCCGGTGATCCTGACGACCGACGAGGAACGCGACGTCTGGATGCGCGCACCTTGGGATGAGGCCAAGGTACTGCAGCGGCCGTTGCCGGATGATGAGCTGATGATCGTGGCGCGCGGCGTGGACAAGGAAGACAAACCGGCAGGGCCCTAGGGCGGATCGAGCCGGCTTGTCCGCCGTAGCTAAGAGAGCGAAGGCGGAAGGCGTAATCCGCCGTTTGCCTTTGGTTCGAACGGCGGATTACGCTGTCGCTAATCCGGCCTTAGCGTTCTGGTGTGCCGTCGGCCGCGACGTTGAACTGCCACCTGGACCGGAGCACCCGGCCCGGCGCCGGTTCCAAAACAATCCTTTGAACCTTTGCCCGTCCCTGCAGACAGATAGCTACCGGGGGATTGCACTTTCCGGGGCTAGCACAGCGCCACTCAGCATCATTCGGCTTTGGGGCGCTGTTGCGTGAGTGGCCTATTTTAAATCTGCCAGTGGCCTATTTCGGCCACTAGCCGTTCCTGCAAAGGAAAGGTCCATGACCGAAGGGCGACGTTTCAAGCAAATTGATCCCCTCGACAAAGGCCTGTTGAAGGAGGCCGAGCGTCGCTGGAGAGAGGCTCGAATGGCTCTGCCCGGGGTGGTGGAGCGCGACAGGCTTGCTCGCGAAGAGCGACTTGCAGAACCGGCCTCCAACAAGAGGGTTGCGGCACCCCGCCAGAAGGCTCTGACCAAAGCGTAGGGCCGCCTCTTGGCGGCCTCTTTCTTGGGACCGGATTGCTCAATTTCATCAGGCCGTAGGCGGATTGAGCCGACCTGTCCGCCGTAGCTCAAAGAGCGAAGGCGGAAGGCGTAATCCGCCGTTTTGTTTTCGACCGGACGGCGGATTACGCTGTCGCTAATCCGCCCGGTTTTTTCGATTGCTCATCGATCCTTACGAACCAGTTCGGAGCACCTCAGTTGGCGGTTTCAATCCGCTGCAGCTAAATTTCAGGTGGCCAGTTCTTGAAGCCCGCGACTCCTGGATCGACACTGGAAATTCTCGCATTGCCCTGACGGCGGCTCCTGAGCGAGACCTTCAGTTTATGGGCCTTGAAAACGATACCGCCCACCGTTCGGTCCATAATCTCTGCAATTTTTGGAACAGGGTGACGCTGCGCCAGTAGCTTAAGGTGCTGAATATCTTCGTCAGTCCAACGCCTGCCCATCGAAACTTACTCCATCAAAATACCCGGTCTGAAATCGGGAATAAGCGGCAAAGCTAGTTCATTTGAAACGAGGTCCTGCGGTCTCGAATTAGCCGTGGACAGGCGGCCCCAGCGCGCCTGGCGATGCAACTGGGGCCGCCATACCGCATGGCAACGGCGGTTGCCGGCGGGTTCTGCTAGGTTACCGCAACCCGTTTCGGTCGTTCCGAACTATTCTGGAGTACCGCGGTTGGCGGCGCCTGCCCCTCAGCTGAAGCCTTCTTTGCGCGCGATCGAGTGGGAATTAGTGGCAACCGCTCCCCCGTTAGAATCCCGTCCAATGGGATTTTAGAGATCGTGCCTTCACGGCCTCAGCGCGCGCTATCCCCGTAAGCGATAGGGCCGTAGGGTCGGATTGAACCCAACGGCTCCGCGCAACGCGCGGCCCGATGACAGGCTCCGGCGTAGTCCGCCGTTTTGTTTAGACCCAGCAGCGGATTACGCTGCCGCTAATCCGCCGTGCGCGAGTTCACCGCCTTTGAAGATTGGATCCGTGGAGCGTCCGCACATTCGAGATCCGAGGGGGTTCAGGTGGCTTAGGCAAACGCCACGTACCCCATCTACGCGCTACCAGCGCTGACGTGGATGCGACCGGCGCATTTTGACATGACGCAAATGCCCACCATATGCTTCCGCAGAACCGACAAGGGCAGTGGCAATGTTTGAGTGGCTCAAGGAAGGCGCGCGAGGCGCTGTCGGTGCAGCTAAGGCGTGACCGAAGCTGCTGCCGCCTTGAAGGCGCTGGCTGACAGCATGGCCAGGCGCGCGGCAGAGGCCGCCGATCTTGGCAAGCTGCTCGACATTCTCGACAAAATCCCGGGCGTCGATTTCCAAAGACGGGAGCCGGATGCCACCTACCTCGCAACGATGATGGCTGCCTTTCAGATGGGCGAACTCTCTCTCGTCGTTACCTGCACCGGCCCGAAATCGACGGATATCGAGATTTTGCGCATGTTGCCGCTAACCGCTGCGGAGGCTGATGCGCTGGTCGGGTCACCCAAATTTGGCGCCACGGTGCTGGCCGAAGGGCAAGAAGGCCGCCCTGCCATCCAGATGCTCATGAACAAGGAAAATCTTGCGCAGAACTATCGTCATGTATCGGTGGATGCCCTGATCAAGGGTTTGATGAAACCGATTGAAAACGTTCCTTTCGTCGGCGGCGTTCTGGCGGCCGCGTTGGGCCTTGTTGCGCGTCCTATCGCCAAGCTCATTTTGGATATTATTTTTACGCAGGCTGAAAAGATCATCCGCTACGCGCGCGGCGGAAATGCCGTTCTCCCTGCTCCGACGGAGGAACAACCCCATCCGCCGAGTCCGGTTGAGAAAAAACCTGATCTGGTAGCTGGGGCAGAGAAGGAAAAAAGGGCCGTAGGGCAGATTGAGCCGCTGGCGAGCCAAGAGGTGACAGCCGATGAAGTGTCTTCGGATATACGCAACCCCGGACGGTGAATCTCACTTCGGTGAAGTGGAAGTCCCCATGACGGCAAAGGTGATGGTCGCTCCTGGCGCCAAGCCGTTTCAAGTGTCCAGGCGCTATCTCGCGTCAAGCATGGAGTTCACTCAAATTCCTGCCGGCATGCGACAGGTTGATTGGCACACCGTTCCGGCGCGGGTATTGACTGTCTGGCTGACCGGGGCGGTTGAATACGAGACGAGCGACGGCGAGGTGCGGCAGGTCTCTGCGGGCGAGTTCGTGCTGGTGGAGGACACACACGGAAAGGGCCATCTGTCTCGTCACTCCTCGGACGAGCAAACCGTTCTCTGGATCAGGCTACCCGACGGCCTCGATTTGCCGCCCGCATAGGGCCGTAGGACGGATTGAGCCCAACGGGTCCGCGCAAAGCGCGGCCCAATGACAGGCTCCGGCGTAATCCGCCACCTTACCTTCTGCCTTTCCGTACTTGGGGAACGGTGTCCCGGTTTGTGGTTAGGCGCGTCCAATTTGAGCTGCTAACGATTTCGCGAGGTGAGCAATATTGATCACTATGTCGGACAGCGAACATGCCAGATTATCCCGATCACCGCCCGGCCATCGGCTTCTATCGGTGATGAGAACGCCAGTTGCCTCCCTCAAGGATTGGAGCAGCGCCCATGCAGCGACGCCGTTTCAAACAGTCCGCACCACTCCATCAACGTCTATCTCACGAAGCAGAACGCCTCCGTAAAGTAGCCCAAGGCACGCCGCCAGGGATCAAGCGCGACAATCTCATTCGTCAGGTTCGCCAGTTGGAGACCGCCTTGCAGGTCCAGGAGTGGCTAGGCTCGCCGGGCCGCGCGCCGTTGATGCCAGAGTATCGCGCTTAGCTCGTAGGCCAGGATGGGCGTTTCATCGGATACGAGCCGATGGTTGCGTCGATGACAGCGAGGCCACGGAAAAACACCTTTGACGAGATCTGATGGCCGGCCGACACGCTAAAAAAGTCGAAGGATTGAACGACCAGGAGAACCTCGCGAAAGCGTTGCTCTTCTATCGAGGAGGGCAGTGATTAGATAGGGAGGGGGCAACCCAAGGAGTTGCCATGAAAAAGCCTCTGACGATGCCGGACGAGCCGCAACCCCGCAACATCACGCGCGCTGACCTTGTGATGACCGAGGGCTTTGGCCTGGAAGTCGATGGCCGGATGAAGACGGTATTTCCAACGCTTGAAGCGGCGCAGAAAAGGGCGAGGGATCTCAAAGCCCAGTTTCCCATGCTCCAGGTCAAGGTGTACGACGCTGCGGAAAACAAGATGCTGGAATTGTCGCCGACTGAGTGACGCTGCGAGACCATGAGAAGTAATCCGCCATTTTGTCTTTGGTTCGGGCGGCGGATTACGCTGTCGCTAGTCCACCTTGCGCGCTGATTTGAGCTGTTAACATTTCGCGATGTGAGCTGTATTGACCAGATGTCGGCTGCCGGACATGGCAGATTGCACTGGTCACCGCACCGCTCCTGTTGGCCCCTATCGGTGATGAGACGAGCGGTTGCGCTCCCGCCTTCCTCTATGGAACGGAGCAGCCCTATGCAGCAAAGACAGCACGACATACCACCTGAAATCCTCGAGCAACGTCTTGCCGAAGAGGCACACTGCCTGCGCGAGCAAGCCAAATTGCTTCCACCTGGCGCGGTTCGTGAGGCCGCGATCCGCAAGGCACGGCAAGCCGAAACCGGATCGCACTTGAGCGACTGGCTGCGATCTTCTGGCCTGAAGGTTCCGAACTAATGCACGCATTCAGCGATAGCTACACCTTGGGCAAGTTCAACCCGCCCTCATACACGAACTGGCTCACCGAACTTCGCGCCCTGTTTCCTGTCCCGGATGAATTCCTCCTGGCGGATGCGATCTTCAGCTTCCCAAATGCATTCAAGGAAGGAAAGACGCCGCAACAGGCTTACGAGTTGTTCGATATTTTCGTCAGCGCGGACGCTTGAACTTGAACGACAGCAGCCGTACGCCGCCGCGGTTTGCGGCCTCTTTGGTTAGAGACCCTGCCGTCGTCTTTTCCGACTCGTAGTCGAACGGAAGCAACGACCGCACGTCGGATGACGCTGCCCGCTAAATCCGCCCTTCGAGCTAATTTGCTTTGGAACCTCTGACTTGTCAGAGCGTCTGTTTGAAGCTTCCAGCCAGAAAGGTGCCCCCCCGACTGCTGGAGGAAAACCCGTATCATTCGGGTTGGCGGCCCCCTCGTTGGGGCCGTTTTGAAAATTCGGAAACTGACGTTCGCGAACTTCCCCGGTTCTCCCGCCGTGAACGATGTTCCACTAAACGGGCATACGACGTTCGCCGCCAAACCTAGTTACGCACGGTTATGGCCTTCTTGTATGTCGCGGGGTCATCGAGGATCTTGACCATATACTCGGCGACGTCAGCGCGGGTGGCTGTCGAGGTGACGTTCCAGCGCAGATCGGTGCCGGCCTTCAGGTTTCCGCGAGCAGGCTTGAATGTCAGCGTTGCCGGTCGAACGATCGTCCAATCGCAGTCACTCTTCCGAACGGCAGCCTCCTGCTTTTCCTTGTCCGCCATCACCTCCCTGAGTGCGAGCTTGACCAGGAAGCCTGCGCCGAAACTCCCGGTGCGGTAGCTCTCACCGACGCTCACCGAACTTTCGATGATGAGCCGGCCCCGGCCTGGAGGCATGGCAGCCAGAATATTCCTGGTCCCCACCGAGCAAACCGGGACACCGGGCTGGCGCCGACCCCGATCGCCTTTCGCCTGAGGTATCGCCCCCAACGCGCAGATGACCGCATCCGTGCCCTTGACCGCAGATGCCACCGAGGCTGGATCCATTGCATCGCCCTTGACGATTCTGAGTTTCGGATGCGTCAACGGCATGCGCTTGATATCACGGACAAAGGCCGTGACGACGTGACCCGCGGACAGAGCGGACTCGACGACGAGCCGTCCTGTCGACCCCGTTGCACCGAAGACAACGACGTTCATCACACCCTCCCGTCGCGCGGCTTCGAAGCGTAAATGCCGTGCGGAGTGGTTTGGTCCGTGAAGCCGGAAGCATCCTTGCGTGCATACTCAGGCAGCAACAGCTCGGGGGCCTGCCGGGCGCAGTTCAGGCGTTGTTGCTGCGACGACATGGTGGAAAGGACTCCTTGGGTTGGCGGCCGCGGCATCGACAGAATTTGCCGCGCTGATCCTCAAGACGAGGCAGCCTGGCCGTTTGTGACAGCCGCCCGGCTCATGTTTGTCTCCTGCTGACCGCCGCCGCCTGACACGCAGCATCGACGACGCTACGTTGCGGCGTGTTTGCGGTCGATTGGGCCGAGGGTGAGGGCGAGCCATACCAAGGTGTCGGTCCGCGGGGCGGATCGAGCCGAGCTGTCCGATGTCGCTCAAGGAGCGAAGGCGGAAGGCGTCATCCGCCATTTTGTATTCGGTTCGAACGGCGGATCACGCTGTCGCAAATTCGCCCCAATAGATCGGCGCGACGAAACCGTTTTCCCGGGTCGCGAAGTCGTCCTGAAACAGAGCGCCGGTAGCCTATGTCAGGTCAAGCAAGGGGAAGCTCAACCAAGGGGAACGGTCATGTTAGTTGCCATCCTCAATTCGATTTACCGCCATTTCCTCACGGCTGCCATCGTTGGCATGGCCATGACCCAGGGGAGGCGGCGATGACCGAGTTCATAGCAGCCCTGTTGGCCTTCCTCAGCATAGGCGTTTTCGTGGCGCACGCGTTGGACGCCTATCGCACCGGCTAGGCGGCGGATTACGCTGTCGCTAATCCGCCCTCCGCACTGGCGATCCGCTCACTCAGCGCGGCTTGTCCGGGATCGCGACGCTGCGTGACTGTGGTCACAGTCTGCGGGATAGCGCCGCGGCATACTCGCTCCAGATCAACGGCGACATATCGCCAAAACACGGAGCGGGACCATGCACAGCCAGACCTCGATCTTGAGCGATGCCGAACTCGACTTCGTGAGCGGTGGTGACAAAAACGCCAAGGGTCAAACGGTGCCCCGCAAGGAACCCAAGCCGCCCGTCGTTGATACACCTGTCGTGCCCGCTCTGTTGATCAAGTTCCATTTCTGACAAACCCCTGCGGGTCACGTCGCGCTTCCTGATTCCGTGATCAGGACCGTCTCGAAAAGTGACTGAACTTGCTTCCCAAGCCCTCCGACCTATCCAGAGGCGTCCGAATTCCCCTCTGCGAGGGTTAGATGGCCGAAGTCGTCGTAGAAGCAATCTGCCACCTTCTCGGGATGCTGTTCGAACTCGGCTCCGCTCTGCCACCGCTCAAACCAAGACCGGGCAAGCCAAGCGTCCCACAAGTCGCTGCAAAAAGACTGTCCTGATTCAGATGGTGTCTTCGGCCGGCACCGGACGCCTGGTCCTGATCTACCCCGGAATTGCCCGAGAGCCGGATTGACCGGCGGTCGCCGATGCGACAGTTTGGTGGCATTGATCGAAACGTATTTTTCCGATTGCAGATACTGACATGGATAACAGCGCCGAATATTGGCGGCGGGCACTAGCGGCCCACGACCAAGCACGACGGGCCACGAATGAGACGGACAGGGCTGCCTGGCGACGGATCGCCGAGAGCTTTACGACTCTGTTCCGGCAGGTCCAAAGTGAAGAAGCAGAAGAAGCAATGGCCGCTGTCGACTCCCTTGACGCAGCGACAAGCGACGATGCCCTGAAGAACTAGCGCCGGCGCCATGTTGTTTCGAGCCGGACGGCGGGTCGGGCTGTCGCTGACCCGCCCGACGCGCTGTTATTTTTTCTTCCAGAAACGCGCGAGGATTTTGGGCCTGGATCGCTTGCTGACAAGCCGGGACCCGCTTGGCGGCGATGCTTGCTTCCTGACCATCCAGCGATGCGTGATATCGCACTTCGGGCAGTGCAGGGTTTGCAACTCAAATCCGGGTTGATCGGGCTGCGTACGAACGAGGGTCATGTCGCTTTGACAGGTAGGGCAATGCGCCGGTTCTCCAGCCTTCATTTTCCCAAGCCTCGCGAGGGGGCAACAGACAGCAGGTAGACCATAAGAAATTTGTGGCCACATCAAGAAAGGGGATTCAAGGGGCCAGCCGCCGTGCTGATTTGCCCTGTGTGCACAAGTGGACAGAACTAACAGTACCAGCAGCGTATTGTCGTGGCATCACCGCCCGGCCAGTGGCTTCCATCGGTGATGAGATCGCCGGTTGCGCTCCCGCCTCCCTCAGGAATGGAGCAGCGCCATGCAGCGACGCAGTTTCAAACAGACCGCCCCGCTCGATCAACGTTTGACGGAAGAGGCAGAGCGCCTGCGCAAGGAAGCGCAAGACACCCCGCCGGGAGTTGCGCGCGACAAGCTCATTCGCCGGGCCCGACAGGCGGAGACAGCTTCGCACATGCAGGAATGGCTGGCGTCACCGGGCCTGCAGAGCCCGCGGTGACGTCCGAAGCCTGCGTCGATCAAGCCCGGGCTGTCCCGCAGAAGCCGGCGCCGATCCTGCGCACCTAACGCAGCGCGGCGCTCAATGTTCACTTTTGAACATTATCGCGGAACCAATCTTTCCAGCGTCACTTAGCCTGCCGGAGGACTGCAATACTGCAGCAGGGAGCGGTTGAGTGGATCAAGCGGTTACCATACTGGTCGTCGAGGACGACCAGCTCATTCAGGCCATGGTCGAAGATGCGCTTTCCGACGGCGGGTTCAAATCAGCCATCACAACATCAGGTGAGGAAGCCATCGCGCTTCTCCAGGGTGATGAAGCTCAGTACCGGGCGGTCGTGACCGACATCAATCTGCTCGGAAGGCTGAACGGATGGCAAGTCGCTCGCGCCGCCAGAGAGGCCGATCCGGCGATGCCCGTCGTCTATATGACCGGCACTCACGAAGGCGAGTGGGCATCCAAGGGCGTTCCCAACAGTGTTCTGCTCACCAAACCCTTTGCCCCGGCGCAGCGTGTGACCGCCATTTCCAATCTGCTCAATACCGGCACGCCGCCGACATAGGCGATGTGCCGCGGGAGCGGACCGATCTGCGCAGCTGTGGCGCGCGGCATGGACAAGGAAGACAAGGCAGCGGCAGGTTAGGCGAACGCGGCCGGCAGGGCCGGATCACATTCCCCGCGGATCAAGCCGCGACGGATTGCGGTTCCGGCCTGGCGGCCACCACACCGGCGCGCCTGATATTGAGAATCGGCCACTTCGAAGTATCGAAACAATCGGCGGCCTTCGTCTCCGCGGCGGCGGCATCCGGTGCCTGAATGGCGATGTGGAATTTCCTCGCGCCGTCACTCAGCGTCAGTCTGAAAACCTGCATTCTCGGGTGCCCTCCATCTCATGAAAGGGTGGCGCGGGCAGAGTTAATTTTTCATTAATGCAGTTTGGCGGCGCAGGCCCGCCGGCTGAATTTAGCGCAACGGGTCCGCGCAAAGCTCCGGCGTCATTCGCCATTTTGTTTCGGTTCGGACGGCGGATTACGCTGTCGCTATCCGTCCTTCGCGCCGAGGCCCGTGCAGCCAGCCGGCGACGGGTGCGGCAATACACGCGCGCGGTCCAAGGAACGCACGGCGTTCCGCTGAATTGGTTCTGCATCAATGTGCTAGACAGGGAAAGATTCATGGCCGGCAACGACGACAAGACCAGGCAGCGCGCTTACGAACTTTGGGAGCAAAGCGGCAAGAAGGGTTCGGAGATGGATTTTTGGCTGCAGGCAGAGAAGGAAATCGCCGATCGCGACAGTGCCCCCGTTCCCCCGCAAGACAGGTTGGAATAAGGCCGGAAGGCGGATCAGGCCAACGGGTCCCGCGCAAGCGCGGCCAAACCCGGCCCGACGAAATCGTAGGTGAAGGTCGCCGCAGTTGGCGGCCTCTTTACTTGCCGCGAGGTCCTTGGCGCGACCGTATCTGAATGAGGGTGTTGGCGGCCACGATCGTTGCTCTCCTTGTGCTCCATTTTGTGGACATTCCATGGCTCGCATTATTCGCGCAGTGCGAAGGCCGTCATTTCTCACATGGCAAGATCGTCCGGCTAGGCGATTTAGGTTTCTGCGAAGGACTCGGCGTCATCCGCCCTTTGGTGTTCGGGTCGGACGGTGAATTGCGCTTTCGTCCATCCGCCGCAAGAGTTCCGGCAATGAAACTCCGAAAATCGGCGAGCCGCGGAACAAAGTCGCTCCGTCAACGTAAATCCGGATGGACGATTTGGAAAAGCACAAGGAAGAGGCCCTGGTCGTGATGTCACTGAGCACCGCGACGCTGATCGCGTGCTTTGGTATCGCGCTTGCTTTGCTCTAGCGCCGCGCCTCCACTGTATCCTTCTCACAATCCACAAACAGGCCGGAGCGGAAGCGCTGGCCTGCGCGGCCTGAGTGGTCGAATTCATCCCCCGTGCCCGTTAAGTTGCCTAAAGGACAGACGAAGGCCGTAAATGTCGGTTAGATGACATTATCGCCGCGCCGTCCTGGGCATCTTTCGGTGACTGAGAGTTCGTCGCGCTCCCGCCTTTTCCGGAGAGAGCGCCATGCGCGGTCATCGCGAAAATCAACTTTTGTCCCGGCTCGATCGCGCCACGTTCGCGCAGCTCGAGCCGCACCTCACCATCGCAGAATTGCGTCAAGGGTTTGCGATTGCGGAAACCCATGCGCATGTCCAGAGGGTATACTTTCCGCATGGCGGCATCATTTCCTGCGTCGTCGAACTGTCCAACGGAGGCCGGATCGAAACCGGCATGATCGGCAGGGATGGTCAGTACGGCGCAGGCCCCGCGATGGATCACAAGATCTCCCTGAACCATGTCGTGATGCTGGTTGCAGGGTCCGCTTCGATTGTCGATGCCGACCGGCTGCGCGATCTCACCCAGGAAAACCCGAAACTTCGGCGGATGCTGATGCACTATGAACAGTTCTTCCTCGCGCAGGTGCAACAGACCTGCGCGTGCAACGCGGTTCATGACGTCTATTCCCGCACCTGCAAATGGCTCCTGAGGATGCAACAACTCGTCGGCGACGACGTGCCGCTGACGCAGGAGTTTCTCGCCCAAATGATCGGCGTCCGCCGAACCAGCGTCACGGCAGTGGCGGGAAAATTACAGGACGCCGGATTGATTTCCTATTCGCGCGGCCGGGTTCACATCATCGACATTGCCAAGATTAAGCAGTGCGCCTGCGAGTGCGATGAAGCCGTCAATTCTCACTACGCGCGCATCTTCGACAGCTGATCAAGGAGCACGCCTCATTCGGCCGCCTCCAGCGCCCTGAGAGGCGACCGCAGTTCCATTTTCCCGATGCCATGCCAGCGCAACATGTCGCAAGCTTCGCGCAGGTGAACCGATGCCGGCAACGGGCCAGGCGGAGCGAGGCTTTGAAATGTCAGAAACCGGGCAGACGATCCGGGCGACGGCGGTCTAAAATCGGGCATTGGCAGTTTTGGTGAGGAGAATGCCATGGCTCAGACGAGGAGGAGACGGGTCAAGCACACGGCCACCTTTGAGGAGCGGCTGGCGGAAGAGGCCTTGCGGTTCAAGGAAGCGGCGGAAGAGCAACCTGCCGGCAGAATGGCTCGGGAGCTGCTTTTGCGCCGGGCGCAACTGGCTGAAACAGCTTCACGCATGAATCGGTGGTTGCCGTCGCCAGGGCTGTCGTCATCAGGGCTGGCATCGCGCAAATGAATGGGCACCGCGCGTATGCGGTCGGCCAGGACGGCCATATGATCGGCTCACGCGCAAACGAACGGCCGACTGTGCCCGGCCAGCCCCGCGCGGCGACGCGGCGTTACCCGGTCTTGAGTTCTACGGTGAGGATTGTTCGCCCGGTGCCGTCGGGGCCGTCCGTGACCCACACCTTCCATGGGTCGCCCGACCAAAGCTCGTCGGTTTTACCGAGGTTCAGCAGCTCCCGGACGGCGCGAACGGCTTCGTTTCGGACCGCGCCCAAATCCGCAAGGTCAAGGCCGGTCGGGTCCAGGGTGGTGGTGCCATTGGCCAAATGGAAATAATGCCGCGCCATGGTTGTGCTCCGGGGAAGGCGGGAGCGCAGTAGCGTCGCTCTGCCACCGATAAATACCTGGGGGAATCGAGCGATGATGTCCGCACGCTAACCCCCTTCGCCGTTGGTCCGCTCGCTAAGCGACGCTGGGACGGAAAACTGTAGCCATTGTTCGCTGACCGACAGAGCAACTTATTGCCAATGTGTATGTTGAATAGCGTGTTCGCCTTGGTGGTTGAGAACCAGCATGCCGCGATATTACTTTCACATCGATGAGCTGGACACCGATCCCGACGGCACCGAACTGCCCGACCTCGACGCCGCGCGACGGGAAGCGCTGCTCGCGGCGCGCGAATTGCTCGCCGAGTGGATCGTCTTCGCTATCGACGGCATGCCGATGAGGATCCTGATCGCGGACGAGGCAGGAAACGTGCTGGCTACCGTCCATCTGCGCGACGCGCTGCCGGGTGCGCTGAAGGAGAAGTAGAACCAGCGTCTCATTGCGGCCTTTTCATTGGGCCTTGTCAGGGCCCGTCATGATTGCCAGGGAGGGCATGGGCTGGCTGGCCTGATGGCCTCGAAAGCTTCGGCCTGCCAGCGCGGCCACCGGTTCGGCTGCGGCGCACGAATTTCACCGTGCAGCCGGATGCGGAACCGTGGTAGGCTGGGAGATTAGCGCGACCGGCATTGATTGCAGACAAGTATCGAATTTTTTCCGATGGAATACCGCGGCAAGAATTATCTGATTTTCGAAGGCGACCAGCCCGATTCGTGGCGATGGGCGGTGACGCTTGACGACCACACCACCAAAACCGGCGAAACGAAAACGCGCAGCGAGGCCATCACGCAGGTGGTCCTGGCCGTCGACCGGGCCCTTTCAAAATCGGGCAGCCGATGAACAGGGGCGCCAACAGGCCTGCTGCGCCAGTTCAGTAACCCCGGCGATAACGCCGCTCGCCCTGTCTCGGCGCTGCCGCACGAGTGTAAAACGGGTTGGGGTTGCACTGCGCGGCGCGGCCGGAAGCCGAAGCCGCGCATTGGGCCATCGTATAGTAGGTGCAATCTTCAAAAGAACCGCCGCCCCACGGAATGACATGCGCACAGACTGGAAACGCCGGGTCAAAGGTCTGCGCCGGAGCGTGTTCGGCAGCGGTAACCAGACCAATCGTCAGGAACGTCAAAGCTAAAATGCGCATCGGAACATCCCTCAAAATCGCCAACCAGAACAGCCTCGCGGGTTTATTGCTGAGGCCGCTTGCTGGGGCGCAACGTCTGCCGCCAAAGCTTCGTCACAGACCTGCGCACGATCACTGATACTAGCGCGCCTCGGTCATCCTTGCCGGCTTTTTCAGGTACACGGAGTGAAAATCCGTGATCGGTCAGAAGGTTCCGAGCGGTCAAGGCTTCGTTATGAAACTTTAGGGATTAATCCGCCCCGGGGTTTGAACTTTTCGAGGGGCTGGCCCGTCTATCTATCGAAAGCGATTCACAGCAATTCAAGGAATTTCGACCATGAGCCGCAATGTTTCCCTTGCCATTCTGGCAGCCGTTTCCGCCTTGACCGTCGTCGGATCGATGTCGCCGGCACCCGCGGCCGAGCGCATCCAGGATCGCTATTGCCTGCAAGGCCGCCAGTGGGGCTATCCCGGCAATTGCCAGTTCTCCAGCTACCAGCAGTGCATGGCGACCGCGTACGGGACCGACGCCTATTGTGGCATCAACCCCATGCACGCCCACGCCTACTATCCGCGCGGCCGCTACTACGACCGGTACTGATCTGCGAGAGCCCGACGGGTCGCGCAAGGCGCGGCCCGATGAAGCGGTGGCGGCGCAGTCCGCCATCCTGTCTCAGGTTGGAACGGCGATGGCGCTCCCGCTCATCCGCCCGGCGCGCTAGTTCGTCAGCCGTATCGGCGACGCCGCCACAAAAAGCTTTGTGAACGCCGATTGGATCGAGGCGACGTCTGACGCCACCGTAAAATATTTGCCTGCGCATGCCGACAAGGCGATCGGAATATCGTCGACGCGGGTCGCGCCGCCGAGGCTGCCGGGCTGGCCGAGCGTCGCGTTGTAACCCCAGTCCCAGGTCATCGGATAATAGGGCGTATTGATGATCGCAACGGTGACGCCCTTGCTCTTGAACGTGCTGCAGAAGGCGGTGTCGAACACGATCGAAGCGATGGCTCCGAGACCCAGGCGCGTGTCGGATCGTTAACGCCGTCGGTGGCAATGATCACCATTTTCTGCGGACTGGACGCTGAGCTGCCGTCACCGGCGGGGCCGACATCGCTGATGAATTTCGATATCAGGCTGTTGAAAGGCGTTGCCGCCGATGCGTCGGTGTTGGCAAGCGCAGGCGCCGGAAAATTGCTTGATACCATCGAATAGGTGTAGGTCGGAGCCGTCAGTTGCGACAGGTTGTCGTCGAACGACCACAACCCGACCTTGACGTGGGATTTCAGGTTCGCATTGCTGTTGAGGTAAGTCAGCAGATTCTGGACGCCCTGATTGACGACCTGGTAGCGCAGTTCGATTCCCTTCTTCTGCGCCCAGGCATATGAATCGGTGCCGTTGGCCTTGTCGTGGCAGGCCAGCGCGCAGCCTCCCTGGCCGTTCATCATCTGCGTGATGCCCGCACTGGTCGATGGCAACAGCATCGATGCGGAGATATCGATCAGGAGATAGACGTTCAGGTAAGGTTGGGCCGTCGAGCTCGACTGCGAGGCCGTCGACAATTGCGTGGTCGGATGGCCGGCCACCTTCATGAAGGAGTTGGAAACGGTGCCCGTCGCCGTTCCCTTTCCTGCAAGCGTGAGGCCGTCCATCGTGAAGTTGGTACTGATGCTGGCCGAGATGCCCGATGGTATATTGGCGGAGAAGAAATTGGCGGCAGCGGCATTGGCTGCTGCAATCGCCGCGGTGCTGTTGGCACCGGAATCTAGCGCTTGTTTGCCGGCGATCGAGCCGGCCAGGATTGCGGCATCGAGCGCCGACTGCATCTTGGTGCGTTGATTGTTCGCCACCGAATAGTCGATGGCGCAGCCGACGGCGATCAGCAGGGGCACCAGGACAATTCCGAACAGCACCGCGATATTGCCCGAGCTGTTTTTTCCAAAGCGGGCGACGCACTCGATCGCGCCGATCCTCGTCGAATTGACAATGTTGGCCAGAGCCCGAAAAAAATGAAGTTGCACGGTTGGGCTCGCCTTCGGATCTATGTCAGCCGGTAATGGTCGGTGCCGTGCTTGTTAGACGGCAATCGCTAAAGTTCCATTGAACGATCCCCGCGATTTCCCGGAGGTGCGGCGCGCGATTCCCGTACTTCTACTGAATTGATGCCGACATTGCTTTCAATTTGGGCAGGCGGATCAGGCCGTCGCTAACCCGTCCTGGTTGGCGTCCCCTTGCGTGCTGCGTGACGGCGGTCACAGTCCACGGGATCGTCACCCGGCATACTCGCTCCAGATCAACGGCGGCCTTCGCCAAACACGGAGCGGGACAATGACCAAACAGACCTCAATCTTGACCGACATCGAACTTGGCGCCGTGGCCGGTGGATCAATGATCACTGATATGGCAGCAGCCGGGATCCAGCGCGGCGCTCGGCGCGTCGCCGAGTCGAAGGGTGAAGGCAAATGCCCGCCCAACCATAACGGCGTCCGATAATTGACACTTCAGCTTGCAAGGCCGCCTCGGTTGGCGGCCTTTTTCATTGCCTGCGCGCTGGTTTCGCTCGTGAAAAACCTCACACTGTCCCCTCCGGATGGTGCATAAGGTCTCATGGCAAAAGCAAAAGTGACCTTCAAGACCGTCCGGATCGCAGATGACGACTGGACTATCCAGGCAGACTATCCGGGCAGCGAACAACGCGAGATCACCGGGCTGACCAGCAAGGCGGATGCCGACGACTGGATGAACGGAAACCGCAAGATCGCGTGGCTCCGATCCCAGGGCTACGCCAAGTGACCCGGTAGGGCCGGGGGCGGATCAGCCAACGGGTCCCGCGCAAGGCGCGCCTCCATGACAGGCTCCGGCGTCATCCGCCTTTGTCTTTGGTCCGGACGGGTGGATTGCGCTGTCGCCAATCCGCTATAGCGCTGCTTGCTGGCGAACGGCGGGTGTCGGCCAAGTTCGAAATTTGATCAATGGCCTGTCTTGAATTGGAACGCAACCGAGAGGATAGTCATCCGGCGCTTGCGCTCTGGGATGGCATTCGCTGTCCCGCGAAGTGGGGAGAAGATCGCCATGAAAGTCGCGTCACTCTTCGTTGCTGGCCTAGCTGTTACAATCCTGTCAGTCGCACCAGCGAATGCCGAGAGCAAATGCTCCGGTAGTTCGTGGCCCGTTATATCGCCTGTGCAGTGCTCAAAACCTGCAGCCACCAGCTACACCCAATGCCTGTCGATGCTGGACCAAAAAGGCTGGGATGCCCGTACCACCTGGTGGTTTTGCAGCAGTCAGGGATTCAAGAGCTGACCCATTGGCGCGAAGCAAACTGTTTTAAGTTGCACGCACTTCCGGCTTCCGTCGGTATCGAGACGCTCGTGCTGGGGCTTTTTGCTCGCAAGCGCGGGCCGTCGGCTACTTGGCCGGAATGGCCGGCTGAACCGGGGCCGGGCCGGGCGGCGTTGGCTTGATCGCCGATTCTGGCCGGGTCGGATTGACCGTCGCGCCGGCATCATTCACCGTGTTGAATGTCGTGCCGGGAGGCGTCTGGGGAGCCCGTCGGTCAACGATCAGGTTGGTGTGATCTACCAGGATGATGGTGGTAATCGAGACTGCCGCGATTATCGCGGCAATGATCACCGGTTTTCGCAGAACGGTTGCCATACACCTCAACGCTGTCCAAGCCGCGGAGTTCCGCGCCGGAAGCTCTGTCCGATCCGCAAGACGTCGCAGCAGCGTTCAAGCTGCCGTCGTGCTCCATCGGGCCATGAAATGCTTCTGCGCAGAGCGGGCATTGTCCCGGGTCGCAGTGGTCTGTTATCACCGGACAAGCCATCCGTTGAAAAGCCAGCCCAGCGAAACATCATGAGTTTCTTCGAGCGACTGAAGACCGCAGCATCCGCCGAGTGGCGCGGCTACACCGGGCATCCCTTTACGAACGCCATGGCGGACGGCTCGCTCGCCGAGGCGGCGTTTCGTCACTATCTCGTTCAGGACTATTTGTTCCTGATCGAGTTTGCGCGCGCCTACGCGCTCGCGGTCTACAAGTCGCCTCAGCTGGCGGACATGCGCGAGGCGGCGGCCGGCCTTTCGGCGATTCTCGACGTCGAGATGGACCTGCACGTCAAACTCTGCGCCGGCTGGGGGCTGTCGCCCGGCGATCTCGAAAAAGCCCCTCCGGCGGTCGAGATGCTGGCCTATACCCGTTACGTGCTCGATGCCGGAATGCGCGGTGACCTGCTGTCGCTCAAGGTGGCGCTGGCGCCTTGTGTGATCGGTTACGCCGAGATCGCAACAAGGCTCGCCGCGCACCCGAACGCGCTACTCGCAACCAACCCGTATCGCGTCTGGATTGCCGAATATGCCGGCGCGCCCTATCAGGAGGTCGCGGCGAACGCACGGGCGCATCTGGAATCCCTGGCCGATCGCTACGCGACGCCGGCCCGCGAGGCCGAGCTGATCGCGACCTTCAAGGAAGCAACCCGGCTCGAAGCCGACTTCTGGGAAATGGGCTGGCGCCTGAACAAGCGTTGAATGGCAGCTGGTCGGTCACGATCGGGTGCCCGGCAGGCTTACGGTCGGACCAGCTGGCCATCGTGCGCCACCGGTTTTCCATTTTTATAGACCGATCGCCCGCGAGGGATCGCCACCACCGCCTCCGGCACGTGCCGCGCATTCAACGTCACGAAATCGGCCTTGTCGCCGACCTCAAGCCCATAGCCCTTAAGCCGCAGCGCTTTCGCGCCGGCCCTGGTCACGACGTCAAAGGCAATCCCCAATTCGTCGTCGGTGTTGAAGCCGGAGCGGTAGCCGATCATGTTGGCGCGGCCCAGCATGTCGCCGTCGCCGTAAGGCCACCAGGAATCCCGGATATTGTCGCTGCCGCCGAATACCGTGACACCGGCCTCGCGCAGAAGGGCGACAGGCGGAAAGGGCGGCGTCCGGGCGCGTTGGTCATGATCGCAACGTCGCTCTCCGCCAGAACGTCGGCCGTGCGTTTGGCGATGTCGAGGACGACGTCGCCGAGCGCATAGGCGTGGCTGATCGCGACAAGGCCGCCCATGCCGAGCGCGCGCGAACGCGCCGCAATCTGTTCGATCTCGAAGATTCCGAGCGTGCCACTATCGTGCAGATGAATGTCGACGCCGACCCCGCGCTTCTCGGCGATGCCGAACACGACATCGAGATGTTTTTCGACATCGCGATCAAAGCTCGCGGGATCGATGCCGCCGACGAGATCAGCGCCCATCGCCACCGCTTCATCGAGCAGTTCAGCTGTCCCGGGGTTTTGCAGGATACCGCTCTGCGGGAACGCGACGAGCTGGATATCGATGATACCCCGGTAGGCCTCGCGCACCGCCAGAATCTTCCCCAGCGATTGCAGCCCGATGGTGCCGTCCACCGTGACATGGCTGCGCATATGCGTCGAGCCATGGCCGATACAAAGCTCGAGCTGATTTCGGGCGCGGACTTCCACGGGAGCCGCTTCGGCGAAATTTTGCGCCTGAAAGGCGACGCGCTCGTGGACATTGAAGCCGCTGGTATAGGGCTTGTGGGGCTTCCAGTCGTCGCCATAGAAGCTGGTGTCGAGGTGGATGTGCCCTTCGACAAATCCGGGAACGAGCAGCGCGCCGCCGAGATCGCGTGTCGGCGTAGCGGCGGAGATTTGGGTTCCCGCCCTCGAAACGGAGCTGATGCGTCCGTTCGCAACGGCAACATCATTGAGCGAACCGTCAGCGAATTTTGCGTTGGTGAACAGTGTATCGATCGGGCTCACGCGACGTCTCCCAGGATGGCTGGGAGAGTTCATATCGGTGCCGGGTTTTTGGCAAGGGGGCGCCTGCAACCCGCGCCCCGAACCCTTGAACCTCGGCGCGCCCCTCCGGCACTAAAGGACTGGCACATCAGTACCGCCGGATGAGAGGACACTGCGACCATGAACGCGCGAGGCAAGACGGCAGGGTTTATCGTCGCCTTCATGCTGGCGTCCGCCGCATGTTCGGTGGCCGTAGCCGCTCAGCGGGCGGCGTCCGATGATGCGCAGGCGGTCGACAAGATGCGCGCGGCGATTGCAGCCAATGCCGAGAGGGCACTGGCGAAACAAGGTGGCTCCAAAATTCTGTTCAAGGTCGATGCCGCCGCGTTGCGCGAAGCCGTCGTGACGGAACTGCGCGATGATGTGTATCGTACCGTGCGGGAAGGCCGCATTCCGTTCTCCGCGCTGGCGATGCGCGACGGCGGCGTCGAGGTCCGGATTGCCGAACCCAAGGACCGGCAACGCGTGCTGGCCAAGCTGGTGCCATCCACGAAAGACTCGCCTTCCGGCGCACAGACGATCAGCGTCACTGACAGCGGTGACGGACTGATCAGGCTGATGCCGACGGAAGCCGCGTTCGCCGAGCGCCTGCGCGAACTGGTCAGGCAATCCGGCGAGATGATCGATCAACGCCTGCGCAACGCCGGCATCAGGGACGCCAGCCAGCAGCCCGACGGGGCCGACCGGATTCGTGTGCTGCTACCGGGTGTCAGGGATCCCGAACGCGTGAGCGCGACGCTCGGCAAGCGAGGGCGGGTGACGTTTCGCCTGGTCGACGTGTCCGTGATCGCCGCACTGGCTCTGAAAGGTCCGGTGCCGCCGACATCCGAAATTCTTTACCACTTCAAGACCAGGGAGCCTTCTGTGGTCCTGAAGGAGATCGCAATGGAGGGCGACGATATCATCGACGCGTCGCCCTTGATCGACTCGCAGACCCAGCAGCCGATTGCGTCGTTCCGCTTGAATGCACGCGGCGCCCGGCGCTTCGCCACCATCACGCAGGAGAATATCACAAAGCCGTTCGCGATCGTCGTTGACGACCAGGTGCTGTCGGAGTCGGTTATCAGCGAGCCGATCACGGGCGGCTCGGCGATCATATCGGGCAACTTCACCCTCGAAGACGCCAACAACGTCGCGATGCTGGTACGTTCGGGAGCGCTGCCGGGCCGCTTGAGCGTCGTCGATCAGCAGGTGGTCGAACCGGTCGCAACCGCCGGCAAACAGTAAGCCACGTCAGGCAGCTTCGCGCCGCTTTCCGGATTCATCGAGCAGACCTGCAGCCACCAGCGCCTCGCGAATCCGTGCAATCTCCGGCTCGCTGATCTTGACCAATGGCGGCCGCACCACGGCGCGCGGCAGGCGCCCGAGAAGAACCAGCGCCTCCTTCATACGGTTGTGCATGTCGACAAAGGGATCGGCGTAGAACACGCCCATCAGCGGATGGATGCGATCGTTCAGCCGCCGCGCCTCGGCAAGGTCGTTGGCGGTAACCGCCCGGAACAGCCGGGCTTGCAGGTCGGCAATCACGCTGCCGCTTCCCGACAACAGTCCGTTGCAGCCGAGCACCAGCGAACTCATGAGCCAGGCGCTGTTGGTGGAGAGCACGTTGACCGGCTGCTTTCGCGATTGCAGCATCCTTACATGCGCCTCGTGCTGCGGCACGCTTTGCGACCAGTCCTTGATGGCGCGGATGGTGGGGATTTCGTCGAGCAGGCGGGTCAGCGTCGCCGCCGGATAACCTTGTCCGGTCGCCAGCGGATACTGGAAAACGATCAGCGGCAGGTCGGAGGCCGATGCGATGGCCTTGAAGTGCGCGAGCGCCATATCCGCGGTCTGGCCGAGCGTGAACGGCGCCGGTGGAAACACCAGCAGCGCCGAAGCGCCGCCGGCCTGCGCGCGCTTTGCGATCCGCGCCGCCTCGAGGCTGCCGTCCGCCCAGATACCGTGGATCAACGGCAGGCGGTCGCCGATCTCGTCGCCGGCGATGTCAAGCACCCGGCTCTGCTCATCTGACGTGCACGAGGCCACTTCGGTCGAATGCGCATTGATCGTCACCGCCGATAGGCCATCAACAGCCGCGACGTCGCGCAGATGGCTGCGGAAGCTCGGCTCGTCGATGGTGAGATCGTCGTGGAACGGCAGCAGCACCGCCGGGATCACCCCCTGGGGTACGAAGTCCTTGAAGCGCGCCGCTTTGAAGTGGGCCATGGCGACCTCCCGTCACGTTTTTTCAAGCTTGGCCGTTTCGCGATCACTATCACGGCCAGGAGACGCCAACCAGTCGGGATCAACAACGCGGCCATGCGTCGGCGAAAGCGCGGCGGTTCTGGCGCGCGATCATTGTCGCGGACGGACAATCAGGTGGGACGTGAGGCCGCCAAGGGAGCCGGCCTGCGCTTTATTTCACGTACCAATAGGTGCCGGAGCAAGTGGAGGTCGCCCAGATCACCAGCACCTGGCCGCCGAACGGTATGCTCACTTCCATCCTGGGCGGAGCGTGGTTACAAGTCCGGCCGCCCGAGATCGTATCGAGTTCGGTTTCTCTGAGCGGGTTGGTTTCGATTTGCCCGGATTCCATATCTGTCTCCTGTCCTAGGACGAAGGGACCATCCGCATCGTCAGATAGGGCAGGCTAGGTTTGCGCGAGCGACGTGCCGTGAGGTAAGTCACGGTTTGAAGCATCGGCCTCATTCGCACCGGCTCATGTGACGATCGTCACGGTGATCCGCGATCGGCAATCGTAGTGTTGCGTCACGACGAGCACCAACGCTCTCACCTCATTCTCAACCGACGGAGACATGTGATGACCACGCGCAATACCGAAAACCGTGAACTGGCGATCGAGGAACTGGAGATCGTGGCGGGCGGCGTCACCGAGGGCGGCTGCATCCTTGACATCCTGAAGCTGCTGTTCCCGAAGCAGCCGCTGCCGAAGGTCGTGTTCCCGATCCGCTGATCGAACGTTTATTACCGAGACATCCAACTGGGGGAAAACGACATGAATAATTGTGCGCACGAATTGGTTGAAACAGAACTCGACCGGGTGTGCGGCGGCGAGTTGCATATGATCCGCCTGCAAAGCCTGATATCTCAGCGACAAATGGCCATACAGCTGACCACCAACATGCTCCGCGCCATGAATGACTCGACCAGGACAATCGCCGGAAATATCGGCAAGTAACCTCGGCAGTAACCTTGGCAGGTAATCTCGGCCTTGCAGCCGTTGGGGTTCAATCGGCTGCAGGCTGGGCCCCATTGACGGCGAGGTGTAGCGTCGGACTTTCGGGATCGGGCATGCGCGGCTTCCTTGAGGGAACTACCGGCGCCCGCGTGGGGTTATTCCGGCAGGGTACAATTTCTGCCGTCGCGAAGGAGTTCTGATGCGCATTCTGATGTTGATGGCGTTGGGGATCTCGGCGCTCACGGCGGTTGTGGCAGCGCCGTCGGCGCACGCCCAGACCTATGATCCGAAATATCCCGTCTGCCTTCAGGTCTACACAGGCCGGATGGATTTCTACTTCGAATGCGGCTACACCTCGATCGCACAGTGCAATATGTCGGCTTCGGGCCGCGCCGCACAATGCGTCGTCAATCCGTATTACGATGGCGGAAAACGACGCAGTAAAAAGCCTCGCCGCGACTATTGAGGGGTGTCGGGTTGAACCGGTCCTGCGCGCGTTGAGACTCAGCTGATCCGCGGGCCGAAAAACAAAAGCCCGGCAAACCTGCCGGGCCCTTGTCTAAATATTGCTTGGTGATGAAACTCAGACATTCATAGCGAATGGCGGTAAAGCGTCTGTTCAAAATAGCACACAGGCGCCGTGATTTGCCCCCGTATGACTGCGGAGACCCCACGCATGCGCATGGTCGCGCGCAGGCGTGAGCATGCCCGATTTTCGAGACAAGACTCCTCGAGACCAGACTGCATCGAGGGCTGTGCGGCATGAAGAAGCCGGCGGGTTGCGCCGGCTTCTTCTTTCGCTGTTTGGCGCGGAGGCGAACGGCTCAGCCCGGGCCGGCGCCCTGGGTTGCGGTGTACACGGCGTAGAGCGACTGGCTGGCGGCCATGAACAGGCGGTTTCGCTTCGGCCCGCCGAAACAGACGTTGCCGCACACTTCGGGCAGGCGGATCCGGCCGATCAGCTTGCCGTCCGGTGACCATATCGTCACGCCGCTATAGCCGACCGCGCGGCCGGCATTGCTGGAAGCCCAGACATTGCCGTTGACGTCGCAGCGTACGCCGTCCGGTCCGCATTTGACGCCATCGACCATGAAGTCGCTGAACCGCTTGTGGTTCGACAGTTTGTTGTCGGTGCCGACATCGAAAACGAACATGTCGCCCTTGCCGCCCGGCCCGGTATCACCGGGCCCCTTGCCGGTGCTGGCGACATAGAGCTTCTTGTAATCCGGCGAGAAACAGAGGCCGTTGGGATCGGGCACCTGCTCCTCGGTCACCACCAGGTCGATGCGGCCCGAGGGGTCGATGCGGTAGCAATTGGTCGGCAGCTCGCGCTTGCCCGCCACGAAGCCGGCCGGCTGGCCGATCCGTGGGTTGAGTTTGCCGGCGGGATTGCTGGGGCCTCCCGCGACGTCCGGTTCGCCCTCATAGAGCTGGCCGCCATAGGGCGGGTCGGTGAACCAGTAGCTGCCGTCGGGATGGGCGACGACGTCGTTCGGCGAGTTGAGTTTCTTGCCGCCGAAATTATCGGCGAGCACGGTCGCGGTGCCGTCGTGCTCGTAGCGCACCACCCGCCGGGTGAGATGCTCGCAGGACAGCTGCCGGCCCTGGAAGTCGAACGAGTTGCCGTTGGAATTGTTGGACGGGGTGCGGAATACGCTGACGCGGCCGTCATCCTCGGTCCATCGCATCTGGCGGTTATTGGGAATGTCGCTCCACAGGAGATAGCGGCCCTGCGAGTTCCACGCCGGGCCTTCGGCCCACAATAGTCCCGTATGGAGACGCTGGATTGGCGCGTTGGGCTGGGCGAGGTCGTTGAACGACGGATCGACCGCGATGATATCCGGGTCCCAGAAATAGGTGGTCGGCGCGCCTCTGGGGCTGAAATCACGTGGCGGGGTGGTGACCACGGATGGCGGCCCCACCGCGCCGCCCTGCTGGGCCAGCGCCGTGCCGGCCCCCGCCACGGTGGCCCCGGCGGCGAGCGCCAGGCCGTGGACGAGCGTTCGTCGTGAAATCATGGATTGCGGATCGCGCTGCACGTCGCGTGTCATCACTTCCTCCCAGGATATGCGCCGGCCGGTTGATCCGGGCCAGGCGGGGGCAAGGCTATGCCGGCCCGGCCTCGGTTGCGAGCACCTTTCGGTGCAGCCCGGGGCTGAAGGATGCAGTGCAAGATGGCTTTACCCGGTTGATCTCTGTCCGCCGGAAGGCGGCGGCGCCCGGGATACTGGCGCTCCGCTGGTCCAAGATCAGGAGGGCTCAATTCGCCGGAGGATTCTCGGCAGATTTGGTTGCCGCGCGGTAGCGCTTCCAGTTTTCGATGGTCGCTTCGTAGCGGACCGGCTTCCTTGCAGCGGGGACCGGCTCCGGCTTCGCGTTGACCACGCCCACGGTTTCAGCCTGTCCGGCTTTGGATACATGTGCGGGCTTCGGATAAAAGGCGATGAAGCCCAGCAGACCCGCGATCACCAATCCAACCGGGATCGCGATCGCCCAATCATTATGTGTACGCTGAGTGACATCATGGCGCAGGACTCTTGGCATGTTCAGCTCCCACGTTGCATTGGCTTTTGTAAGTCGAGACGCGCGGCGGCAATCGTGAGCTGCTTCACTATTGCCGCTCACGAAACCGTTAGAAGCGGCCGGGCGGTGGTCCCGAGCCCGCGCGCAGCCTGAACGATCCGCGCCGTCGAAAAAGTGATCCGGATCACGGAATGCCGATGGAAAATGCGCCTTTCCCGTTCGATCGCCGTTCAGCCTTCTGGCGCATATTGCGATTGCACTGCGCCTGCTCGCATTGATCGCTTTGACTCAATCGATCGGCGAAGCTCGTTGGTCGGCCGCGCAAGCCTCGACACGCGGCCTCTCGGCCCATAACCTCCGCCGCGCAATTGGAGGAGAACCGAATTGGTCAAGAGAGTTGTGAAGAAGCGCGCTTCGAAAAAGACGCCGGCGAAGAGATCGTCGAAAAAAACGACTGTCCGCGCCAGCAAGGCCGCGAAGACGGCCAGCAAGACCGGGAAAAAGACCGCATCGCGCAAACCCGCCGCGCCCAAGGGGCCGGTGTGGCAATGGTCGGCGCTGGAGACCGCGGCCGCCATCCGGTCCGGCGCGATTTCTTCGGTGGAGGTTACGGAGGCTCATGTCGCGCGGATGCGCGCGGTCAATCCAAAGCTCAACGCAATTGTGGTCGATCTCTCCGACGAAGCGCTCAAGGCGGCCAAGGCGGCAGACCAGACGCGGGCGAAGGGCGGCGAACTCGGCCTGCTGCATGGCGTGCCGATCACGATCAAGGAAAACGTCGACTATGAAGGCAGGCCCAATCCCAACGGCGTGCCTGCGCAAATGAACATCATCGCGCCCTCGGATGCGCCGGTCGTGCGCAACCTCAGGAAGGCCGGCGCTGTCGTGCTGGGGCTGACCAACACGCCCGAATTCTCGTTCCGCGGCTTCACGGATAACCCGCTGCACGGGCTGACGCTCAACCCCTGGGACCCCGAGATCACCTGCGGCGGGTCATCGGGCGGCGCCGGCTCGGCGGTCGCGGCCGGCATCGGCACGATTGCGCATGGCAACGACATCGGCGGCTCGCTGCGCTGGCCGGCGCATTGCAACGGCGTCGCCACCATCAAGCCGACGCAAGGCCGTATCCCCGCCTTCAATCAAAGCGCCACGGCCGAACGGCCGATGCTCGCGCACCTGATGTCGGCGCAGGGACCGCTGGCGCGCAGCGTCGGCGACGTCAGGCTCGGCCTTGAAGTGATGTGCCAGCGCGATCCGCGCGATCCCTGGTGGGTGCCGGCACCGCTGGCGGGTCCGAAACCGAAGGGGCCGATCAAGGTCGCGCTGGCGAAACTGCCCGCCGACATGAATGTCGATCCGTCGGTGCGCGCGGCGCTGAAGCAGGCCGCCGACCATCTGGAGCGCGGCGGCTATCGCGTCAGCGAAGTCGAGGTGCCCGATATCAACGGCGTCTGGCAGACCTGGTGCGACATCATCGTCAATGAAGTCGCCGTGCTGCAGGAAGCCGGAATGCTGGCGGTGGCCTCGGAGCATTTCCACACGGCGTGGGGCGGCATCAAGCTGAAGGCGAACACACTCGATCTGGCAGGCTGGATGCGGACGACGGCCGCGCGCAGCGGTCATATTCGCGCCTGGCAAGCCTTCTTTGAAGATTATCCGGTCGTGCTGGCGCCGACGACGGTCATGCCGACGCCCGGGCCGCGCGCGGATACGACCAGCCTGGAGCGCGTGGCCGAGATGTTCTTCAACGATCTGCGGTTCATTTCCGCAATCAACGTGCTGGGCCTGCCGTCCGCGGTGGTGCCGGTCGCGCTGCACGAGGGCAAGCCGATCGGCGTGCAACTGATCGCCGGACGCTATCGCGAGGACCTGGCGCTCGATGCCGCGGCGTCGATCGAGAAGCGCGCCGGCGTGCTGGTGCAAAAGTTGTGGCAGCAGATGGCGTGAGCAGGCGCCATTGCTCTGAGGGATAGGCGCTAATGCTCTGAGAGGGAGGTGCTGGTCTTATGACGCGCACCCCCTCCACATCTGCATGCCCAATATCGCGCCATTGTGGCTTGACCTCTAGGCAATTGCGCTAGAAGTTGCGCCCGCCGTGGTAATTTCTTCTGAATTCATTCGAGATTCCGAACTGTTCGTTCCCGACTCGCGCCGAGCCTGGGCCCGGCTTGCCGTGGCCGTGCTGATCGGCTCGCTCGGCAGCGTCGGCATGTGGTCGGTGGTGGTCGCGCTGCCAGTGGTGCAGCAGGATTTCGGCGCCACGCGAGGCACGGCGTCATTGGCCTTCACCATGATGATGCTCGGTTTCGGTCTGGGCCAGGTGATCACAGGCAAGATATCCGACCGCTACGGCATCGTCACCGCGATCGGGCTTGGTATCGGTCTTCTGGGTCTCGGCTATATCGTCGCCGGAACGTCATGGTCGATCTGGCCGTATGTTCTCGTGCACTTTGTCATCGGGCTTTCTTCGGCAGCGACCTTCGGCCCGCTGATGGCGGAAGCCTCGCACTGGTTCGAGCGCTACCGCGGACTGGCGGTCGCGATCGCCGCCAGCGGCAACTACATCGGCGGCGCGGTCTGGCCGTCGCTGGTGAATTGGGGCATGCAGACCTATGGCTGGCGCACCACCCATATCGCGGTCGGTATCTTCACCGCCGTGGCGATGACGCTGGCGCTGATCGGCTTGCGCGTGCTGATGGGCGCAGGGGTGCGCCGCAGCCACGCCAACGCGCCGCCGCCGCGACTCGACCTCAAGCTGTCAACCAATGCGCTCACCGTGATCCTGGGGCTCGCCAGCATCTCCTGCTGCGTGGCGATGTCGATGCCGCAGGTTCACATCGTCGCCTATTGCAACGATCTCGGCTATGGCGTGGCGCGCGGCGCCGAAATGCTGTCACTGATGCTGGGCCTTGGCATCATCAGCCGCATCGGCTCTGGTTTCCTGGCCGACAAGATCGGCGGCATCCCGACGCTGCTGATCGGCTCGGTGGCGCAAGCTACCGCGCTGCTGTTTTATCTGTTCTTCGACGGCCTGACCTCGCTCTATTTGATCTCCGCGATGTTCGGATTGTTCCAGGGCGGCATCGTGCCGAGCTACGCCATCATCGTGCGCGAGACGATGCCGGCTTCGGAGGCCGCGACGCGCGTCGGCTTCGTAATCCTGGCCTCGGTGTTCGGCATGTCGTTCGGGGGGTGGATTTCCGGCGTGATCTTCGACGCCACCGGCTCCTACGCCGCCGCCTTCACCAACGGCGTCGCCTGGAACCTGGTCAACATCGCCATCATGGTGCTGCTGTTGATGCGCGCGCGGCAGCGGATGGCGCTGGCCTAGACCGGGATGAGGGTTCTTCGAACCGTCACCCCGCTCCATCTTTTTGTGTGAGTATGATCTCCGCGCAAACGCCTTTCGCGTTTGTCGCGAGGGAAAACCGCTGCCCGCTTTGCGCTAACGCGGCCCTGCGGGTCCGGATCATGCTCGCGCCAATTAGCTCTTCTCGACTTCGCCGCCGGCCTCCAGCCAGCCCTTGAAGCCGCCAAGGTTGCGGACGTTATTGTATCCCATGTCTTTCAGGGTCTTGCCGACCAGCGCCGAGCGCCCGCCGGATGCGCAGTAGGCGACAACCGTCTTGGATCGATCGAACGCCGCGTCGTGCAGCGCGGAAGCTGGATCGGCCCGAAATTCCACTAGGCCTCGCGGGATGGCGAGCGCGCCCGGGACCTTGCCCGATGTTGCGACCTCGGCCGGTTCACGGACGTCGAGAAACAGCACGTCGGCCCGGCCAACCAGTTTCTTCGCTTCATCCGGGCTGATACGCGGCACCTCGGCTTCGGCCTCGGCCAGCATCGTCTGTACTGTTTTCATTTTTGTTTCCTCCGGGATCAAGACGCGGTCGCGTCCATTGGGGGCGAGTAAGGCGCAAACCCCGGGCGGTTGCAATGGCAAAGGACTGCGTGCGAATTCTGAGATCGAGGCTTGGTGCGGCCCTCTGCCGCAACGTATGTCTCAGACCGCCTGGCCCGCCTTCAACAACGAGCAGCCCGTGATCTTCAAGCTACCGTCGGGCTGTCGTTCCAGCGTGTAGAGCGCCTCCCACGCCTGACCATCAGCATCGACGATGTGGACGCGCTGGGCGATCTGGCCGCCGGCGGCACGCGCTTCGCCGAACTCGAAACTCTTGTGGCGGTAGACCGGCGGATAGGCCTGCCGGACCATCTGCATAAAGATATCGGCCTCCGGAAAAATCTGCTGGATCGACGGCGCCGCGTGAGAATAGGCGGCGGCGGAATCGTCGCGGCCAAAAGCCTGCTCCTGCGCGCGGATCACGCTTTGCGCGGCGGCGACGTCGTCGGCGAAGGCCGGTGATCCCAGGCCGATCAGGAAGACGACAAGAAGAGCAATAGCGCGCATGCGGATGTTCCCTGGCTAGAGCCTCTTCCGTTTCGATGGGATCGAAACGGGGCTCTAGATTCTGGATTTGACGCGTTTTCTTAACGCGAACCAGTCTCCACTTCGCTGGAAAACGCTCTGATGCAGTGAGTTACGGCCAAGTCGGCCGAAAGTTGCATCCATCCTGCCAGCAGTGCAAGCGGCTCCAGGAGGTGAGGTAGCTATTGACCGCTCGCCAGGCGCCGCAGGCCGGACGCGGTCAAGCCGAGTTCGCCGAGCCGCCGCATCGCGTAGCCGAGGCCGACCAGCCGTTCCCAGTGCAACTGGGGAATTTCACACTGCGCATCGCCCTTGCTGACTTCGCGCAAGGAGGCGAATTCGTCGGCGCTGAGGGCAGGGTGTGGTTCGCTCACGCGGCGACCTCATCGGTCCACACCTTGAAGCTCGCCAGCGTGTTCGGGCCGAAGGTCTGGGTGATCGGAACGTCGGAGGCATCGCGTCCCTGCGCGATCAGGACGCGGCCGATCCGCGGCACGTTGTTGCGCGGATCGAACATGTGCCAACGCCCGCCGATAAAGACTTCGAACCAGCCGGCGAAATCCCCCACCGCCCAGGGCTTGGGCGTACCGATGTCGCTGAGATAGCCGGTGCAATAGCGCGCCGGAATGTTCATGCAGCGGCAGAACGTAATGGCCAGATGAGCATAGTCGCGGCAGACGCCCTTGCCTTCGCTATAGGCTTCCCACGCCGTCTTGGTGGCGCGGGCATGCTCGTAGCCGAACGCGATGTGGCGATGGACGAAGTCGCAGATCGCCTGCACCCGCGCCCAGCCCGGCGGCGTCTTCTCGAACAACTGCCAGGCGATGTCCGAAAGGCGGTCGGTCTCGCAATAACGGCTGCCGAGCAGATACACCAGCGCATCCGCAGGCAGATCCTCGACCGCGTGCTGGACCGCCGACGGGAACACCGGATCGGGCAGGCCGGAGTCGCGAACGACGCCATCGGCGGCAAGGCGGAGGCGGCCTGCCGGCGCCACCATGCGGCTGCACCAATTGCCGAACATGTCGCGATAGGGGGTGATCTCGACCGCAGGCGTGGTGGTCAGGAAGTCCGGCACGATGACATCGGAGGCGCGCGTGAAATGAGTGCCCAGCACCATGATCATGGGTGTCGGCTGCGGGAAATCGTAGAGCATTTCGAATCCGACGCGCAGCTTCATTCGAAATACTTTCCTGGCTGAATACCTGCTCGAAATGGCTACGAAACCACCGAATACAAGCCTTTTGCCGCTTTATTCGACTAAACTCGCCTCGCTACACAGAAAACGATAGCTAATTGCCGCAAAAGCGCGCACTCTACGCCGATGTCCGAACAATCCGATGGTTCCGTGCGCAGACGAGCAGGTCTGATGCCATGACGATGCGCTCACGACGGGAAACAGTTCATTTCAGGCACCCGTTCCGCATCAAGGGAATTGATCGCCAACTCGCGCCCGGCGCTTACGAAGTCGTCACCGATGAGGAGATGATCGAAGGGCTGTCGTTCCCGTGCTTCCGGCGCGTCGCCACCATGATCATGGTCCCTGCAGCGGCGCCGCACCGATCTTCGATGGAAATGATTTCGATCAGCTCGGTCGATCTGTCCGATGCGCAGCGGATCGACGCGAGCGCGCCCAAGTGACTGAGATTCCGATCGAGCTCGACAAGCATCGCGGCATGGCGGCGCAGAAGGCAACCGATATCCGCCGTGTACTCGCCGACGTCGAGGCCAACGCCAAGCTGCTGCGCGACAAGCAGGGCGTGGTCGAGATCCAGCTCCTTGCCGTACCGGCCGCCTCGTGGTCCGAGGCGGTAGCCAAGGCGCGTTACGTGCTCAATCTCTATTCGGCCAGCCTCGCGGCATCAGACACGCATCACCGCGACCTCGTCGCCGTGGTGCTTGCCGATCTCACCCGGCTCGCCGGGGATGACGCCTGATCGAGACGAATAAGCGGCTTTCGACCAACCAAGACTTTATCCAGCGCGTTCGACGCAAGATCGAACGGCCAAACTGAAAGTATCTGATGAAAAATCTCTCTCCCCGTCACGTCAAGACAGAAGAATCGCTGCGCCTCGGTGTCGTGTCCGGCTGGTACTCGACCAAGGTCAGCGGCACCTTCGTTTCGGGCCCGCATGATTCCGAAGCCGACTGCCTGCGCAGGATTGCCGAAATCAATCCGCCGCCGGCCAAGAAGAAGATGATGGTGGGTTGAGTGGGAGAAATCGATGGTACGGTTGTTCCGACCTTTGAGAACCGCCCGATGACGCTCGCGCGTGGCAGCATCGGGGGTTACGAATATGATCGCATGGTGCTGAAGTTTTCCATGATGGACGACGGCAGGGAAGTCCCCTGCGCTGTCAGCGCGTCAGCGATGGACGACCTTGAGCGTGTGTCGCGGACGGCGCCGGAACGGCGTGAAGAACAGTTCGTCCGGCTGCGCGACCGGATCGAACAATGCGCCTCGCGCAAGTTCCAGGCGCGGGAGTTCGAGGGCACGCCTCCGGGCATCATCCTGCGCAGCATCGACTTTCGCGGCTGATGGCCGAGGTCGCGACGCGGACCATAATTGACAACGCCGCTGCGCAAGCCGGGATCGCCACTTGCCTTAGTTGGCAAGCGGCGATGCAAATATAAGTCGTCGTTGCGGAACTCTGCATCCGCAGCGCCGTTGCCAACCGATCCCCAAGCGCAGCGGGATTGGCGACCCGCCACAGTCAGTAGCTCAAGATGATCAAATCTATCTCGGCGTTCGCGATATTCGCGCTGCTAGGAGCGGCGGTCATTGCGCTGCCCGGCTTCGCGCCCGTCGTCAAAGCAGACGAGGCCGTTGCGTTTGCCAAGGCAGGCCGGCTGGCCACCTATGCGGTGGCTGGAAATTGCGCCAGCCAGAATTGGCCGAACATCGCGTCATCGTGCCTGCGCGACACAGAATCGGGGGCGGCCATTCGCGAGGTGCGCCTGGTCACGGCGCGCCGTTGAGCCGTACATGATGCCCCTGGATCATTCCCTCCTTCCGCTCGTCGTGCTCGTCGTTGAAGACGAGATGATGCTGCGCATGCGTGTGGTCGATATGGTGGAAGACGCCGGCTACGTCCCGGTCGAGGCCGTGGACGCGGACGAAGCCATGACCATCCTCCGCTCCCGATCCGATATCGCGCTGATGCTTACCGACGTTCAGATGCCCGGCAGCATGAACGGTCTGCAACTGGCACATGCGGTCCGCGAGAATTGGCCGCCCATCAAGATCATCCTGGCGTCCGGACAGCTGAAATTGTCCGACGGCGACATTCCGTTGGACAGCCGATTTTTCGGCAAACCGCTGCAATCCGACGAAATCATAGCGGAAATGCGCGAAATGCTTGGCCCGGCCTGAAATCGGCAGGAGACGGACATCCGATGGCTCTGCACCGTACCGGTCAAACGGGTGAATCATTGGCATAAAGAAATGTCCGGAACCGGACAGATGGTGGTATTCGTTGTCGATGTTCAGAACAGCTCCTGATCCGTATGCCTCCCTCGATGCGTCGGATCCGACGTCACCGCAGGAGGAGCTGGCGGCCGAAAACGTCAGCCTCCGACTGCTGCTGACACAGGCCAAGCTCAGCGCCGAGACGCTGCTTGAGCAGGCCGGCATCGACGCCAAGGAGCGCGAAGCCGCCGACAAGCTGCAAAAACTGATCCTCGAAGAGCTTCACCACCGCATCAAGAACACGCTGGCAACCGTTGGCGCCATCGCGTCGCAAAGTCTTCGCAATGCGCCGAGCACGCAGCATGCGCAGCAAGCGATCGAAGGCCGTCTGCTGGCGCTCGGGCGGGCCCATGATCTGCTGTTGCAGGCGCGCTGGACCGGTGCGGAGCTGCGAAAGATCGTCCAGGGGGCGACCGAGCCGTTCGACAATCCGGACAAGCCCCGGTTTTCGATTGCCGGATCCGATGTGCAGATCGCATCGGGCGCGGTCATTGCGATCGCGATGACCCTCAACGAGCTCTGCACCAACACCACGAAATTTGGCGCATTGTCGGTGCCCGCGGGTCACGTGGTCATCAGCTGGGCGATGGATGCGCCGGCATCGCGGCTGCACTTCACCTGGAAAGAACAGGATGGCCCGGCTGTTGCGGCCCCGACGCGTCAGAGTTTTGGCACGCGCCTGATCGAGACGCTCGGCCGGCAACTCAAAGGCAATGTCAGATTGACCTACGAGCCGAGCGGGTTCGTCTATTTTCTCGATATTCCCTTGCTCTCGCTTGAATCGTGAGCGGCTAACGCGCGTCAGCTTGCCGCGATATTTTACCGGATCGAACTATTCATGTTGTCGATATCCGGTGAGGGGTGGGCGGGAAACAGCCGCGCGGTCGACGAGTTCGCCAGATTGCGTCTGCATTTTGGCTCGTCGGCGTTGTCATCCTCGGTGCCATCCTTCTTCCATCGCTTCTTGGCGAACGCATCGTCCTGGCGGTTGACGACCAGGGTGGCATGATCGCGCTCGAGCGTGTCCGGGTTCTTGCGCCCGTCGCTGGAACGGAAGGCGCCGCCATCAACCAGCCTGCCGCTGATCTCGTAGTCGCAACCGGCTTTCCAGTCGCCCTGGTCCCACTTCCAGCCTTTCGCCGTGACGCTGCCATCCCTGTTCACGGTCACCTGGAGCACGGCGTTGTACGCCAGCCATGTGCCGGCCAGCCCACTGCGCTTGTCGTCAAAGCCCTCGATCAATGCGATCCGCTCGCGCTGCAGCCGTTCGAGCTTGTCGCGTGCGTCGGCGGTGTAATGCATTTGCGAGGTCTGCTTCTCCCAGGCCGGATGCAGGAATTGGGGATATTGGTTGGTCTGCGATTTGACCCAGCTGCGCTGGTCTTCCGTCAGCGCCCGCCGCGTCGCCTCGTCGAGCCGCGGCAGCAGCGCTTTCCAGGCCCGGTTCAGCTTCTGGTCGTTTTCGGCCATGTCAGGATCGGCGCAGACTTCTTCCTCGCTGGCGGTGCCGGGCCGGGAGCAGTCGAAGGTCGGAGCCACGAAGGTCGTATCGGCCTTGCCGGCTGCGGCGTCCTGCTTGCCGCTGGCGAAATAGCTCCCGGTGATCTGCCCCATATGTTCGCAATTGGGCCGGTCTTCGTCGCGCCATTCGGTGTCGCCGAGCACGACGCGCAGCGTCTCGCCCTGACGGCGGACCTTGACCAGGATCGGTTTGACCGGTTCGGCCCTGGTGTCAGCTACGCCGTCATCTGCCTTCGCAGGTGCGTCGTCGTCCGGCAGCATCGTGCCGGTCAACCATCCGCCGGAAGACGGCTTCACGAGCGCGCCGGCCTTGCAGGCCCGCCGCCGATCGCTGCCGAGGCCGTAGACGGCGCGCGTATCGAAGGCGAGGCGGTAGCCGCCGCCATCGCTCGCCGCCACGGTGATGCTGCCGAAGGTATTCACCCATGTTCCGAGAAATCCCGCCCGTCCGAAGCCCGCTTTTATTGCTTCCACCGTCGTGGCGCGCTGGCGCAAGGTCTCGACAAAAGCCTCCTTGATTTCTTCATCGTCGAATTCGTGTATGGGCCCCGCGGCGCTCAGCATGATTTCGTTGAACCAGGCCTGGTCGCGCTTCAGCAGCGGACGAATGTTGGCTGGCGCTTTTGCAAGGGAAGCCTGCAGCGCCTTTTCGATTTTGGCGGTCAGCGCGTCGTAATCGCTCTGCTTGCAGGCGTCCGACGCGGCGAGCGGGCCATCGGTGCCGCAGAGGCTGAGTCCGGTGGGCCCGCTGCTCAGCGCGCGCAGATATGTGTCGAGGGCGTAGCAGGAGGTCGGTATCAGCACGGACGCCATAATGGCAAGTGCCGCGAGGGAAGGGGAGGCGGACATGGGTTTTCGGCCCTCGAAACGGGGAGCGCGTTCTCTGCGCTTTAAGTCGCAGGCCTCGCCGTTTGGGTTCAGGCCGCCGGGCCTAACTCTCCGCGACCGCCTCACTCCATGGCTGGAACACCTCGGTGGCGCCGCTGTTGGTGGCGCCGTCGCGCAGCACGACGCTCGGGCAGGCGAACTTCATCGGCATGGTCTGGATCCGCGCTTCCTCGTAATCGAACTGCGCACGCAGGCTCTCCCGCGTCGATTTCGGCAAGCGCACGTCGCCGATCACGATGGCGCCTTCGCTGGCGTCGATGCGCGGCTGGTGGATCGCCGCGTCCAGATCCATGCCGTAATCCATCACGAACGACAGAAGCTGCGTCACCGCGGGCAGGATGCGCCGGCCGCCGGAGGCGCCGATGGCGGTGCGGCGGCCGTCAGACGCCTGTGCCACCACCGGCGTGTAGTTGGTGAGGCAGCGCTTGCCCGGCGCCAGCGAATTCGGCGTGCCCGGCGTCGGGTCGAACCACATGATGCCGTTGTTCATGGTGATGCCGGTTTGCGGACAGACGAATTTGGAGCCGAACGATGACAGCAGGGTTTGCGTCACCGCCGCCATGTTGCCGTCGCGGTCGACGGCCGAGAAATGCGTGGTGCAGGCCGGCGCCAGCGTTTCGGCGCCAAGGGCGCGGCGGCCGTCGGCGTCACCCATGTCCTTCAGGCGTTCGCGGTAGGCCGTTTGCAGCGCTTCGGCGTACGCTGCATAGGCCGCGGAATCCGGTGCGCCCTTTGTTGGCTGCAGATTTTGCTGCAGCAATTGCAGCGTACGCGCCAGCGTCGGCCCGGCGGTCAGTTCCGGCGTCGCAAACACCTTGCCGCCGCGATAGGGGATCGCCAGCGGTTCGCGCAGAAAAGCCTTGAACGGGATGAGATCTTCGACCGACAGCGCGCCGCCGGCGCTTCGCACATCGGCGGCGAGGCTGCGCGCCAGATCGCCTTCGTAGAAATCGCGCGGACCTTGCGCCGCCAGATGCGTCATCGTGGCCTTGAGCTTGTCCTGCGGCAGGCGAACCTTGGTCTTGATCCCCCATGGCGCATTCGGCGGTAATCCATCGACGAGATAGGCCGCGGCGCTGGCGGGATAGCGCCTCAGATCAAGCGCCGCACTCGCAATCATCAGCGTGGTCCACCAGTCCACCGCTAGGCCCTCGCCGGCGAGCGCGACGCTGGGCGCGAGCAATTCCTGCCATGGCATTTTGGCGTGGCGGCGATGCGCTTCCTCCATGCCGGCAACCACGCCGGGCACCGCGATCGCGCCGGGGCCATGGATGTTGCGGTCGTCCTTGACCCGCGCCCACGGAAACAGATCGGATGCCGCGCCCCCGCTCAGCGGATAATCCTCCAGGCGCAGGCTGAGCGGCGCACGCATGCCGTAGTCGATCACTTCATAACGGTCCTCGCGGGCGCGATAGAGCACCATCGCGCCGCCGCCGCCGAGCCCGCTCATCCAGGGCTCCAGCACGCCCAGCGCAAACGTGGTCGCGATCACGGCGTCGACGCAATCGCCGCCCGCCGCCAGCACATCGGCGCCGACCTTGGCGGCCTTGCCGGATTGCGCGGCGACGATGCCGCCCTTGGCGGTGACCGCGGGTTTGCGGATCTGCTGAGTGTTGGTGAACTGGTCGCGCATGCTGCTGCCTTTGTTACTTGTTGTCTGGATTTGATGTCACACGATCGCGGCTTCTATTTCCACCAGGGATATTGGCTCGGCATATCCTGCGATACTTTCCCGGGAAAATCCGGCGCTCGCTTTTCGAGAAACGCCTTGACGCCTTCGCGGACGTCGGCGTGGCCGCCGCGCTCGATCGACATCGGCTTGTCGATGTCGAGCAGGTCGAAGGGGGCGGGGGCGCCGGAGAAGCGCCATAACATCTGCCGCGTCAATGCGACCGAGACGGCTGAAGTCCCTTCGGTCATCTCGCGGGCGATTTCCTTGGCGCGCGCCAGCAATTCTGCGGGATCGACCACTTCACTGACGAGGCCGCCTTGCCGCGCTTCATCCGCGTCGAACATCCTGCCCGACAGGCACCAGCGCAGCGCCTGCGGCAGGCCGACCAGCTTTGGCAGGAACCAGGCGCTGCCGGCTTCCGGGACGAGGCCGCGGCGCGCAAAGATGAATCCGATTTTCGCGCCCCTGGCCGCGATCCTGATATCCATCGGCAACGTCATCGTGATGCCGACACCCACCGCCGGTCCGTTGATGACAGCGATCGAGGGCTTTCGGCAATTGAAGATCGCCTCGACAAACCGGCCGCCGCCCGGGTTCGGGCTGGCAAACACACCGGCGCCGTGGCTGCCGGAAGTGTCAAAACTCGCCGCACCGCCCGACACGTCGGCGCCGGCGCAGAAGGCGCGGCCGGCGCCCGTGACGATGATGGCGCGAACATCGTCGTCGGTGTCGGCGCGTTCAAAGGCATCGGCGATTTCGGCGCCCATCTGGCCGGTATAGGCGTTCAGCTTTTCCGGACGGTTGAGGGTGACGATCATCAAGGGACCGTCGAGGTCGCATGTGATGTGCTGGTAGCTCATGGGCCCCCTCGACTGTTCCCGCCTGACGCAACCATCCCAGATGCATTTTGGTTGTGCAATCAGGGTTCGTGCATGGGTGGAAGATGATTGCAGGGCGAAACTGCAGGGCACGGGAAAATGCAGCAAGCGCGAAACGGTTCGATTTCAAACAATGTTTCACGGCGAAATCCCGCGGCGCAACACCGGCATCCTGACGCAAGTGCGTTGCCGCGGATTATTGCTATAGTGACGGACAAAAGCGCCGTCGTTGCCAAGAACAACAAAGACCGGGTGGAAAATGACCGAAGGGACCAAGGCTCCCAGTGACAACGCTCCCCGCGACAAGTCGCATTACGAAGTGATCGTGATTGGCGCCGGCGTGGCCGGCATCTATCAGATCAAGCGTCTGGCCGACCTCGGGGTCGATGCCACGGTGCTGGACGGCTCCCCCGACCTCGGCGGGACCTGGTACCGGAACCGCTATCCGGGCGCACGCTTCGACTCGGAGAGCTACACCTATGGTTATTCCTTCTCGCGGGAATTGCTCGACGAGTGGCACTGGGAGGAACGTTTCTCGGGTCAGCCCGAGAACCTGCGCTACCTCAACCATGTCACCGACAAATTCGATTTGCGCAAATACATGCAGTTCAACGCCAAGGTGGAGGCTGCGCAGTTCGACGAGGCGCAGCACATCTGGCGGCTCAGGATCGACGATGGCCGCGAGCTGACCTGCCGGTTCGTCATTCTGGCGATCGGCCTGCTCTCGACGCCGACCTTGCCGCGGCTGGAGGGCGTGGAATCCTTCAAGGGCCGCTCGTTCCACACCTTCTATTGGCCGCACGAGCTGCTCGAGATGGCGGGCAAGAAGGTCGCGATCATCGGCACCGGCGCCACTGCCATTCAGATCATCGGCGAGATCGCCGACAAGGTCGGCGAATTGACCGTGTTCCAGCGGCGGCCGAACTGGGCGGCGCCGCTCAACAACGGACCGATCTCGAACGAGGAGATGGCCGCCATCCGCGCGCGCTATGACGACATCTTCGCGGCCTGCGCCCGCAGCCCCGGCGGCTTCGAGCATGAGCCCGACCGGCGCGGCTTCTACGAGGTGACTCGCGAGGAGCGGCTGGCGCTGTGGGACAAGCTCTACGACGAGCCGGGATTCGGGATCTGGCTCAGCAATTTCCGCGAGATCTTTACCGACGAAGTGGCGAACGCCGAGTTCTCCGCCTACATCGCCGACCGCATCCGCCGGCGCGTCAACGATCCTGTCATCGCGGAGAAATTGATTCCGAAGGATCACGGCTTTGGCGTGCAGCGCGTGCCGCTGGAGACGAATTATTTCGAGGCTTATAACCGCGACAACGTACATCTCGTCGATATCAGCGAGACGCCGCTTCTACGCGTGACCGAAACCGGCCTGCGCACGTCGGCGCGCGATTATGATTTCGACATCATCATCTATTCCACCGGCTTCGACGCCATCACCGGCGCGTACGACCAGATCGACATCACCGGCATCAATGGCGAGAAACTATACGACAAATGGAAGGACGGTCCGTCGACCTTCCTCGGCATGCTCGTTCACGGTTTTCCAAACCTGTTGATGCCGACCGGTCCGCAAAGCGGCTCGGCTTCGACCAATTTTCCGCGCGGCATCGAGACCGGCGTCAACTGGTGCATGGGCTTGCTCGAGCACATCCGGGATCGCGGCTACACCAGCGCCGATCCAACTTTGGCGGCGCAGGAGCGCTGGAGCGCGCATGTGAAAAAAATGTACGCCATCATGCTGATGCGAAACGCCAAGTCGTGGTTCACCGGCTACAATTCCAATGTTCCGGGCCATGAGCACGGCAAGTACCGCTATTTCGTCTACAACGGCGGCACGCCGAAATACGTCGCCGCCATCAACGATGCCGTCGCCAAGGGCTATGAAGACATCGTGTTTGCGTCGGGCGCGCAGCCCTCGGTGCGGCCAGCGATCAGATCGAGCGCTGCGGAGTAAACCGCACCGGCAGTTTGCGGATGGCATGAACAAAGTTGTTCGGTGCCATTTCGATGCCGCCGGCGTATTCGATATCCGGCAGGCGGCTCAGCAGCTGGCGATAGACTTCCTCGAGCTGCAGCTGCGCCACGCGCTTGCCAATGCAGACATGCGGGCCGAAGCCGAAGGCGATGTTCTTCGAGGCATTGGCGCGGCGGATGTCGAGCCTGTCGGGGTCCGGGAATATCGCGGGGTCGCGGTTGGCGGCGCCGTAATACATGATGACCTTCTCGCCGGCCGCGATCTTCTGTGCCCCGATCTCGGTATCTTCGGTTGCCGTGCGGCGCATATAGATCACCGGGCTGATCATGCGGATCAGCTCATCGACGGCGTTGGGCAGCAGCGAAAGATCATTCATCAGCGCGCGCTTCTGGTCCGGGAATTCGGTGAGCAACTTCATCGAGCCGGAAATCGAATTGCGCGTGGTGTCGTTGCCGGCGAACACGATCAGCAGCCACGAGCCGTCGAGATATTCGTCGCGCAGCAATTCGCCGTCGATGGTGGCGCGCGCGATCGCGCTCATCAGATCGGGCTTTGGATCGGCGCGGCGCTTCTGCAGCATGTGCTGGCCATAGGCGAACATTTCCGAAACGTTTTCGTTGAACGAGTTGACGAACGCCATGAACTCAGGCGTCGGCTGCGGGTTCTTGCGTTGCTGCGCCGAAACATGGCCGGCCACTTCGAGATAGTGCATCCAGTCGAGGAATTTCGGCCGGTCGGATTCGGGCACGCCGAGGATTTCGCACAGCGTGAACAGCGGCAGCCGCGACGACAGCGTCTCGACCAGGTCGCATTCGCCAAGGCCGGCCATGTCGTCGATCAGCCGCGTGGTCTCGATAGCCACTTTCTCCCGGATGCCCGTGAGATAGCCAGGTGTGAAATAGGGCATGTGCTCCTTGCGGAGCTGCAGGTGCCAGGGCGCATCCATGTTGATCATGGCGTCGACGGAAGCGCGGAACAGCAACGGATGCCGCGTTTCGGGCGGGCCATAGGCCATCAGGATGCCGCCCTTCTGCGACGAGAAGGTTTTGGGATCGCCATCGACGCGCATCACGTCGTTATATTGGGTCAGTGCCCAGAAGCCGGGGCCGTTACTGCCCTCACGCTGCCACGCCACCGGCGCATCGGCGCGAAGCTGCGCATAGATGTCGAATGGCTGACCCTGCAGGAACAATTCGACGTTGGACAGCGCGTCCGGCTCGACTTCGGGCCAGGCTCTGGGAAATACGGGTCCGGCGGGCAGGCCCAAGGGGAAGTCTTCGCTCAGGAGACGCATCGGCTTAATTCTCCGGTCAGGTCGCCGACTCTACAAGGACGCGTGCGCGCCGTCTTGCGCCATCAGGCTATGCCGCCGAGATAGAGCCGCTTGACGATGTCGTTACCCTTCAATTCGTCGACGGAACGGGCCGCGACGACGATCTCGCCGTGGACGATGATGTAGCCGCGGTTGGCGATGCGGATCGCCTGGTTGAAGTTCTGCTCGGCCATCAGCACAGTGAGGCCGAGGCGCTGATTGAGATCGCCGATCTTGGTGATGGTTTGCGAAACCAATAGCGGCGACAGTCCGACCGACGGCTCGTCGACCAATAGCAGGCGCGGCGAGGACATCAGCGCCCGCGCGATCGCGAGCATCTGCTGCTGGCCGCCGGACATGGTGCCGGCGAGCTGCTTCTGCAGGTCCTTCAGCACCGGAAAGGTTTCGAAGGCCTGCGCCAGATTCCTGTCGATGTCGCGCCGGGCCGCCTTGCGGAAGGCGCCGAGCATCAGGTTTTCGAGCACCGTCAGTTTGGGAAACAGCCGCCGTCCCTCCGGCACCATCGCGACGCCGAGATCGACGATGGCTTCGGGCGACAATTTGGTCAGGTCATGCGCGGTGCCGTCGATCGTCAGTTGCATGGTTCCGCGCTGCGGCCGCACCAGTCCGGCGACGCACTTCATCAGCGTGCTCTTGCCGTTGCCGTTGGTGCCGAGCAGGGCGACGGTTTCGCCGGCCTGGACATCGAGCGAGACGCCGCGCAGCGCCTTGACGGCGCCGTAACCGGCATCGAGGCCAGAGATCGCGAGGCTAAGTGCCAAGATAGGCCTCCTGCACCCGCTGGTTGGCCATGACTTCGGTCGGCGCGCCGATCGCGATGATCTTGCCGGCGTCGAGGCACATCACGCGCTGCGAAAAACGCATCACCGCCTGCATGATGTGCTCAATCATGATGACGGTGATGTCCTGGTCCGCAAGGCTCATCAGGAGATCGAGCACCTCGTCGACTTCCGAAGAGGAAAGCCCGGCCATCGCCTCGTCTGATATCAGCAGCTTCGGCCGCGTCGCCATCGCGCGGGCGAGTTCCATCTTGCGCAGTTCGACCTGGCTCAGCGTGGTGGCGGATGCATTGGCCTTTGACGCGAGACCCATGCCGGCAAGGATCGACATCGCGGTCTCGTGCCGGTGCGCAGCCGAGACGAGCGGATCCGTGGCCACCGCGAAATCAAGCGCCACCATCAGGTTCTCGACCACCGTCATGCTTTTGAACGGCCGCGGGATCTGGAAGCTGCGGGCGATGCCGCGGCGGGTACGGACATGCGCCGGCAGTTGCGTGATGTCCTCGCCGCGGAACACCACAGTGCGGGCCTCGGTGCGGAACGCGCCGGAGATGCAGTTGATCAGCGTCGTCTTGCCCGAGCCGTTCGGGCCGATCAGGCCGAACCGCTCGCCGGGGCGGATGTCGACGCTGACATTGTCGAGCGCGGTGAAGCCGCCGAAGCGCTTTGTAAGCCCTGATATCTGCAGCAGGGGTGCGCTGGTGCCTGGGGGCGTCATTGCTTGCCCTCCTTGCGCTTGTCGCGAACCCGGCGCAGCAGGCCGATCAAGCCCTCCGGTGCGGCCACCACGAACAGCACCAGCATGACGCCGAGCACCAGCACGTTCACTTCCGAGGAGATGGTCACGGTCAGCAATTGCTGCGTGGTGCCCAGCAGGATGGCGCCGACGATCGGGCCGGCCCAATGCGCGGTGCCGCCGATCAGCGACATCGCCAGCGTCGAGACCGAATAGTTGAGGTTGAACGCGGAGGAGGGATCTGCATATTGCAGGTACATCGCGGCGGGCGCGCCGGCCGCGCACATCAGCGCGCCGGAGACGACGCAGGCCAGCACTTTCAGCCGCAGGGTCGGCACACCCGTGCATTCCGCGGCGAGTTCGTCGTCCCGCAGCGCCTGCAGGCCGCGGCCGATCCACGAATTCTGGATGTAGCGCGAGACCACAACCGCCAGCACCACGAGCACCGCCTGGACAAAGAACAGCATCTGGACATAGCCCGAGAACGGCCACGTCACCGGCGGGCGCTGCAATTGAATGCCGGCCGCGCCGCCGACATAGCGCCAGTTGGTGATCGAGGTCTCGATCACGATCGTCAGCGCGATCGTCGCTATCGAGAAGAAGATGCCCTGCATGCGCAGGGTCAACAGGCCCAGCGCAAAGCCCATCAGCGCGCCGACGGCCGCGGCGGCGGCGATCTGCACGAGGAGCGGCGCGCCGGCCACCTTGAACAGAAATACCGCCGTGTAGACACCCATGCCGAAAAACGCGCTGGTGCCGAAATTCACATAGCCGGCATGGCCGCCGAGGATGCTCCAGGCCACCGCGAGCACGATGAACTGCAGGATCACATAGCCGGCGAAGAAGGGGTACTCGTTGGTGATGAGCTTTGTCATCAGCGCAATGGCGATCAGAAAGACCGCCGCGCCGATCCAGAAAAAGATGCCGTTGCGCTTCATGATCGCCTGCCGAACAGGCCCTGCGGCCGCACGGCGAGAACGCCGAGCAGCATCGCAAAGGAAATGGCCGGCGCCCAGGAGGCGCCGAACAGGGTCAGCACGATCGATTCGGCGACGCCGAGGATGATGGCGGCGACCAGCGTGCCGGTCATGCTGCCGAGCCCGGCCATGACGACGACGCAGAATGTCCGCCCGATATAGGCGCGGTCGAGCGTCGGATCGACGGGGGCTACGATGATCAGCAAGGCGCCGGCAATTCCGAGCACGGCGGTAGCGATGCCGAACGCCCATTGCTTGATCCGGATCGGGTTGGCGCCCATCAGCCGCAGCGCCTCCTGGTCCTGAGCGACCGCGCGGATCGCGCGTCCCATGAAGGTCTTCGACAGATAGAGCGCCAGCAGGGTGGTCAGCAAAGTGGCGACGGCGAACGCGACCACCAGCCGGTAGGGAATCCGCATATCGCCGATCCGCCAGGCTTTGCCGATATAGGTCGCGGTGACCGAGCGCTGGTCGACGCCGAATTGCAGGATGATCAGGACTTCGATGATGAAGGCGATGCCGAAGAAGAACGCGATGCCGCGCACGCCGGCGTCGCTGCCGCGTTTTTCGAAGGTCTCGTAGTACAGGCGGTAGGCGGCGAGACCGAATACGAACAGGAACGGGGTGATCAGCAGTCCCGCCAGCAGCGGATCGATTCCATAAAACTCGTTGAGCACATAGACGGCGTAGGATGCGAGCACCAGAAAGGCCGGATGCGCGACGTGGGGAACGTCGAGCAGGCCGAACGCGACTGAAAGCCCTAGGCTAACCGCCGCGTAGAAACAGCCGAGCAGCACCCCGAGCACTACTGCATCGAGCAGCAGTTCAAATGAAAACACGTAAGGTCCCCCTTGACCCGCTCCTGAGCCGCCGCCTTCCCGGTTCGCGCACGCGCTGCCTTTCCCACCAAAATTGCTCGGGGCGCTGGTGCGCCGACCGGGTCAGCGCACCATGGTCCGGAGATCATAGCGTTTTCCAGCGAAGTGGATGCCGGTTCGCGTCAGAAAACGCGTCAAAATAAGGAATCTAGAGTCCCGTTTCGATTCAATCGAAACGGGACTCTAGCCGCGACGGCTATTTCCGGGCAGCCTCGAACGGGCTGATGAGATCGCCGGATTTCATTTTTGCCGGGAACAGGATCACCTGGGTGCCGGGCTTGCGGAACTGATCCATATTCTTGTCCACGACGCCACGGAACTGCGCCTGCAGCGTTGCGGATTCCTTGCGCTCGCCGTCTGCGGCGAACGCGATCGGACCGACGATGGTCTTGTGCTCGTTCTCGCGCAGATATTTTGCGAGCGCCTTCTGGTCGAGCGATCCCACTGCCTTGATCGCCTGCTCGATCATCTGGCCGCTGGCGTAGCCGAACGGCGCCAGATAGTAGCCGAGCGGATCAACCTTGGCTTCGATGGCGCGCTTGGTATAGGTCTCGAAGAACGCCTTGGTCCCCTCGTTCTGCATGCTCGGTTCGGGCAGCCAGGTGTTGTAGTTGACGACGCCATTGAGCAGCGAACCAAGGTTTTCCATCACGGCGCCGAACTGCAGTCCGACCATGCCGCCGCCGAAGATCTTGACGTTGTTGCCGATTCCGATTTCGTTCACGGCGCGCAAAATTCCGGCCGAGTCCGGCGGATAGGACGCGACATAGACGATGTCGGGCTTGGCAGCCTTGAGCGCACGCAGGATCGAGGAGAATTCCACTGTGTTCGGCGGATAGGCCTGGTCGAACACGATCTGCATGTTCATCTTCTTGGCGACGTCGCGTGCGGTCAGCGCCAGGTTCTGCGCGAATTCCTGGTCGGCCGCGAGCAGCGCGATGGTCTTGCCTCCGGCCTTTTGGCCGAGCTCGAGGAAGGACGCCGCCCAGCTGTCAGCCGGTCCCCATGGCGCATTGTTGAACCACATGTCGTGGCCGACCTTGCTGTTCACCTGGAACGAGAAGTTGCCCATCAGCAACATGCCGCGCTGCTTGACCAGCGGCATCAGCGGCGCGGTGGGCACGGTCGCGTAGGGCGCGAACAGGATATCGACCTTGTCGACGTCCAGGAGCTTGGAATAGATCGCCGGCGTTTCCGAAGCGCTCGACTTGTCGTCATAAACGACGAGCTCGACCTTGCGGCCGAGCAGGCCACCCCTGGCGTTGACGTCGTCGCGCCAGATCTCGATGCCGAGCTGCGAGGCCTTGCCGCCGCCCGCCAGACCGCCGGTCTGCGCCATCGACATGCCGATCTTGATCGGGGGCTGCTGGGCTGTCGCGGCTGAGGTGAGCCCAAAAGTTAGGCCAAGCACGGCGGCGCTGATCGTAGCGCCGAGAAGCGTCCTGCGTTTCATTGATCCTCCCAAGATCTCGTTTTGTCTGGTTCTTGTTGCCTTGTCCGCGCTCTATGGCGCATTTGCTGCAAGGTTAGAACTAAAGCCCGCCCGGCCACAAGCCACAATGGAACGTCGATGTATTCTTTGGCACCCTACGTTCGGGGGATCATCCGAAGTGACGCCGCCCCGCGGACCGTCGGATGTGCTGGCCCGCCGCCGGCGCAGATAGGGGAGATCACCCATTCCCGGCCCCGGGGCGGCGGTCTGGGCGACTTGCCAGCAATGTTATTTCGCCAAGCGCCTTTGCCTCGCTCGGCCGAGCGGCTTTCCGCACCGGCGGCCGGCCATCGGGGCGAAATCCAACCTGAAGTTGAGGAAGCTGTCCAAGGGCAAGAGCGACGCCCGGCGCGGCGCGCACATCGCGATCTTCCGCCGCTATTGGGCGCAAAAAAGAAAGCTGCTACACGACAACCATCGCGAGCCAAAGTCACGGCGTCACGGCTCATTCCGCAGCAGCCACGTTGCCCGTCACGGGAGCAGGGCCCGGTCTTGATCGACCACTGGAGGTATCCACCATGGTAAAGATCAGGGTCGGTCTGGCCGGCTGCGGCTTTGTGTCGGAACTGCACATGTATGCCTACCGGCGCGTCTACGGCCTCAACGTTGAGGTCAGGGCCGTTGCGGCGAGGGGCGATCATGTTCTCGAATTTGCGCGCCGGCACCAGATCCCGAACGCGTATCGCAGCTTTGGTGATTTGATCGCCGATGGCGAGCTTGACGTCATCGACATCTGCACGCCGCCCAATCTGCACGCCTCGATGATCGTCGAGGCGATGCAGGCCGGCAAGCATGTAATCTGCGAGAAGCCGTTCGCGGGCTATTTCGGGCGGGACGGCGACAAGGCGCCGATCGGCAAGCACGTGTCCAAGGCGCTGATGTACCGGCGCATACTGGAAGAGATGGAAAGCACGCGCGCGGCGATCGAGAAGACCGGCAAGCTGTTCATGTATGCGGAAGACTGGATCTACGCGCCGGCGGTCACCAAGACCGTGGAGATTCTCCGCGCCACAGGGGATAAGATCCTATTCATGAAGGGCGAGGAGAGCCACAGCGGCTCGCATGCGGCGCATGCCGCGCAATGGGCGATGACCGGAGGCGGTTCGTTGATCCGGATGGGGTGCCACCCGCTTTCGGCGGTGCTCTATCTCAAGCAGATCGAGGCCAAGGCACGGGGTGAGACGATCAGCGTCGCCAGCGTCACTTGCGACGTCGGCAATGTCGCGGCGTGCCTGCGGCCGGACGAGCGCGGCGTCATCAAGTCCAATCCGGTCGACGTCGAAGACTGGGGTACGCTCACCACGACCTTCTCCGACGGCACCAAGGCGACGATATTTTCCGGCGACATGATCGCGGGCGGCGTGCGCAATTTGATCGAAACCTATACCAGCGGCGGCGCGCTGTTCGCCAACATCACGCCGAACACGCACATGATGAGCTACCAGACATCAGAGGAAAAACTCGCGAGCGTCTACATCACCGAAAAGGTCGATCGCAAGACCGGCTGGCAATATGTCTGCCTCGAGGAAGAATGGACGCGCGGCTACTTGCAGGAAATCCAGGATTTCATGGAATGCGTCGCGACGGGGAGGCAGCCACTCTCGGATCTCGCGCTGGCCTTTGAGACGATCAAGGTCAACTACGCCGGCTATTGGGCCGCCGAAGAGGGCCGGAGAGTGACGCTGTGAGTTGATGATCTCCCACGCCCCCGCTTCCTGCGGGCTGCCTGGAGGTTCCGATGACGAAGCTGACGAGGCTGCTTGTCCTGGCTAGCTCTTGGATGTGGGGCGCGGGCGCTGCATATGCATGTTCCTGCGATCCCGTCTCTCCCGAAGCCGGCTTTGACCGCGCCCAATATGTGTTTGCCGGCAAGGTCGTCCGCGCGGACCAGCACGCCTGGCTCATCGAGGTCGAGCGGGCGTGGAAAGGCGGTGAACGGCTCGCTCGCACCATCAAATTAATGGACGTCTACGCAACGCTGGACTGCGAGTTCTTCTTTCAACCTGGGCAGCGCTATGTTTTTTTCGCGATCCTGGCGAAGGGTGGTCGAGAGGTGTTTTATCACCCGCAAGCCTGCAACTGGACGAGACCCCTGCAGTCGACGCGCGTTCCCGTCGAGGGCAATCAATCGCTATGGCTCGAGGATTTCATCGCTCGCGAGCACGGCCCGGGCGAGCAACCCCGCGCCGAGCGTCCCTGATTGCGCAGACGAAGCCCCCTATGAAATACGCTACGCCGCGTAGACCGACGATTTCGGCAGCGGGAACACCGGGTCCTGCGTCCTGATATTGGTCGGCCAAGCCACCGAGATATGCTCGCCGGCATTCTGCATCACGACCGGGGTCGAGCGCTCGTTCTGGCCGGCCATCGGTGTACCCGGCGGAAAGAATTTGACGCCATAGCCCTGGATCGTGCCGCCCGGCGGGATGTCGACGTCGAGCGCTGCCTTGCGAATGGCATCGGGATTGAAGCCGCCGTATTTGTCCTTGGCGACGGGCAGCACGCTGTTGAGCAGGATCCAGGTCTGGTTGAAGCCCATCGAGCAGTGCGGCGGTACGTCGGTCGCGTTGGTCTTCTCCTTGTAACGTGTGACCATTGTCTTGGTGAGATCGCCGATGCCGGGCGCCAGCTTGGTCGCATCGAGCAATTGCGCCGGCACCGGATCGATGTTGCAGAAATTGTCGATGTCGGCGCCGAAGGCGGCGCGCAGCTTGTCGAGCTGGCTGTAGCCCGCGCCGTTGCCGAACAGCATCTTGAACTTGAGGCCGCTCTCGCGCGCCTGGCGCAGGAACAGCGTGATATCGGGGTTGTATCCCGCGTGCGAGATCACGTCGGGCCTGGCACGCTTGAGCTTGGTCACTAGCACCGAGAGGTCGGGCGCGGATGCCGAATAACCCTCGCGGAGCACGATCTGAAGGCCGGCCTCCTTGGAATAGGCCTCGTCGGCGGCGGCGACCCCGACGCCATAGGGGCCATCCTCGTGGATCAGCGCGACCTTGACGTCCTTCGGCTCCATCCCGAGTTTTGCTTTCGCGTGTTCGGCGATGAAGCCGGCGAAGGCCTGGCCGTACTGATCGGAATGAATCTGGGCGCGGAAGACGTATTGCAGGTTCTTGTCCTTGAACACGGCGGTCGAAACCGCGGTCGTGATCCAGAGGATCTTTTTCTGCTGCTCGACCTTGGCTGCGAGCGGCACCGCGTGCGAACTCGCATAGACGCCGTTGATGATGTCGATCTTCTCCTGGTCGATCAGGCGTACGGCCTCGTTGATCGCGATCTCGGGCTTGCTCTGGGAATCGGCGGCGACAGCGGCGACCTTGTACTTGCCGCCGATGCCACCCTTCTCGTTGACGAGATCGATCGCGATCTGCGCGCCGATAGAGGAGGCGACCGAGCCGCCCGCCGCAAACGGGCCGGTCAAGTCGTAGATCAGGCCGATGCGCACCGTTTCGGCTTGCGCCTGGGCACGTGTCCAATCGAAGCTGAATGCCGCGGCCGCAGCCGCAGAAGTCCTCAGCAGTGTTCTGCGTGAAGTGGGCATCGTGTCCTCCCATCGATTTTTCTTTATTATGGCCGAGTATTTTGACAATGCGCTGGAATGTCAACGGCTTTGCCGGGCAGCTGATCGCGATAGCAGCGTTCCCGGCCGCAATTGCTGCATCGCCGCGTCATGTTCACCGCTTGAACCTGCCTCCCTTGACGTGTCGCAAGGGGGCGGCCGGGGAAGGCCCATCAATTGCCGATAGCTGTGCCCGCACTTCAGATGCAAGCCGCGAGATGACTTTGCTTTCCCCGCCTTGTTGATGTTGGGACCTCGAAACCGGCATTCACGAGCATGCTCGCAAGTTGCTTGCGCGCGTAAAACATCCGGCTCTTCACGGTGGCAAGAGGAATATCGAGCATTTCGCTCACTTCAGAGGGCGAGTTCTCGCGCTCGTAGACCATGTCGATGATTTCGCGATGGGCTGGAGACAGCTTGGCAATGCATGCGCGCAAAATGCCGTTGGTTTCCTTTCGATCGAGCGCGATATCCGGCGTGTCACCGGCATCTGCGATTCCGTGCACATCATCCTGATCGATGCTCTCGTGAATGCGCTCTCGCAGCGAGTTGATGGCCTTGAAACGGGCGATCGAGAGCAACCATGTGGAAACCCGCGCGCGATATTCGAACCTGTTAGCGGAGCGCCAGACATCGAGGAATACCTGGCTGACGAGATCCTCTGCAATGCCCGGATTGCGGACCGTCCGCTGGATGAAGTGAAGCACTCTGGCGCGGTGACGGGCGAACATGATGTGCATCGCGGTCTTGTCGCCCTCCGCAACGCTCTTGAGAAGCATCTCGTCGGAGATGCTTTCCTCCGCCTCCGTCGCAGGGCAGGTGGCATAGGCCAGCTTGCCATCGTTGATCGCATCGGACTGCCCGGCCAAGCACTTACGGTTCTTGCCGATGAAGTCAGGCAGGATCGCGGCCGGTGAAGTCGGCAGGGAGCCGCGCGAAAGGATTTTATCTCGACGCCGATCCGGCAATGAAACAGGCTTCTCCGCTGCTTGCCGCCACTCGCTTACCTGCATCATCCGCTCCATTTTCTTGACGCGATGGCGCTGAGGATGCGTCGCATGGAGTCGTTTGCGCTACCCTACGAGGGGTGCGTGCTTCTAGTCCCCTGGTCGAGGGTGAATGAGCCTGTGCAGTGGGGATGGGGCGCAGGATCGGACAATACATGGTCGCTTTAGGAAAGACGCCCGATTTGCACAGCGCCTAAAATACGCTCCGAGTGCTCAAACCCAAGGTCCCGCCGTGGTCCAGTTCCCAGCCGGCGCGGCCACACCCGCGTCCATCGTCGACGCCCTGAACGCGCTAGCCGGTCAGCCACCACGGGTACGCTCAAGGGGACGCGCGAGCTTTGCCGAGGGCCGATGCGTTCGCGGCACCTATATTCCGTCGGACCGGGCGGCGGAAATAACGAGATCGCAAAGCTTCACAAAGCCATCACGCGTGCTGGCGCGCTTCTCGGTGAGCGGCGGCGATTCCAAAGTAGCGGATACCGACGGCGGCGTGCTGCGCGGCTTCAGCTTCAGGCTCGGCGGCGAAGATCATCGCTCGGACATGCTCCTGCAAAGCGCTCCGGTGCACTTTGCAAGGACGCTCGACCAGATGCTGGCTTACCTCAAGGCGCGCATGCCGGGACCAAGCGGCAAGCCGAACATGAAGAAAGTCAAGGCATTCTCCGCCGCCAATCCCGAAACGCTGCATCAGGCCAACTACATCGCCGCGCTTCCGCTGCCCGGGAGCTTTGCCGGCACGACCTATTGGGGCGTGCACGCCTTTCCCGCGACGAGTTCGAAAGGCGAGACGCGGTTTATCAAGTTCAAGGTCGCGCCAGTCGGCGGAGACGTCACGCTGACCGGGGATCAGGCGAGGGCGAAGTCTGCCGATTTCCTTTACGACGACCTCAAGAACCGGATCGCCAAAGGTGATGTCCGGCTCAACGTGATGGCGCTGCTCGACCGCCCCGACGATCCCGTCATGGACGTAACCATCCGATGGCCGGATGAGGATGCCCGCGAAACGGTGTGGCTGGGCACGATCGTCATCACCGGTGTTGAAGCGGACGAGGCGTGCGACGCCTCCATCTTCAATCCGGCAACTCTCGCCGAAGGCATCGCTCATCCGCCCGACGAGATCTTTGCGGCGCGCCGCGCCGCCTACGTCATCTCACTGGGGAGGCGTCGCTGATCCGCTACGCCCGGCATTGGCCTGGATCAATTCTCGCTTTCCGGGGCATTTTGCGCTTCGCGGCGCCACGCTCCCGGGCTGACGCCGACCGCGGCCGAAAACACCCGCGTAAAGTGACTCTGATTGGCAAACCCGGCCGATATCGCAATCTCGGACAGCGACAGGTCGGGGACGGTCATCAACTGCTTGGCCGCCTTCACCCGTTGGCGAAGCAGCCATTGGTGCGGCGGCAGGCCGGTGGAGCTGCGAAAAGCCCGTGAGAAATGGCTGACCGACAGATCAAACTCGGCCGCGATTTGTTGCAACGAAATCTTCCCGCCAAGATCGGACTCGATCCTTTCGCAGGCGCGCCTCATTTGCCACGGCGCCAGACCGCCGCGGGTCGGTTTGGCGTCGGGACGCAGTCCGCCATACGCCTGCGCGACGTGTGCGGTGAGGGCGAGCATCATGTGGTCGACGAAAAGCTGATTGGCCTCGCCCGGCCGGCGCAAGCCTTCCTGCAGCGAGGCGCCGATGTGACGGACGATCGCGTCATCATGGGCGACACCAAGATCACAGGCGAGCTCACCGACGCGGTGTTCGGTGAGGCTGTCGAGCGCGGAGCGCGGCAGGTAGAAAAACAGGGAGTGGAACGGCTTGTCGATCACATAGCGGGGATCGCGCTTGAGATCGTACAGATATGTCGTCCCCGCCGGGACATCCGCCTTCATCACGCACTTGCCATTCTCCCAGAGTTCGCAGTCCGGGAAATCGTGAAGTTTCAGGCTGACGAGAAAAGCATCCTCAAGTGCGAACGAACCGGAAAGACCCGGCACCGGGTTGTCATTTCGGGTTTCAGTGAATGCGAGCTGCACACCGCGCAGTGACCGCGTCATCAGCGACGGCGGCGCATCCTTCAAATGCAGGATTTGCCCGAGCTTTTGCCCGAAGGCGCCCGTCTGTATCATCTGGTTCGGTCTCATGCGCGGAATTGGACCAGGCAGGTCATCATCGTATCGCGAGGTCGCGCCGGATTATCTGATATCAGCGAGCGACCGTCTAGGCTTGCTCGCAAAACGCGAAGCTGTTGTGACATCAACCGGATCAATCGCGGGAAGACGATTTCCGGAGCAAATTCAATGATTTTCCCACGGCTCAGCCGGTCACGCGTCCGCGGCGTCTCAGCCATTAGTATCACGATTGCGCGCTTGGAGCAGGTTCCGACAAAGGACGGCAGCTTTAGGAAAGACGCCGTACTTGTACGGAGTTTAGAACACGCCCCGAACGACCGACTCACAAGTTGAACGACCGCGTCAGGCAACGGGGCAGTAGCGATTAGGAGACTAAGCAATGCTTGCCACCACTGCACTTGCCCGCTCATCCGCCCTACCAACCTTACCCCGATTACCCATGAGCATGGCTGCCGACAATACGGATCGCCCACTCGTCCTGATCGTGGACGATGACGAGGACGTCCGGTTCGCAATTCGAGAACTTCTGCTGTCGGTGGGAATCGACGCATGTTGCTTCGGATCGACACAGGAACTGTTGCAGGCCGATCTTCCGGAGCGGCCGGGCTGCCTGATCCTCGATGTTCGCATGCCCGGCGCCAGCGGCCTCGATCTTCAACATCATCTTGCCTTGAACGGTCATACCAGACCGATCATTTTCCTCACCGGGCATGGCGACATCGCGATGACCGTGCAGGCGATGAAGGCGGGAGCCATTGACTTCCTTACAAAGCCCGTCCGGGACCAGACGCTGCTCGACGCCGTCACAGCCGGAATCGAGAAGGACATTTCGCGACGGACCGCCGCCCGGCACATCAAGCTGCACGTCGACCGCTACGCGAAGTTGACGCCGCGCGAACGCGAGGTGATGCGCGAGGTGGCAAGGGGCCGCCTCAACAAACAGATCGCGTTCGATCTCGGCATCAGCGAGATCACCGTCAAGCTCCACCGCGGCAACGTGACGAAGAAGATGCAGGCTGCGTCCGTCGGGCAGCTCATTCGCATTTGGGAACTGCTGCCTGCGGAGATCCGGGAGCAGAAATCACCCTAGACCAAAGGATGGTTACGACCCGGCCAGCAATGGGCGAGACGTGGGTGTGGTCAGCCGGCCACGCTAGCGAAGGTTATCGGCTTGTCCAAAGCGCCCCTGGTCGCAATCGTAGATGACGACGAAGCTGTTCGGGAGGCCCTTTCCGACCTCCTTATGGCGCTGGATCTATCGTGTCGCACTTTCGATGGAGCGGAGGCCTTCATGGTGGAATATGTCCCTGACCGGTTCGATTGCCTGATTACCGACGTGAGCATGCCGGGCCATAGCGGGCTTGACCTGCTGCGGCATTTGCGGAGTCTCCGTTCTGCGATGCCGGTCATCATCGTCACGGCTGACACCAATCCGGCGACCCGATCTCGCGCCATGAGAGGTGGGGCCTATGTATACCTGACCAAGCCGGTAAGTAGCGACGTCCTCTTTCGTTACCTGCAGTCCGCCCTGAGGCACGCCGGCTCTGGCCCTGACCGCGATGGGCAGGGGCCTTCCGATGGCTAGTCCTGTCCACAAAGCCGCCCCGGGCGGCCGCGAACAATCCTTCACATCCCCGCCGGGAATGGCGTTGTCCTGTCTCGCATCTGAAAGCGTGGGATCGCGTTCGGAGGATTTGCGCGCAACGGAGGTGCGTGTCGAGGTGGACAGGCTCCACAATATGCAAGTCCCCGCGGACATCATGCGAAAATGGCAGGAGATGGCAGATCTTCTGGCCGATGTTGTAAATGTCCCCTCCGCCTTGATCATGAGGGTCGAGCCGCCGCATATCAAAGTCCTCGTTTCCAGCGAGTCGAAAGAGAATCCTTACGAACCGGACGAACTCGCCTGTCTCAATACAGGGCTCTATTGTGAGACTGTAATGAACACCCGCCGCCCATTGCTTGTCCCGGACGCTCTGCAGGACGAGGCGTGGAAATCAAACCCTGACATCAAACTGGGCATGATCTCATACCTCGGCGTGCCGATCAGTTGGCCCGATGGCGAGATATTTGGAACGATTTGTGTTCTCGACAGGAAAAGCAACGGATACAGCGAGCTCTATCTCCGTCTGCTGTTGCAGTGGCGTGACGTGTTGCAGGCGGACCTGAGATCCATTGCATCCACGCGGCGGGAGATTGAACAACGCGAAGCAAAAATTCGCCGGCTCGTCGATGCCAACATCATCGGCATCGCTTTCTGGAATGACGAGGGGAAAATTCTTGATGCCAATAGCGAGTATTTACGCATCGTTGGATATGATCAGCACGATCTCTTGTCCGGCCGCGTGAGCTGGGCCGACATGACGCCCGCCGAATGGCGTGATCGCGATGCGTTGATGATGTCCGAGGTAAAGAACAAGGGCGCCGTGCAGCCCTTTGAAAAGGAGTATATCCGGAAGGATGGCAGCCGTATTCCAGTGTTGATCGGCATCGCGACCCTTGAAGCGACAGACAGCCAGGGTGTCGCGTTTGTGCTCGATCTGACCGAGCGCAGACGGGCGGAAACGGAAGCGCGTGAGAGCGAGCGGCGATTCCGCAACATGCAGACGGAATTGGCCCACGCCAACCGACTGGCAACTCTGGGGCAGCTTACGGCGTCCATTACCCATGAGGTCAAGCAACCGATCACGGCAGCGCTCCTGAATACCCAAACCGCCCAGCGCTTCCTCGCTCGCCAGCAGCCGGATGTCGAGAGGGCGAAGAAGGCAATAGACCGGGCCGTGCTGAACGGCATGCGTGTCACTGAAGTTGTCGACCGTACGCACGCGCTGGTCAGGAAGGAGCCGACGCGAAAGGACAGCCTGGAGATCAATGAAGCGATTTCGGAAGTCATCGGATTGACGCGCGGTGAAGTGTCGAAAAACAGCGTTCAATTGCGGACTGAATTTGCGGAGGGGTTACCTGTCATTCAAGGCAGTCGGGTCCAGATTCAGCAGGTGATGCTGAACCTGATCGTCAATGCAGTCGAGGCGATGAGCCAAATGAGCGACGAGCCTCGGGAGCTGCTGATCAGCACCCAGGCCGAAGCTTACGCTATTCTCGTTGCGGTGCGAGACTCTGGCCCGGGGCTGTCAGAGGGCGCGATCGATCGAGCCTTCGAGGCATTTTATACGACGAAGTCGAGCGGTCTGGGGATGGGACTTTCCATCTGCCGTTCGATTGTGGAGGATCACGGAGGACGATTGTGGGCGGCAGCAAACGTCCCAAGAGGTGCGGCGTTTCAATTCACAATTCCGATCAATTCGGATGCCGGCACTGACCACGAACTGCGCCTCCCAACTTCAGCATTGCCGAGCACGGCGGCCGCATGACGCGATTGTCTGTGGCTTAACACACGTCCCCGCCAACCCTATCCCAAGGTACAGGTTGATCTATCTGCCGGGCCAGCGGGATCAGGCGCGCCGCATGATACCGTCACGCGGCGTTTGCCATCATCCTGTAGGCCTCCAAGAGACAATAGTTAAAGTGAGCACGAGACCATGAGCAAGCCGAACTTGCGCGAACCTTCGGAGGATCTGACGGTCGCGTCTGAAGCGCGCCGGAGTGACCTGCCGAATGCCGATGGGCGTCCTGCCGATGCGGAGATGGCGCGTATGCTCGGGACCACGCCCTTTCACATGGCTCTGGATTCCTCCGGTGCCGGGATCGCCCACTGGAAACATGAGCCGTTGCACGACGTCGTCGAGCCCATGACCCATCACGTCATCATGGCCTACAACGGCATGATGCAGCGCATGGAGCGGCGGACAGGAAAATCGGTCGCGATTGGAACGTTTCGTCCCGGGGTCGTGATCATCATTCCGGAAGGATCGAGCTCCCGATGGGATATTCCGAAACCCGTTGATGTCGTTCAGCTCTATCTTCCGCATAAAATGCTCGAGCGCGTTGCCCGCGAAGCCGACACGGCCGCACCAACCGATCTCCTGGAGCGCACGGCGCATCCCGACCCCATTACATCCCGATTGCTCCTGACCGCGGCCGATGCCATGCAGGGCAATGGCGCCCTCGACACCCTGTTCAGGCATCAACTGACGGACCTGCTGGCCACGCGCCTGTTGGCCGCGCATACCGGCTCACCAACCACGTTCCAGCCGACCCTGGGCGGGCTGTCTCCCAATGTTCTGCGCCGCGCCATCGAGCGCCTGCGCTCGGACAGCGACGCGGACGTCTCGCTCGCGGCGCTGGCTTCGGATGCCGGGCTGTCGCGCTTCCACTTCTGCCGCTCCTTCAAGGAAAGCACCGGGCTTTCACCCCATGCCTGGCTGCGCCAGCACCGGCTCGAGCAGGCCATGAACATGCTGCGCGACACTGACGAATCCGTCGTCTCGATCGCAGCCGAGCTTGGTTATTCCTCCCAGACCGCGTTCGCCGCCGCATTCCGGAAGCTGACCAACGAAACACCGGGCGAGTGGAGACGGCGTACGCGATAACAGCGAGCGCTCTGCGAGTAAAAGACCGCCCTCAATGGCGAGGACAAGTCATGAGCTGCAAGCCAATTTTGCGCGATTTTTCGCAGAAGAATCTGCCAGACGCTTCCAAGGCGCAGCAGCGCGATTTGCCGAATGCCGAACGGCGCCCCGCCGATGTGGAGATGGCGCGCGTGCTCAAGACCGCTCCGCTGCGCGTGGCTTCCGATCCGTCCAGTGGAGCGATCGCGCATTGGAAGCACAATGCTCTGCATGACGTCGTCGAACCCATGGCTGATCACGTCATCATGACTTACCCGACCGGCCTGCAACAGCTGGAGCGACGGTCGGGAAGATCAGTGGCGATCGGAACGGCGCGTTCCGGGGTTGTGACGATCATTCCCGCCGGCTCAAGCGCCCGATGGGATATTCCCGGCCCGGTCAATGTCGTTCAGCTTTATCTTCCGCCCACAACGCTGCAACGCGTCGCCGGCGAAGCCGATATGGCCGCTCCCGGCGACCTCCTGGAAAGGACGGGACATCCCGATCTCACCGCGTCCCGATTGCTCTTGAGCGCGGCGGATATGATTGGAGGCAGTGCCGCACTGGATACCCTGTTCAGGCATCAGCTGACAGACCTCCTGGCCACTCACCTCCTGGCTGCGCACATCGGCTCGCCAATCGCGTTCCAGCCGACCATAGGCGGCCTCGCGCCCACGGCACTGCGGCGCGCCACCGAACGCCTGCGCTCGGACAGCGATGCGGACGTATCTCTTGCGGCGCTGGCGTCCGATGCCGGCCTGTCGCGCTTCCACTTCTGCCGTGCCTTCAAGGAAAGCACCGGGCTTTCCCCTCACGCATGGCTGCGTCAGCACCGGCTCGAGCAGGCCATGAACATGCTGCGCGACACCGACACGTCGGTCGTCTCGATCGCAGCGACGCTCGGCTACGCCTCCCAAAACGCCTTCGCCGCGGCATTCAGGAAGCTGACCGGCGAGACGCCGAGCGATTGGCGGAGGCGCATGCGTTAACAGCAATCTCTCTACAGGTACGTCAATCGCTCTGGGGCAGTCAGAGGTTTGGTCCGCTAGATAAAGACCATGCGATGGTCACGCCGAGAACTAGGGAGACAAACAATGGCCTGGAAGAACTTCGTCGGCCCAAATGCGGTCACGTCACGACGAAGGGTGGTCGCGAGTGCCCTGATGTACGGCCTTTCGTTGACGGTACGCTTCACCTCGCCGACAGGTGAGGAAGCGGAAAATCCGGCGCAAGCCGCCCTAGGCAAGAATCCGATGAGCTCCATCGTGATCAACGACGGCGCCCAGATATTCAAGAGCTGGTCACCGAATCCCGTTCACTCGATCGTCTTTCAACGCGGCTCGACACGCAGTTCGAGAAGCTGCCGCGAAGTATGTGAACGGCCGATGCCGCTAATGCTGGACTGCTCGCCTCCATAGCGCCCGGCACCTTCGTTTCACGTCTTCGCGTCGTCATCGATCGCAAAGGTCTCCCGTCAACGGGGAGCCGTGCAGTGACGCGCGGAATTTTCGAGCAGATCAAACCATAGGAGAGAACCACATGAGAATCCTCATCATAGGCGCCGGCTTCGCCGGCATGTACGCTGCACTTTCCGCCGCTCGCCTGCGCGACATCCAGGGCGTTTCCCCCGAACAGCTCGAGATCGCGCTGGTTGCACCAGAGCCGACGCTGGTGGTTCGCCCCCGGCTTTACGAACCGAAGCCCGAAACGCTGACCGCGCCGCTGCTGGATGTGCTCAAGGCGGTCGATGTTGTCTACGTGCAGGGCAGCGCCGAGACCATCGATACCAAGGCCCGCACGGTGAACATCGTCGGCGCCAAGGGCGCGCAGAAGAGCCTCTCCTACGATCGGCTGGTCGTCGCTACCGGCAGCCGGCTGTTCCGTCCGAATATTCCCGGCCTTGCCGAACACGGCTTCAGCGTCGACCAGCTCGACGATGCGATCGCGCTCGACCGGCATTTGCACGCTCTGGCCGATCGGCCGGCAAAGAACGGGCGCGACACGGTCGTCGTTGCCGGCGGCGGGTTCACCGGCATCGAGGCGGCGACGGAGATGCCCACACGGCTTCGTGCGATTCTCGGCAAGGATGCCAAGACGCGCGTCATCATCGTCGACCGGAACAGCGCGATCGCTCCGGATATGGGCGCGGGCCCGCGCCCCGTCATCGAGGATGCCCTGCGCAAGGTCGGCGTGGAGACCCGGCTCGGCGCCGGCGTCGCGTCGCTGGACAAATCCGGTGTCACGCTTTCCAACGGCGAACACATCGAAACCGAGACCGTGATCTGGGCGGCCGGCATTCGCGCCGCTCCGCTGACCCAGCAGATCCCGGCCGAGCGCGACAATTTCGGCCGGCTGCTGGTCGACCGCGATTTGCGCGTCCCGTCAGTGCCCGGTGTCTTCGCCACCGGCGATGCCGCCAGAGCCGCCAGCGACGATGTCGGCAATTACGCGCTGATGTCGTGCCAGCACGCCACGCGGATGGGCGCCTTTGCCGGCAACAACGCCGCCGCCGAGTTGCTCGGCGTTCCGACCAAGCCCTATCACCAGGAGGGATACGTCACCTGTCTCGATCTGGGAGAAGCCGGCGCGCTGTTCACGATCGGTTGGGAGCGCAAGGTCGGGATGGTCGGCGACGTCGGCAAGAAGACCAAGCAGGAGATCAACACGGTCTGGATCTATCCGCCGAAGGCCGAACGTGCTGCCGCGCTGGCCTCGGCCGATCCGGAGCGTGTCACTGACGTGAGTGGCTTCTTCTAGACCCCTCACGCGAAACGGGCCGCGTTCCGCGCTGGCTGCGCGGCCCGCTCAACCAAGACCAGCCAGTAACCTTCACCTTGAAAACGGGAGACAAACATGAATCTAAACACGAGCCTGGCCAATACCTCACACCCCGGTACACCTGCGCCCAACGAATTGGTTCCGTCGCGCTACGCGGTGCAGGTCGGCGACATTGAGGTGCTGGTGGTCAGCGACGGCGTGCTGCCGCTCCCAACCGCCATGCTGGCACACAACATCGACCCGGCCGTCCGGGCGACCTGGCTGAAAGACATGTTCCTGCCGCCGGACGCTTACGATTGGGCGCTTAACGTGGTCGTGGTGCGTAGCGGCGACCGGACCATCCTCGTCGACGCCGGGCTTGGGCTTGACCCGGACTTGCACTTGCCGCGGGCCGGGCAGCTGATCAAGCGACTGGAAGCCGCCGGCATCGATCTTGCGTCCGTGACCGACGTGGTGCTGACCCACATGCACATGGACCACATCGGCGGGCTGCTTGTCGACGGGGTCAAGGAGCGGCTGCGTCCGGACCTGCGGATCCACGTGTCGGCCGCCGAGGTCAAGTTCTGGGAGGCGCCCGATTTCTCCCACGTCTCCATGCCGCCGGGTTTCCCGGACGCGTTGCGATCGACCGCCAAAAAGTTCGTGAAGGAATACCGTAGCCAGCTGCGTACCTTCGACGAGCAATACGAGGTGGCGCCGGGAGTGGTCGTCACTCGCACCGGCGGCCACACCCCCGGGCACAGCGTGGTCCGCGTGGTGTCCGGCGGCGACCGGCTGACGTTCGCCGGCGACCTCGTGTTCGCGGTCGGGTTCGAGCACCCCGAATGGTACAACGGCTTCGAACACGATCCCGAGGAGTCGGCCCGCGTTCGTATCGGTCTTTTGCGAGAACTGGCTGAGACCCGCGGGCTGCTGGTGGCAACTCACCTGCCGTTCCCGTCCGTCGGCCATGTGGCAGTCGAAGGCGACGCCTTTCGTTGGGTGCCGGTCTTCTGGGACTACTGACCGTACGGTCTGAACGAGGCGCGTCGCACGCGCTTGATCTGATACGGGCCGCGTCACCAGCGCCGGAGCGCGGCCCGCACACCCAAAATCCTCCTGGAGTTCGACCTCGATGAAACACGAGACCGTTCGCGCGACCGCGTTCGCCATGCCGCTGACGAACTCGGCCTTTCCACCCGGCCCCTACCGGTTCATCAACCGCGAGTACTTCATCATCCAGTACCGGACCGATCCCGAAGCGCTGCGCCGGGTCGTGCCGGAACCGCTCGAACTGACCGAGCCGGTGGTGAATTACGAATTCATCCGCATGCCTGATTCAACCGGCTTCGGCGACTACACCGAAAGCGGCCAGGTCATCCCGGTGTCCTACCGGGGCGAGGCCGGCAGCTTCGTCCACCAGATGTTTCTCAATGATCATCCGCCGATTGCCGGCGGGCGTGAGCTGTGGGGCTTTCCGAAGAAGCTGGCGCAGCCGAAACTGGCGGTCGAGACCGACACGCTGGTCGGCACGCTGAACTACGGCTCGGTCCGCATCGCCACCGGCACCATGGGCTACAAGCACCGCGCCCTCGACACATCGGTCGAAGCCAGAAAACTCGCCGTACCCAACTTCCTGCTCAAGATCATCCCGCATGTCGACGGCACGGCACGTATTTGCGAGCTGGTGCGCTTCCACCTCGAGGACATCACCGTGAAGGGCGCATGGACCGGGCCGGCGGCGCTCGATTTGTGCTCGCATGCGCTCGCTCCCGTTGCCGAACTGCCGGTACTTGAGGTGCTGTCGGCCAAACACGTTGTTGCCGATCTCACGCTCGGGCTTGGCACCGTGGTCCACGACTATCTGGCGCCTGGCGCGACGTTACGTCGACGCGGGACCGGGTCCGAAATCCTCATCGAAGGCGAATGCCGGCTGATCGGGTCAGCCACAATGCAGGGAGTTTTGGCAATGTTGAACGTGATGCGTGAACGATTCAGTCCGGCGCCGCAGCAAACCAGCCCGCTGCCATACGATGTCGTCGCTCTGGTGCTGCAAGGCGGCGGCGCGCTCGGAGCCTATCAGGCCGGCGTCTATGAGGGCCTGCACGAAGCCGGCATCCGGCCGAACTGGCTGGCCGGCATCTCGATCGGCGCGCTCAACGCCGCCATTATCGCCGGCTCGCCCGAAGCCGAGCGCGTGCAGCGGTTGCGCGAGTTCTGGGAGACGATCTGTGCCTTTTCGATCGAGTGGCCTGCGGGCGAGGGGCTGGCCAACGCCTTGCCGTTTGCTTTCGACATCAACTCGGTTCGCAACAGGTTGGCGGCAACGCGGGCCCTGGTCCAGGGCCAGCCCGGCTTCTTCAAGCCGCGCTTCCCGTCGCCGCTCTGGTCGCCCTTCACGGGCGATGCCGCTACCAGCTTCTACGACACGGCGCCGTTGCATCAGACGCTGGAGCGGCTGGTCGACTTCGACCGGCTGAACTCGGGCGAGGTGCGCGTCAGCGTCGGCGCGGTCAACGTCCGCACCGGCAATTTGACCTATTTCGACACCGCCGAACGCCGGCTGGGACCGAAGCATTTCATGGCTTCCGGCGCGCTGCCGCCGGGATTTCCCGCCGTCGAGATCGAAGGCGAGCACTATTGGGACGGCGGCGTGGTTTGGAATACGCCGCTTTCCCGCGTGTTGTCAGGCGAGCCATGTGACACGCTGACCTTCCAGGTCGACCTCTGGTCGGCCAGGGGCCGCGTCCCTCAGGACCTGATGGAGGTCTCGAGCCGGCAGAAGGACATCCAGTATTCGAGCCGCACGCGCGCCGTCACCGACCAGGTGCTGCGGATGCAGAAGATGCGTCAGGCGTTGCAGCGGACCATGGAAGAGCTGCCGGCAAGCGCAAAGGCGAAGCCGGAAATCCGCGCCATCGCCGACATGGCCCGCCATCGCTCCTACAACATCGTTCACCTGATCTACCAGTCCAAGACCTACGAAGGCCATTCGCGGGACTACGAGTTCGGGTTGAGCGCGATGCGTGCGCATTGGCAGAGCGGACTCGAAGACATCCGCCGCACGCTGGCCGATCCGCACCGCCTCGACCCGCCGTCACCGGAACTCGGCATCGTCACGCACGACGTGCATCGCCGCGACTGAAAACGCGACGGACTTCATCTCTCAAGCACCCGAAAGGAATTCCAATGTTGAAGGGCAAGGTAGCCGTCGTCACCGGATCGACCAGCGGCATCGGCCTCGGCATCGCCAGAGAGCTGGCGAAGGCCGGCGCCGACCTGGTGTTGAACGGCTTTGGCGAGGCGAGCGAAATCGAGGCGATCCGCAGCGGGATCGAGCGCGAGCATGGCGTGCGCGTCGTCTACGACGGCGCCGATATGTCAAAGGGCGACGCCGTGCGCGGATTGATTGCCGCGACGATCGCGAAATTCGGGCGCCTCGACATCCTCGTGAACAATGCCGGCATCCAGTTCACCGCACCGGTGGATGAGTTTCCGGCGGCCAAGTGGGATGCGATCCTGGCGATCAACCTGTCGGCGGCATTCCACGGCATTGCAGCGGCGGTACCGCAGATGAAAAAGCAGCGCTGGGGACGGATCGTCAACATCGCTTCCGCCCACGGCCTCGTCGCTTCGACGCACAAGGCCGCCTATGTCGCTGCCAAGCACGGGATGGTCGGCCTGACCAAGGTGGTCGGCCTGGAGACCGCCGGGAGCGGCGTCACCTGCAATGCGGTCTGTCCCGGCTGGGTACGAACGCCGCTCGTCGAAAAGCAGATCAGCGACATCGCAGCGCAACGCGGCATCAGCCAGAAGCAAGCCGCCGAAGAGCTGTTGTCGGAGAAACAGCCGTCGCTGGATTTTGCCTCGCCGGAGCAGCTTGGCGGCACCGTCGCGTTCCTGTGCTCGGTTGCTGCCGAGCAGATCACGGGCACGGCGATCTCCGTCGATGGCGGCTGGACCGCGCGCTAGGCACGACGACAAGCATTTCCTCACATGATGGAGAAAATGATGATCGCTATCAGCTCCCGGCCCGGCCGTTCAGCAAACCACGTGATGCCGAAGACGACGACAGGCTGTCTACTTTTTCCGGCCAGGTCGAACACCGTTCAAAAACACCTCGACGGCGGAACCGACCGCCGCCTGCACTTCCTTGTCCGACGGCGCCGCGCGGAGCCCGAGAACGACCTGCAGATGAAGGTTGTCGCGGATCATGCCGACAAAGTGCCCTGCCATTCGCGAGCAATCATCGGTGCGAATCTCTCCTCGCTTGTTGGCGGCTTCAAGGACCTCGGCGAGCCGGGACGTCGCCCGGCCGGGGCCTTGTTCGTAGAACGACTTCACCAGATCAGGAAAGCGGTTGGCCTCGGTGACGGCAATTCGGTAGATGCCGATCAAGGTGGGCGACATGTAGACGCCCATCAGATGCCGACCAAACGCCGTCAGCGTCGCCCGCAGATCGTGGCCTTCGGTCTGCTCGATGACCAACGTCGAAAGCACCCTGTCTGCGTTTTCCCTGACGATGGCGGAGAACAGGCCCTGCTTGTTTCCGAATTCGCTGTAGATGTTGCGTTTCGAACCACCGGCGCGTTCGATGATCGCGTCGATGCTCGTCGCCGCGTAGCCCTGTTCAAAAAACACCTCGGCCGCAGCGCGAAGCAGGGCCTCCCGGCGACCGTTCGGGCGCCCTTTCTTAGCCACAGCCATTCATCCATCCCGATCCATCCCTTGACTGGTAACGATCATTACCATAGACGTCAAATGGTAACATCCATTACCGGAGGCTGTCATGCAGCGTAACAGGAAGAAGACAATCGGCCTGCTGCTGTGCCTTGGTGCGGTGGTGATCGTGGCCACGGGATGGAGGGCGCGTTCGATCGGCGAGACCTCGACCGACAATGCGTATGTCCGCGGTGACGTGACCTCACTCGCCCCGAAGGTTGCGGGCTACGTCACGACCCTCGAGGTCGAGGATAACCAGACTGTGCAGGCGGGTGACGTCCTGTTCCGGATCGACGATCGGGACTATCGCGCAAAGCTTGCGCAAGCGGTTGCCAATGTCGATGCGGCAGAGGCCCGCCTCACCAATGTCGATGCCGACATCCAGCTTCAACACGCCCTGGTTCGGCAGGCTGACGCGCAGCGACGATCGACCGTGGCCGAGAAAAATCTGGCGACCAAGGCCTCCGATCGCCGCCGCGAACTTATCCGCACCAATGCCGTTAGCCAGGCCGCGGTCGATGAAAGCGACGCGGCGCTATCGAGGGCCGAGGCGGGCGTGTCGGCGGCGTCGGCAATGGTGGAGGCCCAGCAGCAGCGCATTGCCGTGCTTGCCACCCAGCGCGAAGCAGCCGTTGCCGCCGTGGCGCAGGCACAGGCCGCGCGCGATCTTGCCCAGATCGATCTCGACAACACGGTGGTGCATGCGCCGGTCGACGGCGTGATCGGCAACCGCCAGGTCCGCATCGGCCGGCTTGTCGCGCCGGGCGCCTCCTTGCTCGACATCGTTCCGGTGAAGGACGTGTGGGTGGTCGCGAATTTCAAGGAAACCCAGATCGAACATATCCGGCCCGGCCAGCGCGTCCGCATCACGGTCGACGGCTACCCGAATGAGAAGATTGAAGGCCTGGTAGACAGTTTTGCGCCCGGCAGCGGGTCTGCCTTCAGTCTGCTCCCCGCGGACAACGCGACAGGAAACTTCATTCGCGTCGTGCAACGCGTGCCGGTGAAGATCCGCTTTGCCAGCAACCCATTGCCCGGCCGCCTCGTGCCTGGCCTGTCCGCGCGTGTCGACATTGATCGGAGAAGCGGTTCATGAGCATCGCCGTCGCCGACACGCCGAGCCGCGACAGATCTGCGACAGGAACCCTTCTTGTCGTTGGGGTCGTGGTTGCGACACTGACGGAGGCGATCGCAGGCACCGCGCTGTCGCTCGGGCGCGGCTATATCATCGGCGACACCTATGCAACTCCCGACGAGGCCGCCTGGCTGGACATCGGATACACCGCTCTGAAACTGATCGGGTTCATGACCGCCCCCTGGCTGATGACCCGCGTCAATCCGCACAAACTGATCATCTGCTCAACGCTGGTCATGGGCACGGCATGTGGCATTGCCGTCATCACAGCCCGGCTGGATCTGTTGATAGCACTCCGCATCATACAGGGCTTCGCCGGAGGCACCTTGCTTATCAGCGGCCAGGCGATCATTTTTCTCGCCTATCCGCGCGCCCACCAACCGATCCTCCAAGCCCTGTTCGCGATGGGATCGGTCGTCGCTCCCGGGACCATCGCCCCGGCTCTTCAGGGATGGTTGCTCGACAGCCAGTCCTGGACATGGATTTTCGTCAGCGTCGTTCCGGTGGCCCTGGCAGCGGCCGGCCTCCTGTTGATCGCGGACGCCCCGAAGCCCGCTGCGGCCGTGCGCCGTCCGTTTGATTGGATCGGCTTCTCGCTGATGTCAGTCACATTTCTCTGCTTCACCTATGTCCTCAATCAGGGCAACCGATGGCGCTGGTTCGAGGAACCTCGCATCCTGTGGCTGACAGTGCTGGGCGCCGCCGCCCTGCTGCTGTTTCTCGGTCACCAGGTGATTGCCAAAGGCCGGGGCCTGCTCGATTTCACCTTGTTCCGGACGGAAGATTTTTCCTTCGCCTTCATTGTCAGCTTTGTCGCCGGCGCCGCGCTGTTCGGGAGCGCATTCCTGATCCCGTCGTTTGCCGTCTCCGTTCTCGCGTTCAGGCCTACCGACGCCGGCCTGCTGTTGTTGCCGAGCGGCGCATTTTTCATCGGCACACTGCTCATAGCCGCCTTCCTCTTCCAGGCCCGCCGCGTTCCTCCGGTCGCGACGGTGCCCTTTGGGATCCTGATGATCATGATTGCGATGTGGATGCTATCAGGCTCGACCAGCGAAAGCGGCGCGCACGACATGATGGCAGCCATCCTGTTGCGCGGCCTGGGCCTTGGCTTCCTGTTTCTGTCCATCACGCTGATCGCTTTCAGCAATCTCAATGACCACAAACGTGCGTCCGGCATCGGTCTCTTCAATGCGGGTCGCCAGCTTGGCGGTCTGATGGGGGTAGCCGGTCTCCAGACACTGATCGACCATAACGTCGCCGGCAATGTTGCGGTGCTCGGCGCCAGCGTCACCGCGGGCGTTCCTGCGGTCAGCGAGCGGCTGACGGCGATGACAGCCATGCTCGCGGCGCGGGGAATGGACGCCGTGGCCGCCAGCCGGGCTGCGACGAGCCTGCTGGGCAGGGCCGTCACGGGTCAGTCCACCGTGATCGCCTTCGACACCGCGTTCAATGCCGTCGCTTTGCTGTTCGTCATCGCCGCGCCCCTGCTCGTCTCCATCAAGATCGGATTCCACCGATACGCCAAAGCGCACGCCGCGCAGTCATCCCGAAGCCAGGAGCCGCAACATGAGACGTCCCACGTCCGCTCGAGCGGATAATGCTGAATCGAGGCCGGACATTCGCTCCGACATCGTGTCGGCGATCAGCGGGGCCCTCGCTGATCCCTGCGATACGCTCGCCGACCTCAATGGAATTTTTCATCGTAGCGGATATTCGCAAGCAGATGTCTGGTCGGCATTCGAAAGTATCGACGATCTCGTCGTCGCGGTTGCCGAGCACGAAGCCCTGTTCATATCGCAGCCATTGGTGAGGAGAGTGCGTCCAAATACGCTTGACGATGTACGCGATACCCTTGTCGCCTTCGGCCTCGTTGCCTCGCGAGAGTATTCGACCACCCTGGTCGGGTTCATCCGGATGATGATGGCTGAAGGAGCGCGCAACCCTTCTCTCAAGAAGCGGGTGTACGAGGCGGGGTCGGAGATCGTCACACGGAGGCTGCGGGAGTTTCTGTCGGACACCAATGAAAGAGGGATACTGTCGATATCGGACGCGCAGGTTTGCGCGGAGCAATTGATGGGACTGCTGAGGGAGCCGCTCTACCAGGCACTGATGCTGAATCCCGTGATGAGCCAGAACGGGTCAACCGCCGACCGCGTCAAGGCCGGCGTTGAAAGGTTCCTGCATGGATGTGCAAGCGCGAGGAGCATCAGATATGAACGCGCCATATGATACTGCCCGCGCGAGCCAGTCCTGGCTGGCGCGGAGCAGCGACAGCCCATCAAGCCTGAAGGTCGTCGACGATGTCCCGTCGGATTTGGCCAACTGCGCCGACGCGCATGGATCGCTGGTGACGGTCGAGCCCGTCGACTGGATCATTTGCTTCGTCCCCGGCCTGAAACGGCAATGGTGGCATCGGTTCGTCCACCACAAGCATAAGCACGTCTTTGCCATGCGTCCCACGAACACCGGGAGCTGGCTGCTCGTGGAGCCGTGGTGGACCCGCATGATGGTGACGATCCTGCCGCCGGCCGATGCCGTCAAGTTTCTGCGGTGGGGTGGGACGGGCGATATCCTTCGCGTCCGTGAGCAGGTCCCGGGTAAAGCGAGCCAGATGCGCGGCTGGTCGAATTGCGCTGTTATCACGGCATTCGTGCTTGGGCGGCCGAGCTGGACATGGACGCCGCACGGTCTCTACAAGGAACTACTCCGCGAGAAGACAACGCGGCGCGAGAACGTGGAGCAGCTTCTGGTCGACCAGTTCGCCAAGGTCGTCAGCCAATACTCGTCCAATGCCCTGAGTGTCAGTGCCGACCAGCTTTCCCTGCCGCTCAGGGAATTGCTCATCATCATCGGGCGCAATCTTCTCGAGACGATGATGACACCGGCCTTGCTGGAGGTTTGTTACACCGCCATTCTCGAAGCGGACCGCTACCCCAATGCGACGCGGGTCTACGCGCAGCATGGCCCAAAGCGGGCCATCGCGGTCCTGACAAGAATTCTTGCAAGAGCAAAGCAGGCCGGCGAGATCGATCTTGCGGATTGCGAAGCCGGCGCCCGCCAGTTTCTCGGCATGCTCTATGGCAACATTCACCTGGAAGCGGTGCTTCAGCTCGGCGCGATACCAACGCTTTCCGAGATCGATTTGCGCGCCCGCACCGCGGTGAAAGTCTTTCTCGACGGCGCCGGGCCCGACGAGACGGCAATCCTCGAGCGAGGGGTTTTTGCGCAACGGCGGCGGGCCATTGCCGGTGGCTAGCCGCCGGGCATGGGTCTACCTGCGTTAGCCGGCCTATTTTCTGGTTGGCTTCAGTGCTGGACGCCCCGGCTTTCCGAAGATCGCCGGGGGGACCGCGCGATCGATGATCTCGCGAAGGGCGAAATTCGACTGGATGCGGGAGACGTGCGGCAGGCGCGACAGTTCGGTCCGGTGAATTCTCTCGAAGTCTTCGATATCGCGCGCCAGCACGATCAGGAGATAGTCGTCGTTTCCCGACATCAAAAAAGTGCGGATCACTGATGGACAGTTGACGACGGCGGCTTCGAACGATTTCAACGCCTCGTCGCTTTGGCTGTTGAGCGCGATTCTGACCAGCACAGTGGTATTGAGGCCAAACCGGCTTGGATCAAGGATGGCCTGATAGCCTCTGATATATCCGTCGTCTTCCAGCGCGCGTTGCCGCCGCGCGATCGCAGTGCTCGAAAGTCCGACCCGGTCCGCCAGTTCGGTGTGACTGACCCGCGCGTTGGCGCTGAGTTCGGCGAGAATGGTCATGTCGATCTTGTCGTGGTCCATATGTTTAAAATCCTGCGCCATAGTGCCAAACCGCGTTGAATTTCTGCACTATTTGCCGGTATGCGCGCAAGTTTGCTGAGAACCAACCACGGTTCCCTCCTAGAAAAGAGGCGTGCCATACAGCGGAGGTTGCCATGAAGGTCGGGGTGCCCAGGGAGATCAAGACGCACGAATACCGTGTCGGTCTGACGCCGGGGGCCGTTCGCGAATATGTGGCGGCGGGGCACAGCGTCGTGGTCGAGACCAATGCCGGCGCCGGCATCGGCGCGACGGATGACGCTTATCGCAAGGCTGGCGCTACTGTGCTGGACTCCGCCCGCGAGGTGTTTGCGTCCAGCCAGATGATCGTCAAGGTCAAGGAGCCTCAAGCGTCGGAATGGTCACAGCTGCGGCAAGACCAGATTCTCTTCACATACCTGCACCTGGCGCCCGATCCGGAGCAGGCCAAGGGCCTCATCGAATCAGGATGCACCGCGATCGCCTATGAGACCGTGACGGATGCCCATGGCGGCCTGCCGCTGCTGGCGCCGATGAGCGAGGTAGCGGGCAGGCTTGCGATCGAAGCGGCCGGCGCAGCCTTGCGGCGACATGCGGGAGGCCGGGGCCTGTTGATCGGGGGCGTGCCGGGCGTCCAGCCGGCGCGCATCGTGGTGATCGGAGGCGGAGTCGTCGGGACGCACGCGGCACGCATGGCGGTCGGCCTCGGCGCCGAGGTCACCATTCTCGACCGTTCGATAGGCCGGCTCCGCGAGCTGGACGAGCTGTTCGAGGGGCGTGTGCGGACGAAATTCTCGACCATCGACAGCATTGAGGAAGAGGTGTTTGCCGCCGACGTCGTGATCGGTGCGGTGCTGGTCCCTGGAGCGAGCGCGCCGAAAATGGTGACGCGGGATATGTTGAGTTCGATGCGCAAGGGGGCTGTGATCGTGGATGTCGCGATCGACCAGGGCGGCTGCTTTGAGACATCGCACCCGACCACCCATGCTGATCCAACCTTTGAGGTGGACGGCGTCATCCACTACTGCGTCGCCAACATGCCAGGCGCTGTTCCGCTGACCTCCAGCCAGGCGCTGAATAATGCGACGCTGCCGTTTGGCCTGGCGCTCGCCAACAAGGGATTTGCGGCCGTGCTCGAGAATCCGCATTTGCGCGCCGGTCTGAATGTCTACCGGGGCCGGCTGACCTGCGAACCGGTGGCCAGAAGCCTCGGCATGCCATTCTCACCGATCGACGGCGCTGTGGCTTGAGGCTGCAAGGGTGACTGCCCACGACGGACGGAAGCGGTCTGAGGCGGAACTGCGAGCACAGCGGACATTCAACAGTCAATGTTGATGGCCAATTCCATTGTTAGCGCATTCTGAGCCCTCACATGGCCAATGAAGCGCCAGAATGATCATTGCATTTGGGCGCAACACTGATTGTTTTCTGATCATCGCTGACCTGCCAAGATCAAGACAGATATTGACGATCAAGTAGGTGACCAATGGCTTATCGCGCATTGGGAGACCATTGTTATCCAGCTGATACTTGCCAAGAGCATATGTCGGGGTCGGCCAGGAGCCAGCAGTATTGTAAGCGCCTAAAACAAGCCTGTTCACGCAAGGGTGGCTCGTGGGCATCGGGTAAACAAGTGCCGGGTAGATCGGCTTGGATTGCTTGATTGCATAAATGCTTCCTTGAGACAAAGGCACAGGAGTAAGTCCGGTCAAAAACGACTGAACGCGATAACCACCAAACTTTCCTCCCTTCTCAGGAGAACTCAAGTTTGTTCCATCTGTCTGTATTCCCACTTCACTAGCTAGCCAGTTGCTTGTCCGACGTCAGACGGATTTTGGCTTATGTTTTCTTGAGCCAAGATCATATCAATTGCATTTGAAAGACCTTGTTGCGCTGAAAGGAATGTCTGCAAGTCGGTATTGGGATCAGGAATTGTGAATTTCCCATTTGCACTAAACTGAGGGATTAAGCGCATTAAGCCTTCTGGGCTGCACAACAATTCTGACTGCGCGGACAAAGCAGCTGCACTAGAAAGCGATGAATCAGACACTGCGATGGCGAGGAGAGCAGTCCTGATAGAAAAAATAAACATAGCCATAATTCTCCGACTGAACTCCGAACCGCACGAACTTTGCGTCTTTCCCGCGCTTTGGCAAGGCAAGCGGCGGTCGCGAGCAGCAGATAACCTGCCTTATGTCTTCGGACCAGGTTTTAGCTTGTGCAAACACCGACCAAGTACCAACTTCGAGCGGGCGAGCGCTGGCCGTCGATCGTCAACGAAAGACGATCGCAGCCCCGGCGTTCTGGATACCCCGTAAACCAGCGGCACGTTTTTTCTCGACCGATGCCTGTCCCGTGCTCTCATGCGGGTTGATCGTGAACACGAATTGACGCGAGGGCCATCGGAGAATCCTCGATTGGAAGTACGGTTGCCAACGCAGGAATGTGCGACTACGCTTTACCTCTGGTAGACCCAAACGGTCTTTCGAGTGGCCGCACGTTCATGCCCAAATTCCTTCGCATCGGAGTCCATCAGTCGAACGTCTCCGGATACACGTCCAAGGCATGGTGTATTCGACGGGTTGGCTCGGCGGTTTTCCTGAAGTGGGGTGCCGTGGAGGTCCATGGCGCCGGCGATGGGCGAAAGGTTTTCTGGACGCTTCCGCCGAGGGTGAAAACGGTTCGTTGCGGCACGGCGCAGCGCGCCATGGACTATGCAAAAGCTGCGATCGCGCGGCGACGCAGCCATCGCTATGAACCGCTGGCGGGACCCATTGCGATGCGGCGCCGATCCGCCGGCCGTGGCGCCGAGCCCGAACAGGCGCTCGCCACGATCCTGTTTGTCGATATCGTCCGGTCCACCGAAAAAGCCGCGCGGCTCGGCGATGCCCGCTGGACGCAGGTGATGAGTCACTATTACGTCGCCGTCCGCAGAGAGCTGAAGACCCTGCGCGGCAAGGAAGTCGTGACCACGGGGGACGGGCTGCTCGCGACCTTCAAGGCGCCGGCTGCCGGGGTCCGTTGCGCGACCGCGATCCGTGAGGCCGTGCGCACGCTGGGGCTGGAGATCAGGGTGGGACTGCATGCGGGCGAATACAAAGTGAGCGGGGCCGAGATGGTCGGTCTCGCGTTTCACATCGGCGCGCGCGTCGCCGCGAAAGCGCGTGCCGGCGAAGTCCTGGTCTCGAGCGCGGTCAAGGATCTGATGTCGCAGTCGGGAATCAGCTTCAAGGATCGCGGCGTTCATCGACTGAAGGGCGTACCGGAGCGATGGCGCCTGTACCGGGTCGAACATTAAGGCGTCCTGCAGGATTGGGCACCGGTATTGCCTGGTCGGTTCGTGCCTCAGCTTGGCGTTCAGGAGGCTTTTGCAATCCCTCCGGCGCGCGGAGATTTGGATCCGACTTTCCCTTTCCTCTTCGCGAATTCGGGTTTTTCCTTTCCGGACGCCAGCATCTGCATCAGATCCGAATCCGATGTCCGCATGAGATCGACCACGGCCTGATAGGCGCGATGTGGTACGCGCGCGATGATGGCATCGCGCACGGCACGGTGTTCGGGCAGGCATTGCTGATTGTGGGCGCTGCCGATGACGCGGAAGCCCGCGATCAACGCTGGCTCCAGCAGGCGTCCGACCGGCCAGAAAAACTCGTTGCGGGTGGCAAGGTAGATGGCCTGATGAAATCGGAAGTCGGCGGCAACCCAGGCTTCGAGGTTGTCCGTCGAGGCGGCCATGTCTTCATAAGCGTGATGCAAACGCTCGAAGTCCTCGAACGTCGCGTTAACAGCGGCGAGTGACGCAGCCGCCGGCTCCAGTGCGTGCCGGAATTCCGATAATTTCATCAGGAAGGGGCCGATATCGCCCATCGCCAGCAGCCAATCGAGCAGCGCCGGATCAAGGAAATTCCACTGCGCGCGTGGATTGATCGCGGTGCCCACCTTCACGCGGGCGGTCACCATGCCGTTGGCGGTAAGGAGTTGGATCGCCTCGCGCAAAACGGTCCGGCTCACGCCGAGTTCGCGACAGAGTTCGGGTTCAACGGGAATAGTCGAGCCGGGTTGGTAATCCCCGGCAAGGATACGTAAGCCGATCGCCCGCGCGATCTGCAGCGTGCGCTTCTCGGACGGCGCGCCTTTATGTTCGCGGCGGGCGATCCTCTTTGTTTTTCCGATCGCCTGCTTGCGCGCCATCGCGCCGATCCTCTTGCGGCTTTGACTGGCCGTCCCGCGCGGGTCGCGTTTAATATGATGAATCATTATTGACGACAATCAATTCATATGATCAATAAGTAAACAAAAAAATGTGAAATCACGCGCACCCCGGGGAGGAATGCATGAGCGCTTTACCGTATTTTCGTTCTCTGTTTGCCGGTCTTGTCGCGCTTTCGGCGGCGTCGGCGGCCGCATCCGCGCAGGAAATCACGCTGCGTGTGGGCCATGACCAGCCCGTCGGCAGCATGTACGACGAAGGTCACAAGATGTTCAAAAAGCTCGTGGAGGAGCGCAGCAACGGCCGCATCCGCGTCAACGTCTTTCCAGCCGGACAACTCGGCGCGGAAGTGGCGATGCTGGAAGGCGTGCGCCTCGGCACCCTCGACATGTCGTCGTGCAGCGCAGCCAACGCGGCGACCGTCATTCCCGAGCTTGGCCTGCTGAGCGTCTCTTACCTGTTCAACGATCGCGCGCATGTCGCACGCGTCATCAACGATCCGAAATTCAGCGAGCAGATCGACGCAATAGTCGCCGGCAAGAGCCTCGGCATCAAGCGGATAGGCTACTACACGTCCGGCGTGCGCAATATCTACAGCCGCAAGGGTTCGGTGGCCGGTCCCGAGGATCTGACCAACGTGAAGATCCGCGTGCAGAACAACCCGGTTGAAGTCACCATCTGGAAGGCGTTCGGCGCGATTCCGACGCCGATGAATTTTGGCGAAGTCTATCAGGCGCTGCAATCGGGCGTGATCGACGCCGCCGAAAACGGTCTCGCCGTGATCGAATCGAACAAGCACTACGAGGCGGCGAAATACATCAGCCAGACCGAGCACCAATACGGCATCAATCCGGTGTTCATGAACGAGCGCAAGCTCAACTCGCTGCCCGCCGATCTCAAGGCGATCGTCCTTCAGGCCGCGATCGACGCCTCCGTCCACGAGCGCATGAAGGACGATGAGTTCGTGGATGCGGCGGTCGAGGGGCTGAAGACCAAGGGCGCGGTGCTGACCAAGCCCGACAAGGCCAAGTTCATCGCCCTCGTGGCGCCGATCCAGGACAAGGTGGCCGGCGACATCAAGGCGGTGCAGCTGCTGGAAACCATCCGCAGCCAGAAGAAGTAAACATGCCCTGGCCCGAGCGACTGTTTGCCCGGATCGAACAGGGGCTGTTGCCCCTGCTCGCGCTGCTTCTCGCTTTCACCACGGTGGGCGTCTTCATCCAGGTCCTGATGCGTTTCCTGTTCTCGAAGTCGTTCCTCTGGGGTGAAGAATTGTCGCTGTTCGCATTCATCTGGTGCGTGTTTCTCGGCACCGCGATCATCTCGATGCGGCGGACGCACTTCGCTTTCGATGCGCTGGACGGCGTCCTGCATGGGCGCGCGTTGTATCTGCAGCAGCTCATTATCAACATATGCATGCTGATCGTGGCATGGGTCATGACGGTCGAGGGCTGGTACTTTTCGGTCGTTAGCCTCCAGCGTCTCTCGCCCGCGCTCGGCATCACCCTTTTCATCCCGACCATCATTATTCCCGTTGCCGGCGCGCTGATGATGCTCGTCAACGTTATCGATATCGCGCGCTGCTGCCGCCGTCTCTGGACCGAAATGCAATGACCCATCCGCTCACGCTCTTGATGGTTTCGCTTACCTTTCTCCTCGTCATCGGCGTCCCCATCTCGTTTTCGCTCATTCTCTCCTCGCTGTTCGTCATCTGGTACGCCGACCTGCCGACGGTGCTGGCGGTGCAGCAGATGTTCACCGGCATCAACGCATTCACGCTGCTGGCGCTCCCGTTTTTCTTCCTCGCCGGCAACATCATGACCGATGGCGGCATTTCCGAGCGCCTGGTGAAGCTGGCGATGTCCCTTGTCGGCCATCTGCGCGGCGGGCTCGCGCATGTAAACGTCGTGGTCGGCATGTTCATTTCAGGAATTTCGGGCAGCAGCACCGCGGACGCCGCGGCGATCGGCTCGATCTTCTGCCCGGCGATGAAGAAGCGGGGCTATGACGAGCGCTTCACAGTCTGTCTCACCGCCTGCACATCGACGATGGGCGCGGTGATCCCGCCTTCGATCCTGATGGTGATTTATGGCGCGACCGCCAACGTCTCCATCGGCGCGCTGCTGATCGGCGGCATCCTGCCGGGCGTGCTGATGGGTTTGTCGCTGATGATTCAGACGCACTTCTTTGCGATCAAATACGACTTTCCACGTGAGCATCCGAAGTTTCTTGGCTTCCGCGCGATCTGGGACGGCGTCAAGGCGGCAAGCTGGCCGCTCGGCGTGCCGGTCATCGTGGTTGCGGGCATGATCGGCGGGGTATTCACGCCGACCGAATCGGCGGCCGTGGCGGCGGTCTATTCGCTGTTCATCACGCTGTTCGTGTTTCGCAGCCTGACCTGGCGACAGCTGCCTGCAATGTTCGGCGAGACCGTCACGCAGTTTTCGCAGGTGTTGTTCTGCCTCACGGGAGCAGTCCTGTTTGGCTGGTTGCTCGCTTATTATCAGGTCCCCGATATCGTCACCCAGTTCATGATTTCGTTTTCGCGGGACAAGTATGTGGTGATGTTCCTGATCGTCATCCTGAACATTCTGCTGGGCACCTTCATGGATGCCCTGCCTGCAATCCTGATCTTTGTTCCCATCATCAATCCGATCGCGATGCAGGTCGGAATCCATCCCGTGCATCTCGGCGTGATCGTGGTGATGACGCAGTCGTTCGGGCTCCTGACACCGCCCGTCGGCATGTGCGCGATGACGGCGTGCGCCGTGGGCGGCGTGCCGATGGCGAAGATTCAGGGGCTTCTACATATCATGATGATCCCGCTGCTGATCGTGATCCTGATTTGCGCCTTCTCGGAATGGACGGTCCTGGCGTTGCCACGGTTATTTACGCCGGGATGGGTGTAAGGCCGAGCCAGGGAATGCTCGACTTCAGCTAGCCGCATCGGCAAGCAGTGTGGCTCTATGTTCCTGTGCGCCACAATCAGGCGTCGAGACTATCCGTCACTGCGAGCGCCGGCGCTTGTCCGAACGATCAGGCTCGCATGCTGCGTGACGTTGCCGGCGATGGCCGTGGTCCTTGGCGAGTTCGCGGCGCGAGCATGAGATCGGCGGGTACGGCGGCGGACAAGCTACCGCTTTAGTCGCGCTGCTACTTCGCCGACCACCCCGCCGGGCAGGAACAGCAGTGCGCCGCCGTGCCGGCATCGTGGAGATCGACGGTATCTGGAGCGATAGATGAACGGGTAAGCCCTGAGCCTTCCGGTTCGCTACTTCAGGTCCCTCGCCTTGACTGCGATCGCCGCCGCCGCGGTACGGTTTTCCACCCCGAGCTTCGAATAGATCTGCTCGAGGTGCTTATCTACCGTGCGGGGCGAAAGGCCCAGGATCTGCGCGATGTCGCGGTTGGTCTTGCCCTTGGAGAGCCAGGACAGCACTTCGCCCTCGCGCGTGGTCAGCCCAAGCTCGCTGGAGAATTCGGCGGCCGTACCGGCGCTGGCGTCCTTGGCGAGCCGCAGCAGGAATTCGCTGGGGCCGGTCTTGCCCATATAGTGCAGCCGGAGCTGCTCGTTGCCGGGAAACGACGCCGTCGCGGCCTTCGAGGCGGTCTTGCCCTCCTGCACCTGCTCCAGCCATCGCGGCACCGGCTCCGGCAGCACGAGCTCGTCGTCGGCATTGGCGCTGAGCGTTGCCGATAATAGCTTCTGCGCCTGCGGCGTCGCCCACAGGATCTTGCCTTGCCCGCTGACCGCCAGCAGATAGCGGCCGGAGACGTCGAGCGCGGTGCGGGCGCTCTGCGTCAGCCGGGCGTTGGCCAGGTGCACCCGAATCCGCGCCAGCATCTCCTCGATCGCGATCGGTTTTGTCACATAGTCGACGCCGCCGGCCTCGAGCCCGCGAACGATGTGTTCGGTTTCCGCGAGGCCCGTCATGAAGATGATGGGAACGTTGACGAGGCCCGCATCGCGCTTGAGCCGCTTGCAGGTCTCAAAGCCGTCCATCCCGGGCATCACGGCATCGAGCAGCACGATATCAGGCGTGATCTGGTCGACGATCCGCATCGCCGAGGCGCCGTCGAGCGCGACCATGACGGTCATGCCGGCGCCATCGAGTGCGTCGGTGAGCAGCCGCAGCGTCTCCGGGGAATCGTCGACAACGAGGGCGACGTCGCGTTTTTTGGGATCAATGATCATAGCTGTAACGTCTTCAGGGTCGCCATGTACTGATCGAGATCGAAGCGGTCGATCAAGGTACGCATTTGCGCGACGAAGTCGGCATGTTCGGGGAAATCGTCGCCGATTTCATCGAGCTTGAGCTGGATGGCGCGGATATAACCCAATTGTCCGAGGCCGATCAGTTCCTCGACATGCTGTACCGACGGCCGTGAACCGGTCTCGGGCTTCCAGTGCGGAACGATGATTTGATCGGCTTCGTAGTCCCACTCGAGCTTGAGCAATTGGCGAATCGTTTCCAGCAACTTGGGAATGGCGATCGGTTTCATCAGATAGCCGTCGTGAAACGGCTGCGCCAGCGGCGCGCCGTGTGCTTCCAGCGCACTCGCCGATACCATCAGGATGCGGGCCTGATGATGTCCGCTCGCGCGCAGCGTCTCCGCCACCGTCCAGCCGTCCATGCCGGCCATCGAGATATCCAGCAGAAACAGATCGGGCCGGCAATGCTGGGCCAGCTCCAGACAGCCGGGGCCATCGGGCGCGCTGAGCAGGATGAAGCCGAGCGGGGTCAAGACCTCGCGCAGGAGATCGCGATGGGTCGGATCGTCGTCGGTGATCAGGATCGTCCTGCGCGGGCCGTGATAGCCGAAGATCGGCGCCCCGACGGGTGCGATCTGCGTCGGGTTGGTGACCTCAGACAGCAGGATTTTCATGCGGAAGTTGCTGCCGGTACCGACCGTGCTGGTCACCTTGATGTCGCCGCCCATGACGCCGGCAAGCAACCGGCTGATGGTCAGGCCGAGACCGGTGCCGGTCTGCGGCTGTGAAACCCCGAGCGCGCCGCGCTCGAACGGTGCGAAAATACGCTCCAGATCGCCGGCCTGAATGCCGGGGCCGGTGTCGATCACTTCGAACTCCGCCACCGGGCTGCGGTAATGCACCACGAACTGCACGCTGCCGGCCTGGGTGAACTTGATGGCGTTCGACAACAGATTGATCAGGATCTGGCGCAACCGTTTCTCGTCGGCAAAGACCACGACGGGCAGCACGGCCGGCCGCTTGAATACGAAGTCGATGCCCTTGGCGGCCGCCTGCAGCCGGAACATGCCGACCAGCTGATCGAGGAAATCGCTGAGGCGGACTTCGTCGCGCGACAGATAGAGCCGGCCGGCCTCGATCTTGGAGATGTCCAGAATGCCGTCGATCAGCCCGGACAGATGATCGGCGCTGCGGCGGACCACGCGCACCTGGTCGCGTGGTTTTGTTTGCAGGCTGGAATCCTGCTCCAGCAATTGGGCGTAGCCGCTGATGGCGTTGAGCGGCGAGCGCAGCTCGTGACTGAGGCCAACAACATAGCGGCTCTTGGCCAGATTGGCGGATTCGGCGACTTCCTTGGCACGCTGCAATTCGGCGTCGGTGCGCTTATGCGCGTCGATCTCCTGGATCAGCAGCGCGGTCTGCCGTCTGGTTTCCGCTTCCGCTGCGCGGCGGCTTTGCTGTGCCAGCACGAACAGCCAGGCCACCACGCCGATGATGATCGTGAGTGCGAAGAACACCTTCCAGAGCACATCGGATAGCTGGAGGTCGTCGACCGGAATCGTCGCTGACGTCTGCAGGTAAATCAGCGCGAGCGTCAACCCGACCAGCCCCGCGGAAACCGCGAACACGCCGAGATAGTGCCCAACCTGGGAGTTGATCCGCGCGTAGATCGGTTCAGGCAGCATCTTGCCCAGCGTGTCCGATATCTGCGCCTGAATTCGCGCATGCGGCTTGCAGAGATCGTGGCAGCGCGCGTCCAGCGAACAACACAGCGAGCAGATCGGGCCGGCATAGGCCGGGCAGGAGGCCATGTCCTCGGGCTCGAACGAATGCTCGCAGATGCAGCACTGGATGGCTTCGAGGTTCTGCCAGCTCCGCTTCGGCTTGCGCGCGATGTAGTACTTGCCGTCGGTCGCCCAGGCGATCAGCGGCGCGGTGACGAAGGCGACGGCGAGCGCGACGAAAGCCGACAGCGCCTTCGGCGTCGGCCCGAACAGGCCGTAGAACGCACTGATGGAAACGATGGTCGCGATCGTCATCGCGCCGACGCCGACGGGGTTGATGTCGTAGAGATGCGCGCGCTTGAACTCGATGTGCTGCGGACGCAGGCCGAGCGGCTTGTTGACGACGAGATCGGCGACCAGCGCGCCAACCCAGGCGATGGCGACGTTGGAATAAAGCGCCAGCGTCTGCTCCAGCGCCTTGTAGACACCGATTTCCATCAGCAGCAGCGCCACCAGCACGTTGAAGACGAGCCAGACCACGCGGCCGGGATGGCTGTGGGTCAGCCGCGAGAAGAAATTCGACCAGGCGATCGAGCCGGCATAAGCGTTGGTGACGTTGATCTTGATCTGCGAGAGAATGACGAAGCTGCCGGTCAGCGCCAGCACCAGATCGGGCTGCGACAGCACATAGCGGAACGCCTCGAGATACATGTGCGCGGGCTCGGCCGCATGCTCGGTGGAAACGCCGTGGCTGAGCGCGAAGTAGGCGAGGAACGAGCCCAGCAGCAGTTTGAGCGCGCCGAAGATGATCCAGCCGGGGCCGGCGCTGAGCATCGCGATCCACCACGACGTTCGCGAGGTGCGGCGGTCGCGCGGCAGGAACCGCAGGAAGTCGACCTGTTCGCCGATCTGCGCCACCAGCGAAAACACCACCGAGGCGGCGGTGCCGAACAACAGCAGGTCGAGATTCCCGCCGGCGTCGCCATGCTCGCCGGAAAATTTCCGCCACTCCGTAAACGACTGCGGGTTGGCGTAGGCGATCGCAACAAAGGGGAGGATGTGCAGGATGATCCAGATCGGCTGCGTCCACAGCTGGAAGCGGCTGATCAAAGTGATGCCGTACGTGACCAGCGGAATGATGACGACCGCGCTGATGAGATAGCCGATCGGTCGCGGGATGCCGAAGCACATCTCCAGCGCGCTGGCGAGAATGACCTCCTCAAGCGCGAAAAAGATGAAAGTGAAGGAAGCGTAGATCAGCGACGTGATGGTCGAGCCGATATAACCGAAACCGGCCCCGCGGGTCAGCAGGTCGATGTCGATGCCGCATTTGGCGGCGTGATAGGCAATCGGCAGTCCGCAGAGGAAGATGATGACGCTGACGACCAGAATGGCGACGACCGCATTGGTGGCGCCGTAGTTGAGCGTAATGGTGCCGCCGATTGCTTCCAGCGCCAGGAACGAGATGGCGCCGAGCGCGGTGTTGGCAACGCGGGCGGCGGACCATCGCCGCGCGCTCTTGGCGGTGAAGCGCAGCGCGTAGTCTTCCAGCGTCTGGTTGGCAACCCACTGATTATATTGGCGCCTGACGCGGTCAATCCGCTGCCGCCCTGCCACTTTGTTGCTCCTGACCGCTGACGACCGAGCCCCTCCGGGGCTCATCCATCACCCTGCAAACTGCGTACCGCAAATTGCGTACCGCGGCGCGGCTGGTGACCAAGACCAGAAGCGGCGCCAAGAGTTTCCCGACCGCGCGGCCGTGGATGATCAGTCACTAGAGCGTTTTCAAGCGAAGTGGATACCGGTTCGCGTGAAGAAAACGCGTCAAAACAAAAAGACGGAGCCCCGTTCCGATTCCATCGGAACGGAAAAGGCTCCGAGGCCGCGACGGCAGAGTTGAACAAGAACAGGAGAGGCGAACCCCATGCTTCACGGTGACATTTCCTCAAGCAACGACACGGTCGGCGTAGCCGTCGTCAATTACAAAATGCCGCGCCTGCACACCAAGGCCGAGGTGCTCGACAACGCCCGCAAGATCGCCGACATGGTGGTGGGCATGAAGCTTGGCCTGCCGGGCATGGATCTGGTGATCTTCCCGGAATATTCCACCCACGGCATCATGTACGACTCCAAGGAGATGTACGAGACCGCGTCGGTGGTGCCCGGCGAGGAAACCGCGATCTTCGCCGAAGCCTGCCGCAAGGCGAAAGTGTGGGGCGTGTTCTCGCTCACCGGCGAGCGTCACGAGGAGCATCCGCACAAGGCGCCGTACAACACCCTGATCCTGATGAACGACAAGGGCGAGATCGTCCAGAAATACCGCAAGATCATGCCCTGGGTGCCGATCGAAGGCTGGTATCCCGGCAACTGCACCTATGTGTCCGACGGCCCGAAAGGCCTCAAGGTCAGCCTGATCATCTGCGACGACGGCAATTTTCCCGAGATCTGGCGCGACTGCGCCATGAAGGGCGCCGAGCTGATCGTGCGCTGCCAGGGCTACATGTATCCGGCCAAGGAGCAGCAGGTGCTGATTTCCAAGGCGATGGCCTGGGCCAACAATGTCTACGTCGCGGTCGCCAATGCCGCCGGCTTCGACGGCGTCTATTCCTATTTCGGTCACTCCGCGATCATCGGCTTCGACGGCCGCACGCTGGGCGAGACCGGCGAGGAGGAGTACGGCATCCAGTATGCAGCGCTGTCGAAGAACCTGATCCGCGATGCCCGCCGCAACAACCAGTCGCAGAACCATCTCTACAAGCTGGTGCATCGCGGCTACACCGGCATGATCAATTCCGGCGAAAGCGCCAAGGGGCTCGCGACCTGTCCCTACGATTTCTATTCGAAATGGATCGCCGATCCCGAAGGCACGCGCGAAATGGTCGAGGCGATGACCCGCTCCACTCCGGGAACCGACGAATGCCCGATCGACGGCATCCCGAACGAGAAGTCCGCGACCAATTACTAGACAGCCGCAGCGCGCCGCACGATACCGACGTGGTCCCGGCCCTGGGCCGGGATCGATGACTGACAGCGGTGTGCGATCGTTTGTTGGATGGCTTGCCGAGCCGTAGCTCGCAGCCGCGCCCGCCTTCGCCCAAGTGGGCTTCGGCGCGGCAGCCTTCACTCGCTTCGCGAGCGAAGGCTGGTGGGCCCGGCAGGACTCGAACCTGCAACCAGACCGTTATGAGCGGCCGGCTCTAACCATTGAGCTACAGGCCCCGCCGCGACGGCCGATTTGAGGCGGCCGGCAACGGTGCGGGCATCGTTTACAGTGATGATCTCAATCCCGCAATGCGGTGATTACAATCCCGCAATGCCGGGGTTAATCCACCGAAACGCCGGCAAATTCCACAACTTTGCGCCATTTCTCGGTCTCGCCGGCGACGAGCTTGCCGAATTCGGCTGGTGTCATCGGCTTCGGGATGCCGCCGACCTCGGCGAGCCGTGCCACCAGCTTGGGGTCCTTCAGCGCTTCGCCGACCGCCTTGTTGAGGATATCGATGACCTCCTGCGGCGTGCCCTTCGGCACCGAGATGCCGTAAAAGCCGACGGACTCGAAGCCCGGCACGGTTTCGGCGATTGCGGGCACGTCCGGCACCGTCGGCCAGCGCTGCGGGGAGGTGACCCCGAGCGCGCGAACGGTGCCGCCCCGAACCTGTTCGAGCGCCGACGGCAGATTGTCGAAGATCAACTGCACCTTGTCGGAAATGATGTCCGGAAATGCCAGCGCCGAGCCGCGATAGGGCACGTGCAGCATGTCGCATTTGGTCATCGCCTTGAACAGTTCTGCCGACATGTGCACCGACGTGCCATTGCCCGATGACGCATAGGAGATCTTGCCGGGGTTCGCCTTGCAGTAGTCGATGAACTCCTGAACGGTTTTCGCCGGCGTCGCGTTCGACACCACGAACATATTGGTGAGTTGCATGATGCTGGCGACCGGCGCGGTATCGCGCAGGAAGTCAAACGGCAGTTTCTTGTAGAGCGAGGTCGAGATCGCGTTGTTCGGCGCGACGAACAGCAGTGTGTAGCCGTCCGGCGGCGAGCTGATCGCCGCAGCCGCGGCGATATTGCCACCGGAGCCGGTGCGGTTCTCGACCACGAATTGCTGGTTGAAATGGTCCGACAACCACTGGCTCATGATACGCGCGACGATGTCGACCGGGCCGCCGGCGGCGAAGCCGATCACCCATTTCACCGGGCGGTTGGGGTAATCGGCGGCGGCGGAAGGGGAGGTGTTGGCCGCAAAGCTCAAAAGGCAAACCAGACCAAGCAATGCTTTTCGCGAAAATCGGATCATTATGCTTCCCGTCATTTTCTTGTTACCGTTGCAGCCATGCTTTCATAAAAGCCCGCGCTTGCCTACAACCTCCACGGCGCGTTGATTGGTCATTTCTCCCGGGCGCAGACCTGCTCCTGGAAACACGCTTGAGGCCAAACATGAAACTCGCTCATATTGTCTGCGCCGGCGTTGTTCTGCTGGCGGGCGGCGCCGCGGCGCAAGATGGAGGCAAGGCCATTACAAAAACAACAATCAGCCTGGGAACGGCGACACCGGGCGGCGGCTTCCCGGTCTATGGTAACGCCTTCGCGGAAGTCATGAACGCCGCCGATCCGACGCTGTCGATCGAGCCGCGCAACACCAAGGGCAGCAGCGAGAACATTCCGCTGCTCGAGACGGACGGGCTCGATATCGCGCTGGTGGCCGGGGAGCCTTCCTACGAAGCCTTCATGGGCATCGGGCGGGCGCCGACCAGGCTGAAGATCCTGACCGCGATGTATTCCAGCCCGGGCATGTTCGTGGTGCGCGCCGACAGCCCCTACAAGACCATTCGCGATCTCGTCGGCCAGCCGGTGGCGTTCGGCGCCAAAGGCTCGGGTCTGCCGATCCTGTCGCGCTACATGCTCGACGGCATCGGGCTGAAGCAGGACGAGGATTTCAAGTCGATCTATCTCGACCGCGCCGGCGACGGTCCGGCCATGGTGCAGGACGGCCGTGCCGCGGCGCTGTGGGGCGCGGGCATCGGCTGGCCCGGCTTCAAGAGCATGGCGGAAAGCCCCGGCGGCGCCCGCTTCATCGCGCCCGACGCCGGCGAGATCGCCAAGGTCCGCGCCAAACACACCTTTCTCAAGCCGCTGACGGTGCCCGCCAACAGCTACCCGAACCAGCCGGCGGCGATCGACTCGATCGGCTCCTGGAGTTTTGTCCTCGCGCGCGAAAGCCTGCCGGATGACGTTGCGTACCGGCTGGCGAAGACGCTGCACGGCGCGGAGGGCGCGTTGTGCAAGAAACTGCCGCAGGCCTGCGAGACAACGGCGGTGAACACGGCCGCGGCTGCGCCGCATGTGCAGCTGATCCATCCGGGCGTGCTGAAATATTTCCGCGAAGTCGGGGTGGTGAAGTAGCCTCGCCCTCTCAACACGTCGTCCCGGCGAAGGCCGGGACCCATACGCCGCGGCGGTTGTTGTTGAGCACAGTGGTCGACGACTTTGCTCAACAACAGATGACCGGGGTTATGGGTCCCGGCTCAAGGCCGGGACGACACTGTTGATTGCCGCGCTGTCGTCGGGACAACGGTCGAACTATTTCTTCGCCATCGCACAGGCCGGATCAATAGGCCCGAACGCTTCGTCGCCGGGGATCTTGGCCAGGATCTTGTAATAGTCCCACGGATATTTTGATTCTTCCGGCTTCTTGACCTCGACCAGCCAGAGGTCATGCACCATCAGATTGTCCTCGCGCAGTCTGCCGTTGCGGGAAAAGAAATCCTCGATCGGCTTTTCGCGCATCTTCGCCGCCACTTTCAGCGGCTCGTCGGTACCCGCTTCCTTGATGGCGTTGAGATAATACATGACCGAGGAATAGACGCCGGCCTGCCACATCGTCGGCATCCGGTTCATCTTGGCGAAATAGCGCTTCGACCATTCGCGGGTCTTGTCGTCCATGTCCCAGTAGAACGAGGTCGTCAGCAAGAGGCCCTGCGCCGCGGGCAATCCCAGCGAATGAATGTCGGTGATCAGCGCCAGCAAGGCCGCCATCTGCTGCCCGCCCTTCAAGACGCCAAACTCCGAGGCGGTCTTGATCTCGTTCATGTTGTTGGGCGGGCCGGCGGCGATGCCGATGATCTTGGCCTTGGAAGCCTGCGCCTGCAGCACGAAGGACGACAGGTCGGGGGTCGCAAGCGGCGGTCGCACCGAACCCAGCACCTTGCCGCCATTGGCGGTGACCACGGCGGAGGCGTCGCGTTCGAGCGCGTGGCCGAACGCATAATCATCGGTGATGAAGAACCAGCTGTTGCCGCCGCGCTTCACTACCGCCTGCGCGGTGCCGGCCGCGAGCGAGCGGGTGTCGATCACCCATTGCATGGCGTAAGGTGAGCAGAATTTGCCGTGGAAATCCGCGGCAAGAGTCGAGTGTGTGATGAACAGCTTCTTCTTCTCGTTGGCGACGTTCTGTACCGCAAGGCCGACCGCCGACACCGGAACGTCGACGATCAGGTCGACCTGGTCGACATCGTACCAGCGCCGCGCCATGCCGCCGCCGATATCCGGCTTCAGCTGATGGTCGCCGACGATCAGGCTGATCGGCTTGCCCAGCACCTTGCCGCCGAAATCGTCGATCGCCATCTGCGCGGCCGTGACCGAGCCCTGACCGGTCGGCGTCGCCGCCGGGCCGTTCATATCGGTGAGAACGCCGATCTTGACGATGTCATCGGAAAGCTGCGCGAGCGCCGCTGATGATACCAGCATCGCAGCGGCAAGCGCGCCCAGCATGGATAGGTTTTTGACGAGCATCCCCTCTTCTCCCTGTGCATCGGCACGTTGGCCGTGTGTGTGTCTTCAGGCGGTTGCTTTCCGCCGATTAGTCCAATCTGCAACTAAAGCCAATTGGTCCCAATTGCAACTAATTTGAGCCGGCGTCAACTTGGTCGATGGGAGGGGCCGACCGCCAGCGGTATCGGGTTCTGTTTATTTTCGGACCGATTCAGGGCATAGCGGGCCATGACCCCGAACCAGCGCCTGCCGACTTCGCTTACGCCGCTCGATATGGCGCTCGCCACCCTGTTGCACGGCGTCGAGCCGGTAACGCCGTCGGAACTGCCGCTAGCGGAGGCGCTGCGTTGTATTGCCGCCGACATGCCGCCATTGGGCGCGCTGCCGCCGCACGACATCGCCGCCAGCGACGGCTTTGCGCTATGCGCCCGCGATCTCGTCGGCGCGTCGTCCTATTCGCCATTGCCATTGGCGGCGTTGCCGGTCTGGGTCAAAGTGGGTGATGCGATGCCCGGCGGCTGCGACTGCGTGCTCGATGCCGATTCCGTCGAGCTATCAGGCCCGATGCCGCAGGTGCTGGCGGAAGCGATCCCGGGGCAGGGCGTGCGCCGGGCCGGTGGTGACATTGCTGCTGGCAGCAGTGTAGTCGAGGCGGGGCGGCGCGTGCTGGCACGTGACCTCATGATCGCGCGAGCGGCGGGAATAGAGCGGCTGAAGGTGCGCCAGCCGCGCCTGCGCATCGTCAATTTGCCCGGCGGCTCGGTGACGTCGGACCTGATCGCGGAGAGCGCGCGCACCGCCGGCGCCGTTGTGGTGTCCGTTACCGCTGTTGGCCGCGATGCCGCGTCGATTGCCGCGGCGATCGACGTCGGCGCATGCGATCTGCTGCTGACTGTCGGCGGCAGCGGCGTCGGTCGCACCGACGCGACGGTGTCGGCATTGGCCGGGTGCGGCGAGGTTCTCGCCCATGGCATCGCCGTGCAGCCTGGCCGCACCTCGGCGGTCGGCCGCATCGGCAACACGCCCGTGGTCGTGCTGCCGGGCGCGCCCGATCAGGCGTTCGCGGCGTGGTGGACGCTGGCGTTGCCCGCACTCGACCGGCTGTCGGGGCGGCGGCCGCGCAAGACGCTCAATCTGCCGCTGGCGCGCAAGATTGCCTCCGCCGTTGGCATTGCGGAAGTCGTGCTGCTGCAGCGAAAAGCGGGAGCCTGGGTGACGCTGGCGGTCGGGGAACTGTCGCTCGATGCGATCGCCCGCGCCGAGGCCTGGTTAACCGTGCCGGGCGGCGCGGAAGGATTTGCGGCAGGCAGCGGCGTCGATGGCTATATGCTGCGGGAATGATATGGATGCCGGCATGACCCGTACCCCCTCGCCGAAAGACCGGGAACCCGTCGATCAGGACCAGTTCTTGATCATCCTGTCGCGCGAGGAAGCGCTGGCGCGGTTTGAAGCCGCGCTGTTTCCACGCGCGGTGCCCAGCGAGCGGTGGGCGCTCGCGGATGCACTAGGCTGCGCGTTGGCCGAAGATGTCGTGGCACCGATCGATGTGCCGCCGTTCGATCGTTCCAACGTCGATGGTTTTGCGGTGCGTTCCGTCGATCTCGCTTCCGCCGGTGAAGCCACGCCGGTGCGGATGATGCTGAATGACGAGGTGATCGCCTGCGGCACCGCGCCGACGCGGCCGGTGCTATCAGGGACCGCCACGTCGATTGCGACCGGCGGTCCGGTGCCACGCGGCGCCGATGCCATCGTCATGGTCGAGCACACCCAGCCGTCGGGAACCCGCGCGATCGAAATTCGCCGCGCCGCTTCGCCCGGTCAGTTCGTGTCCTATGCCGGCTCCGATATCGCGCGTGGCGAGGTGCTGCTGCGCGCCGGCACCATGATCGGCTCGCGCGAGATCGGGATGCTGGCGGCCTGCGGCATCGCGCAAGTTGCCGTCGCTCGCCCGCTGCGCGTCGCCATTATCTCGACCGGCGATGAACTGGTGCAGCCGGGTTCGCCGCTGCGCCCGGCGGCGATCTATGACACCAATGGCGCGATCGTCACCGCGGCGATATCGGAGAACGGCGGCGAGGCGATATTTCTGGGCGCCATTCCCGACGACGAGGCGCAACTGGAATCTGCGATGCGCAGCGCGCTGCAAATCAGCGACATGCTGGTGCTCTCGGGCGGCACCTCGAAAGGTGCGGGAGATGTGACCCACCGCATCATCGCGCGGCTCGGCCAGCCCGGCATCATTGCGCATGGCGTCGCGCTGAAGCCGGGCAAGCCGCTCTGCCTCGCGGTTTGCGACGGCAAGCCGGTGGTGATCCTGCCGGGATTTCCGACCTCGGCGATGTTCACCTTCCACGACATGATCGTGCCGGTGCTGAGGCGCATGGCGGGCCTGCCGCCGCGTTTGGACACCAAGGTCAGCGCCAGAATTCCGGTTCGGATCGCCTCCGAGCTCGGCCGCACCGAATTCGTCATGGTCTCGCTGGTCGAGGGAACGGACGGTCTGATCGCCTATCCTACCGGCAAGGGCTCGGGCGCGATCACCTCATTCGCGCAGGCCGATGGTTTTCTGCGCATCGATGCGCTGGCCGACCAGATGCCGGCAGGCACGGATGCCGAAGTGACGCTGTTCACGCCCCATGTGCGGGTGCCTGATCTCGTGATCGTCGGCAGCCACTGCACCGGGCTCGATCTCGTCACCGCGCCGCTGGCGCGCACCGGGCTCTCGGTACGTTCGATCGCGGTCGGCAGCCTCGGCGGATTGGCGGCGGCCAAGCGCGGCGAATGCGATTTCGCGCCGATCCATCTGTTCGATGACAAGACCGAAACCTACAACACGCCTTATCTCACCGACGGACTTGAACTGGTGCCGGGCTGGCGGCGGATGCAGGGCATCGTGTTCCGCAAGGGCGATGCGCGCTTCGAGGGCCTGGGCGCCGAGGCCGCGGTGCGTGCGGCGCTCGCTGACCCCGCCTGCATCATGGTCAACCGCAACCAGGGCGCCGGCACGCGCATCCTGATCGACCGGCTGCTGGCGGGCGCGAGACCCGACGGTTACTGGAATCAGCCGCGCTCGCATAATGCGGTCGCCGCCGCCGTGGCGCAGCATCGCGCCGACTGGGGCATGACCATCGCGCCGGTGGCCCATGCATCCGACCTGGGTTTCATTCCCTTTGCCGAAGAGCATTATGATTTCGCGCTGGTGACGGCGCGCAAGCAGCGGGCGGCGGTACAGGCCTTTCTCGACGCGCTGGCGTCGGAAGAAGGCCGCACGGCGCTCGAAAGAGCCGGGTTTCGACCGGCCTGAGCCGTGGGAAACAGGGCGGGGAGGCGATGGCAAGACCTCTGTCGATTGCAATCGTGGGCGCGGGCATGGGCGGCCTTGCGTCGGCCGCAGCGCTGCGGCGGGTCGGCATCGACGTCACCGTGTATGAGCAGGCATCGCAATTCGTGCGGCTGGGCGCCGGCATCCAGATTGGCTGCAACGCCATGAAAGTGTTGCGCGGGCTCGGGCTCGAAGCGCGGCTGCGGGGGCAATCGTTTTACCCGCGCTCCTGGAACAACCGGGATTGGAAGACCGGCGAAGTCAAATTCGACATGATTTTTGGCGAGAGCGCCGAGCAGAAATTTGGCGCGCCCTATCTGCTGGCGCATCGCGGCGATCTGCATGCCGCACTCGCAAGTGCGGTGCCCGACGAATACATCAAGCTCAGCCACAAACTGGTCGGGCTGGACGAGACCAGCAATGGCGTCCGGCTGTCGTTTGCCAACGGTGAGACGGCGGTTGCTGATGCCGTCATCGGCGCGGATGGCATCCACTCGGTCGTGCGCGACATCCTGTTCGACACCTCGCCGGTGCATTTTACCGGGCGCATCGCCTATCGCACGACTTATCCGGCGACGCTGCTCGGCGGAGAACAAATCGACGACTGCACCAAATGGTGGGGCGAGGACCCGCACATCGTCATCTACTACGTCAAGCCGGACCGTAGCGAAATCTATCTCGTCACCAGTCAGCCGGAACCGGAATTCCGGATCGAGTCGTGGTCGGCCAAGGGCGACGTCCGGGAATTGCGCGAGGCATTTGCGGGCTTTGATCGCCAGGTCGAACAGGTGTTGGCCGCGTGCCCGGACGTGCACAAATGGGCGATCGTCGATCGCAATGCGCTGGAGCGTTGGGGCGAGGGCAAGGTGACGCTGCTTGGCGACGCCTGCCATCCGATGACGCCCTATATGGCGCAGGGCGCGGCGATGGCGATCGAAGACGCCGCCGTGCTGTCGCGCTGTCTCGACGGCATCGAGCGCGAGGGCGTGCCGAATGCGTTTCGAAGGTTCGAGGCAACCCGCAAGGCGCGAACCGCTAGGATCCAGCAGACCTCGCGAACCAATACCTGGCTCAGCGGCAAGACCGACGCCGACTGGGTCTATGGCTATGACGCCTGGACTGTGCCATTGGCGGCGTAGGGACGACGTGGAGAGAGCTGCAATCTAACCCCCATCCAGCGCCGCCAGCCGGTCCGCTTCCGCAATGTCATCCATGGTGTTGGCATTGAAGAACGGGTCGAGCGGCGTTGTCGGCCAGGTCACGGTGGCGAGCCGGTAGCGTGCGGTCCAGCGGTCGATCTTTCTGACATCCTCGACAACAAGCGCGTGGCGGAGCTGTTCGCGCAACGCCACGCTCCACAGGCCGATCACCGGATGCGACTGGCCGTCGGAAGCGGCGACCGCGAGTTCGGCGTTCTCCTCGTGCAGCGCCGCGACGAGACGCGCCACCAGATCGCGCGGCAGGAATGGACAGTCCGCCGCAGCACTCAGCACCCATTTGACCTCGGGCCGGTTGGCCGCGGCCCAATCGAGCCCGGCAAGAATGCCGGCCAGGGGTCCGGGAAAATCGGCGACGCCGTCGGGAATCACAGGCAGGCCGAACGCGGCGAACCGTGCAGGATCGCCGTTGGCATTGAGAATGAGCCCGTCGCATTGCGGCTGCAGCCGCGCGATGACGCGGTCGAGGATGGTGCGGCCGCCGATGGTGCGCATCGGCTTGTCGCCGCCGCCCATGCGCCGCGCCAGGCCGCCGGCGAGCAGCACGCCGGGAATCATTTCAGTCGTCACGGTCTTCGCCCTTGCGCTTGTGCCGCGCCGATTCCTCTTCGACAAAGGCGAGATTCTGGTCGAACACGATGCGCTCCTGGCCTGACAGCGCGATGAACCGCTTGCCGCGCGTGCGCCCGACCAGCGTCAGCCCGACCTGGCGCGCCAGCTCGACGCCCCACGCCGTAAAACCCGAGCGCGATACCAGGATGGGAATTCCCATCCGCACCGTCTTGATCACCATCTCGGAGGTCAGCCGGCCCGTGGTGTAGAGAATCTTGTCGCCGGGATCGACGCCGTGGCGATAGATCCAGCCCGCGATCTTGTCGACGGCGTTATGGCGGCCGACATCCTCGGTGTAGCAGACCGGCGTGCCCTCCTTGCACAGCACGCAACCATGGATCGCGCCGGCCTCGAGATAGAGCGAGGGCATGGTGTTGATCGCATGCGTCATCTCGTAGAGCCAGGAGGTGCGGAGCTCCGCCTTCGGCAGTGCGACGCTTTCCACGGCTTCCAAGAGATCGCCGAACGCGGTGCCCTGCGCGCAGCCCGAGGTCTGCGTGCGCTTCTTCAGCTTGGCCTCGAAATTGGTGTGGTGCTCGGTGCGCACCACCACCACCTGCAGGTCGTCGTCATATTCGACCTCGGTGACGACATCGTCGTATTTCAGCATGTTCTGGTTCAACAGATACCCGAGCGCGAGATACTCCGGGTAGTCGCCGATCGTCATCATGGTGACGATCTCCTGCGCGTTCAGGTACAGCGTCAGCGGCCGCTCCACCGGCACCCTGATTTCCACCGTGGCGCCGGTCTGGTCGGTCCCGGTGACGCGCTCGGTCAGCCTGGGATCATCAGGATTGGGCACGATCAGGGGGACGGGGGCTTTCTCGATCTTCATCATTTCCGCAGGTTAGCATGACATTGGGTCCTAACCGATATAGACCATCTCCGGAAATGGGCGAAATGGCCGCCACGATCGTCATTGCGAGCGTAGCGAAGCAATCCATTTCACGGCTCGGTGAAGACAGAATGGATTGCTTCGTCGCTCCGCTCCTCGCAATGACGGTGATGGTCAGGGTTCCGGAGAACAGGATGAAAGTGATTGGCCTCGCGGGATGGAGCGGCGCCGGCAAGACCACCTTGCTGGCGCGGGTGATCCCGTATTTGCTGAAAGATGGCCTGCGGGTTTCCGTGATCAAGCACGCCCATCACGCCTTCGACGTCGATATTCCCGGCAAGGATTCCTGGCGGCATCGCGAGGCCGGCGCCACCGAGGTGCTGGTATCTTCGGCGCGGCGATGGGCCCTGATGCATGAATTGCGTGGCGCCGAAGAGCCGCGCCTGCCGGAACTATTGACCAAAATGTCGCGGGTCGATCTGGTCGTCATCGAGGGTTTCAAGCGCGAGCCGCACCGCAAGATCGAGGTTTATCGTGCCGCCAACGGCAAGCCTTTTCTGTTCCCCGATGATCCCGGCGTAGTCGGCCTCGCCACCGATACCGCAGTTGAAACCAGACTTCCCACCGCCCATCTCGATGATATCGAGGCAATTGCCGCGATGATGCTGCGCTCGGCGATATCGGTCGAAGAGGTGCTGGCAAAGAGCGAAGCGGAGAGCTAATTCGCGATGGCGCAATTGTCCGACGATTGCTTTGCCTTCGGCGGTCCGATGATGTCGGTCGATGAGGCCGTCGGCATCATTGCAGCGCGGGTCACCGCGGTGCAGGAGGTCGAGACCGTCGCGCTCGTCAATGCCGACGGACGCGTGCTCGCGCAGGATGTTTCGGCGCCGCTGCCGCTGCCGCCCTTCACCAATTCCGCCGTCGACGGCTACGCGGTGTCGAGCCGCGATCTGCCCAAAGACAAGGAGCAGGCGTTTGCGGTGTCCGGCCGCGTTCAGGCCGGCGCTTCCGCGCGCGCGCCGATCAAGCCGGGCGAGGCGGTGCGGATCTTTACCGGTGCGCCGATGCCTGACGGCGCCGACACCGTGTTCATGCAGGAAGATGTTCGCGTTGAGGACGGCAAGGTGGTGCTTCCGGCGGGGCTGAAGCCCGGCGCCAATGTTCGTCCCGCGGGCGAGGATATCCCGTCAGGCCACGCGGCATTGAAGGCCGGACAAAGGCTGCGGCCGCAGGATGTGGCGCTGGCAGCGGCATTCGGCCTGACCGAACTTGGCGTCAACAGGCGCATCCGCGTTGCGGTGTTCTCCACCGGCAATGAGCTGGTCTCGCCGGGCGAGCCACGCGCGGCGGCGCAGCTGTTCGATTCAAACCGTTTCATGCTGATTGCGATGCTGGCGCGGCTCGGCTGCGAGGTCAGCGATCTCGGCATTATCAGGGACGAGCCCACCGCGCTCGCTGTCGCACTAAAGAAAGTCGCCGGCGCCCATGATCTGATCCTCACCACCGGCGGCGTATCGACCGGCGAAGAAGATCACGTCAAGGCCAGCGTCGAAAGCGTAGGCTCGCTCGTGCTGTGGCGAATGGCGATCAAGCCGGGACGTCCTGTGGCGATGGGGATCATCGGCGGCACACCGTTCATCGGCCTGCCGGGCAATCCGGTGGCGAGTTTTGTTACCTTCGCTCACGTGGTGCGGCCCACAATCCTGGCTTTGTCAGGCGCGCGGCAACAGAAGCTGGTGACGATGCCGGTTCGCGCCGCCTTCGCCTACACGAAGAAAATCGCGCGCCGCGAATATGTCCGCGTCACCCTTCGCAAGGCCGGGGATGGCGCGCTCGAAGCGGTGAAGTTTCCGCGCGAGGGTGCGGGGCTGTTGTCCTCGCTGGTCGACACCGACGGCCTTGTCGAACTCGGCGAAGAGGTCACGCTTGTCGAACCTGGCCAGACCGTCTGCTTCCTGTCCTATGCAAGCTTGATCTGAAGCCTCATTGACGATGCGCATTCGCTTCGCCATGTTCCCCCGATGACCACGACAAAGCTCGATCTCACCGGCCTCAAATGTCCGCTGCCGGCGCTGAAGACGCGCAAGGCGCTCAAGTCGGTCAAACCAGGCGAGCGGCTTGAAGTCCACTGCACCGATCCGCTGTCGGTGATCGATATCCCGAATCTGATCCGCGAGACCGGTGACAAGGTCGAGATCACGGAGCGCGCAGAGACCCGCATCGTGTTTCTGATCGAAAAGGCGAACGGCGGAAACTAGGACAAGTCATTTTGAATCCGTATCGACTGATTGCAAAACCAAATCGATACGCATTCCCTATCGCATCATGAGACAGCTTTATTGATCTTTAGATCGATTCCAGTTCTCATTCGCTGATCGAAAAAGATGGCTTCGACGCGAAGCCTGGTCCGGGCGGCGAGCGGCATGACCGCGCCGGACGTGCCCGCTTAAATGCTTATCAAAACGCGACAATTCTCTTGGCATCTGGCATGCCACGATTTATGATCGCGGAAACATACAGGCAGGAACGAGACGTTTTCCATGGTTCAAGACGTGCAGAAAGTGCGTTCGTTCGAGCACCCCGGCGCCGGACGGAAGCGGGCCAAGGCGACGCCGAAGGGCCGCCAGGTCGATCCGACCGCAGCATACGAGATTGAACAGCTGCTCGGCGACCGGTCGCGGCAGCGCGACCTGCTGATCGAACATCTGCATCTGATCCAGGACACGTATCACCAGATATCCGCGGGCCATCTCGCCGCCCTCGCCGACGAGATGAAGCTGTCGTTTGCCGAAGTGTTCGAGACCGCGACCTTCTACGCGCATTTCGATATCGTGAAGGAAGGCGAGCCGGATATTGCGCCGCTGACCATTCGCGTCTGCGATTCGCTGACCTGCGCGATGCTGGGCGCGGAAAAACTGCTGCATGAATTGCAGGACAAAGCCGGCCCCGGCATTCGCGTGGTGCGCGCGCCCTGCGTCGGCCGCTGCGACACCGCGCCGGCAGCCGAAGTCGGCCATCACTTTGTCGATCACGCCACCACCGCAAGCGTGCTCGCCGCAGCGAAAGCCGGCGAGACCCACGCGCATTTGCCTGAGTATGTCGGCTACGACGCCTACGTCGCCGGCGGCGGTTACGCGCTGCTCAATCGCTTGCGCTCCGGCGCGCTTTCCAAGGAAGATTTGCTCAAGTCGCTCGACGATGCCTCGCTGCGCGGCCTCGGCGGCGCCGGCTTCCCGACCGGACGCAAATGGCGTGCGGTGCTCGGCGAGCCCGGCCCGCGGCTGATGGCGATCAATGGCGACGAGGGCGAGCCCGGCACCTTCAAGGATCGCTTTTACCTCGAGACCGACCCGCATCGTTTCCTCGAGGGCATGTTGATCGGCGCGCATGTGGTCGAGGCGACCGATGTCTACATTTACCTGCGCGACGAATATCCGGCCTCGCGCGAAATTCTCGAACGTGAGATCGCAAAACTGCCGCCGGGTGGACCGGTGCTGCACATGCGCCGCGGCGCCGGCGCCTATATCTGCGGCGAGGAATCCTCGCTGCTCGAAAGCATCGAAGGCAAACGCGGTCTGCCGCGTCATAAGCCGCCATATCCGTTCCAGGTCGGCCTGTTCGGCCTGCCGACGCTGATCAACAATATCGAGACGCTGTGGTGGGTGCGCGACATCGTCGAGAAGGGCGCGGACTGGTGGAAGGGCAACGGCCGCAACGACCGTCATGGCCTGCGCAGCTATTCGGTGTCGGGCCGCGTCAAGAACCCCGGCATGAAGCTGGCGCCTGCGGGTGTCACCGTGCGCGAACTGATCGACGAGTTCTGCGGCGGCATGGCGGACGGCCATACCTTCCACGCCTATCTGCCGGGCGGCGCGTCCGGCGGCATCCTGCCGGCGTCGATGGACAATATCCCGCTCGATTTCGGCACGCTGGAAAAATACGGCTGCTTCATCGGCTCGGCCGCGGTCGTGATCCTGTCCGAACACGACAGCGTGCGGGGCGCGGCGCTGAACCTGATGCGCTTCTTCGAGGATGAGAGCTGCGGCCAGTGCACGCCGTGCCGGGTCGGCACCCAGAAGGCAGCGATCCTGATGGAACGCCCGGTCTGGAACCGCGAACTGCTCGACCAGTTGAGCCAGGCGATGCGCGATGCCTCGATCTGCGGGCTGGGGCAGGCGGCCTCGAATCCACTGACGTCAGTGATTAAGTATTTTCCGGAAGAATTCGTGCCGAAAGAAGCCGCGGAATGACCAAGATCAAGTTTGAACTCGACGGCAAGCAGGTTGAGGCCAACGCAGGCGAAACCATCTGGCAGGTGGCAAAGCGCCAGGGCCAGGAAATCCCGCATCTGTGCTATTCGCCTGCGCCCGACTATCGGCCGGACGGCAATTGCCGCGCCTGCATGGTGGAGATCGAGGGCGAGCGCGTGCTGGCGGCGTCGTGCAAGCGCACGCCCACCGTCGGCATGAAGGTGAAATCCGAAAGCGCGCGCGCGGTCGCAGCGCAGAAGATGGTGATGGAACTCTTGGTCGCCGACCAGCCGGCGCGCGAGACTTCCCACGATCCCGACTCAAAATTCTGGCATTGGGCCGAAAAGGTCGAGGTCACCGAGAGCCGCTTCCCCGCCGCCGAGCGCTGGGAAAGCGACGTCAGCCATCCCGCGATGAGCGTCAATCTCGACGCCTGCATCCAGTGCGGCCTCTGCGTGCGCGCCTGCCGGGAAGTGCAGGTCAACGACGTCATCGGCATGGCCTATCGCAGTCACGGGTCGAAAATCGTGTTCGACTTCGATGACCCCATGGGTGAATCGACCTGCGTCGCCTGCGGCGAATGCGTGCAGGCCTGCCCGACCGGTGCATTGATGCCGTCGGTGATGCTGGACGAGAACCAGACCCGCGTGACCTATGCGGACAAGGAGGTCGACTCGCTGTGCCCGTTCTGCGGCGTCGGCTGCCAGGTCACCTACCAGGTCAAGGACGAGAAGATCATTTACGCCGAGGGCCGCGACGGCCCGGCCAACCACAACCGGCTCTGCGTCAAGGGCCGCTTTGGATTTGACTACATCCATCACCCGCATCGCCTGACAAAGCCGCTGGTGCGGCTACCGAACGCAAAGAAGGACGCCAACGACCAGGTCGACCCGGCCAATCCGTTCACGCATTTCCGCGAAGCGTCGTGGGAAGAGGCGCTGGATATCGCCGCCAACGGCCTTTCGAAGATCCGCGACGAGAAGGGCGTCAAGGCGCTGGCCGGTTTCGGCTCTGCCAAGGGCTCCAACGAAGAGGCCTATCTGTTCCAGAAGCTGGTGCGCACCGGCTTCGGCTCCAACAATGTCGATCACTGCACGCGGCTGTGCCACGCATCGTCGGTGGCGGCGCTGTTCGAAGGCCTGAGCTCCGGCGCGGTGTCGGCCCCGTTCGCAGCGGCGATGGACGCCGAAGTCATCATCGTGATCGGCGCAAATCCGACCGTCAACCACCCGGTCGCTGCAACCTACATCAAGAACGCGGCGAAGAAGGGCGCCAAGCTCTTCGTCCTGGATCCGCGTCGGCAATCGCTGTCGCGCCACGCGACCAAACATCTGCAGTTCAAGCCCGGCTCCGACGTCGCCATGCTGAATGCGATGATCAACACGATCATCACCGAAGGCCTGACCGACGATCAGTACATCGCGGGTTACACCGAGGGCTTTCAGGATCTCGAGGAAAAGATCAAGGAGTTCACGCCGGAGAAGATGGAGCCGATCTGCGGCATCCCGGCACAAACCTTGCGCGAGGTCGCGCGCACATATGCGCGCGCCAAATCGTCGATCATATTCTGGGGCATGGGCATCAGCCAGCATGTCCACGGCACCGACAATGCGCGCTGCCTGATTGCGCTGGCGCTGATCACCGGACAGGTCGGCCGTCCCGGCACCGGCCTGCATCCGCTGCGCGGACAGAACAACGTGCAGGGCGCCTCCGACGCCGGCCTGATCCCGATGTTCCTGCCGGATTACCAGCCGGTTAGCCGCGACGACATGCGCGGCAATTTCGAGAAGCTGTGGAACCAGGAGCTCGATCCGGTACGCGGCCTGACCGTGGTCGAGATCATGAACGCGATCCACGCCGGCGAGATCACGGGCATGTATATCGAGGGTGAAAACCCCGCGATGTCGGATCCCGATCTTCAGCATGCGCGCGGAGCGCTCGCCATGCTCGATCATCTCGTGGTGCAGGACCTCTTCGTCACCGAGACCGCATTCCACGCCGACGTGATCCTGCCCGCCTCGGCCTTTGCCGAAAAAGACGGCTCCTTCACCAACACCGACCGGCGCGTGCAGCTTGCGCGCCAGGTGATCAAGCCGCCGGGCGAGGCGCGACAGGATCTCTGGATCATCCAGGAGATCGGCAAGCGTATGGGGCTCCCGTGGAATTATTCGGGCCCCGGCGAAGTCTACACCGAGATGGCGCAGCTGATGCCGTCGCTCAAGAACATCAGCTGGGAGCGGCTGGTCCGTGAAGGCGCCGTCACCTATCCGGCTGATGATCCGAACAAGCCAGGCAACGAGATCATCTTCACCACCGGCTTCCCGACCGAGAGCGGTCGCGGCAAGATCGTGCCGGCCAAGGTCATTCCGCCGGACGAACTGCCGGACGGCGAGTATCCGATGGTGCTGTCGACCGGCCGCGTGCTCGAACATTGGCACACCGGCTCGATGACGCGCCGCTCCAGCGTGCTCGACCAGATCGAGCCGGAGGCGGTCGCGTTCATGTCGCCGAAGGATATGCGGCGCCTCAGCGTATGGCCCGGCGATTTCATCAAGCTGGAAACCCGCCGCGGTGCGGTCGAGATCAAGGTGCGCTCCGACCGTGACGTGCCGGAGAACATGGTCTTCATGCCGTTCTGCTACGCCGAGGCGGCGGCGAACCTCTTGACCAACCCGGCGCTCGATCCGTTCGGCAAGATCCCCGAGTTCAAGTTCTGCGCGGTGCGCGCCGAAAGGGCTGAGCTGCGAACGGCGGCGGAGTAGGCCTAAAGCCTGATGAGGTTAGGCTGGGTTGGTTGCCACGAAGACGGTGTACTCCCTCTCCCGCTTGCGGGGGAGGGCTGGGGTGGGGGTGTCTCCACAACGAACACTCCCTACGTGGAGAGAGCCCCACCCGGCGCTTCGCGCCGACCTAAGAGCGAGCTTCGCTCGTCTCGACCCCGCAAGCGGGAGAGGTTGAGGGGACTCGTGGCTCGATCGATTCAACCAAAAGCCATGCCGCTCTAGAAAGCCCCGGCGCGCGTGTCCCGCCGATCAGTTGGGGCCGTTCGCAGCCGCGGCCTGCTGCAAGGACTTGTGTTGCGCGACAATGCCTTCCAGTCGCGCAATGTTTTCCAGCAGGCGCTGGCTGGTCAGCACCAGGAAGTAATAGCCGAACTGCGGGTTCTGAAAGTAGATCTCGAGCAGCTTGTCATAAGTGATGGTCAGCACGTGACCATCCTCGATGCATTCGATCGTCGCCGTGCGCCGGTTATCGGGCGTGAGGAAACCAAATTCGCCCATCAAACGTCCCGGCGGAAGTTCGACGCTGATTTCCTTGACCAGGAATTTTCCGGTGACGGTCAGCAGCATCTCATGGGCGGCATCGTCTTTTTTGAACAGAATATCGCCCTTGCGATACTTGCGCTCGGTCATGAACGGCTTGAGCCATTCCAGCGACGTATCGCCCTTCGTTGCGCTGCGGGCCTTTTTCACCAGAACGAGCATCTGTCGGAGACGATACGCATTGATGGGGACCATCAGGAGATACAACAGGAAGGTCGTGACGGATGCCGTGAGCGCGCCGAACAGGGCGAAAAATGCGCAGCCGATCATGTTCGCGACACGCAGCGGCACCATGGTCTGCGTCAGCAAGGTGGCGACAAAGAAGATGGCGCCGGCCAGGGCGAACATGTTGGCCAGCGTGATGTTGTGGATAAAAATCTCCAGCAGGCGGTTGAATATCGCGTCGTAGGTGACGTTGTTGGGGTCGAGGCCCAGCTGGACCAGGATTTTCGCTATCCTGAGATTATCCGCGGCCGCGTCGAGAATTCGATCAAATATTGTCACTGGTCTGCACCGCTACACTTCATTTAGCCGCTACACACGAGAATACAGGCGGGTTGTACCGCCTCAAAGCCCCGCAGGGAAGCGTACCAAGGTGAAGGCGCCTTGGCACAAATGATTAAAGCCGAAAGGTCTCCGACGCGCCGTGCGGGCCAAGGGCGGGCTGTGGACCGCGGCGGAGTGAAGGGAGATAGTCGTTCACCCGAGACGTGACGGTCGTCCTGCGCGTCCAGCAGAACCGCCGCACATAATCGAGCGCGAGCTAAAAGGCCGCGCAATCTCTTGCGCAGGCGCTATGGCCGCGCTTCAGGCATCGGAACGACAAAAACCTGGCCGGGATAAATCAGGTTGGGATTGCGGATCTGTTCCCGATTCGCCTTGTAAATGACGGCGTAGCGCGTGCCCGCTCCGTAGGAGAGTTGGCTGATGCGCCAGAGGCTGTCGCCGCGCGAGACGGTGGTGGTGTTGATCTTCGGCACGACCACGGTGGAGGGCGAGCCCTTGTCTGGCGGCGAGCCCTTGTCTGGCAGAACGGCGGCCATGGCGGCCGCCAGCTCCGGCGGCTGTGCAGCGGCAACGTCCAGCCGCTTGGCCGCGGTGGTCTGTGCCGGCACGGAGGCCGTGACCATCGTATCGGGAACGTTGAACGGCACCTCGGCGCGGGCGCGCACCGCGCCGGAATTCTGCTCCACCTCGTCCAGCCTCACGCGGTAGCTGCCGGAGGCGACCCCCTCATTGATCGTGACCGCAAAACGTCCATCAGCGCCAGCCGTTGCCGAGGCAATAAAGCTGTCGTTGAGATAAAGCTTCACCGCGGCGCCGGGGCGGGCGCGGCCGCTGACATGGAGCTTGCCGCCCGGCTCGATCTCAACCGTCTCCGCAACCACTGCGCCGGCCATCGGCTTTGGCACAGCCGGCTGCGACAGCACGACAGTGGGTTTGTCCGGTGCCATCAACGCAACGACCGGCCGCTCGGTTGACTTCGGCTCAAGCGCCACCGTCACGCTCTGTTTGGACGAGGTCTGCTTGCCGTCCGGCTCTTTGGCCCGCAGCGTGAGGTCATACGTCCCTGAGGGAAGCCGGGGCGGAACCATGACGAATTGTCCGGATTGATCCGCCACCACGCGATCGTGTATCTCGCCGTTGCGCAGCAGTTCCACCGCTGCGCCCGGCATGGCCCGGCCGGCGATGACAGCTTCGCCCGTCGGCTCGATGCGGGCAATGTCGAACGACGGCACGCTATCCGGCGGTGGGGTCGGTCCGCCCAGCGTGGCCGTCACGGCGTTTGCTTCCGCTTGCGCCGCTGCGAGCGCACCCTGCTTTGGGGCGTCCAATGCCGGTTTCGAGACCGCCGGTGCGGCGGTTGCGGCCCTGGTATCGACCCGCGGCTCGTGGCTGATGTAATAGACGGCGAAGATGGCCGCCACGCTACATGCCGCAACCAGGGACGGTACGACTATTCGACTCATCGATGTCGCAATCATGATGCTGATCCATCAGCCAAATCACTGGCTCGACAGCATTCTATAGCGTCTTGGGCAAAGTTGGTACTCGTTTGCGTTGCGAAAACGGGGTAGGCCGGTCAGCTTACAGCCACCCGGCACGCCGGAAGCGCCAGAACAGGCCCGCGCACACGATCAGGATCAAGCCGATGATGGCGAAGTAACCATACTCCCACTCCAGTTCCGGCATGTGCTTGAAGTTCATGCCGTAGATGCCGGCGATCGCGGTCGGGACCGCGATAATGGCAAGCCATGAGGCGAGTTTCTTGGAGACCGCGGTCTCCTGGGCCTGGCCCACCAAAAGGCTCGCCTCGAAGGCAAAAGCGAGGACTTCGCGGAGCGAGTCGATCTGCTCCTGGACGGTGCGAACGTGGTCCGTGACGTCGCGGAACAGCGGCTGCATGGTGGGGCGAATCATCGGCAGATTGTCGTGTTCAAGCCGGCGGCAGACCTCCACCAAGGGCCCCACCGCATTCCGCAGGCGCAACAGATCGCGCCGCAACAGATACAGCCGCTCGATCTGCGCCCGCGTCATCGCGCTCGCGAGCACCTGCTCCTCCATCGCTTCGACCTCTTCCTGGATGGTCTCGAGCACCGGCGAGTAGTTGTCGACGATAAAGTCGAGAATGGCGTAGAGGATGTAATCCTCGCCGCGGGCCAGCGCCCGCGGGCAGCTTTCGCATCGCGCGCGCACCGGCGCGTAGGATGTCGAAGCGCCGTGGCGAACGGTGACGAGATATCCTTCGCCGACGAACAGATGGGTTTCGCCGAACGCGATGCTGTCGCCGATGAGTTGCGCGGTGCGTGCCACGATGAACAGGCCGTCGCCATATTGTTCGATCTTCGGCCGCTGGTGGGCGTTGTTCGCGTCTTCAATGGCAAGATCATGCAACTGGAATTGCTGCTGCACGCTCGTCAGGATCGTCATGTCCGGTTCGTGCAGCCCGATCCAGACCACGTGGCCGGGCTTGCTGCGCCAGCTCGAGGCTTCCTCGATAGCGATGTTGGCGACCCGCCGGCCGTCGACATAGGCCCCGGCCGCGACCACACCTTCGGAAGCAACGGGATCGCTCGGCATGTCCGCTTGCGGCGCTATGTTCATGGCTTCCATCTCTCAATGATCGCTGTTGAAACCTGCGCCGCCGCCGTGTTTTCGGCAAGGCTAGAACCTGGGAATTTGTGGTCAAATGTATGTTCGGCCTCACATGTCGTTAACGTCGATGCCGTTCAGACCTGGCGCGGATGTATTAGCAGCTTCTTGCCGCACGGGTCGTTCGGCCGTTCTCAATGGTTGACGCGCGAAAGGAAGACCGCAGCCTTGAGCACGATGACGCCGGCGATCGCGACTGAGATCAGCAAGGGACCAATCGCGCGAACGCAGATCAGCTTGAGCATATCGAGCTTTGCGGTGGTGGTTGGGGTCCGGCGTCCCGACCGATGGGAAGCCGGTTCGAATCGGTTGCCGGGATGCGTCAGCATGGTCATGTCATCACTCCTTCTGAAGATTGGATGTGCGGGCGAATCTGTCGCGGCGACACGCTGCGCGCGCCTGGACCGCTGCCCATGTCGAGCTCGATTTCGCAGGCCAGCTCGACGATCATTTCTGGATGATGGCCATTCTCGAACAACGCGTATTTGATGGCCTGTGCGCGATTGACGAACAGGCCGCCATAGAGGCCGTTTTGTTCCTGGGCAACCCAATGGCCGCGGCGGTTTCTGCCGATGAAGACGATTGCGGAGGGCGCACGGCACGATGGAGGTTCGACGAATTTCACGTTGGTATTCCCTGTTTTGGCGAGCAGTGTCCCGGCCGGTTCAGCCGAAATTGTCGCTCAGGACCGGCTCATAGAGCGCGCCGGCATCGCTGCGCACGGCCGGGACGCTGGGTCGGGGCAACGGCGCGTTGAGGCGACGGGCTTCGACGAACGCGCTCAGGATCGCCAGCGCCAGATCGGCGTGCCGGCCCTCGGCCGATTGATCGAGCCAATCCGGCAGTTCGCGTTCGCGCGACAGCGCGCAATGCCATTCGCCTTCGTCATAGGCGATACGGCGGAGCTGCCATTGCGGCAGTTCCAGGTCGATCAGGGCCAGGGCCGCATCGGTCCAGGCGCCCGACTGGATCAGCCGCTCAATGCGTGCGGTCTTGCCGCTCTGGCTTACGGACGGAAAGCGCCGGCAGGTCTGGTTGACGATGTCGGACAGGAATTCGGCGGTCACGGCATACGCGTTGCGCAGCCGGTCGCCGGGTTCAACGGGGTTCTGGGATTCTACAAATAGTGACATGGCGTGATCTCACTTGTGGGGCGGCTGCCACCGCAGCCGTGGGTCCAAGGTGGTCCAGTCGCCATTTGAAAACGAGATGCGGCGAGGGGCGAAGAAATAGGGATTTCATAAGTGGGGAGTGGGATATTGGCACGCTCTCTCCCCCCGTCGTCCCGGCCAAGCGAAGCGCGAGCCGGGACCCATAGCCACCGTCGGAAATTTGCGAAGGGTCTCTGCCGTCCTGCTTCATCGATAGCGCAACGCGGTATGGGTCCCGGCTCAAGGCCGGGACGACCTGAGGATGGAGAGCCGGCGAAACGGGCACTTATGAGATTCCTATAACTTCGCCATTGTCCCCATCTCGAAAACCTATGCGCAAGGTGGCACTTCACCACCAACCAAAGCGAGGCCGTCCGTTCGGTCCGCGGCTCATGTCGCACAGGAGCATCCCATGCTGGACATTGTCATGCTGGCGCTAGGCGCAGGCTTCTTCCTGGCAGGCATCGGCTACGCCTATGCCTGCGAACGGTTGTGAGGGTAAGGCCATGATCTTCGATTATTCACTCGCCGGCGCCGTCTCGCTAGGCCTCTTGTTCTACCTGACCTACGCGCTGCTGCGGCCCGAACGCTTCTAGGACGCCATGATCACGCTGGTCCAAGTCGTTCTGGCGTTCGCCGTCACCTCGGCGCTGCTGATTGCGCTGATTCACCTGCTGCTGCCTGCAAAAAGATTCTGAAGGGTTTTAGACCATGACTGTCATCGGCTGGATCCAAATTTTCCTGTACTGCGCCATCGTGGTCGCGCTGGTCAAACCGCTCGGCTGGTACATGACCCGCGTCTTCAACGGCGAATCCACCTTTCTGTCGCCTGTGCTGCGGCCGGTCGAAGCGGGGCTTTACTGGATCGGCGGCGTCGATGAGAAGCGCGAGCAGCATTGGCTGACCTATGCGGTCGCGATGCTGCTGTTCCATGTCGGCGGCTTCCTTATTATTTATGGCCTGATGCGGCTGCAGGCGCTGTTGCCGTTCAATCCGCAGGATCAGTCCGCGGTCGCTCCGGATCTGTCGTTCAACACCGCGATCTCCTTCATCACCAACACCAACTGGCAGAACTACGGCGGTGAAAGCACGCTGTCCTATCTGGTCCAGATGCTGGGCCTGACGCACCAGAACTTCCTGTCGGCCGCGACCGGCATCGCGCTCGCGGTGGCGCTGATCCGCGGTTTTTCGCGCTCCTCGATGCGCACCATCGGCAATTTCTGGGTCGATGTGACGCGCTGCACCCTTTATGTGCTTCTGCCGATCTGCGTGGTCTACACGCTGTTCCTGGTCTGGCAGGGCATGCCGCAGACGCTCGGCGCCTATGTCGACGCCACGACGCTGGAGGGCGCCAAGCAGACCATCGCGGTCGGCCCGGTTGCCTCGCAGGTCGCGATCAAGATGCTGGGAACCAATGGCGGCGGCTTCTTCAACGCCAACGCCGCGCACCCGTTCGAGAACCCCACCGCGCTGTCGAACTTCGTGCAGATGATTTCGATCTTCGCGCTCGGCGCGGCGCTCACCAACGTGTTCGGCCGCATGGTCGGCGACCAGCGCCAGGGCTGGGCGATCCTCGGCGTCATGGGCGTGCTGTTCCTCGCGGGCGTCGCCATCACCTATTGGGCCGAGGCCAACGGTACGTCGACGCTCAGTGCGCTCGGGCTGACCGGCGGCAATATGGAAGGCAAGGAAGTCCGCTTCGGCATCGTTGCATCTTCATTGTTCGCCGTTGTCACCACGGCGGCCTCCTGCGGCGCGGTCAACGCCATGCATGACTCGTTCACCGCGCTCGGCGGCATGATCCCGCTGATCAACATGCAGCTCGGCGAGATCATCGTCGGCGGCGTTGGCGCCGGCCTCTACGGCATGCTGCTGTTCGTCGTGCTGGCGATCTTCGTTGCCGGGCTGATGGTCGGCCGCACGCCGGAATATGTCGGCAAGAAGATCGAGGCGCGCGAGGTCAAGATGGCGATGCTTGCGATCCTGGTGCTGCCGTTGATGTATCTCGGCTGGACCGCGGTCGCCGTGGTGTTTCCGCCGGCGGTGGCGTCGATGGCCAATGCCGGGCCGCATGGCTTCACGGAGGTGCTCTATGCCTTCACCTCGGCGACCGGCAACAACGGTTCGGCGTTCGGCGGCCTGACCGGCAACACCTTCTTCTACAATCTGACGCTCGCCAGTTCGATGTTCGTCGGCCGCTTCTTCATGATCGTCCCGGCGATGGCCATTGCGGGCTCGCTGGCGGCCAAGAAGTCGATCCCGCCATCGGCCGGCACGCTGCCGACCACCGGTGGCCTGTTCGTCGGCCTCGTCGTCGGCGTGATCCTGATTATCGGCGGTCTCACCTTCTTCCCGGCGCTGGCGCTCGGCCCGATCGTCGAGCACCTCGCGATGAATGCCAACAATCTGTTTTGATCGATCCCTCTTCGGAGTTACTTCCATGGAAGCCACAAGACTGCAGAAAAAGGGTACGGCCTCGGCGATATCAGACCCGAAGATCCTGGTGCCGGCGATCAGGTCGTCGTTCGTCAAGCTCGACCCGCGGCTGATGATCAAGAGCCCGGTGATGTTCGTGGTCGAGATTGTCGCGGCGCTGACTTCAATTATATTTGTGCGCGACCTCGTCACCGGCGGCGCGAACCTCGGGTTCACGTTCCAGATCATCCTGTGGCTGTGGTTCACGGTGCTGTTCGCCAATTTCGCGGAAGCAGTGGCCGAAGGCCGCGGCAAGGCGCAGGCCGAATCGCTGAAGAAGACCCGCACCGAGAGCCAGGCCAAGCTGCTGACGGGTTCGGACAAGACGTTTCGCCTGGTGCCCGGCACCGCGCTCAAAGTCGGCGATATCGTTCTGGTCGAAGCCGGCGACAATATCCCGTCCGACGGTGAAGTGGTGGAGGGCGTCGCTTCGGTCAACGAGGCTGCGATCACGGGCGAATCCGCGCCCGTGATCCGCGAATCCGGCGGCGACCGTTCGGCGGTGACCGGCGGCACCCAGGTGCTGTCGGACTGGATCCGGGTCCGTATCACCGCGGCGCAGGGCTCGACCTTCATCGACCGCATGATCAGGCTGGTCGAGGGCGCCGAGCGGCAGAAGACGCCGAACGAGATCGCGCTCAACATTTTGCTTGCCGGCCTCACCATCATCTTCGTGTTCGCGACCGTGACGATCCCGAGCTATGCCGCCTATGCCGGCGGCTCGATTTCGGTGGTGGTGCTCGTGGCGCTGTTCGTGACGCTGATCCCGACCACCATCGGCGCCTTGTTGTCGGCGATCGGCATCGCCGGCATGGACCGGCTGGTGCGCTTCAACGTGCTGGCGATGTCCGGCCGGGCGGTCGAGGCCGCCGGCGACGTCGATACGCTGCTGCTCGACAAGACCGGCACCATCACCCTCGGCAACCGGCAGGCGACGGTGTTTCGCCCGGTCCGCGGCGTGACCGAGCAGGAACTGGCGGATGCGGCGCAGCTGGCTTCGCTCGCCGACGAGACGCCCGAAGGCCGCTCGATCGTCGTGCTGGCCAAGGAGAAATACAACATTCGAGGCCGCGACATGAAGGAGCTCGCCGCGACATTCGTGCCCTTTACCGCGCAAACCCGCATGAGCGGCATCGACGCCGGCAACTCGTCGGTTCGCAAGGGCGCGGTGGAGGCGATCCTGAATTACATCGGCGGCGGTACGGCTCAGACCATGGCCAGCGGCAACGCCGTTCGTGCGATCCAGCCTTCGGTCGGGACCGAAGCGGCCCGCGAACTCCAGGCCATCGCGGATGAAATCGCCAAGGAAGGCGGCACGCCGCTGGCTGTCGCCAGGGACGGCCGCCTGCTCGGCGTTATCCACCTCAAGGATATCGTCAAGGGCGGCATCCGCGAGCGCTTTGCTGAACTCCGCCGGATGGGCATCCGCACCGTGATGATCACCGGCGACAACCCGATGACGGCAGCCGCGATCGCGGCTGAGGCCGGCGTCGATGATTTTCTCGCCCAGGCAACCCCTGAGGACAAGCTGAAGCTGATCCGCGACGAGCAGGCCAAGGGCAAGCTGGTGGCGATGTGCGGCGACGGCACCAACGACGCGCCCGCGCTCGCCCAGGCCGACGTCGGCGTCGCCATGAACACCGGCACCCAGGCCGCGCGCGAGGCCGGCAACATGGTCGATCTCGATTCCAACCCGACAAAACTGATCGAGGTGGTCGAGATCGGCAAGCAGCTATTGATGACGCGCGGCGCGTTGACCACGTTCTCGATTGCGAACGACGTCGCGAAATATTTCGCCATCATCCCCGCGATGTTCCTCGCGTTCTATCCGCAGCTCGAGGTGCTCAACCTCATGCATCTGGCAAGCCCGCAAAGCGCAATTCTGTCGGCCATCATCTTCAATGCGCTTGTCATCATCGCGCTGATTCCGCTGGCGCTGAAGGGCGTCGCCTATCGCGCCGTCGGGGCAGGGGCACTGCTGCGCCGTAACCTGCTGATCTACGGCCTCGGCGGCATCATCATTCCCTTCATCGGCATCAAGGCCATCGACCTCGTGGTGACTGCCTTGAACCTGGCTTAAACCCATCCGTCATTGCGAGGAGCGAAGCGACGAAGCAATCCATCTCTCCCGTCCCTCACTCTGGATTGCTTCGCTTCGCTCGCAATGACGAATTATCAGGAGACACATCATGTTTCGCGAAATTCGCCCCGCCATCATCCTGCTGCTGTTGCTGACCGCCATCACCGGTCTCGCCTATCCGCTCGCGATGACCGCGATTGCCGGCGTGATCTTTCCGAAGCAGGCGCAAGGCAGCCTGATCGAGAAGGACGGCAAGGTGATCGGCTCGGCCCTGATCGGGCAGGAGTTCAAGGAAGACAAATATTTCCACGGGCGGCTCTCGGCGACCTCGGCGCCGGACCCGGCCGATTCCAGCAAGACGGTGTCGGCGCCCTACAACGCGGCCAATTCGGGCGGCTCCAACCTCGGCCCGACCAGCAAGGCTTTGGCCGACCGGATCAAGGAGGACGTCGACAAGCTGAAGGCCGAAAACCCCAACGCTTCCGTCCCCGTCGACCTCGTCACCACCTCTGCCAGCGGCCTCGATCCGGACATTTCGCCGGAAGCCGCGCTGTTCCAGGTACCGCGGGTGGCGAAGGCTCGAAAAATGCCGGAAGAGCGTGTTCGCCAGTTGGTCACGGAGCACACCCAGGGCCGCATGGCTGGATTGCTCGGCGAGGTCAGGGTTAACGTTCTGGCGCTGAACCTGGCGCTGGATGCCGCCGCAGCCAAATGACGGGAGCTAGGCCGCGCCGGATGCGATGAGTATATTGCCGCATGGCCAATCAGCGCCCCGATCTTGAAAAACGACCGTCGCCGGACGCGCTGCTGGAGGCCGCGCGGCGCGAGAATGATCGGGCCGGGAAGCTCAAGATATTTGTCGGCGCCGCGCCCGGCGTCGGCAAGACCTATGAGATGCTGCAAAGCGCCCATGCCAGGACGAAGGCCGGGATAGACGTCGTGGTCGGCGTGGTCGAGACCCACGGCCGGGCGGAGACCGAGGCGCTGCTGGCGGGCCTTGAAATCATTCCGCGCAAGAAGCTGGAATACAAGGACCAGATCCTCGACGAGATGGACCTCGACGCCCTGATCGCGCGGCGTCCGCAGATCGCCCTGGTCGATGAGCTCGCGCACACCAACGCGCCGGGCAGCCGCCATCCCAAGCGCTACCTCGACGTCGAGGAGCTATTGTCCCACGGCATCGATGTCTATACGGCAGTCAACATCCAGCACATCGAGAGCCTCAATGACGTGGTCGCGCAGATCACGCATGTGCGGGTGCGCGAGACCGTGCCGGACAAGGTGTTCGACCGCGCCGACGCCATCGAGCTGATCGACCTTACGCCCGACGACCTGATCCAGCGGCTGAAGGAGGGCAAGGTCTATGTCCCCAAGCAGGCCGAGCGCGCGCTCGAGCATTATTTCTCGCCGGGCAATTTGACTGCGCTGCGCGAACTGGCCTTGCGGCGCACCGCCGAACGGGTCGATGAGCAGCTCCTGACCCACATGCAGGCCAACGCGATCGCCGGGCCCTGGGCCGCGGGCGAGCGTGTTCTTGTCTGCATCAGCGAGGACCCGCGATCGGCGGGGCTGGTGCGCTACACCAAGCGGCTGGCCGACCGGCTGCACGCGCAATGGACGGCAATCAGCATCGAGACCCGGCGCAGCCTGCAGCTGACCGACGAGCAGCGCGACCGGCTCGCCGATACGATGCGGCTCGCCGAAGCGCTCGGTGGCGAGGCTATCACCATTCCCGGAGTCGGGCGGCGCATTGCCGATGACGTGGTCCAGTTCGCGCAAGCCAACAACGTAACCCAGATCATCATCGGCAAGTCGACGCGTTCGTGGTGGTTTGAACTCACGCGCGGCTCGGTCGTGCACGATCTGGTGCGCCGCGCCGGCAATATCACCGTCAACGTCATCGCCGGCGAGGAACTCGCGGCCGAACCCGTTCCGAAGAATACGGTGCGCACGGCCGAACGGCAGGAGCCGTTCGATCCGCTGCCCTATGTTGTGTCTCTGCTGTTCGTCGTCATTGCACTCGGTACTGGCCTGCTGGTTCATCCGCGGCTGGGCATCGAAAACGTCGACCTCGTATTCCTGACGGCCGTGGTCGGGGCCGCCGTCCGTTACGGGCTGTTGCCGTCGATATTTGCAAGCGTGGTGGGCTCGCTTTGCTACAATTTCTTCTTCCTGCCGCCGCTCTATAACTTCACGATCACCGAGCCGACCAATATCGCCGCCTTCTTCTTCTTTATGTTGATTGCGATCCTGGTTTCCAACGTCGCGGCGCGGGTACGAACACAGGCTGTGACCGCGATGGGCCGGGTCCGCACCACGGAATCGCTCTACGCCTTCAGCCGCAAGCTCGCGGGCACCGCGACCCTCGACGACGTGTTGTGGGCGACCGCCTACCAGACGGCCTTGATGTTGAAGGTGCGGGTGGTGCTGCTGTTGCCGGAGGACGGCATCATTACCGTCAAGGCCGGCTATCCGCCCGAAGATCAACTGGACAAGGCTGATCTCGCCGCGGCGAACTGGGCATGGGGCAACGACCGGGCCGCGGGTCGCGGCGCCGATACGCTGCCGGGCGCCAAGCGGCTGTTCCTGCCGATGCGAACCGGACGCGGACCGATCGGCGTCATCGGCATCGACGACGACAAGACCGGGCCGCCGCTCACCCCGGATCAACGCCGCTTGCTCGACGCCTTGATGGATCAGGGCGCGCTGGCGATCGAGCGCGTGTTGCTGGTGGAGGATATGGACCGCGTCAAACGCACCGTGGAGTCGGATCGTCTGCGCTCGGCGCTGTTGACCTCGATCTCGCACGACCTCAAGACACCGCTGGCCTCGGTGCTCGGCGCCGCAAGCGCGATACGGGACCTTGACAGCGGCCTGAGCGACACGGAAAAGCGGGATCTGCTGGCAACCGTGATCGACGAGTCCGAACGGCTCAACCGCTTCATCGCCAACCTGCTCGACATGACAAAGCTGGAATCCGGCGCCGTGGTGCCGAATACGGCGCTGCATGATATCGGCGAGATCGTCGGCAGCGTGCTGCGGCGCGCCAGCAAGATTCTTGGAGGCCACAAGGTTTCGCTTGAGCTTGCCGCCGACTTGCCGATGCTGCAGCTTGACGCGGTGCTGTTCGAGCAGGTGCTGTTTAATCTGCTGGACAACGCGGCGAAATATGCGCCGGCCAACACCACGATTTCGATTCTGAGTTCGCGGGAGAGGGATTGGGTGTCCCTGCAAATCATTGACGAAGGCGATGGCATACCGCCCGAGGAGGTGGATATGATATTCGACAAGTTCCATCGCGCGCAAAAGGGCGATCACGTCCGTCCGGGCACCGGCCTTGGCCTGGCGATTTCGCGCGGCTTTGTCGAGGCGATGCATGGCACGATCTCGGCCGCCAACCGGCTTGACCGGAGCGGCGCCGTGCTGACTATCCGCTTGCCGGTCCCGGCCGTATCAGATGCACTGGACACCGCCGCATGAGTGCCGCGCCGATCAAGGTTCTGGTGATCGACGATGAGCCGCCGATCCGTAAACTGCTGCGGATGGGACTGAGCACGCAGGGTTACGACATCCTCGAAGCTTCCAACGGCAAGATTGCGCTGGAAAAGCTGGCCGAGCGACCGGCGCTGATCATCCTCGATCTCGGCCTGCCCGACATCCAGGGCCACGAATTGTTGCGCATGATCCGCGGACGCAACGACAGCGTTCCGGTCATTGTGCTGTCGAGCCGCGGCGACGAGGTCGGCAAGGTGCAGGCGCTCGACCTCGGCGCCGACGATTATCTCACCAAACCGTTCGGAATGGACGAACTGCTTGCCCGCATGCGCGCCGCACTTCGGCACCAGTTGCAGGTCCATGGCGAGCGGCCGGTATTTCGATCCGGTGATCTTTCGGTCGATCTTGTGCGCCGCATCGTCAAAGTGGGTGACAAGGATGTCAAATTGTCACCCAAGGAGTATGAATTGCTGCGCGTGCTGGTTCAGCATGCCGGCAAGGTGCTGACCCACCGTTTCCTTTTGAAGGAGCTGTGGGACGAGTTGACCGACGCGCAATACCTGCGGGTCTATGTGCGCCAGGTCAGGCAGAAGATCGAGGCGGATCCGGAGCGTCCGCAATTCGTTTTGACTGAAACCGGAATAGGCTATCGGCTGCGCGCGCCGGACTAATACGCGACCCCGGCCTGGAGTTACGATGAAGATTTCCGATCTGCTATCGCCAACCGACGTCATGATCGACGTTCGGGCCTCGCAGAAGGGGCCGCTGTTGCAGGAATTGGCGGCCTTGGCCGCAGCCAATCTCGGCTTGGCAGTCGATCAGGTCACGTCGCATCTCCTGAAGCGGGAAGAACTGGGATCGACGGGGACCGGCAATGGCATCGCCATTCCTCACGCCCGGCTGACGGGCTTGAAGCGGCCCTATGGGCTGCTTGCAAAGCTGAAGCAGGGCATCGAGTTCGATGCCATCGACGGTCGGGCGGTGGACGTCGTGTTCGTCCTGCTGCTGCCTGCGGCAACGGAGAGCGAAGCGCTCACCGCCTTGGCGCTGGTCGCCCGAACGTTGAGGTCGCCGGATACGCTCGCGCGATTGCGCGCCGCGAAGGATTCAGCCGCGCTCCATGCCGCGGTGGCCTGAGGGTTGCGGGCGCTGGAACTTTCATGAGAAGCGATGATTAATTTCCCTGCAATTGGGAGGTCATCCATGGCACGAAAATATTCCAAGAAGGCGTCCACCGACGTCAAACGCGCAATGAAGAAACGCAAGGCCGGCACATTGAAGAGCGGCCGCTCCGGCAGAACGGTGAAGAGCAAGAAGCAGGCGATCGCGATCGGACTTTCCGAGGCGCGCGCCAAGGGCAAGAAGGTGCCGAAGAAGGCCAGGAAGACAACAAAGAAGCGGAAGACGTCGAAGAAGCGGAAGGCGAAGAAGTAATTGTCGCGTTCCCATTCTCGTCATGGCCGGGCTTGACCCGGCCATCCACGTCTTTGCTGCAAGCTAAAGGAGTCGTGGATGCCCGGGTCAAGCCCGGGCATGACGAATGAGTGGGCTACTTTCTCGAAATCACCCCGCCTTGCGGGCCCGCGCCGCCGAGCGGTGGGCCTTCTTGGCCGCGCGCCGTTGCGGCGCGCGGCGCGAGGCCGGCGCGCTCGCCCGCCGCTTGGTGGCAGCCTTGCCTTTCAGGCTCTGCTTCAGCGCGTCCATCAGGTTGATGACGTTATCCGCCTTCTCCTCGCGCGGGGCGGCCTTCAGCGGCTTGCCGGAGGCCTTGCGCCGCACCAGCGCCTTCAGCGCGTTTTCGTACTCGTCCTTGAACTTGGACGGATCGAAATGCGCCGCCTTGGTATCGAGGATATGGCTGGCGAGTTCGATCATGTCTTTCGATATTTTGGGGCTCTTGATGTCGTCGAAATAGCTGTCCTCGTCGCGCAGCTCGTAGGGGTAGCGCAACGTGGTGCCGAGCAGGCCCTTGCCGAGCGGTTCGATCGCGATGACGTGTTCGCGGTTGGTGAGCACGATGCGCGCCAGTGCGACGCGGTCCTGGTCCTTCATGGCGTCGCGGATCACGGCAAAGGCGTCGATACCGGCCTTGCCGTCGGGTACGATATAATAGGGGTTGTTGAGGTAGCGCTTGTCGATCTCGTCTCGGGGCACGAAGCTGTCGATGTCGATGGTGTGATTGCTCTCGATCTGGACCGCCTCCAGCTCCTCTTTCTCGACCTCGACATATTCGCCCTTCTTCAGCTCGTAGCCGCGGCCCTTCTGGTCGCTCTCGACGACATCGCCGGTCTCGCTATCGACCATCTGCTGCTTCAGCCGGTTGCCGGTTTCCCTGTTGATCATGTGGAAGCGGGTTTTCTCGGCCGAAGTCGAGGCCGGGTACAGCGCAATCGGGCATGACACGAGGGAAAGCTTCAGCGAGCCTTTCCAATAGGCGCGAGGGGCCATTACAATCTCCGGCGAGGCGTTTGGGTTCGGAGTTTCAACGGCTGGTGTGGGTTTTGGTTCCTGTTGCGACCGTGCGTGTCATTCCGGGGCGCGCGTAGCGCGAGCCCGGAATCCATCAGGCCGCATCTGTTGTCGCCTAATGGATTCCGGGCTCGATGCTACGCATCGCCCCGGAATGACAATGGAGAGGTGCGACAAAACAACCCGACGGGCAAATCAGTTCCGATTTACAGAATTCGTGTCAAGTGAAAATTTTTGCAAATCAAAAATATTTCTGTTGTCGATCGCCCCAAATCAGTGCGCATCTATCGCAATCCCGTCCCACTCAGAAGGGCGTCGGCCGTCGTCACGGACGTTGGACGGGTTGCGGTGGACGCTGGTTTACGCCTCGACGATGGCGTGGATAAGCGTACGGCAAAACCGTGTGGTCCTGGCACCCGTTGCAGGCGTCAAGCTGTCGGAGAAGCGTGAGCTGAACCGGCAGCGACGGAGTCAACCAAGAACTCGTCTCCGGGGAGATCACGGCATAAGCCGTAAAGCCA
>NZ_JAFCLS010000079.1 GCF_018131075.1 Bradyrhizobium sp. JYMT SZCCT0428 | reverse complement strand
GGTTGCTCCACAAGATCGCTGAAGAGTCCGAGCAAGGCATCCTCGTAACGGCAGACTGGCGGGCCCGTCCCTCAAAGGCGGCAACCGGGCCTCAGCCTGTTAACGTCAAAACGCCTTAGAACTTGCGATGGTTGGAGATAATAACAGGCCTTTGACGGAGGAAGGCGATCGCCGGCTGCTTGAACTGCGAGACAGCGGGAGGTCTACACTATCGATATCCGCGGCTATGAGACGATCGGCCTCTCCAATTAGAAATCGCCTGTGTATCGTCCGAGCCCGGGCAGCCCGGGCGAAATCCACTTCAAGCCATATTGAGAGATGATGCGAAGCTCGTCGTTCGAACCCTGCATCCCGACCCGCGCCACCAAGGTCCCGACCTCCAAGAATTGGCTTCATGAGGTGAAGCACGACGGCTACCGGCTAATCGTGCACCGCGAGGGCAAGCGCGTGCGCCTGTTCACTCGGAACGGTTTCGACTGGAGCGACAAATATCCGCTGATCACCGAGGCCGCGCTGCGCATTAGGTCAACGTCCTTCGTCCTGGACGGCGAGGCTGTGCTGCTCGGCGTTGACGGGATCTCCGACTTCGACGGCCTGCACAGCCGCAAGCACAATGACGAGGTGCAGTTCTATGCCTTCGATATGCTGGTGAGCGACGCCGAGGATATCCGCAAGCTACCGCTCACTATGCGTAAGACCAACCTCGCCCGGCTGCTGGCGCGGCGTGTGGACGGCATCTTCATCTCCGACTTCGAACACGGCGAGATCGGGCCCGAGCTATTCCGACACGCCTGCCTGATGGGCCTAGAGGGTTTGGTTTCCAAGCTCGACGACCGGCCGTACCGGCCCGGCAGGTCACCCAATTGGGTGAAGATCAAAAACCCCGCCTCTCCGGCCATGCTGCGGGCCAATGATGCGTTTTCCTGATGAGCGAACAACCTCCGCGCGGGCTGCCACCGTCCCAAGCGGTAGGCTACTGACCGGGTTGTGATTTGCGCGGCATGCTCGTGTGCCCATTAATGGGCAGAACTCTGGCAGCCAGGTTGCAAGGGCATCATGACCTCCCGAAAGTCTGTTAACGTCGCTGATGTTATCGCCAGGGAAGCGCTCCGCGCCCCGACTGAACGGCGTCGCTTCATACATGTCGCCCCCCTAGACAAGCCCCTTTTGAAGGAGGCTGAGCGTCGCTGGAAAGATGCCCGCAGTGCACTGCTTGGTTTAGAGCGCAAAGAGCCTACGAGCAAAGCGCGACGTTAAGAAGCCCGCTGTCTCGCTCGGACTAATACCAAGTTTCCACGAAACTCACTTTCCGCCAATGAACTCCGCTGTTAGGCTTTCGGTGGCGCTCATCAAAACGCCGCCGGGAGCGCTTTGGAATGACCCCGTCCGAGCGCTAGCCCCCCGGACGGGGTTTTCATTTGTCCTAATCCGCCGTGTTCTCTGTGCCGTTTGGAATCGGTTTACCAGCGTGGCGTAAGGATGCCGCATGAGCAAACCCAGAGACGACGATCCTTCAATGGCGGAGATACTGCGCCGCATCAGGGCGCACTACGCTGAGGAAGAGCGCCTTCAAGAACAAGGCGGGGTGGCTCGCACGCTCCACATCGAGCTCCCAAACTAAATTTGATTTCTCAAGGCTGAACGTCAATTTTTTAGCCCGCAGCCAGTCGCATTTCCTACTCGAAGTCCGCCAAACGAGCCTGAATTGGATCACGGGCATGAACATCTTCAGGAAGATCTTACTGAATCTCAGAATTGCGTGGCGGGCTCGCACATTCAAGCAGGTGCGTGAGATGGGCATGACGGTGGATGAGGCCGGCGCATATGCTGACTATGAACATCCTCTGACCCCGGCTGAAGCAGCATATGAGCGCGAGATGGGCCGAAAGAACGAGATTCCAAAACCGAGTCAGAGGCGTCAGGACCTTCCGGCATAGCGTCACAACGGTTTTGCACGGCGATATTCCCGCCTCACTCGCCGCGCAGATGCGCCTCAATTAGCAAAAAGCCGCCACCGGGGTTGAGATCGGTGACGGCTTTCAGATTGCGACCCCTCGCTCGAAAGGTCCGGACCCAATCTGACAATCCCGGGTTAATGGGACCTTACCGAAAAGCCCGCCGGGGTGTCCGCGGGGCTACAGAATAATGGCGTCGATATCTTCAGCGCTCAGCGTATGCGTCTCCTGGTCCACCACCCTGGACCGCGCCTGCCGTTATATCGCGCCAACATAGGCCAGCACGATCAAAATTGCCGCCCCTGCCGTTAAGATAATCCCGTCGGCTGTTACGCGTCGCTTCGCAGAAGTGGTCATGACTGAATCCTCCACGGGACCGCATTGTCTGACTTTTAACGCGTCGAGCACTGTGTGCTATTTCACACATCGGGAAAAAATGGTTAACTTTGCTGCCCAGCCGCTCACCCGTGACGGTCGGCGGCCGCCACTTAAAGCAGGTTCATCGATTATGAGTTTCGAGAGAATGTCTGACGCTAGCATCGCACGTTATTACGAGAGCATACGCGAACAAGCCGACGCCGATCGAAAGCATAAGGAGCATTTCACGGCTAGCCCGAGCGTCCGGGAACGGGCGGATAAGCTACGTCAAGAAATGATCAAGCGGCGAATGCAGCACTCGCCCATCAACTGGCCATCCTGATTTCGATTAATGTCAGATAAGGGCAAATGATAACGCAGCGGGCGCCATACAAAACGCGCCGCTGGACGGAAGCCGAGCTGGCCGCACTGCGGTCAATGGCTCAGGCCGGAAAGGACGCCCGCAGCATCGGCAAAGAGCTTCGCAGATCTTTTATGGGCGTCCAAGCCAAGGCGAAGAAACTGAACCTTGTCTTGCCACGCATGAGGGCGTGATTGTGGGCCCCTTTCGGGAAAATGACATCATGATCGCGACGATAGCCGGCTTGTTAGCCTGGATGATCACACTTGCTATACGTACCGCTTTTGGCGGCTGACCCCACCCACGACAATTCTGTAGGTCAATGAAATCCAGGCCCCGACGGATTGATAATTTGCCGTAGGTGCTGCGCCGCGCTTCAATAGCGTATGCCTGAACCTACCCGCCGCCCAAACCCCGAACGCTCCGACTGCTGGCGGTGACGTTCAGGTCGGCACGATCGGTCCAGTCGGGACTGCCAACACACGCCAGGCAATGGCGCTGGGACATCGGCTTCTACCCAGCATCACACCGCGGGCATAACCGCTCCGGCTATGCGGCGAGTTTGATGAGGCGCGGGCGGGCTTCGAGGCTGCCTGGAAAGACTATCTCCCGAAATGCACGGAAGCCGATTTCAACGAGTATCGGCGCCAACGCGCATGGACAGCTTGGAAATTCGCCATGCACGAGGCTGGCCTCCCGCTGCCGAGGCAATCAACCAGTGGACAGGCACGGTGTTCTTTGGCGTCACGATCGATATGGCGGTAACCGACCGTCACGTTCACGATGCACATATGGATTCGCAGCACGCATGAAGCTCAGCACCGACCGCCGCTATTCCGATCCTGAAAAGGCCGCGCGCAAGCTGCTGGATATCGCCAACGCGATCGCGCCGGTGGACGGAACAATTTACATCGAGAAGATAAACGCGCCGATGCTGTACCAGGAGCGCGCCACTGCGGCCGAATACAAAGCCAGGCTTGATCTGGCGATATCGCGCGGTTGGCTGTTGCTGCACGACGGCACCTACGTGAAGTTCACGCCGGCCGGCGCCGAGCTATTCGCCTGAGCGCAAGCCTGACGTGTCTTTCGCGCCTCACGCGTGGCGTTATGGTCCTCGCGAATGAATCCGTTCAACTGGCGGAATCGATTCACAGTCAGAACGATCAGGCCGGCATACAACGCGGCTGTTAGTGCGAGGAACAATGCACAAGTCATCGTCACCACGAGGCTCTCATGAGCCTGCTTCTATAGCGGCGGCGACGAGAAATCTCTGCTCGCACAAAAAAGCCAAAAGCAAAGCCCATCGTGAAGATCGCGACAATGATTTCAATCGCCTCCAAAAATTAGTCCTCCACCTAGTCGAACGCAACGTAAGCGGCTAATGCTGCCAATTTCCAAATGCCAAGCATCAGCACCTTGCTGAGCACGTACAGCCACCCGGCCATGACAGCGACGACGGCGATGGTATAACCTGCAATAATGATGCCACCCCGCACGTGTCGTTGGCTACTCGGCGGACGAATGACGACGAGAGCGTTTGCGCTATCAGTGGAAGTCATGACGCTTGCCTGTGCCGGGAAAACGCGGCAACTCGGCGCCAGCCGACAAGGTTGCACTCTTCAGAAAAAATAGCTCGCGCGTTGACGCAACATAGCCGCAATTCAAAACCGCAAACCGCGCCTCATGCCACCAGACCTGCGGCCCGCAGCGTCATTAGGAAGAACGTGCCCGACATCAGGCTCCAGAAGCCCGCGAGCACGGTCTCCATCACGACCGCGAAGGGGCGGCGCTCGATCTTGGTGCCGCGTAACGTTTTGCGCATGATGATGAAAGGTGCGGCAAAAACCAGCAACGGAACCGCGGCAAACGTCTTCGGCGCCACGCCATCCAAGAGCAGTTCGAAACCGGCGGATCGCGCCGCCATGGCCTGGTAGCCGCTGGCCAACGCGCCTGCGAGCGCAAAACCGATGCAAATGGAGAACAGAAGATTCAACGCATCGGAAGACATGGAAGATGAGTTCCCTCGGAATTCCCTAGCGGCAAGGCCCCAGCCGGGGCTTGACCCGGCCCCATTCCATATCGCGCCCTGACTAGTGGAAGCGCGACGCTCAGAACTCATCATTCGATATGGCCCGTCGTATGTCCTAATTCGGAAGTGGGAGTGTCATATTCAGGACGGCAAGAGGACAACCTCCGCCGAAAAGCCGAAGCTGAGCAGGTGGCAAACCGGTTCAATTCGAATAATTAGCAGTAACGCCGGGCACCATTCCATCTGCTGGGCAAATACTCCAGATGAGGCCAGTTACTTCTTGCCGAGTGGTTGCTCCGGCGATCCAGGTCCTGATCCGGGTGCGCCGATGGGAAGTCCATTTGCTGAGTGACCAACGCCTACGCCAGGCGCACTGACAGCTCCAGGAGCGGCCTTCGTATTGTTTCCCGTAACCGCCTTGTTTTGCTCTGCAGCCACAGCGTTTTGCGTCGGGTTTTGAGGATTGGTTATCCGGGCCGCGTTAGTGTTCGAATTGGTTTGCGTTGAACCGGGTCCGTTCGGCTGTGTGTTTGTGGACGTCGCGGCGCCCGTCTGGCCGTTCTGGTTCGCGGAACTGGCGGCGGGCGCGCCGGGAGTGAAGTAGTTCGTGCTTTGGTTCGGTGTGGCCTGCGTCGCGCTCGGATTGGAAGGCCCCGACGTGGAATTACCTGTCGCGGCTGTTCCAGACGCAGAACTGCCGCTGGATCCGCCGCTACTACCGGAACTGGCGGCTCCTGCGGCGCCCCCACCACCGCCGCCTTGGGCTAGAGCGTGAGACGTCATGATGACAAGAAAAGCGACAACAACTTTGAGTCTTCGTGGCAGCATGGATCTCTCCGATGGTTCAGAAAGACAAATGCCTCCACAACGATATGTTCCGTGTCAGTCAGCAGCGCGGGACGAGGGATCGTGCACTTTGCAGATTTTCTATTGCTCCACTTGTTTGAAGTCGAGGCGAACCATAGCGATCCAAAATCTCCCGAGCGCGAGGCAGAGCCGCACGGGAACCATTGAGAGTAGATGCAAGTCTCAGTAGTTGTCCGGCCTTGAGTTTTGGCCCGAAGTGGTTTGCTCTCTCTCAAAGATGTTTCGGTTCGGGGGAAATCGCTTTGAAAGATGGTCTTTTGGTCAGTTTAGCGCTTTGGGGCATGATCGGCTGTGCCGCGCAGATTGGAACCCGCCTATTGCTCTGAATGTTCGAGCCGTATGACCTGACCGTCACTCCCTCTCCGATGCAGCCTTATTGCGATGCGGCCTCAAATGGCGAAGGCGGGCGATTACGCCACTCTCGGGCCGCTGCAGGCGGATCGCCATTTGCTTGGTGGAGTAGTGCGCTGCAATCATCTGCAAGAGCAGCTTATGCTCCTCCGCGTTCCATTGCCTGGTACTGTTTTTTGCCATGGTAGCGGTTTAACGCTGGCTTGGTCCAAGGTGACGCTCGATCCCGAGCGGCACGCTGCGGATTTTTTTCACCGACACGGCCGTTCAATCAGGGATCCGATTTGCTCAGCCGTTACCTGCCGGCTCGGCAAAAGACAGTGCGAGCCGCAAAAATTCTTCGCGGTCGAATTCAACTTCACCGAATGCACCACGCAAGATCAGCGGACAGGTCGCGGCTGCCTTGAAGGCTGCTTCATTGATCAGCTTGTATTCGCGGCCGTGCAGATTCATCGGAAGGCCGGATAACGCTTGCAGTCGGTAGCTGATAGCGACCAGATCACCGGTGCTTACTTCCCTGGAAAGTGCATCGATGATTGAAACCGTGGCGTTCTCGAATCCACGGGGGCCATCCTCAGCCGCGCTGTTGGCGCGCATCAGAAGATCGGCGCAAACTTCTCGTACTGGCTCGCCCATATCAGGTTCCTGCGAATCGGGATCACTCACGATGACACAATGAAGGTGGCCGAAATCCGATGATTGAGGGCTTGTCCCACCTATTCACAGGGTACGGCCACGAGCGCTGCTTGATGCGGAATCCTGCCATTATCATCGAACGCCGCGGTTGAGCCTTGGTGCGCTTCCGGCGCGGCGCTGGAGTAAGCCAATGAAAGAGTTGAGGTACTCCGAACTAGTCGGGAAAGATCAACCGGGCTGCGGTAACTTGCGGAGGCCGTTGGCAATCCGCCATTGCCGGTCGGTTGGAATGGGCGGCCTCAGGACAGTCGGTCCCCCGGCCCTGGGGCCGCCTATCCAAAAGGGCCGCCAACTGAGGCAGTCGATCGGCTGGGACCACGGCTCGCTCACCCCCCGGAATATCACCCAACGCCCGTCGCCGGCGGCGACCATAAGGCGCTGAAGAATGGGCTCGCGCCGGGGCCAGGAATGATCGATGATCCGATCGCCAACCAGGAACGACCAAGGATCTTCGATCTTGAGCTGAACGCCCTTCAGAGTGGTGTCAGCGAATCGGAGCACAGGGAGAAACCGGGGCAGTGACAATCAGACCGCCTTAATCGACGTCGGGAGTTAGGGGCCCCGATCCGCCCGACGGGACGGATGATGGGGCGAACCATCAACCGTCCGCGCAGGAAAGCCGCCAGTAACACCGAGGGACAGTGTGAAATTCAAGTTAGCGATACTGACTGCGCTAACAAGGCGCCCGGACGGCCGCGCGTCTCTTGATGACCTCAGGGACGATGTCGAGGCGCTCACTGCCGACGAAGACCAATCGGAAGAGATTGCCTCCGCGCTCGATGACATCGACATTTTTCAGTCGGGGCTGGTGACACCGGAAGGCGACGGATTACGAATTACCGACGCAGGCCGATCTGCGTTGAAAGCCCTGGAAGCCTCGAACGGGCCCTCATTCGACCTTCGCGCACCGTCCCCTCCTCCTTCACTAATGATGATTGATCATCTCATTGGCACCGAGGAGCGTCTGAAAATCTTCGATCTCGATCCGCGGGTGGATAAAATCGATGTCGACCCCGATAGAGTGGAAGAAACCGGAAATGCCGAGGATATGCCTTCGGTAAATACAATTCCTGCCGCAGCTCGGGAAGCGAGCGGCCATTTGCCGCTTCAAAGTATTGCCCAGCCCAAAGCTCCGCAAGTTGGTGCCACCGATCCAAAGAACAGTCATCCAGTCCCGGTTCCCCAGGAAGTACCGCGCCGGCCGGACGCACCCGTCTTCTCGGCGCGAAACCTTGTTGCTGAGGCCAAGACGCCAGCGCTCGCGCCGCCTCGCCGAAACTGGATCAACAAGTCAATTGCTGCCAGATTTCAGCAAGCTCAGGCGATCTGGCAGCGTCATCTCGAGCGCGACGGATCCACCGCAAAGCCGGTACGAGGGACCGGAAATGTCGGAGGCGGAGCCATTGCGCTCCTCACCCTGCTCGTGCTCGTGATGTGCGCTGGAGGAGTGATCGCCCTCACCCAGATCAGATCCCTGAAATCGGAAATCGCAACCCTCCAGCGCGAACTCTCGCCTCTCAGGGAACGCGCAGCCAAGGCGGAGCTTCTGGAAAAAGCAAAGCAGAAAGCTGATCAGCAAACGGAATCCCAAAACAAATCCGCTTCTGAAAGCAAGGCCGGGGCTGCTCCTCGAACCGAGCAAGCTGCGCTCTATCTGACACCAGAAGAAATTCGACTGATCCGGGATTTTATCAAGCCCGCGCCGGCTGCGGGCCCCCGCGCGCCTCCGATCAATACTGGCGATACGGTCAGCATCGCAACAATCCCGCTGCCGTCTCAGCTTATGGAGAAGATTCCGAAATTGATCGGAGCCAGATTTACGACCCGCAATGGATCGATCATCATTTTGCGGCGCGATAGCCGGCAGGCCGACCTTGTCTTGCCACCTAGCTAGCTATGCTGCGATCAAACTATGCTGCGATCACAGGTGCACGGCCGGAAGCGCCGGACCGCCTTGATAAAAGCAAGGCAATCGGCTGCTGGTTATTGTAGTGGGATGACCGGACCCGTGAAGAACAGCTCTAGCGAGCGGGCGCCGGCGGCCGCGACGTCGGTGACGGTTTTGGCTTTTCGGCCCTCGGCTGCGCTGTGGCCTGTGGCGACGATAGTGTCGGCACCGGCTGGCGCACCGCGGGAGCTGCTGGCCGCGGCGAGGGAGGCGGCCGTGGCGGGGTCGCGGCTATTCTGGGCGGCGCATTCTGCTCGGAAGCCCGGGAAATGATGCTGGTCAATTGTTCCTGGATTCCCTTGATTTGCCCGGCCACGCTTGCATTGTCGCGCACCGCTTGCTCCTGGCTTGCCTTGAGTTCGGAAAGCTGGGCAACAGCCCGGGTCAGTTGTTCCTGGCTCGCCCTGAATTGCTCGCTGAGCTTCGCATTGTCGCGGGCCACTAGTTCACCACCGGCCTTGACCTGCTCGATTTCTTTTCCCATGCTCGCAAGATCGCGCGACATCGACTGTAGCAACGGCGTCAACTCGGGCGGCAGGGCAGCGGCGGTCGGCGCGGTCTGGATGACCAGCGGCGCAGGTTGTGAAGCAGCTGTCTTCGCGACATCGCCGGACGACCCCAACCACGTGGCAAGGCCTACGCCGATACCGCCTGCCAGCAGGATGCCGGCGATACCACGTAACGCCCAACCGCCTGGCGAAACCCGGTTATCCGAGACAGCCGGGCGAAACGCGTTGATGCTCTTGGTCTGCGGATCCGCCCGGGGGCCTGGGACTTCGTGCGACAGCCTGGAAGCCAGTTGATTTCCTGCATCCGCTGGAGCGCTACCTGGGAATTGTTCAGCGAGTGATTGACGAGCTATGTCGGGGATTTCGTTCCTGGCGCCGCGGACGACGTGGGCTTCGTGTATCTCCTTTAGTGAAATCCCAAGTTCGCGAGGCGGTGCTTTTCCAAAATGCTCCATTGGAATTTCGGTGACCCGCCGAACATTGTCAGGAGCCTTCGTAACCCGTTCGCCAGTCTGCGCTTCGGCTTCGAGCTCCTCGTCAAAGTAGGTAGGGGGCGAGGCAGGCTCGCGCAGTATTTCCGCTAGGGTTTTATGTAGCACCTCAAGTTTATCTGTACTCATTTTTTGACCCTCAGCCACAACTCGACCACGCGGCGGATAGTCTCGATGCGACCAGGCAGATCGTCCTGTTGGCGGCGCCAGTTGTCAATACTACGCACACTGGCTCGTCATCTGCCCGCGAATGGCCTTGCTATCGGCGCTCCGGGAGCGGGTATCGGATCTCCAGAGCAACCAATCGGCGGGAATAAGACCCCACCAAAATGCCCGCCCATTGCGGTGAGCACTTTTTCTTGTACATCCTAAAGGGCGTGAGGAACTTGCTGACGCCAAGTCGTTCCGATACCCTGCCGCTAACCAAGCAACGCTAGGTTGGGGGTTACTTTGAGACGACTAGCTATGCTTCTCGCGGCAATCTGTGGCCTGATTATCCTGTGGCTCACGCTAGCCGCACACACCCGACCGCATATTTTCCCCTACCCTGGTTTCGACCGATTGATTGCTTTTGCGATGCTAAGCTTCCTCTCAGCCTTCGCATTCCCAAAGCATCTTCCGACCGTTTTGCTCTTATCGATCGTAGCAGCGATTGGTTCTGAAATGCTTCAATTTCTACGTCCCACGCGCGATCCGCGCATCATTGACGGAATAATGAAGGTCATCGGGGCCAGCGCCGGCGTCGGCTGTTTCGCTTTGGCGAAGCTGCCGTTCAAACGACGGCCGGCCTAAGTCCAGGACGTAGCGCGCATGTTCGATCACGACACGCACGAGCTAATATTGCGAGCTTTGGCACCTCGTAGAAAGACGGAATACCTGCCCATTTGGACGCGGGCCGACTTTGAATCACGGTTGCCATCAGGGGGTTACTCGCGCGAGGGCTGAGCCAATAATCCTCGCTGCTTGCGGTAACCAAGATCAGCCTTTAGTCTACACGATATGACAGAACCTCCTCGGCCGGCAAACCCTACGGAGGATGTGCTCGCCGCTATTCAGGGAGTGATTGACACTCCCCGCCTACCATTTCCCGATAGAGGGTTACGCCGACCAGCGGAACTGGGTGGGCTCGAGGCTCGCATAGCAAGGCTTGAGGCAATTCTCGAATTTCAGCGGGACATTGCGGACATAAAGGCCGAGCTGCAAAGCATGAGGGCCAAAGCGCGATCAAGCTTCTGGCTAATTCTTGTGGCACTCATTGTCGCCGTACTCGGATTAGCAGGACTTTTGGCAACTGGGTTTCATTGGCTCTAGTCGCCCGCCGGCAGATCCGGCGGGTTATCTTTCGGGTCTCAGCTGGGTGGCGCGATACAGCGAATTTCCAAAGTCCCGGAGGGCAACCTCTTCCATGCCAGCCGACACCGCTAAGCCCATCTTCGGGCGGCTTCTTGGGCAGCGAACAACCCGGGCAGGAAATGCCGGCCCGAACCAAGTATTACAAGGCAAAATGCAATGGATTTAGTTAAGCGCGCCGCTAGAAGGCTGTCAAACCCTGCATCGCGGCACGATCTGGCGAGCCTAGACTCGCCGTAAATTTGCGAGCTCGCTCAGGTTTGCCGGATTGTCCGGGGATTACCCCAAAAGGCCTACTATGGGATCGAATATTTTTGTTAATGAATAGACCCGATGTGTTTGCTTTCGACTGACGGCTTCGGCGGTCCTTCTGGAGGCGCGCATCGTTTTCTGGAGCGGGAGTTCTGTTATGCGTCGCTCGCCGTCGATCGTGCCGACAGAAGCGGATCAGGACGTTTACCTGGTACTGGACGATTTCGGCGACCGTTTAAGCCGAGCCTGGCGCGAGACCGACGAAGAGGGTACGCGTCGCGAGACGCTGATCCGAGACCTCATGAATGCCGAATGTGGCCATCCAGCGCGCATCGTCGCCTTCAATACCGCCGAGGGTTGGTCGCGGGACGTGACCATGGATATCGCCGACGAGCTGCGCCGGCGATTTGTTGAGTACGATCAAGTGCTGCGCTCTGTGCAGGAGTTCTTGGAGATGGCTGTCCGGCGCTAATTTGGATCCGCAATCCCGACAAATCCGGGGAGCTGGGGTTGAAGGTCAAAAAATGAGTACGGATAAACTTCACGAGCTGGATAGAGTTCTTTCGGAGATACTCCGCGAGACACCACTAATTTCGACTCGTAGTGAGCCTCCGCCGGCAACTTCCCCTGACCAACCGAACGAACAGGAGCGCGCGGTTCAAGCCCCGGTAGTTGACGCAATACCCGATGCTGCAGATGCGCTGAGACGGGCGGAACAAGCAAAGTCATTGCTGGCAGGACTTGGCCTCGACACCGCGATCCGCCTCCGCTGGGCGATGCGTGATATCAGAAGCAAGCGAACGAAATTGACGCCTGTCAGCGAAAATGACCTAGCGGCGCTCATGGATCTGGATTTCGTCGAGATGCGAGAAGGAATAGTGAGGCTCACCAGTTTAGGCGTCCTCACGCTCGATTGAGCGCCCTCACCTGCCGGTCGACGGGAAGAGGAAATAAATGGACCTGCTGTCGTCGATCGACTTGCCGCATTGGCTAATGATCGTGGGAGCCGCTATAATCGCGATGGGCTCGCTTGGGCTTGTGTTTAGACGGAGCACGCAAGCCGTCGGTGATCCCGATCCAGTACCAACTGCTTCGCGCCCCGAGGCCAGCAAATGACCGTGCAAAATCTCTGACATCCTAATTCGGACGCTCTTGAGAATTTCGCTCGGATAGTGGGAACCAGGGCAATGTTGCCCGGTGCAGGGAGGGAGAAGCCGATGAAGTATATGTGTGAGTATACAATCCGAACGACAGGTCTTTCCTTTGATCAAAACATTGCGGGGGGTGAGGCGCTTCTAACCGCGTTCAGTAAGTGGAAGCCTGAAGAGGAAAAGGGACTGACGATCCACGCCTTTGTTTCAGACCTCGCCGGAAGGAGCGGATACATTTTGGCTGAGACCAATGATCCGAAGGCAATCACCGCCTTCGCTGCGAAATACAACTATTGGAATGACGTCAAGATTACTCCTGTAATGGATGTTGGCGAGGTGGTTCCGATATCAGCGAGTGCGCTTGATTGGGCGCGTAAAGCATCAAAGGGTTGATCGACGGCCGCTTTAGTCCATTGCAGCGCCCCGATCAGGAGTAGTCGGGGCGCTTTAAATGATCAGCCAACACCCATACGCATTACCGCACGCCGCCCCAAGGGCTTCAAGCACTTGCCGGCGCCTCCCAGGCGCGGTTGGATGGGCCGTTATCGCGAGAAATAAATGGGGATGCAAAAGCGGGGTATTGCGGCTGGCGGGCTTGTGAGTGCGGGGCTCGCGCTGAGCGTGTCGATCGCGGCCGCCGCCGAGATAAAATCCATTGATCTCAGGGACGATCGCGTCGAAATTTCCATCTCCGGCAGTATTTCGCCCGGTGACGCTGACTTACTGAAGGCGCGCATCAAGCAGGCGAATGATGCGGGAAAACTGGTGACCTCGCTGCGGTTGAACTCTGATGGCGGCAACTTGCTAGAAGCTGTCCGGATAGCAGACGCGGTCAGGTTTGCAAAAATCTCCACAAATGTAGGGCGGAGCGCAACGTGCGCATCAGCTTGCTTTCTTATTTTCGCGGCAGGTGAAGCAAAATACGCCAACAATAGCGCCCGGATCGGAGTGCACGGCGCCTCCGATAAGGATGTCCGGTCTTCGAGAGCTGCGACCACGTCGATGGCAGAAATTGCGAAGGCATTGGATGTTCCCTCGCCGATCATTCGCCGCATGGTGAACACGCCGCCCGGCGAAGTGGAATGGCTTAGTCTTGCAGATCTTCGATCGATGGGAGCGGATGTCAGTCGCGGCGAGCTGGAGCGATAAAAGGAGCCAGGTGAGACCCCTTTTTTGCACGACGCGCCTATTCTTTGGCCTTAGTTTCGGCGGCCATGCTAGTCCTTGATACGGACGATGGATTCCCGAGATGCGGCATGCATGTCGATCCTTGCCCCACATTATCATCCCGTGCTGCCTGCGCGCGGGAAACAGGATCGGGAACTCGCGATGCGACTTCAATGGGTCGTGCCCGCCCCGACTGGCCTGCCGCTGCCCACGCAATCGATGGGCGCGCTGTTTCACAAGGCACCAGTCCGGCCGAATACTGTGCCGGAATGGCCTACGCGATTGAGAACGGTTGGCTGTGGCGACACGAATCCGGGACTTTCGTGAGGTTCACCCAGGCCGGTGCCGAACTGTTTGCCTGAAGGCTGTGAATAAGCCGCGGCGCTTAGTTCTTCTTAACGGTGATCATTTATCGGTTTTAGATGCTCTATTGGGATCAGCTCTGGGCTTGGAGTTCGCGCGCGAAGTTTAGCAGCGTCGCGATAGCTGTCTTGTTTGGCTCGTCTCCGCTTTACGCCGGTCCCGGAACGGCGGAGCGCGGAACGGCCGAGCAGGCAACTTCGAGCACCCTGGATATCAGTGGAACGCCGGCAGTGGTTCATTCCGAAAAAATTTCCACCATCCGAGCAATTATTGAGCGGGAGGTAGCAAACACCAAACTGCCGGCAGATGTCGCCGAAGCCGTCGTTTACGTAGAAAGCGGATACAACTCGAACGTTATAGGCAGCGTCGGCGAGATCGGCCTCATGCAGGTCCGACCGGAGACCGCAGCCATGCTCGGGTTTCGGGGAACCACTACTGAACTCGCAAACCCGGCAGTTAACATCCATTACGGCGTGATCTATCTAAGTCGGGCATGGCGTCTCGCAGACGGCGATCTTTGCCGGGCACTAATGAAATACCGCGCCGGTCATGGCGAAGAGACAATGACTCCGCGTTCCAAGGTCTATTGCAATCGCGCTCGCAATCGGCTTCTCGCGATGAACTCAGCGTTCGCATCGCCGGGTGCCGTCACGGCGATTGCGCCGGTAAATGCACCTGCAGACGTAACGCGGAAAATGGAGCCAAAATCGAAGGCGCTGCCAATAAGGCCAAAGGACATCTACGCCAGTTACCGGCAGGGAACACCAGCTGCGAGTCGCGCCTATTGGGCTGCCCACGAGGCCAGAATCCGAAACATCAAGGCTCGGCTTGAATCTAAATGGAAACACGTCGCGTCACGGTGACAGACTTGCCGTAACAGATGAACTTGCTCGGCAATGGCACCCAGCTTGACAACGGGAAAATTGCTCATCTGATCTCGGTGGCGCCGACTGGCGCTCCTGTTGATGCCCCGCGCGCGAGGACACAGCTCTGGCGATGCCAACAGCCATCTCGGTAGAGCGGAGCACAAGAGGCGGTGGCTAGTCCGCCCAACAACCGCACCGGCTTCTGATTTATCAGCCAATGTACTCCAAAGCAGCTCGGAACGATCAACCGAGTTGCGGTAATTTGGTTCGCCGTTGGTGGCTTTTTCGGCGTTGCCCGCGTTGTAACGGGCGGCCCCAGCGCAGCCTTCCGGCCCCTGCTGGGGCCGCTTTCCTAAAAGGAGCGGGATGCCTGAAGTCAAACAAATCGCGCCTTAGACAAGGGCCTCTTGAAGGAGGGTCGGCTCGAGAAGGGCTCTCCGAGTTGTAGAAACCGCCTTTCTCTGATCAAAGCGTAAGGCTGCTTCATTGCAACGGCGGCGCGCCCGTGGATTTCTGTGGACAGCCGACCTCGTCTTCAACTTTATGGCCGATGCAAGTCTTGTTGCCTAATTACGCCTCGAAAACGGTGCTCCCTACGCTACCCGTTTGTGGAGGCGGGCGTCATGGAGCTATTTCGAGCTCAAAAGATTGCCACTGCTCAGGATCGATCAAACCATGATTGCCGCTTCTGCGCAGAAAGGCTCACTCTCCTGAAAACGATCATGGAATCTGCAAGCGGAGATGTCATTCATATGCTTGAATGCAAGCAGTGCGGAGAGCGCATTTGGACCGACTAGCCTTCAGGCACGCACGGGCACTTAGCCCCAACGACCAGAGTGAGGCCGTCCGCCGATTGGTTGAGATCGGGCTTGCCGGGGGAGCACCAAGGGACAGACTTATTGACGAGAGAGCATCAAAGGTGACCGATGCCATGGCTCGCGACTTAATGGCCGGACTGAACGCGAAGGGGAAATAGCGACGCCACAACCTCAGTCCTTTACAGGAGACTATCGATGGTTTCGGTTGATCATTTTGCTTATGAATTGCGCTCGCAGTTGCGAACTGCCGCCGCTCAAGGCGCCACTAGCATTGTGATCGCGTCAGGCGAACTGTGCCAATCCGTCAGAATGGGCAGTGCCTCGATGGACGCTTGCTGTGAGGCAATGCAGCAAGAGGTTCGACCTGGCGATACTGTTTTGCGGGGAAAAGAGATTGGTGTCGGAATGAGCGTTCGCTACCAGTTGCCGCGATCCTAATCGAATTAAAGTGGTCCGATCGCCGACGGGGGCCAACATCCCTGCAGCGTAACCATGGGTGTTCGAAGTAAAAATACCGCCGATTTGTAGATCTTGGGACTGAACGTAAAAAATGATCAGCTGGCGATTTGCTGTTCCGGCCGTTCTAGGCGCCGCTGCCGTAGCTGCGTGGATCACCTACGTCGTTCTTCCAATCCCGCCAAAGCTTATCGAAGCAAATCAACAAATGCCACCGGCGTCTAAATCGACAAGTCGTCAGGTTTCGGCGTCATCGAGCGTTCAGACACCCAGCACAGAAGACGATGTGACCGCCTATCAACGAGCCGCCGAGGCTATCCTGAAGCGAGCGCAGAATGCGAAGGCGTCGGCTGACGAGCCTCCACTGGTCGCCGGCCGTATCCCGCTGCCAAAGCGGCGCCCGCTCCCGCGACCGTGATCTGAGGGCTACTTCCACGATCGAAAGGCGTCGAGTGCGTGAGCGACAAGGATGCCGACGCTGAGAATTACCAAAAATGCTGCAAAAGCCTCGAACATGAGCCATCCTACAAGATTGCTTGAGTAAGCAACTCTGCAGGCCGCACAGTCAAAATGATTCGCTTGTAGCGCGGACGTTCTCGGCATCACTGATGATTCCGAGCAACGGTCGGCCAGATCGGCTCAACAAGCGAGTTCCGTTGTGACATCGCTGAGACGTTCGGCAATTGTCCCCGTCCGGGCCCATACCAGCGAATTCGTCGGGCGTCATAATCCGTGCGGCAGCTTCGTTTTAGAGCGCACAAATAGCCGATGATGCCCCGCCGTGAACCGCGGCAGAGAATTCGACCTGCTGACCCACCCCCCGTCCCTTTTTGATTTTGAGGTGGCGATCTTTGGGTCTCACCAGCACTGCGCTCTTGCCGAGGTCTTTTCGTACCCCGAAGTCGTGGTTAGCCAAAAACTCCACACCCATTGATCGGCTCGAAATCTGGCGGCCTCATTCGCTAACCGACCCTTAGGTTTTCCGCGGATGTCTTGCCGCGGTTTTCGGTTTCCTCGTAGCTCACTTTCGCACCCTCGTTGAGGCTGCTTAACCCGGCCCGCTCGACAGCCGAGATGTGCACGAAGACATCCTTGCCGCCGTTGTCCGGCTGAATGAATCCATAACCCTCGTTCGAGTTAAACCACTTCACAGTACCCGTAGCCACGTCCGCACTCCCTTCTGAAGCGATGGCGACAAACCTGGATTGGTTGTGGCGCGCATTGCAAGAAACTATGCAACCGCCGAAGGTCGCCATCCGGTCCCGCGCCCGACGACATCGGCCGCGCCGGTTTACGACAACCAGCCTCATCGGCGTAAACACCTGCAACGGCACCGGCATTGCAGCAGCGGCTTCCGTCGGCTGTTCGTTAGCCGCGGTCACTTGGATCGGGCTTTCGACCGAAGCGAGAAACGCTCGACCGGCATCGGTGATTTGCCAGCCCGCATCATCGCGCAGGACAAATGATTGACTAAATATTTCGAGGTCTGGGGCGCGCGCAGCAAGGCGTTTTGTTCGGTCGGTCCAGTCTGGTCCGCTGGACATTAGAATGGCCACCGCGCGCCTGAGCTCGGCGAGTGAGGCGCGTCCGCCCGGATGACCGGCTAATACCTTCAATACTGTGATTTGAAAACTCGCCACACGCCCGGAGACGCAACGGAAGTTTCGTACGCAAAAGCAATCCTTTCTCGCGCACTCCGCTAAGGTCTGCCGAATTTTGAACATACACCCGACAGCCGAACACATTTGAGGTTGGTGTGCTAAGTGCGCAACACCGGTAGTATTACCAAGTTTTCCCGAATCGTCTTTTCCGCAAGGGAACCGGCTGTTAGGCTTCTGATCCTCGGCGCTCTCGCGGAGCGCTGGGTTTTATAGATCACGACTCCATCAACCCTAAAACGCCGGTGGCGTTTGGGCGGTGCAGCAGATGATCCGCGATGATCGGGAAATCAACCGTTACTTTGAAGTCGGCCTGCTTGCTGCCGCCTTCGCTGGGGTTGCCATGATGGTATATTGGGCGTTGACCTAAGGCATCTCAGTTGTCGGCCTTCCGGTTCCGGGCTCGTACCTTCGTCGGACTGCTCAAGCTGACTCTCCAACCGCCATAGTGCTGGGTCGTTTGCCTAGCTGCGGAGAAGACCGCGCCTCAATTGGGCCATGCCCCCTCACCCGCCGCCCCCACCCCGAACGTCTCACAGTTCTGTGGCGCCGCGATCAATGACGCAGGCGATCACCGGCACATTACCCGCAGCTTGCGTGAAATTCGCGCGTCGTCCCTATGCAGTTTGTGCCACAACCAACTTGCTGGCTCTGTACTTCCGGATCGTCTTTTCCCCAACGGACCTAGCTGATAGCCTTTGTTGCATGGCGCTGTCGCAGAGTGCCTGGGTTTGATCGATGATGCGCTAGCACTCAATGAAGAGATCGCAGCATGCCCGAGTTCGAACGATTGTGGACAATCATTCCAATCAGTGAAGACCGTGCAGAAGGTGCCACTGAAATTTGGGTGCGCTATGATCTAGGGGCGCGCGCAACAATGCACCATAAGTTGAATCGTTTGACCGCCGAGGGACGTATCAAGCGAATATCCCGCCCAATGCCGAGCGGTGGCGAGGTGCATTTATATTATCGAGCACCAACGCCGGACGGTTCTTCATCGCCCTGATAGTCGCCGTGCACCAACGGCCTGCCTACCGATCCCCAAGATCGGTATTGGACCGGATGCCAGTCGGTGTAATCGTACACGCCCGACCAACGGTGCACGACCGTGTCGCAGCCGAGACATGCAAAACTGTCCTGCGAAACATTAAACTTGCGCTGTTGAACCGGGCGGAAAGTCGCGCCACATTCTGGACAGGCAAAGATGATTTAGGTGCCGTCAACCAGGGACCCATGGTGACGTAAATCCTGTTCGTTTCCTCGCTGCTCGGCTTTGCGGCGGCAGCCTGGGGCTACTGGGTGTCCGAGTTCTCCTGAGCGGGAGATTAAGGTCGGGACGAAACGGCGGAGCCTCGGCTACCGTGAGCGTGCGGTATTTAGTGACGTCGCCGCCCCGGATGGAGTGACCAGTTGTCTTTGCTGGTGGACTTTCTAACCGCAGTTTGTCTTGGGGCCGGCGTCGCATTGTTATGGCTAAATGTCCGGCAAATACGGCCACATATCGCTGTAACGAACGAGGACGACACACATCAGCCGTCGCCAGCCGAGGTGGCCGATCGAGGCTGCGCAAAGCCACGCTAACCCGTCGCAAGAAAGCTGAAGCGAACAGGAATTACCGCTGCAAACATAGGGGATCGGCGATGCGGGCACCTTGCCGCTTATTCCCGGAACACTACCAAGTTTTCCCAAATCGACTTTTCTGCCATCTGACCGACTGGCAGCCTTGTGACCGGCGCTCCCGGAGAGAGATTTTTGCCTAACCCGCTTGCCGTACAATTTGATTGTCACTAGGTTGAATGAAGTTGCGCGGTGAGTTTGCGTCATGCGTAGACCTGATCAGTCCCCCTCAATAGTACCGCGGGAAGCCAACCAGGACACGTATCTGGTATTGGACGACTTTGGCGGGCGACTGGGCCACGCTTGGCGGGAGACCAACGAAGAGGACGCCGACCGCGAGACGCTGATCCGGGACCTGATGACGGAGCAGTACAGCCTTCCGGCGCGCATAGTCGCCTTCAATACCGCAGAGGGCTGGTCTCGCGATGTGACGAGGGATATCGCCGACGAGCTCCGAAGGAGATTGGCTGAGTACGACGAGGTACCGGCTTCCGTGCAGGCGTTTCTGAAATCCGCCAGCGGGGCGAGCTGAGCCAGATTAGGCCCGCCTTTTGCCTGTTCCCTGGGGAACAGCGCTCCACTCGCCGATGGGCAATTGTCTCGTCACCGAGGCGATGGTGCCTGCGGAGAGCAACCGGAGAATGAACATGAAATGCGCAACAACCTCGATCGAAGTGACCAGAACGGCTGAGCTGTCTGATGAGCAGCTCGAAACAGTAGCCGGTGGAGCGTTCGAAGTAGTTAGGGTGGTCGCAATTCGCGCGGACGGTACCAACATGCAGATGTGGACCACATCCGTTACCAGGAAATAAGCATTGGCGAAAACATAGGCCGCCTCATTTGGCGGCTTCTTTTTCCATGCGGGCTACGATCCAGTTGTCGGGACCTGTTGCCGCGCGGCGGTCGGCGGCGAATTGACTGGGAAGAATTGGGTTCGTTCTGCCAAAAATTCTTGCTCATGATTTTTTGATAGTTCGACAAACAATTGCGCGTATTGCCCGATCACGGCGCGCAATAGCGCGAGCTCCGTACCTGGCAAGTTTCGCTGTCTCGGGCAAAGCCCGCCGGATGGCTTCTGCAAGGCGTCCGGGACCAGGTGGCGGCATGGTACTTGAAGGATCCAACAGCTCCTGCCAATTTGGTGAAAAAAACATTTTTCTGACGTCGTCAGGATTTCGGCTAGGACGTTCGATGTAGCCGAACACATACACACGCTCGATCCAAGCGACCCTCGTCATTTTTAGCGTTGCCAATTCCAACTCCGCATCCGCGGCCTCGCGCGCATGCTCGATGATGAGTGGATCAGATGAACCTTGCGCGAACATCTGCGAAAGCACCTCCATTTCCGGAGTTGTTTCCAGCGGCCGGGTTGCGGCCAGTCCGTGCTTGCGCGCATTGTCTCGCGATCGCTGTTTGCCGAGGGTTGTGATTGGTCCTTTGCTTTTTCTTCCGTTCCGCCGATTGGCAGCAATTTGCGCGGGCGTGGCCATTATGCGGTGCCCCTTTGATCGAGGGATCCCCCATCGCCATCTATCGCACGCTGGGTGGCGGCGCGCACCCGGTAGGCTAAGTCGTCGGCGCGGCGTTTGAAAATCTTGTTAATTGCCTTATCGCGGCGATCCTCCCACATCGCCATTTCCCTTCCCAGACGCTCCAGATCGGCGCCATTGAGCTTGATCGCCAGCGCCTCGATCGCCAGTTCATTAAGGCTGTATTTCTTCAATAGCGCAGCAAGTTCAGCTTTGACTTTTTCGGAAGTAAACCACCGATCAGCCAATATCTGGGCTTCGATCTCTTGATGCGTTCTCAGCTCCCAAACAAGCAACTGCACAATCGCTTTGCGAAACGACATGTTGATGATGCTGGGTCGGCTGCATCGGACTCGCCTGATGTGCCAAGCGCCTTCAGCAGCATCGCGGATGTTGAGTTCGTCAAATATGTCCTTGGGATCTAGTTCTTCCATCAAATGAGCAACAAAATCGTCGTAGTCTTTCTGGCTTTCCGTCAGGAGCACTGGCGGAGATCTCAATACAAATAGTTTTTCGAATTCTTCGTTCATGGGACATTCCCTTTCTGCGCTGCGAAACTGGATGTGCTGTCGGACATTAAGTCTCGACACATTTCCCGGATACGCCTCTGGGAACAACGCTAAGTGAGAAGACTGACTGTAGCGTCGTGACCATGATCCAATGACAGTCGTTAACGGCTAGTTAGAGCCGCCGCACTTCGACCGACTGTCAGCGCGTAACGCCAGTTATCCACAGCGCAATGGAGGCGCCGGCATTTGTAATTCCGCGTCCCGATGCTGGATAAGCTGAGCAGCGGTGTGGGGAGTTATCGTAGCCGATCGAACTAGTTGAACAAGACTCAACGCTGCGCGGATGCCGCGCTCGGAGTCTTCGAAAAGATTAGGCAACTAAATTCTCAGCGAAAATTGGGTTCGTTTCTGCAAGTTACGCACGCGAGTTACGACAGGGCGGCGTATTATTTCGCGGGACGCACAAATTGGCCGTTCAACACCATAGCGGAGCCGGTCTTCATTTTTGTGCGCTATGCAGTCGGCCGCCTAACCCCCTTGCTTGTTCTCAGGGGCATTCTTTTCATCAACTGATTTGCAAAGTTCAACCACATGTCCGGTGCAATCGCCGGCCGTGCTCGAAAAGGACAAGATCGGTCGACACGCGCAGCGCGCTGTTCGCATTCGTGCGTCCGCCTGGCCCACGCTGCGAGCCAGTACGCTGCCGAGCAGCGTCACCAACCGTTACGTGACTTCGGCGATCAAAATCGCAAACAAGGATTTTGCGATCGTGCTCATGAGTGAGTTCAGGAGAACGTCGAGATCACGCATCGAACTCCTCTTATGCCAAAGTCTTCTTCTGAATTCGCTTGTTAACGCTGCGTGCCGACGGCCTCTTCATCTCCGACTTCGAACGCGGCGAGATCGGGCCCGAACTCTTCTGGCACGCCTGCCTGATGGACTCGAGGGCCTGGTGTCCAAGTTGGACGATGGACCGTACCGGCCCGGCCGATCACAACGGCCCCAGCGTCTGGGGCGCCTGTTTGTGCCCGATCGGCACATACCGGCGGACTTCGTTGGCAATGATCGGCGCGGGACCGAAGCTCGGTCCGCCAGCCCCTCCTCAACCTCAGTCGTGAACGAAACTCTTTGCCCGAGATCGCGAAGCCTTCCTAAAGCAAAGCCGTCTTACCTTTTGGCTTCTAACACCCATAAGGGAGAGCAAAATGCGTACTCATTTTCGGCGCTATTGTAATCGCGGTCGCCGCTGCGGGGTTTCACACTTTGATCTCATCCGCACTTGCTGAAGCTCGGGGAAGTCCATTGCTCAATGACCCCGCGAGAAACTCCTCTTTAGTCAGTCCAAATCGGTCGGAACGATTTAGCTACTGCCAAAGCACGTAACTCATCGGTCTCCAGAGCGATCTTCTGTGCGAGCATTACGTCGCCAGGAACCAGCGGTTCGTTGGGCACGAAACACCACCCAAATTTCGGGTGACCGTATTGGTCAAGTTCGTAAATATTGGCCGCTGTCCGGTAACTTATGCGATATCGCTTGCGGCTTTGACAGCCCGTGACTTCAAACATTCATGCTTTTCGAACTGAGCAAGTTGTTCAGCCGACAGCCACTCGCGCAGTAACTTAATGCCCCGCCTCTCCGCTCGGAGCGGAACAGTTCGCGATAGTAATTTCTCAACAATCGCCACCGGCCAACGCACGCCTTTAGAAACTGAAAAATCATCCCGAACATGGGACTAGCCGCCGACTAGCCGCGGGAAGAATAGAGTTTTCTCGGCCGCAGGGTCGAACCTGCCGGTTACCACCGGTTCTCCCGAGAAATTTCTCGTTGCCACTGTAAAGCCGCCCGTTAGCTGCTTAAAGCGCTCTTCCGCTTCCTGCAGCGCCTGCGGGTTGTTCGCATCAAAGTCGTGGCGAATATCGCCACAGTGGTCCATCACGACTTGGGTTGCCATGCAAACGCTCCTCGGGCTCGCATCAATGAACGAAACTGCAATGGTTGAATTTCTGAGAAGTTCCTATCAGTACAAGAATGATCGCCGTTTTTGATACGCTGAGGATCCGGTGGTCAATCAGTGATCACGTCGGTCGCTTTCGGCAGCGATAATTCTATTCAGATCTCCAGGGGTCCGGATCGGTCCGGCCGGAGAAGCAATCGCCCCCGAGGCAGCCAAAATTGGTCAGGCATTCGCCTCCCTGACGACTAATTGCCGCCTTTTTCCCAAAGCCACCCTGCTTTAGTTGTTGGGGGGCGGCATCATGGAAATTTTTCGAGCTGACAGGGTTTTCACTGCTAAGGACCGATCAAACCATGACTGCCGCTTCTGCGCAGGACGGCTCACTCTCCTAAAAACGATCATGGAATCTGCAAGCGGAGCTGTCATTCATATGTTTGAATGCAAGCAGTGCGGAGAACGCATTTGGACCGACTAGGCGGCGGGCACGTTCGGGCCACAAGCGCCTGATTCAGGCGAAGCCAATAGCGGCAGAAGGTTGCAAGCTCGTCAGAACGGTCAAGGGGACCAGGCTTCGGGCTGGCAATTGCGCGACGGCGCCTTGGTAGTCGCCGCACTCGCTTTAAGATGAGTGAACTCGGAGCCGCTCGATGCCCGGAGCCGGCCGGGCAGACAGGGATCGTTGTCGAGGTAGCCATAGCAACACGGGCGTTACCGTGTTGCTCAGCGGAGCCAACAGACCAACGGCCTTGCACAGGGATTTTATCGCCCCAATCTAGCGGTAACGCATCGGGCATTGACGGACTATCCGACGCCGCTATCGCGCGCGCCTTATCGCTTGCGCTACTTCCTGAAGAGCCGCGCGACCCGCCGGGTGGTCAGAGACCAGATCTCGATGGCCGGAGGGTGTTCCTAGAATAGTTCGGCTTCCCGCTTCGCCGCCTCCGTTGCAGCTAGATCGTAGCGCCCTAGTGCCACCACGCTCAGCAGCTCATTCATGGGCGCTTTCGCGCGCGCCCAGGTTGCGATACGATGCCCTCGGCTTGTTGAGCTAAGGCCCAAGGCTAAAAATGATCAGCTGGCGATTTGCTGTTCCGACCGTTCTAGGCGCAGCTGCCCTTGCAGCCTGGATCACCTACGGCGTTTTCCCGATCTCGCCACCGCTCATCGAAGAAAATCGCCGAATGCTGACTGTGTCTGAAGGGACAGGTAGTCAGGATATAGCGTCTGAAGATGAGATGTTCGCCTACCAACGAGCGGCGGCGGCCATCCTAAAGCGCAATCCGAATGCGAAAGCGTCGGCCGACGAGCTTCCACTGATCACCGGTCGTATCCCGCTGCCAAAGCCGCGCCCCCTCCCGCGACCCTGAGGGCTATTTCCACGATCGATAGGCATCCAGCGCGTGAGCGACAAGAATGCCGACGCTGAGAATTACCAAAAATAATGCAACAGCCTCGAGCATGGGCGATCCTAGGACAACTCAAGTAAGCAACGCCGCGAGCTGCACAGTCAAATGAATCGTTTGTCATGCGTTGTTCTCGGCACGATTGAGGATTCTAAGCAACTGTGGACCCGCTTCCAGCATTATCCGGCCGTAGCGCTGCAGATCTCGGGCCGCTCTAACTAGCCGCGCAATGCATCGGTGGTCGTGAGACCAGATCTCGATGGCCGGATTGTTTTCAAGATACTGCCGGACCTCCCGCTCGGCGGTTTGCGAGTCGGTATCGGCGAGCAGCGCCACCCCGCTTAGGTCGACCGCGCAGGCAATGAACTTCCTCATGGCTTTGTCCAACGAAAAGCCCGGCGAGATGCCGGGCGGAACGCAAGTATTACACAGCTAAAGAGCAATGGCTCAAATTAAGCCCGCCGCTCCTGGCCGTCTGTTCACTTTTAAACGTTGCGCGTCAGGCTCCTTATCGCTTGCTCGCCCGCTCTGGTTGGAAAACTCCCGGCTTGTAGAGATCGGATCTGGGGCTGAAGGCAAAAATCGAAATAATGGGCCAGTGGTCTTTCAAAGAGCAACGCCGTTTGCTGCGAATGGCTCCGGCGACACTAAGTGAGAACACTCACTGTAGCGTCTTGACGATGCTGCAGGTGACAGCTGTTAACGGCTAGTTGGAGCCCCCTTCCATCGACTATCGGTGCGTAACGCCAGTTATCCACATTGCAATGCGGGTTCTACGAAATACCGCAACGACCGCAAGCACAGGCACTACTTGCGCTTAGAATGCCTGGATTTGCGAAAACGAACCCCCGCCCCGGCGCCGTTCTCTTCTAGAAACTCGATTCCGGCGGATTCGAGCGCCTGCTGTAATCTCAACCGAGCCTCCTCGGAGACGTTTGGTCCAAAGCCGCCCTCGACGCGCTTTACCGTCGGTAGGGACAAGCTCGCTCGTGAAGCGAGCTCTGCCTGAGACCACCCCAAAAGTGCGCGAGCCGCTCGAAGTTGTTCTACAGCCGTCAAAGAATCTCCTTGATCCCTTTTGGATCATTCGCTATGATCCTTTTTGGATCAGGTTTGCCAGTACCAATTTCTTGGTCGGGACGTTACGCGAATTAAAGGAGGACGTAATGCTGGGAAGAGCGGGTCAAATCGAGAAATCTGTGGACCGTCGCGCGTTCATCGGCGGCTCCGATGCCCGGATCATTATGGGCGACGACGAGGCCGCCCTACTCCGGCTGTGGCGCGAAAAGCGGGGTGAGGCCGAATCCGAAGATCTCTCGAACAACCTGATCGTCCAGCTCGGCACC
>NZ_JAFCLS010000078.1 GCF_018131075.1 Bradyrhizobium sp. JYMT SZCCT0428 | reverse complement strand
GGTGCCAAACCGGGTGACATTCCGATTTACCAGGCGACCAAATTTGAACTCCTAATCAACCTGAAGACGGCAAAAGCGTTCGCCCTGACCCTGCCCCCGGCGCTGCTCGCCCGCGCCGACGAGGTGATCGAATAATTCTGCCATGTCCGTTCATGGCACCTTTGAGACATGCCCGCCTATCCTGAGAATGTCCGTTCACTCCGGGTAGACCGGAAGTCGCCGTGGTCCGGTCAAATCGACGCGCATGACCCAAGGCGGACATCGACCAGACTTTTGCATGGGTCTGCATGAGCAGAGCATGTATGCTGATTCCGGTCATTGGACGGAGGCTTATATGCTGCGGAGAGAATTCATCGCAGGAGCGGCCACCTTTGCATTGTCGGCCGGGCCGCTCCGGGCGCGTGCGCAACAGTCGGCGGCGCGCCGCACGCGCATCGGCGTCCTGATCTACAGCACTCCGGAACGCGATCCGAACACGCAAGCGCTTCTAGAAGGAATTCGCCAACTTGGCTATGTCGATGGCCAGAACGTCACTATCGAATACCGGTATGCTCAAGGTCGGCCAGAGCGGCTTCCCGAACTGGCCACGGAGCTGGTTCAGAGCAAACCCGATGTGATCTTTGCCCTCGGGGGCGATGTAATGTCACATGTCGCGAAGGCTACTCAGGTGATTCCGGTTGTCTACGCCATGAGCGCCGATCCCGTTCAACTCGGCATTGCCAAGAGCCTGGCGAAGCCCGGCGGCAATTCGACCGGTGTCACGTTTTTGTCGGACCAACTCGCGGCCAAGCGGCTCGAAACATTCAAGGAAGCGGCTCCCCGCATAGCACGGGTTGCGCTCGTTCGCGATGCCAGCCACGCCGACAACGAACTGCCGATCGCCGAGCGCGCAGCAAAAGTTTTGAAGCTCGAGTTGCTGCCGGTCGGAATACACGATCCTGCTGAACTCGACCGAACGCTTGAAACGGCGAAGGAGTCTGGCATCGACAGCCTCTACGTCGTATCGTCACGGCACACGGTGGGCAACGCGCAGCGCATCGTAGAGTTTGCCAATCGGCAACGCATGCCGCTGGTGGCTGGATGGGGTGCATGGGTTCAGGCAGGCGGCTTGATCTCGTACGGACCTAATGTCACGGAGATGATCCGCCAGGCGTCGCGTCACCTCGATGCGGTACTCAAAGGCGCTAATCCTGGCGATCTTCCGGTGCAGCAACCAACCCGATTTGAGCTGTTCGTCAATTTAAAGACGGCCAAGGCGTTAGGCATCGATATTCCAGAGTCATTTCTCCTCCGCGCCGACAAGGTGATCGAATAGAACCAGTTCTGTTGCAATGCATGAGTGTGCTTCTGGCACCATTCGGAAGTAACGCGATGTCCGCCCAGAGTCCGTTATATGCGGCAAGGCCGACATCGGAGCTCGCTGAGAGCCGCTTGATCCGCCCGGCAACAAACGCTCAACCGCCGCGCGGCCCGCTGAGAGCGTTCAGCCAGTCCCGGCGGGGGGATTGCTCGAACTCATCGCCACTGCACCGGTAACGACGGCGCGGCTTCGTAGACTAGAACGGGAGGCGCGTGGAGTGGCACAAGGGACGCGCACCAATTCCGGGCTCAACGAGGATGTTCGACGACAATATACGCCCTTACATTACATCGCGTATTCTCGCCGTCGTTCACCTCGACGCCGACATACCTTCCATTGCGGTCTTCGGTTTGAGCGATCCGGCCTATAACGGCAGCAACCTCACGCAAGGCATGACGACGCAGCTTGTTCGTCGGGAAACACACGCCCTTTGTGCTCTTCCGATAGTCTTCCATCTTGGTGCTTGTGAAAGTAAAAGCGAGCCATCCGTCTCGAGCCGCTGCGTGAACTTACCCCTAAGTGATTGCAGAGGCCAATATTCAGGAGGAGGTTGGCGACCTGACCGACTACATTCGCAGCAGGCTAACGGCGGTCACCAAAACCGAAGGCGACCGGAAGCGCTAGCTCAGCTTCTCGTTTCGCATCCGCTCTTTCTCCAATTCTTCCGACAGCTCTTGCAGCTTGGCTTTGGTTGTGGCGTCGCCAACTTCCTCCAGTAGCCTCCGCGACTGTTCAAGCTGTTGCTTCCGACTTTGCATCGCTCCACCTCCTGCAAAGACGACGGCGAGCAGGCAGAATTGTTCAATCTTATTTTGGTTAGCGCCTGCTTGGGGTGAAGGGCGGCCTTTGAAGCCTCTAATTCGGCAATCAATTCTGCGATCCCCGGCCAGTATCAGGAACATTGGCATCGCGGTTCTGTTGAACGTTGTTCCTCCTTCCAAAGGTACGCCTGATGGCCGACGACAACACACGAAACCCGAATGTAAAGCAGCCCGGCGAAAACCCGGAAGGCAAGTTTCACTACAACCCTGGAAACATGGCCGGGAAAAAACCCGGCGATCCGGAAGAGACTGCCGAAAATCGTGGTGAGCTACCAAACCAGCCTGAGAAAAAGGACGACGACTAACTTACCAAGTTGGAGGCTTGCCAGTGCCCCGTTATTTTTTCAATATTGAGGACGGCCACCGATTTTTTGATGCATCGGGCTTTGTTTGCGAGAACGATACCGCTGCACTCATAAGGGCGTCGGTACTCGCCATAGGCGTATCACTCGATAATCCCGAGGACGATCCTCAACGACGAATCGCAATAATTAATGATGCGGGGCGTGAGATTGGCACTGTGCCGGTATATTCCAAGCCGTCCTACCAAAACCCGGCCAAATAGGCAGCCAGCGCGCCTTACTTATCGGTGTCTGCTGTCCGTATCTCGATCGCGCCGCACTTGTTACATTTGAAGACACGATCTTCAAACCCGCTAAGACCGGGTATAAGGCGGGCGTGTTCCATGGTCGCTCCGCACATGCACCGAATCCGAATGGCGGGGTTTAACTGCAGCATCGACGGCCTGCCTCGATGCGGGGTAACGATGTGGCCTAAGTTCGGTTCCGGACATATCGATTGAACAAAGCGCCGCTAACCGTCCGGCGGGATATCACCCAACTGAAGCGGCCTTACTTCGGATGCTCTGCGGATTTCGGAACCATGCGGCCATCTTGTATTTCGTGAGTAATGGCCTCTGCCGGCGCGGCTGGCGGGGTTACCGTATTGAGCAGATTGGCAATGGCAGTCACAAGCTGCGCCAGCGCAAACGGCTTGGCGAGCAGAAGGCTATTTGGAACGCCCTTGGATGCCCATTCATCCCCGTGATTGCCGGTAATGTAGACAACGGGCATTGCCGAATCTACCTCTCTTGCGGTGCGGCCCACGTCCCAGCCGTCCATGTTCCCACGTAGCTCGATGTCAATCACGACCGCCCGAAATTTGGAATCCTCTGATTGGAGAAGCGTCCCCGCTTCATCGCCTGACGCGGTAATGATTGATTCGAAACCACCGTCTGAAAGAGCCTCTACGACCAACGCTTGAATAACCGGGTCGTCCTCGACGACCAGAATCGTAACAACGTCATCCACTTCACTAATCCCCTTGGCTGCCCCTCCAAGGGGTAAGAGAAGCTGAACTCATTCGTTCCGGAATTATGTGCAAAAGTGAACATAACCGGAGAACTACGGGGGTTTAGTTTTGTGGTTTCCAGCCACGCACAGGCCGAAATAGGCCACTGCAAAAGTAAGGAATAAGTGGCAATCCCGGCTGCTTCCCACCCCAGCACAAAAAGGGAATGGCACAAACTGCGCATGAACAAAATGTGGAAGGGAGTTTCGGGAATATTCGGCAATCACAGGCGTTTCGGGTTTGTCTGGAGGACACCGGGCATATGTATCGGCCTCAACGCTCTTCGCCGTAGGGCGCTGTTTTCGGCGGAAAAATCATTTCAGCCGCGCTAGCCAGATGATCTCGATCGCTCAAGGCGCAAACCTGTAGATGCAGACGAGATGTCCGCTTTGTCGTGAATTGCGGACTCCATTTGGCAATTGGTCGACGTCCACGTTGTGCCAACAGGCGATATGGATCACATCGGCGCAAGTGAAAGAGGCCGCCAACTGAGGCGGCCTTACTCGCGATTTGAGCCAGAGGATATCAGGAACTGGTTCATATCCAGCGCCGTTTCAATCTGGCGAAGCTTCTCGACTAATTCGTCGCGCTCACTGCATGGCGCAAGCGTCTCCACGTCCGAACGGACTCTCCGAGCAAATTCGACCAAACGTTCTTCAAGTGTCGCGCTGTGGCTAAAACGGCGGCGCTGCATTGCCTTTACTCCGGGGCTTTGAGGTTGCTGTGTTGCCAGCCCGACTTGTCCGACATCGAATTGCACGGGACCGTGCGCATCATTGTGTGATTGCAACTGGGGCATCCAAAGGTCCGCCTGTCATAGCCCTCTGAGGCCGGGCTGATGCTCGTAAGCATCATTCGTTTAGAACACTGGGGGCAGCGCGGCCGCTCAATTGGAATCAGCGACGGTTCAGGACGGGTATGGGGTTGGGGCGGCATGTGATGTGCATCCCTTTTGGTCTGGCGGGAGCGCAACACTCTCAGTCACCGATGGAAGCCGAAGGCGGTGCGGTGATCGGGATAATCTGGCATGTCCCGCAGCCGACATAGTGGTCAATATTGCTCACACCGGGAAAGTTTGATGGGGAGGAACTATTTCAAATGGGGCCATTGAGGGTCGAAACAGGGACCAGTACTGCGCCAGGTACATTAGGGAACGATGGCGACCGCCGAGACTTAGGTCTGCAATGCGTCACTCAGCCCGACGTATGAGGCTATCGAATCCCTAGCCGACCCGGCCCCAGTTGCCTCTCCCGAGGGCTGGGGCCGTTTCTTTAAGCGACAGCGAAAATTTGAGCTGCTCAAGGCTACGGTGAAGTCAGGGAAACCCCAACAACAACAAGCGCCACCATCGCCAGAATCAGCGTGGCGTAGCCCGCGATTTGCACCCAGTCCCGATCGTGGCGCTGGTTCATTCCGGTGATTTCGACCCGCCCGAGCTGAGGCATCTAGATCAACACGATTTGCGCGCAGGTTTGCCTATGCAAACAGCTCCGCACCGGCTGGCGTGAACTTCACGAAGGTGCCGCTCTCGTGCAGCAGCAGCCATCCGCGTGATATCGCCAGATCAAGCCCGGCTTTGTATTCGGCCGGGGTGGCGCGCTCCTGGTACAACATCGGCGCGTTTATCTTCTCGATGTAAATCTTTCCGTCTACCGGCTCGGTCGCTTTGGCGATCTCCAGCAGCTTGCGCGCGGCGGCTTCCGGATCGGCATAGGGTCGATCAGTGCTGAACTTCATGCGTGCTGCGAATCCATGTGTGCATCGTGAACGTGACGGTCGGTTACCGCTATATCGATCGTGGCACCACAGAAACAGCGCGCCCATCCACTGGTTGATTGCGTCGGCAACGGCAGGCCGGCGACATGCATGGCGTATTTCCATGCCGTCCAGGCGCGCTCGCGCCGGTATTCGTCGAAGTGGGCTTACGTGCATCGTGGCAGATAATCTTTCCACGCGGCTTCGAAGCCAGCCCGCGCCTGTTCGAGGTTGCAGCGTAGCCCGAGCGAGACCGTCCCCGGTGTGACAGCGGATAGAAGCCGCAATCCCAGCGCCATTGCCTGGCGTGCGTCGGCAAGCCCGATTGAACTGCAATCGTGCCGACTTGAATGTCACCGTAGTAGACGTGCCAAGTGTCGGAGCGTTCGGGATGGCGGCGGCGAGTGAGTTCGAGCAGGGCCCATTGAAGCGCGGCGGTGCGCCTTTGGGAAGCCGCTACGGATTGAGGTCCGTAGGCGCGGTCGCCACAATGAAAGAGGCCGCCAACTGAGGCGGCCTTAGTCTGCTCGCCGTGGCGATTAACTAACACCAGCGGCCATGCCGGAATTGCGACGGCCGTCGCCGCCGCCGCCGCTGTGGCCGGTGGACAGCATATCCTTGATGTCCTGGCCCAACTGCGTGAGGAAGCTGCCGATGCCGCCGCCCCGTACGAGGGAAAGCTCTTCGTCGGTCAGATCGTTCAATTCGATTGTGCGTTCCACAGCGTGTCCCTCAAGTGCCCGGAGCACCATTGCCCCGCGCGGGTGAGGGCAATTTAGTTCAATCCGACGGCTCGGTTCCGTGATCCGGGTCACTCAAAGCGGGGTACTGGCTGAATTAGGCCACTCGGTAATCAAAACAGGCCGCTCAATGAAAAACCCCCGTCCGGGGGGCTAGCGCGGGCGGAGGCTTTTCAGGGCAGAGATAAAATCATCTCAACCAAATTGGCGCTCTCTGCGGCGGCGGATTTTGAGCGCCCAAATGAAAATCTAACAGCCGCGTTCATTACCTGAAAGCGGTTTCGGGGAAACTTGGTATTAGTACCGGGAACAAGTGGCAATGACGGAGACTTACCCGGCCTCAGCGCGCTTCCCCTAACTGAGGCGCTGGGGCCGTTTTCTTTTGGAACCTCGCAACGCTCCATGAATCGATTCAGCGCTCCCGGATTGATGTCCCCCTAAAAGCCACCGGGAGAAAACCCCAACTGGGTTGGCGGCTCTAGCGCGTCCCGCTGGATCGCGTTGGGGTTTCTGATGGTGCCACCACCATAAGAAAGAGGCCGCCAACTGGGGCGGCCTTAACTTCTAGTTCGGTTGACCGCATCTAAGTGCGGCCTTGTCCGCTTCAAATTCGGCAATCAATTCCTTGGCCCGCTCGATAAATGTTCGGTCCGTGACCCTTTCCTGTATCCGGCGGTACCGCTCAATCGTCTTGTCGATCTCTTTGCATTTGTCACACATATCTCACCGCGTGGGTTGGGCGGGAGCATTATACGAACTCTCTGTCACCGATAACTGCCGAAAAGGAGGCGGTGATGCTGGGCCAACACTCCGTGTCATGACCTGTTCCTCAAATGTGAGCAATATTGCTCACTCCAAATCAGGCCGTACGATTTCAAACCAGGCTACCTCAACTGCACCCCCCGGTACTGGCCGAAATAGGCCACTCGCAAAACCAAAACAGGCCACGGCACAAACCGGGAATGGCTCATACTGCGTATAACTAAAGTTAGCGGAGCATTTCGGGAACAAGTGGCAATGACTTTTGGAACTTCGCAACTCCCCAAGAGTCGATTCAGCGCTTCCGGATTTATGCCCCCTAAAGCCTCTACCGGGAGAAAACCCTAATTGGGTTGGCGGCCCCAGTGCACCTCCAGTACACTGGGGCCGCTTATCCACGGCTCAAAGGCCACCAACTGAGGCGGCCTTACTCCTTATCCAGCTTCCGGATTTGCTCGCGAAGCTCAGTTTCCAGAATGCGGATCATCTCGGCTGTGGGACCCTCGCGGAACTCCGATGCCAGATCGCGGCATTTGGCGAGCTTCTCCTCGATTGCGTGCTTTTCCCGATCTCGGTCCATGAACATTAGGATGCCTGGAAAGGCAAAAGGTTCAAAAAGGCCCGCGTTTCAACTAGGTCCCCATGTTGCGATCTATCCGATCAAAGACGGACAGCACCGAAAAAGGCAGCCAACTGAGCTACTCCGAACTAGTTCGGAAGGATCACGCGAGCCGCGGTAACTTGCGGAGGCCGTTGGCAATCCGCCATTGCCGTTCGGTTGGAATGCGGCCCCAGCGCACCTCCAGTACGCTGGGGCCGTCATATTGCGCCGGGAACCGGGATGGCAAGGTCAAGGCTATTCTACATTCACAAATCTAGTAATCGAGATGAAGCGTGGTTCTTGGAGCAAGATGAGGAGGGGTCGCTCCATGTGAAATATGACGGCGAATTGCCGCTCAAGAGCAATTGGCGAATGACAATCAACGAATTCCTGTCGAAGGACGGCATGACCTCTCATCGAGTTCTGTTGGCGCTCGTTGATCGCTTATTTGAGGACAAATGACGACAAGGACTCCGGCTCTTCCTTGTTGAGTTGCGGCAGCGGAACGAACCTGGTGCATGTGGGGCAAGCCATGGCAGCAACGCCGCAACCGCAGGCGTATTTCCCTGACCATGGGCGGTCAGGGTGAGCTTCACAGACAAGCCGCGTTGCGTCGCAGACGTAACACCCTGACAGCTTGAGAAGCATGGCGCGGATTCCTCGTTCGCCCCACTGTCATAATTCGTGGCGGGCGCGCTGGGTTCCCTGAAACAGGCTTACCCACTTTGGGGAGCGCGGCAGGACCGTGGACCAACGGGAATGCGGTGCGGCGGGGCCGGGGCCGCCAAGGGCGCATCGCCACCGATGCACCGGGTACGTCGAGGAAGGGGAAATAGGTGGAAAGCGCTTGCGCCTATTAATTGCCTATTAATTGCCTATTAATTCATATCTAAGGTTGCATTCAACTAAACCGACACTTTTGGAAATTCAAGAAACCGCTGCGGCAGTTTTTCTGGTGAGCGCGGAGGGACTCGAACCCTCGACCCCATGATTAAAAGTCAGTTGTTATCTCGTTTCGGAGCCTATCGTATCATTTGGGCGCGATTCAGAAACGCCGTATTTTATTGAACTATCTGTATTATTGCGTATCTTGGCATTTCTCAGGGCCACTTAGCATTTCACATTCTTGTGGCCCCTAAGAGGCCCCGCTTATGCCAAAGACCGACCACCGCTTAACGCTCACTCCGACCAAGATCAGCGGCCTAAAGCCTGCCAAGAAGGGGACTCGGTATCAAGTCATGGACGCTCAGGTGCCCGGCTTCGGCGTTCGGGTCACCGACTCCGGCACGGCCACCTTCATCCTTCGCACGCGGTATCCAGGGAGCAATACGGCTAGCCGGCGCGAGCTGGGGCGGGCTGGTGTGATGACCCTTACAAGCGCCCGCGAGAAGGCCCGCAAATGGCGTGAATTAGTGGCGCGGGGGATCGATCCGTCAGATCAGGAAGAAAGCGAGCGCAGAGCTCAGATAGTGAAGCGGAAGACGACCTTCGGCGCCGTCGCCGAGGACTTTATCAGGGAGAAGCTACCGAGCGAACGCCAGGGCAAAGACGTTGAGCGGCAAATCCGCAAGGATCTGCTTCCCCATTGGGAAGCGCTACCCATTACGGAGATTACCAAGCTGCATGTTTCATCCTTGATCAAAGCGAAGGGCCACAAGAAGAAAGTTGCCAAGGGTAGGGGCCTTGGCGGCAAGGTAGCGGCCCGCAACCTGCTGGCGTTGGTGAAGCGACTATTCGCTTGGGCAATTGATCAGGACAAATATGGAATCACCATATCCCCCTGTGCCAGCACACGGATCAAAAGAGTGCTTGGCCTGATGCCCCGACCGGCAAGAAGGGTGCTTGCCGACGACGAGATGCTCGCTTTATGGCGCGCCGCCGGCCGAATGCCGTATCCGATCGGCCCGGTTTACAAACTGCTTTGTCTTACCGCCCTACGTCTTAATGAGGCAGTCGATGCCTCTTGGGACGAATTCAACATGCGAGAGGGGGTATGGGTCATTTCAGCGGAGCGAATGAAGGGGACAGACAGTGACGATAAACCGGCTCGTCCCCACGCCGTACCATGCACAGCGGAAATTCTTGCCCTCTTGGAGACGTTGCCCAGATTCAAAAAGGGAAAATTTTTGTTCTCAACAACAGCCGGACAAACCCCGGCCTGGATAGGTTCAAAGATCAAAAAGCGAATTGATCGTCGCATGTTGCTGACGTTGAAAGCGCTGGCAAAACTTCGCGGCACTGATCCTGCTGATACTAAGCTAGAGCGCTGGGTGAACCATGATATTCGACGGACCGTCCGCAGCCATTTATCCCGCCTGAAGGTCAACGAGGAGGCGAGGGAAGCTGTGCTTGCGCACGCTCGACCGGGCATCAAGGGAACCTACGACCTTCACGACTATCTGGACGAAAAGCGGGAAGCGCTCGAGCTATGGGCGGCGCGGTTGCGTGAGATCGTGTCGTCGCCGCCGGACAACGTAATACAATTCCGCGCGACCGCTTGAAAATGCAACGTGCAGCAAGCCTAGCCGTCTTTGTTATAGGCGAAGCGCCCAAGCCATCTTCCTGATGACCCAGCAGCACGATGTCGTGCTGGAGCGCAATGTCTAAACGGCGTCGCCGCTACACCACCACTGCCGCTGCGGAATTCGCCGCTAACCCGCCTAACCACAACTCTTGCATTTCTGATTGGACGTCGCAGAGTTCGCAACTGGCTATGGTTGAGGTTACATTCCGCGCAGGGGCGCCAATTTCCACCTTGGGCCCACGGCGTGGGGTCCCCTGTGCGTGATAGCCGTGGATGAAGAATTTTGCGGCACGACCAAAGAAGCAAACGCGCGGACCCTTTGGATACTGCACCCACGGAAGGTCGTTAACGCACAACCAATTGCATAGCGCTCCTTGACGTTTCTAAATCCGATAGCTTATCTTCTTCCCACAGTGCCTGCCGAAGTGATTCGGCCATGTTAGTAAGACAGCCACAGGAGAACCGGGGTAGGCACCCCGGTGGGACAGCGTCCCGCCAGGCTGGGAGAATTCAGGATGTAAACCTGGATTCTGCCCGGCTTTTTTATTGCCGGTCGCAGAATCCGTTTTTAACGGAGAGTAACTGGCAATGTCCCAACGTATCTTGCTTTATTCGGATCTGAGACCTCTAAAGGGGATCAGCCATTCAAAAGTGCAGCTTTGGCGGCTTGAGAAAGTGGCCAAGTTTCCAAAGCGAGTGCAGTTATCTCCAGGGCGACATGGCTGGGTCGAGGCCGAAATCGATGCATTCATCGCGGAGCGAATTGCTGCTCGCGATGAAAAGGCGGCATGAGGCTGACCGAAAATGCAAAACGCGCCGCCCGGGACGGGGCAGCGCGCTTCAGATGCTTCCGAGCTTGGCAGCAGGGAAGATATCGGACGCGCAAGCTGCGGTAAAGCCCAACAGCAACACAATCGGACGACCGCAGTCGCGCGGCCGGTCGGCGTCATCTTGCGTCCGTATCAGGCCCTCGACATTGTTCGCATGCGGCGTGCCTACGGCGCCGGCGCAAGTCGCATTTGCTACCAGTTGCCGACCGGCGGCGGCAAAACCATCATCTTCGCGTTCGTTACTGCCTCGGCCGTACGGCGCGGCAAGCGAGTGCTTATCCTCGGCCACCGGCAGGAGATCGTTGACCAGATCTCGGCGGCGCTCACTGCCATGTGTGTCGTGCATGGCATCATCGCACCTCTTTATCCGCAGACCAACTGGCCAGTGCAGGTGGCCAGCGTTGCGACCCTGGCCCGGAGACTTGATCCAGCAAACGTTAAACCTTTCGATTTGCTAGTCATCGACGAAGCCCACCACGCGACGGCTTCGACATGGCGCAGTATCGTGGCGGCATATCCGCAAGCCAAGGTTCTGGGCGTCACAGCGACGCCGGTCCGGCTTGATGGCAAGGGTCTAGATAACCTATTCGATCCGATGATTTGCGGTCCCGACGTCGCGACCCTGACCAAGGGCGGCTTCTTGGTACCGTCGACGGTCTATACGCCGGTGTGCCTTCCCCAACTCGACCAAATTCGTACCCGCGCTGGCGACTACGCTCTCGATCAGCTGTCCGCGAAGATGTCGGACGGCGCGCTGATCGCTCGGGCCGTCGCCGACTATAAAGCGCGATGTGCTGGTGTCCCAGCGGTGGCCTTCGGTGTCGGTCGGCAGCATAGCGAAAAGATCGCCGAAGCATTCCGGGAAGCAGGTTTCAAGGCCGCGCACGTCGACGGCGAGACGGCGATGGACACGCGAAAGAAGTTGATTGCAGCGCTCGGAACCGGGGAATTGAACGTCTTGACAAACAGCGGCTTGATCTCGGAGGGCGTCGACGTTCCCGCGATCGGCGCGGTCGTTTTATTGAGGCCGACCCAATCTCTTGCGCTCTACCTGCAGCAAGTCGGCCGCGCATTGCGGCCTGCGCCTGGGAAAGATCGTGCCGTGATTCTGGACCACGCCGGCAACGTGCTGCGGCACGGCTTGCCGGACGCGCCGCGGCAATGGTCGCTGAGCGCATTAAAAATCAGAACGAAGAAACGATATGACCTGAGGCGGTGCATGGCCTGCGGCGCGGTTAACGCGCCTGGCCCGTTTTGCTATGCCTGCGGTATCCCGCCAAAGCCGGTCATTGCTGAAGAGCTCGACGTGTGGCTAGAGCTGGTGAAGACGCCGGTCCTGGCCGGCGAGCTGCGCCAGATGTCTTACCCTAATGTGGTGTCTTGGGCAGACACCCCAATGCGCGCTCGGACCGCCGAAATGGTCCGCGGCTTCAAACGCGGCTGGGCCTGGCACAGGACGCGCGAGCTTGAGAAACGGGTATCAAGATGAGCCGCGCGTTGTCGGCGCCAGCCAAAGTACTGCTTTCTAATTCCCGAAATCTCTCGGACGCAGCTGCATTTCTCCAGTCGGATATGTCAACGTTCGGTAAATGGTGCATCCCCGGCTTGCTGCCAAAGCAAGGTACCGCAGCGATTTACGGCCCGACCGGAAGCGGAAAGACGTTCTTTGCCGTGCACCTCGCACTGAGCAAGGCTGCGGGCCTACCGTGGTTTGGACCACGGATGGAGGCCGGCACGGTTGTCTATCTGGTCACGGAAGACCGGCTCGGTGTTGAAGCGCGCGCAGTAGCTGCGGCGAAACATATGGGGTTGAAGCTTGAAGATACGGCTTTCGAGTTCCTGACACCGTTTGCCATCCATGTCGAGGACTGGGCCAACAGCTTAATTGAAGTGCTGAGCGAAATTCAAATCCGTAACGGGGAACCCATCGCGATCGTTTTTCTGGACACGCTGGGCGCCGCGTTCGGGGGCCGCAGCCAAGACGACGCGGCACAAATGACGCTTGTCGCCGACGCCATGCAGGCCATTGCAGAGCACTTCAAATGCGTCTTTGTCGTCGTGCATCACTCCGGAAAGAACGCGGCCAAAGGCATGAGGGGTTCGCAGGTGCTGAAAGATCGGGTCGACGCCGTAATTGAGCTTAGCAAGACCAAGGGAGACATGATGCGCATCGAGGTCGAGAAACAACGCAACGGGGCGCCAGGCGCCCCCCTGACATGCAGGCTGTCGTATGCGAAGGTTTCCGTCGGCGGGGGACGCGTCGAAAGCACCCGCATTGTAACCGAGGTGGCGATCGCCGCCACGTCACCGATGATAGCACGAGCCCCCGCCAAGCCAGTAAAGCTGGCACGTGATGAGAAGGCTGTCTTCGACGCGATGAACGCAACTCCAGTACCGCTAACAGTCAGAAATTTCGACCTTCTGACAAGGGCCGCGTTAATCGCCGCCAAACCCCGAAAGGACGGTGCTGTCAGAACCGCAATTTCTCATACCAAAAAGCAGCTTTTGTCCAAAAAAATCATCGAGATCGATGAACAAGCCGACATCGTCAGAATTTGTCAGAAAACGTCAGAACTCGAGAATTCCTGACAGTCAGCATGTCAGCGTCAGAAACCCCCTCTTTAGAGAGGGGGTCTGATCGCCTGACAGACCGGCTGACTACGATCAGAGGAATGGGTAGGGGCGCCTCAAGCGCGCCGAGCTTACGAGCGTAGGAGCGATAGCACCGACGGTTTGAACTTCATGCAGCCCAACTAAAGAAAGGAACGTCTTTATGTCGATAAGCTATAGACCACTCGATAAGATTTCCGCTTCAGACCTCTTTGATGGACGCCTGGAAGGTTCAGGCGTTTGCGCATTACCCGAAAAGGGTTTGTTGGTCGCCTTACGGAATACATTGACAATGATGCGAAAGACATCTTGTGGGCCGTCGCAGATGCATGCGAAACCGATTTTGTAACCGAACTTGCGCCTCACGATTTATGCCCCGCGTAGTCAACGGGTCGACAAACATCGAGAAGTCGCGCCCGCCAGCCCGTAGGCGCGACTCACAGCCGTAATTATCGCGGTGATCGAGTCGTCTTTGGTGTGGGACCTGTGCAACTGATCTTCAATCAGTTGGTCTTTGAAGCGGTATGCAGTACCTCGCAGGGATTTCTGCTGCACAATTTGACAATCGATATTATCCGGGGCCACAACGGGGCCACAAAAGTTTGTCGCGACAATATTTCGCGGGATAGCGAGGATCGTATTTTGCGACGCCTTGGTCGAAAACCTCGGTGCCATGTTTGTGCTCATCCCGAATGCGCGCGCGTCGAGCTAATGCGCGTGAGCGGGATTGGTCTTGACGCTATTGGGGCCCAATTCGATCTCAGCCGCGACAGCATCTGGCGACACATGCGGGACCATGTCTCGGAAGCCGACAGGGCGACGTACCTAGCGGAAGTCCCGATGACAGAATTACTGACCCGCGCCGCCGACGAAGGCATTTCGCTTCTGGACTTCCTCCGGATCGTGCGCGGGACTTTGATGAAACAGTTCCAGCTCGCTGCTTCAGCCAACGATCGCCGAGGCGTGGCAGCTTTGGCTGGCAAGCTGAACGAGACATTGGATTTGATCGGCAAGTTAACAGGTGAAATGCTCAAGCTGTCGCCGAGCAGTGTCGTGAACAATACTGCGGTTTTTGTGAACAGCCCGATCTTCATGGACCTGCAGTCTATGCTTGTGCACAAGCTCGCCGGCTATCCAGAAGCCCTCCAACGGGTCGTAGAGGGCCTTCAGGAGCTGGAAGCCAAAGTAGTCCCCCCGTCAAATTGCGGGATGCTTATTGACGGCAAACAGCCTCTGGGGCGGTCAGATGCAAACTAATTCGATCTATGGGCAGCTCGCCTCGGCTTTGCAAGACAACTGGCGCATGAAGGCTCGCGCTTCTCAGCTCCCGCCGACTGGAGATAATTGGAACGGCTGGCTGGTCTTGGCCGGTCGGGGCTTCGGCAAAACGCGCACTGGAGCAGAGTGGGTGCGTGAACTGGTCGAGACGGGCGCGGCTGGTCGGATCGCGCTGGTCGCACCTACTGCGGGCGACGCCCGAGATGTTCAAATCGAAGGGCCGGCGGGTATTCTGGCCGTATCATCATCATGGTTCCGACCTGTATATGAACCGTCTAAGAGGCGGCTGACGTGGCCAAACGGCGCAACAGCGTCGACTTTCTCCAGCGAGGAAAGCGACAGGCTCAGAGGACCCCAACACGACGCGGCATGGGCGGATGAAATTGCTGCCATGCATGATCCATCCGCTGTTTGGGACATGCTTATGTTCGGCTTGCGCATCGGCAAACGACCGCGTTGGCTCGCAACAACCACTCCAAAACCGATCAAACTATTGCGGGAGCTGCTTGCCCGCGAAGGCAATGACGTTGTGGTGACTCGGGGGTCGACATTCGACAACGCAGCAAACCTAGCGCCCGCCTTCCTGCAGACAATTCGGGTGCGTTATGAGGGTACTCGGCTCGGCCGGCAGGAATTAAACGCCGAACTTTTGCTCGACATCCCTGGCAGTCTGTGGTCGCGCGATATGCTTGAGCGAGCCAACGGCTCTTGGCGAGTCCCCGAGATGAAGCGGACCGTGGTTGCGATCGATCCGTCCGGTACGCGCGGGCAAGATGACGGCGGCGATAGCGTGGGGATTGTCGTGGCTGGGCTGGGCGTGGACGGTTTCGGATATGTACTTGCCGATCGCACCTGTAAACTTTCACCGGATGGCTGGGCCAGGACAGCAGTCACTGCCTATCATGCATTCAAGGCAGACAGAATCGTGGCCGAGCGCAACTTCGGCGGAGCGATGGTTGAGCACGTTATTCGCACGGTGGATCCGAACGTAGCCTACCGCGAAGTGACGGCAAGCCGCGGTAAGGTCGCCCGCGCTGAGCCAGTTGCAGCATTGTACGAGCAGGGTCGCGTTCGGCACCTGGGCACATTTACCGATCTCGAAGATCAAATGGCAGCGCTGACTGGTGACGGCTTCATGGGAGACGGTTCACCTGATCGATGCGATGCACTCGTCTGGGCGCTGAGCGAATTGATGGTAGGTCACGCCGTTCCTGAGATCGATCTGGGATCGTTTTGCGTGGTCGATTGCGAGGGAATGCGATACGGCCTCACCGACTTTTCAACAGGAACAATAAGGACGCTGCCATAAGTTGGCGCATTTCACTGCGGCTGTGCTGAAGTGAACTCACGGCTATGACATCATTCGAACAACCGCAATGGGACACTTCGATGTCGACTTCGTACAGGCCAGCCAAAACAATCTTAGCAGGTCGCCTATTTGACGGCTGTTTGCGGGAGTTCGGCATTGACGAACACGTCAAGGCAGATGAAAGCTTTTCCGGGTGCAGGTGTTTGACGGATGGTCTTTATTTTGTGTGGGTAAATATCGTTGAGAATAACGTCTCCACGTTTAACAGCTACGGGGCGAATGATCCAACAAGAATCTTTGAGGCGGTTGCTAACGTTTTTCAGACGGAAATATTTTCCGAGCATCAGCCGCAATATTGGGGGTTTGGTACCGACCACGAATGGGAAGCTGCTTTGGAGGCGATGGCCATAGAGGACGAAAACAGACGTCGAGAAGGCCTTCGCAAGTTCTTGCGAGGCGAGCCCCACGAACTGAAGCTGGGCACAAATGAGCTAGTGCAAGCTGAAATAGCCAAATTGCTGATCTTGCGCGATCCCGAAATACTACTTGAGCAGAATGAAGGATGGCTGGAAGCCGAAATTAGAAATATCTACAGCCAAAATCGAAGCGCCTTTGACGATGTTCCATTCTAACTTGCTTTAAACGCGCATCCCTAGAACGCGCCGCATTGGCGCGGTCAAGATCGGCAACCATCAGGTCGTCGACGAATGGCATTCCCTGTTGAATCCGCAGTGGTCCATTCCGGCAAGAATAGCGCAGATCACGAACATCACGAACGAGATGGTTCGCTATGCGCCAATATTCTCGGAAGTCGCGGACAGCTTCATGCAGTTCATGGGCGACGGTATCTTCGTCGCCCACAACGTCGATTTCGACTAAGGTTTCATCAGCTACGAATATGAACGACTTGAGCGCCGCTTTCGTTTCCAAAGCTGTGCACCGTTGCAGGAATGCGTCGGCGTTATCCGGGGCATAAGTCCTATGGCCTTGGAAAACTCTGTGAATTCTACTGGATCGAACTCAAAACGCCCACCGTGCCCTGTGCGATGCCCGTACAACGGGCCATATTCTAAACCTTATCAATCAGAAGCGTATAAACTTAGAGCGCCGCGTGGCGTGCGCTTGCTATTACAGAGCCGGCAAGGCGCGAAACTGGGACGACGGTAGCCGAGCCCGCGCGGCATCGCCGGCCGCGACCGGCCGGTCCGCCGGACCGTACCACGCCCAGCACCCCACATTTGAATGGAGGGCCCGTTTCATCCGACGAGAGCACCTGCCGTTTCAAGCCCGCCTGGAAGCGGTCGATGAGGACACACGGCGTCCGGAGGCCCGTCAGCTCGATCATCGCCATGGGCCCGAGCTCAATCATCGTCCCGAGCGGCATCCGCTCGAGGTCCAGGCCGGCTGTGGTGGTATTCTCGCCTAGGTCACCCGCCGCGACCTCGAAGCCCGCTGCCGAGAGGAGTCTAAAGAGCTCGGACGGGATTAGGTGGACCTGTCGGAGATCGGGTACGCGGGGCCGGCGGCGGGCCAGGTCGTACAAATGGACCTGCGTGTGCGTCGCCTTCGACGCCATGGCCTTCCAACAGCACGATCCTATCCCGCGTAGGCTTGCTGAAGCGGTGACCGTGATCGGCGGCGACCGCGATCACAGTGCCCTCCAATGAGAGCGCGTCCGGCTGCGACATCAGGCCGCCCGGGCGAGCGAGCGCCGCTTCTGGCGGAGGTATCGCGTGATTTCCGGAAGAGGCATCGCGTTGAGGACGCGGTCAGCGGGGACACCGCCCTTGCGCGCCATCGCGACGCCCCAGCGCATGTGGTCGAGCTCGGGGATCGAGTGAGCGTCCGGATTGATGCTGAGCATGCAGCCGAACTCAAGGGCGGCCTGGTGCCAGCGCCAATCCAGATCGAGCCGCCACGGATGAGCGTTGATCTCAACAATTACGTCATGCTTGGCGCAGGCACGCAGCACTTTCTCGATGTCGATTTCGTAGCCTGGCCGCCGCTGGAGCTGTCGCCCGGTCATGTGTCCGATGATGGTAGTATGAGGATGCGAGATGGCCCGAAGTAGGCGCAAAGTCTGCGCTTTGCGGTCCAATTTGAACCGGCCATGGATGCTCGCGACCACAAAATCGAAGCCTTCCAGCACGTGGTCCTCATAGTCGAGCGTTCCGTCGGCCAAAATGTCGGACTCGATGCCTTTGAGGATCCGAAAATCCTTGCCGAAACGCTTGTTCAAGCGGTCCGCTTCCCGGTGCTGCTGCGCGATCTCCTCGACCGAGAGACCGCCGGCATAGTGCGCGGACTTTGAATGGTCGGCGACCCCGAAATACTCGAAACCGCGCTGGCGCGTAGCTTTGGCCATTGTCTCCAAAGTCTCGGTGCCGTCGGAGGCATCCGTGTGGCAGTGAAGGATCCCGCGCAGGTCCTGGTCGTTGACGAGTTTCGGCAACTTACCCTTCAGAGCCAGCTCGAGCTCACCGCGCCCCTCCCGGAGTTCGGGATCGATGAGGGGCAGGCCGAGGGCGAGATAGATCTGGGTTTCGTCGCCGGCGATCAGGGAGCGGCCCTTGTGCAAGCCGTCGGCCTCCAGCCGCATTCCCTTCTTGGCAGCCAACTCCTGGAGCTGGGCAACGTGAGCGGCAGAGCCGGTGGCGAAGAGAAGGGCGGCGCCAAAGTGCTTTCGGTCGGTCAAGCGGATCTGCAATCCATCGGCCACGGACGCCTTCGACGTTTTAGCTACCTTGGGCGCTTCTGCGACGATCGTGAGTTCACCGACGAGTTCGCAGCCTCGGCGGAAGTCGCCTGCGACTGTAACGCGCTTGAACTCGGGCCGGGCCTTGCGGAGCGAATCGTTGGCGTGTGCGAGAAGAGCGGCGGCACGATGGAGGTGGAGGCGGCCTTCTCCGCTTTTTGCGATGGCCAAGTTCTGTAGGATCTTGGTCTGCAGCGCAGCGCCTAGTCCTTTGGCCTTCTTGATGCGGTCGTCCTTGGCCGCGGCTTCCAGCCCGGCGAGCGAGACGATTCCGAGATCCTTGTAGAGACGCAGCACTTTCTCGGGGCGGAGACCTGGCACGGCAAGCAACTCGAGCACGCCCTCGGGGATCTCCTTCCGGAGCTTTTCAACACTCGGATGAGTACCCGACGTGCTAAGCTTGGTGATGATGTCAGCTATGGCATCGCCGACCCCGGGTATCTCTGTAAGCCGGTCTTCGGCGACGAGCAAGTGCAGAGGCACAGCGAGCGCCATCAAGCTGTCGGCGGCGCGCCCATAGGCTTTCGCCCTATAAGGATTGCCGCCGCGCAAGGCGGTTCGCTGCGCGTATTCTCTCAGGAGACTTGCTACGGCGCGAGCGTCGAGGGACGGCACTCAACGAGCCTCCTGCCGAGCGTTCTGCGACCTCGGCGAGTCAAAGCGACCTTGAACGGTCGGACCGACATCCGCCCCACTGTCGAGAGATCGCTCAAGCTTCTGCGCTGCCCGAAAGTCCTCGAGGTGCTGCGTGTTCGGGCTATAAGCGGCTTCTTTCTTGAGCAGATTATAGATGCGGCCGGCCACCAGCTGCAGATGCTTCATCCTGCCATGCGGCATCGATCGCGCCCTGCAAAGAGCTCGGACGGCGTAAGCCCGGAAGTAGTCAAATGCGTCTGACATATTAGTAGAACGCCAGCTTTGACCTTTGGTTCTGTCGGCGGTCGCGAGAATCCGTAGTCCGGCCTGCTCCGGGTTCTCGTCGGGAACTAGCGGGCTGCCCTGAGATGATTCTTGAAGCCCGCGCATAGGCGGCTTGTTTGGAACTCCTCACCGCGGCAGCCTGGCGTCCCCGGACATTGGGGAAAAGCCGGTTGCGCTGAGCTATATCGAGGGCCCGCTGCGCTACCGTGCTGTTCGAACGATCTCTGCTGCGGAATCAACGTCGTCGCATCTCCTCCGCCGTTTGCTCAGCTCTGGATTGCTCTACAAAATGGGCGCGATATGACTGCGCTGAAACCCACTACCAGAAGATCGACGTTGAGCGCCGGCATTCTGGCCTACCGGAAAGGCGCTCGCGGGCTCGAGGTTTTGCTCGTTCACCCCGGCGGTCCGTTCTGGCGCAAGAAGGACGACGGCGCCTGGTCCATCCCGAAGGGTGAAATCGATGCCGCAGAAGATCCAGAGCAGGCCGCGCGACGTGAATTTGCCGAGGAACTCGGCAGCAGCGCCTTGATTGGTCGGCTGCAGCCCTTAGGGGAGGTTCGCCAGCGAGGAGGGAAACGCGTCATCGCATTCACCGGCGAGGGCCATTTTGACCCCGCGGCACTGGTGAGCAATACGTTCGATATCGAATGGCCGCCCCGAAGCGGTCGGCGACAGAACTTTCCTGAAGTCGACCGCGCGGGATGGTTCGATATCGAGTTCGCACGAACGAAGATGCTCCCGGGGCAAATGGAGCTTCTCGATCGTCTTTTGGCGATGACGGGTGAGAGCGCCAGGAAATGACGTTCAGGATTGGAATCATTTCGGACACGCATGGCCTGTTGAGGCCCGAGGCAGAACAACGCCTGGCGAGCGTCGACCACATCGTTCACGCCGGCGACATCGGGCGACCCGAGATCGTCGACGCGCTTCGCCGGATCGCGCCCGTCACCGCCATCCGTGGAAACGTGGACCGGGGCGAGTGGGCCCACGAATACCCCGATACGAAACTGGTGCGCCTGGCGGGAAAGTCGATCTACGTTCTGCACGACCTGAAGACGCTGCAGGCCGATCCCGGCGCCGGCATCGACGTCATCGTCTCCGGGCATTCCCACCTGCCCAAGGTCGACGCGGCCGGTGGCGTTCTCTATCTGAATCCCGGCAGCGCGGGACCGCGACGCTTCAAACTCCCGATCACGCTTGCGACGCTCGAAGTCACGCGTGAGGGCATGCGGCCGGAAATCCACGACCTTGGAGGCGACTGATCGCACCACCGCGCAGGGAATTCACAGCGGAGGAGGCGAATGCGCTTAATCGTTTCCCTTCGCCAGCTACGCCAGAAGTGCCGCGCTATTTGCGCGGACCTTCTAGCTCGCGCACGACATCCTTCGCCCGCTTGTCGGACCGGAGCCCGAGGTAGACGGGCTGGCGCAGTTCGCCCTTACTGGTCCACTCCGCGAATTTGACCTCGGCAACCAGCGAGGGCCTGACCCAGGTCGTGTTGGCCTCGTCCTTCACTTTGGCAGGAAAGGTGACTTCGAGGCCGTCAGCTTCACAAGCTTGGCATGGAGGTCTTCCAGGACTTTGTGGCTGAAGCCAGTGCCGCCGATGTAGCGCCATGCGTCGCCTTCCCGCACGGCGAGGACCAGGGCGCCGAAGAACGGCCCGGTGCGCCTCGGCGCCGTGACCCCGGCGATGACTACTTCCTGTCGCTTTGCCGTCTTGATCTTCAGCCAAGCCGGCGTCCGGCTCCCGGACGCATACACGCTGTCGGCGCGTTTCGCCATAGGGCCTTCCAAACCCTTTCGCTCGGCCTCGGCGAAGAATTTCTTACCGTCCCCCTTGCGGTGAGAGCTGAAGGCAAATGAGTTTGTCCCGCGGCAGAATCGCCTTCAGCCGCTTCTTGCGCTCGAGGAGAGGCTGTTTGCGTAAGTCCGCTGCGTTCTCGAACATGAGGTCAAAGGCGCAATACAGCAGCTTCGCTTCATGGCGCAACGCGTTTTGAAGCAGCTGAAAATGTGAGACACCGTCCTTTCCGATCGGCACGAGCTCGCCGTCAATCACAGCGTCGCCCTTCACGCCCTCCAGCGCTTTGGCAACCTCGATATAACTGTGGCTGATGATCTTGCCGTTACGGCTGTAGAGTGCAACCTTACCCCGCCGGATTTCCGCGATCATCCGGAAGCCATCGTATTGTCCTCAAAAACCCAGCCTGAATCGTCGAACGGCGCGTCCGTGAGCGTGGCGAGCATCGGCTGCAGCCGCTTGGGCAGGGTCGACGTCCGGCTCATTTGCGGGCGAGTCCTTCAGAACTCGTTGCGTAGGGCATGTACGTCCTTCACCGGGAACGCTCTAAAGCGGCGCCATGTTCCGTGATTTCGCCGGACAACAAGGGCGCGGCTTAGAGTATGGGTGACGGCGGAGATAACAGATAGCGAGAAAACTCAGGGCCTACCAGACGTCGCTGGGCCAGGCGATCACCGCTCCGTCGATGAAGGCGGTGCTGGAAGTAGCCCTGGACCTCAGGCCTTAGCCCTCCGGCAAAGTTCCACTGGCTCAGAGGAGTTTTCAGACATTCGCCACAAAGCTCGGCGACACCTCGGCGGCGCAGCTCGAGGCTACCGTGACCCGCTATTCACTGGATGAACTACGTCAGCGCTATGTTATTGAGGGCAGGCCGCTGAAGGCGAGCCTCGAAGAAATCCTGCGCGCCGACACCCGCGCGGGAGCGCACGCTATCCTTGCTTCGATTGAAAAGCGCCGCTTTGAGAACCGGTCTGAAGGGCAGCGTCTTCGCAAGATGCTGCGCTTTGAGACGCTTCTGTGGGCCGAGGGGCAGGATGCCGTTGCGGGCGTCGACGAGGCCGGATTGAGCCCGCTCGCGGGGCCCGTCTCCGCTGCCGCGGTTATCCTGAAGCCCGGCACGCGCATCACCGGTATCGACGACTCGAAAAAGCTGGATGCGAATTCGCGTGAGGCTCTTGCGAAGGAAATCAAAGAAAAGGCGGCTTCATGGTCTGTCGCCTTTGTCGAGGTCGAGGAGATCGACGCCATCAACATCTACTGGGCGGGCATTCTCGCAATGCGGCGGGCTGTTGAAGGTCTGGGAGTAGTCCCGCAGCATCTACTGATCGACGCGAAACGTTTGAAAGAGATAGCGATCCCTCAGCAGGCGATTATCAAGGGCGACGCGAAATCCGCCAGTATCGCGGCTGCCTCCATTCTTGCGAAGGTCTCACGCGATGCGCTGATGCGAACGCTCGACACGCGTCATCCCGGTTACGGCTTCGCCGATCACAAGGGTTATCCTGTTCGCGCTCACTACAATGCTTTGGCGCAGCTTGGTGCGTGCCCTGCTCATAGACGTTCGTTTGGCCCCGTGCGCGAGGTCCTTGGCTTGCCGCCGCTACCGCCCTGGCCCTTGGCATCGGAACGCGCCAGTGCCACGTCAGAGCCCGAGGCATAAGACCTGCAGCCGCGGGTGCATGGAAACGCCGCGCCGGATCTGCTGTGTAGTGCAGTCACCCTTTCTGTTTTTCTTGTGCGCTTCTTCCATCGGAGCTTTTAGAGCGTTCTTCGAAGCGATCAGCGCCCTTAGCCAGATCGTGTCCCGTCTTGCTCTCGTTTTTCGCTTCGTCCTTAGCAGTTGCCTCGCGCAAGCCTCCAGCGGCCCGTTCCCCCGGTTTTGATGATTTTCGCTCGTTATTCATTTGATTTCCTTCCCATTGCATTGAGGTAGGGCCAAGGCCGGAAAAGCAAGGTTTCATTACCGATGCCAACGGAACCGCCCCTACCGGGCGAGGTTCTATCTCAGGCGTTATCGCTAGGCCGCTTTCGAGAAGGTGTGAGATGGACGCACGGGTCAACCGCCTCGAAAATTCGGATTTCGAGGCCGATGGAGGCTGCGTTCGAGTGCAGGGAGCGCGGGAGCACAATCTCAAAGATGTGTCGCTCGACATACCCCGCAACGCGCTTGTGGTGTTTACAGGCGTCTCCGGATCCGGAAAGTCGTCACTGGCTTTCGGGACGCTTTATGCGGAGGCACAGCGCCGCTACCTCGAATCCGTCTCGCCATATGCCCGGCGGCTCTTTCATCAAATGGCGGTCCCGGAAGTGGACTCGGTCGAGGGCCTGCCGCCGGCTGTAGCGCTGCAACAACAGCGGGGATCGCCGACAACCAGGTCATCGGTCGGGAGCGTCACTACGTTGTCCAACCTGCTGCGGATGCTTTATTCCCGCGCCGGCGACTATCCGCGCAACCAACCGCTGCTCTATGCGGAATCGTTTTCGCCGAATACGCCCGAAGGCGCCTGTCCCAACTGCCATGGCATAGGCCGTCTCCACGAAGTCAGCGAGCGGACCATGGTGCCCGACGATAAGCTTTCGATCCGGGATCGCGCGGTGGCTGCGTGGCCGACCGCCTGGCAGGGACAAAACTTGCGGGATATCCTGGTGACGCTGGGTTACGACGTGGACAAGCCTTGGCGCGAACTCCCGAAGAAGGACCGCGATTGGATCCTGTTCACCGACGAACAGCCGACGGTGCCGGTGTACGCCGGATACACACTCGCCGAGACAAAGCGGGCGCTGAAGCGGAAGGAAGAACCAAGCTATCAGGGGACGTTCACTGGCGCCCGCAAATACGTGCTCCAGACCTTCGCTACCACGCAAAGCGCGATGATGAAGCGCCGCGTCGCGCAATTTCTGTCCAGCACGGATTGCCCGATATGTCACGGCAAGCGGCTGAAGCCGGAAGCCCTTGCGGTCACCTTTGCCGGTATGGATATCGCGGAAATCTCGCGTTTGCCGCTGAAGGGTCTTGGTGAGCTCCTCAGGCCGTACCTCAACCGAAAGAAGAAAATCTCCGGAAACCATCCTGAAAAGGAACTCGTCGTGCAGCGGATCATGGAAGATCTGTTGGCGCGGCTCGAAGTACTGCTCGATCTAGGTCTCGGCTACTTGACGCCGGAAAGGAGCACGCCGACGTTGTCGCCCGGCGACTTCAGCGGCTTCGCCTGGCGACCCAGGTTAGATCCAATCTGTTCGGGGTCGTCTATGTTCTGGACGAGCCGTCGGCGGGACTTCATCCGGCCGACACCGAGGCGCTGTTACGCGCGCTCGACCGCCTCAAGGCCGCCGGCAACTCGCTTTTCGTCGTCGAGCATGAGCTGGATGTCGTGCGGCATGCGGACTGGGTGGTGGATGTCGGCCCCGGTGCCGGCGAGCACGGCGGCGAAATCCTGTACAGCGGCCCGTTATCCGGGCTCGTAGGCGTAACGAAATCCCAAACACGGCGTTACTTGTTTGCCCGCGGTGAAAATGTCGGCAGGACGCCACGAAAGCCCCGCGGATGGATGAAGCTTCGGGGGGTTACCCGCAACAATCTCGACAACCTCGACGTCGACATTCCGCTGAGCGTCTTTACCAGCGTCACCGGAATATCCGGGTCCGGTAAGTCGAGCCTGATCAGTCAGTTCCTTTGTGGAGGCCGTCGGCGACGCGTTGGGTCACCGTGTCGAATCCGGAGACGAGGACGATGGCCTGGACCGGATGGTGGAGACGTTGGGCGGCGAGATTACCGAGGGCCTTGACGGTATCAAGCGGCTGGTGGTGGTGAACCAAAAGCCCATCGGCCGGACGCCGCGGTCGAATCTGGCGACATATACCGGTCTCTTCGATCATGTCCGCAAGCTGTTTGCGGCCACAAGGCAGGCCCGCGCCAGGCGGTATGATGCGGGCCGCTTTTCGTTCAATGTTGCCAAAGGGCGGTGCGAGACTTGCCAGGGGGAGGGGTTCGTCTGCGTAGAATTGCTCTTTCTGCCGAGCGTCTACGCACCCTGTCCGACCTGCAAGGGCGCGCGCTACAACGCCAAGACGCTGGAAATCAAGGTCCGTGACAAGTCGATTGCCGATGTGCTCGCGATGACGGTTGACGGCGCGTTTGATTTCTTTCCCGACGACCCCTCCCTTCGCCGTTCTCTAGGCGTCCTCCGGGAGGTCGGCTTGGGATATATCCGGCTGGGACAGGCGGCCACCGAGCTTTCCGGCGGCGAGGCTCAGCGCATCAAGCTCGCCACGGAACTGCAGCGCGCGCAGCGGGGCGAAACGCTGTACGTGCTCGACGAACCCACGACGGGTCTGCACCCGTCGGACGTGGACTTCCGGCATTCAACGATCGGCCCTCTGTCTTCATTCACTTGAACAATATGAGCCGTTAATCGGCGCCGTTCGAACGGATAGCGATTAAGGCCGATCATGTGCGCACGATGGGCGTTGCCCACATTAGTTCGACGTTCTATGGCTTTGGCCGCCACCAGGCAGCTGTCAGAACGTCTTGGTAATCTTGCTCAGGCGAGGGGGACGATCCGGGTCATACCCGGAGGCGCGCGCTATGTGCTCTATCATCCGATAGG
>NZ_JAFCLS010000077.1 GCF_018131075.1 Bradyrhizobium sp. JYMT SZCCT0428 | reverse complement strand
AGCGCCAGCGCGGACACCGCGATCGACTGGCGGGTCGACAGCGCCTGGCTGTTGGCCGCTTCCTCGTTGGTATCGGCCAGCGTCAGGTTGGCCGAGCCGTTTTGCAATACGTTAATCAGGTTCTTGTTGAAGTCCTGGCGGATCTGCACGACCGACAGGTTGGAACCGAGTGAAGAGGCCTGCGTCCGCAACATGTCCGACGCATTGCTTATCTTGGCAATCGTCGCCTTGGCCGAGGCATTGTCCAGGAAGTCGGTGCCCGCGACCAGCGAAGCAAGGCCAAGGCCCGCCGCGCCAAATGTCACGCCCTTGATGTTCAATATGGACTTGCCGGTCTCGTTGAAGGTTAGCTTGAGATCGTCACCGTTCAGCAGGTTGATGCCATTGAACGAGGCATCCTGCGCTGTCGTCGTGATCTGGGCGATGATGTTGTTGTACTGGACCACCAGGTTGGAGCGAATGGTCTGCGAAGCCGCATCGGCGACCGGTGCGACCGTGACCACCGAAGCCGGCAGGAATGCCTTGCCCGCACCGGTCGCGGTGCCGGCGAGCGCGCCGACGGTGGCCGAAGCCGCGTCGTTGATCGTTGTGATCGTGATCTTGCCGGTGGAGTCGTCAACCGAAGCCTGCAGATTGTTGGGTGCCAGAGCCGCGTTGAGTTCGTTCAGCGTATCAACTTCCGCCGCGCCGGTACCGAACGTGATGCTCGACGCCGTGCCGCCGCCGGTCGCTGCGATCGTCAGGACGTCGCCCTGCGCAAGCGTGGCGCCCAGCAGGTTGGCTGAGGTTCCCCCGGCGTTCGCGCCGCTGGTGACGCTGGATTTGGGAGAATAGCCGGCGGTCGTCTGCAGCACCTGGTTGGCGATCGACTTCGCGGTATCGACCAGCTTCTGCAACGAGGTGAGGCCAGTGTTGGCGGCCTGCAGCACCTGTACGCCATTGCCAATGCCATCGAGCAGGTTGTTGATGTCGCTGGCGCGGTTATCGAGCCCCGCGGCAGTGAAATAGTTGGTAGGATTGTCGAGCGCCGTATTGACCTTCTTGCCGGACGAGAGGCGGTTCTGCGTGGTGGCGAGCAGGTCCGCGGTCGACTGAAGCGAGAGCAGGTTCTGGCGAACCGAGGCCGAAAGAACAACGGACATGTGTCAAACTTTCCTAGTTTATGTCCTCAGTTCTAGTCAGCTTCCTTTAAATTAAGGTAAACGCCGGCTTAAGCGATGTGATTAACGCTTCCTTACCGGAGGGCGCGCAGCGCTTTTTCGCCCCGTTTCGGCCCTGGAAAACAAAAAAGCGGCGGGGTTTCCCCCGCCGCTTGATCTTGAGAAGTCGTCGAAATCAGCGCAGGAGCTGGAGCACGCTCTGCTGCGACTGGTTGGCGAGCGCCAGCGCGGACACCGCGATCGACTGGCGGGTCGACAGCGCCTGGCTGTTGGCCGCTTCCTCGTTGGTATCGGCCAGCGTCAGGTTGGACGAGCCGGTCTGCAGCACGTTGATCAGGTTCTTGTTGAAGTCCTGGCGGATCTGCACGACCGACAGGTTCGAACCGAGTGACGACGCCTGAGTACGAAGCGTGGTGCTGGCGGCGCTGAGCTTGGTGAGTGCGGCGTTCGCGGACGAATTGTCCAGGAAGTCCGTGCCCGAGGTCAGCGAAGCGAGGCCGAGGCCCGCTGCGTTGAAGGTCACGCCCTTGATGTTCAGGGTGGACTTGCCGGTTTCGTTGAAGGTCAGCTTGAGATCGTCACCGTTCAGCAGGTTGATGCCGTTGAACGACGCATCCTGCGATGTCGTCGTGACCTGGGTGATGATGTCATTGTACTGCTTCACCAGGCTCGCGCGAATGGTCTGCGAAGCCGAGTCGGCAACCGCCGCGACCACGGTCGTCGAAGCGGGCAGGAATGCCTTGCCCGCACCAATCGCGGTGCCACCGAGCGCGCCGACGGTGGCCGAAGCCTTATCGTTGGTCGTCGTGATCGTGATCGCGCCGGTGGTGTCGTTAACCGAAGCCTGCAGGTTGTTGGGTGCGAGAGCCGCGTTGAGTTCGGTCAGCGTGTCAACTTCGGCGCCACCGGTACCGAACGTGATGCTCGACGCCGTGCCGCCGCCGGTCGCTGCGATCGTCAGGACGTCGCCCTGCACGAGCGTTGCGCCTAGCAGGTTGGCTGCCGTTCCCCCGGCGTTCGCGCCGCTGGTGACGCTGGATTTGGTCGAATAACCGGCCGGGGCCTGCAGCACCTGGTTGGCGATCGACTTCGCGGTATCGACCAGCTTCTGCAGCGAGGTGATGCCGGTGTTGGCGGCCTGCAGAACCTGCACGCCGTTGCCAATGCTGTCGAGCAGGTTGTTGATGTCGCTGGCGCGGTTGTTGAGGCCCTGCGCGGTGAAGAAGTTGGTCGGGTTGTCGAGCGCCGAGTTGACCTTGTTGCCAGTCGCAAGGCGATTCTGGGTGGTCGACAGCAGGTCGGCGGTGGACTGGAGCGAGAGCAGGTTCTGACGAACCGAGGCAGAGAGAACGATGGACATGTTTCATACCTTTCTGGTGTGAAAATCGAGGAACAGTCGTTGTCCCAATCTTTTTCGATCGGGTGAGGCCAAACTGGAGCGAAGCCCCCTAAAGAGAAATGAATCGAAACTGGACTCCTCCCGCGCAAAAAAGGAACAAATTGCCTTCATTGACGCGCCTTACCTCGAAAAACCATTGATATTGCTGCACATTGGGCGACAGACGAAAAAGCAGCCGGTTGGCCTCGTTCACCAATGGTTAACTATAATGGGAAAGGATTGCGTTTGAATCGCCTGGAGGAGCGCCAGCGCGTAGCTGGCGGCACGCTTTCCCTCTTCAATGACTGCGCTTTCAAAAACGGCGACGGAGAACAGGCATGGCCTTGAAGGTTGAACTCAAGCCGAACGAGCGGATCATCATCGGCGCCTGCGTGGTGACCAACACCGACCAGCGCGCGCGCCTGTTGATCGACGGCGACAGGATCCCGATCCTGCGCGAGAAAGACATCCTGACGCCCGAGACCGCCGATACGCCGGCCAAGCTGATCTATCTCTCGGTGCAACTGATGTATCTGTCGCCGGATCCGATGGCGCATCACCCGATCTATTTCAGCCTGGTGCGGGACATCCTGAGCACCATGCCGAGCGCGTGGCCTTTCATCGAAGGCATCAACAATAACATCCTGAACGGCGACCTGTACCACGCCCTGAAGGAATCAAAGAAGCTGATCGGCCACGAAGAAGAGCTGATCGCCGACGCGAGAAACCTGCGGGCGGCTAACTCCGGCAGCGAAGCCGATCGCAAGTCGGCCTGATCGGCACCGGACAATATCACAACGACAAAAGGCCTCCGCAAGGAGGCCTTTTTGCGTGTCGGAGGAGCTATCAGCCGGCGATCATCAGAGATATTTGGTCAGCGAGGTCTGGTAGAGCATCGCTGTGGTTTGGTACGAGGCCTGCAGACTGGTCTGCAGTGCGAGAATCTTGGTCGCGACCTCGTCGTCGTTGATGCCCTCGATCGAATCCAGCATCGTCTGCGTGATCGCCTTGGTCTGGGCCTGGCGATCGGTGGCCGCCTTGATTGACGCCCCGGCGCCGGCGAAGTCGGCCTGGATGTCCTGGATCGACTGCGTCCCCGGCACGTCCGCGAGATTCCGGGCAATGCGCTGGTTCAGCGCAGCGATCTGCGCGTTGGCATTGGGATCGGTCACCGACGTCGTCACCGCGGCAAAAACCGCGACGGTCTGCAGTTGCGAGCGCAACGCCTGTTCGTCGGCGCGGGCGCCGTATTGCACCGTGATCGATTGATCGATCTGCGCGACGGCGGTACCGCGCGCGGAATCGGTGCCGGTTTCGCCCTGGTACCAACTGACAGTGTTCGCCGGCGTGCCCGCCACCAGTGTGGTCGCCGCGCCGAACGGTGTGGTGCCGACGCGCATCGGCGGTTGGTCGAAGAAATTGTCGCCAGCCGTCACCGCTGATGCCGCCACCAGCGGCCCATTGGCGAGCTTGCCGATCGAGGTATTGAGGGCGGCGTTGAGATTGGCAGCCGTCGCGGCCGGGTTGGCACCGATGGCGAAGGTGTTGGCCGGCAGCGGCGTCGCCGTCGAGGCCGTCAAAGTGATGTCCTCGGTGGTGCCATCCGGCAGATTGAAGGTGAACTTGACCGATTCGCCTTCAGCCGGGTTGGTGGCACCCAGATCAACCGACATCGCCGCCGGCGTGCCGGTCGGCTGGGTGATCGTCGCGCCTGTCAGCGTCGAAGTGATCGCATTGAGCTTGAGGCCGAACTCGGACGGTGAAGCGTCCTCGGCGATCTGCACTGATGTCACCGACGGCGCCGTCAACACGACGCGGCCGAGGCCGCTAGTGCCGACATCAGCCTGCTTGCGCTCCAGGATCAATTGCTTGAGCCCGGCCTGGGCGCCGTTGCCGTTCATGATTACGTCGGCCGGAGTCACCGGCGGCGTGTCGGTGGCACGGCCGGAGAACAGGTAGCGATCGCCGGACTTGGCATTGAGCATATCGACGGAATCAAGGAACCCGAGCGATGCGGTTTTCTGTCCCGCGGTCTGGCCGGTGTTGTCGATCTCGCTGACCGCACTGACCGCGGCGCCCTTTACCGACGAGCCGACGTCGACAAGCCGCTGCAGCGACAGGTTGGCGACGCTGATGCGCGTGTTCAGGTTTACCGCGGTATCGGCATAGCCGGCCAGGCCGCTGAGCTGCGAGCGCAAGCCGATAGCGAGGCTGCGGCCACTGCCCTGCCCCGCATAGGTGTTGGAGATCTTGCCGCTCGCCAACTGCTGAGTCAGCGCGTCGAGCTGGCTGCGCAGATCAAGGATGCCTGAGCCGATGTAGGATGTCCGTCCGCTGACGCCGCTAATGGTCATGACTACCTCAAATCGCCTGCATCAGGGTCTTGTACATTTCGTTCACGGTCGACATCACACGCGCATTGGCCGAATAGGAGTTTTGCAGCGACAGCAGATGCGCCATCTCCTCGTCGATGTTGACGCCCGAGGTCGACGACATCTTTTCCTGCAGCGTGTTGAGCACCACATCCTGTCCGCCGGCGAGTTGCGCCGCCGCGTCGGCGGCCGCGCCCTGCGAGCTGGTGAACTGTTGCATGTAGCTCAGCAGCGTGCCCTTGAACGGCGCGCTGGCGCTGCCGACGCCCGATGCCGGCGAATATTGAAACTTTGCCGTGGTCAGCTGCGACAGAATGAAATCGGAACGCGTGGTGTCGCCCGCGGCCGTCGAGGCGCTGTAGAGCACGAGCTTAGAGGGATCCGCGACCAACCCGTTGTTGACGGTGAGACGTCCCGCGAAGCCCGTGATCTGCGAACCCGTCGCACCGATCGCGCCGGTGTAGGGCGAGCCGCTGTCAGTGAACAGCGAGAGCTCGGCGCTGCCGTTGGTCAGGTTGATTTGCGTCGTGGTGACCGAAGCTGCGTTGACCGTGGAGTTGCCGGCGCTGTTCAGCACCGTCAGCGTGGAGCCCGAGCCGGAGAACTGCAGGTCCGATCCGCCCAGCGCCGTGTTCAGTTGAGCAACGACGGAGGCTATGCCTCCCGAAAAATCGATACCGACCACCCGGTCGTTGGGATCGACGGTCGCACTGTTCGGCAGCGGCAGCACGCTGGCGTTGTCGACGCGCATAATCGATATCTGGCGCTGCGTATTGGTCGCGGTGTCGGTGTAGGTGACATGGATGACGTTGCCGGCCTTCAGGTCGGCAACATTCAAATCAAATCCCGACTGCGGGCCTGACGTCACCGCGGTGCCCGCGGTGGTCTTGTCCGACAGCGCACTGGACAGCGATGCCGCGAACTGGTCGAGCTGGTTCTGCGCCTCGACCAGCGACTTGTCGCGCAACTCCGTATAGGCGGCGATCTTACCCGACCTGATGCCGCCCGAGGCAGTTAGATCAATCGATCCGCCATTGGTATAGGAGATGACGACCGAGCCGAGGTTGCTTTTCGACGGGTCGGTGTTCCACTGCGTGTTGGGGGTGACCGTGCCCTGCGCATTGAATGAAAGTCTGGCGGCCTGGTTGCCCACGAGCTCCACGCCGGAGGTGGTGAAGACCGTAATCTGGTTGGCGCCGTTGGTGGTGACGCGAATGTCCATCAGTTCGGACAATTGCGTGATGTACTGATCGCGCTGGTCGAGCAATGCCGCCGTCGATGCGTCGGTCGAAGTGCCGCCGAGCGGATTGGCCGATAGCTGGTTGTTGATGGTCGCGATCTGCGACATCAGGTTGTTGGCGGTGTTGACGGAATCGCTGATGCCGTTTTCGGCTGCGCCGCGCAGCGTCTGAATGCCCTGCGTCATCGAATTGAGCTGGCTCGCCAGCACGTTCGCCGCGTTGACGACGCCGATCCGCGCCGACTGGCTGTCGGCGCTGGTCGACAGCGCCTGTACCGCCGTGGTCAGCTTGTTGAACGCATCTTCGAGCGTGCCGACCGAACCCGGGTTGCCGTAGAGGCTCTGCAGTTGCTGCAGAAAGTTGGATCGCAGCGAGGTATAGCCGGCGCCGGAGGTTTCCGTGCGTAGCTGTGCCTGGATATACTGATCCAGCTCGCGGTTGACGCCAACGCTCCGGACGTTGCTGCCAAAGGCCCCGGCATCGGTCGCGACCTGATTCAGTGTCTTGCGAACGTAGCCGGGCGTTTCCGCGTTGGCGACATTCGACGACACCAGTGACATCGCGGCCTGATTGGTGCGCAGGCCGGACATCGCAATGGAGAGTGCGTCGCTGAGACTCATGACAAACTACCGCTCTCGGAAACCGCCACGGAATACTGCGTGGACTATCGCATCACGTTCAGAAGATCCTGGACCATCGTGTTCGCCGTCGTGATCACCTTGGTGTTGGCCGAGTAGGCCTGCTGCGTCACGATCAGCTTGGTGAACTCGTCGGCGATGTCGGTGTTGGACGATTCCAGCGACGAGCCGGAAATGTTGCCACCCTTGCCGTAGAGGGCTTCACCGGATTCGTTGGTGACCTCGAACGCACCGCCATCGATACGCTTCAGGAAGTCGGCGCCGTTGAAGGTCGCCACGCTGACCTCCGCCAGATCGATGTTGCGGCCATTGGAGTAGCTGCCGACGACGCGGCCTTCGTTGCTGACCGATACGCTCTGCAGTTGACCGGCCGCGTAGCCGTCCTGCTGCAACTGGTTCACCTGAGCATTACCGTTGGTATCAGCGAATTGCGTGAGACCACCGGTGCCGAAGGCCATTGTGACATTGCCGAGGCTGGTGCCGGCGACCGTCAAACCGGTCAATGTAATCTGGCCGACAACCGGCTGCATCTGGCCGTTGGTGCCGAACTTGAAATCGGTGCCGACGTTTTGCCAGGAGACGGTGTTGCCGGTGGCGCCGGGATTGACCTGATAGAACAAGTTCCAGGTGTCCGTTGCGCCCTGTGTGGCCGATTCCACTTTGGCCCATCTGAATTGCAAGGCGACTGGAGCGCCGTTGCCGTCGTAGGCGGTGCTGGTGCCGCCGCTGATCGACTCGTCGAGAAACGCCTTATTGTCGCTGCCGATCACGATGCCGGTACCGGCCGTGCCGCCGCCACCGCGAAGCCCCGTGACGGTGCCCGTGAAGCCGAGCGCCTGGAATGCCGATACAGCCGATGCCGACGCACCGGCCGCAAGGGTAAAGTCGTTCGTGGTACCGGTATTCAGCGTGATGGCCCCTGCAGCGGAGACGCTCGAAGCAGGCGCACCGCCCGTGAGGCCATCGATCGTGGTCAGCAGGCCTCCAACTGTCGCGGTGGCAAGGTCGATGAAAGTGGTGCCGGCTACCGGAGCAGGCGCAGCACCGGTGTAGAAGGACAGTGTGTTGGTCGTCGTGACGCCACCGGTGGTGGTCTTGAGCACGAGCGTATCGCCGTTTGCAAATCCAGCAGGAAGTGAGTTGGTGCCGGACGTGCTTGTGAGCAACGTGCCTGCTGATATCGGCTGCGGTATCGTTTCATAGTTGTTCCGCGCGTTACCCAGCACGGCCGTATTGGAATACGGGGTCGCAGGGGTCCCGAGGATTCTCGGATTTGAAATGAAGTCGGCCGGCCGCAGCAACTCCGATCCCGGCACCGAGGTGTCGTGCTTGTTGGTCAGCGGGTAGCTCGCAAGGTTGGCGCGGTAGTCGATCTTGGTTGTTGCCTGCGACGGCAGAAAGTCATTCTGGAAGCGCAGAACCTGCGGCACGCTGCCGCTCGGATTGCCCGTGGTCGGATCGATCGGCACGCCTTCCAGATAGTAGCCGGCGCCATTGACGAGGTAGCCGTTCTTGTCGAGCGAGAAGTCACCGCGCCGCGTGTAACGATTGATGCCGTCGAACACCGGGTTGTTGTCGGAGATGCTGCCGGGCTTTTGCACCGCAAAGAAGCCGTCGCCGTTGATCGCCATGTAAGTCGATACCGCCGCCGACTGCACCGACCCTGCGATGGTGTTGGTGCTGCGCGAGCCGGCGGTGACGCTGCCCGCGAGTTGCGCGGTGCTACCGGTGTCGGGAATGATATCCATGAAACTGGTGTCGATCCGCTTGAAGGCGGTCGTTTGCGAGTTCGCGATGTTGCCGGAAATGTTTTCTAGGGCGTAGGAATTCGCCCGCAGGCCCGCGACGGACGTGGTGAGAGCGCCGAAGATACCCATTACATCGTCTCCAACTTCGATCCGGGCGGCGTGCCGGTGTTTGCCAAAATTCAGGGCCGCAATCGAAGGAAGACGTCGCAAGCGTTATGCCAACAAAGAAAATATATTTATATCAATATCTTAAATGAAAAACCCCGGTCCAAGGACCGGGGCACAATTGCCGGGCGGGCAACAATTGCCGGGCAGCAGAGGTGGAATCGGTCAGGTCGCCGACGCCATGGCCGGGTGGAACACCATCCCAAATCCGTCGATGCAGTAGCGCAAGCCCGTCGGTTTCGGTCCATCGTTGAAGACGTGACCGAGATGGCCGCCGCAGCGCCTGCAATGCACCTCGGTGCGCAGCATGCCCAAGGTGCGATCCTCGGTCTTGCCGAGCGCGTTGTCGAGCGGCTGGTAGAAACTCGGCCAGCCGGTGCCGCTCTCGAACTTCGTCTCCGAGGCGAACAGCGGCAGGTCGCAACCGGCACAGGCAAAGATGCCCTTGCGGTGCTCTTTCAGAAGCGGGCTCGAGCCCGGACGCTCGGTGCCGTGCTTGCGCAGGATTTCATATTGCTGCGGCGTCAGCTGCGCGCGCCACTCGGCGTCGGTCTTTTCGATCTCGAACTTCTCAGCAGCCTGCGCGGGCGTTGTGCGCAGCCAGCGGAAGGCGACAAGGCCGAACAGGCCGGCCACGGATGCGAGCAGGATACGGCGGTCGATCATCTGATGTCTCCGTGCGAGGCGGAACAAGGTGGTTCGCCATCAAATACGGCGCGCACGTGCGGAAGTTACACGGATCCGTCCCGAATTCGCTCACTTTCCTGCGAGGCGGCGACCGGCGGTAATGCACCGTCCGGGGCTTCCAACGGCGGCTCCGGGCGGACCGGCCGCGATGGACCCGGCGGCGGACGGCGACGGAGCGGCGGCCTGGTTCCGGCCTGCCGGCTGGCCTCGGCCACCCGCGCCTCGCGAATCCGCTCCTTGGCGCGCATGCCTTCCCGATAACGGGCCAGCGCGCCCGCGGCGGCTGAACTTCCCCGCCCCCACATGCCGATCAGGTGACCGGCGACCCGCCCGGTCGTGCCGCCTGCCCAGACCAGTTCGAACGGCGAAAACAGCCGCCAGCGCTCGTCACCCCACAGAATGCTGCGCGCCACCAATTGCCCCGCCATCGCCGCGGTGTTCATCCCCTGGCGGCCGAACCCGGAGGCGACCCACAATCCTTTCCGCAACTGGCCGATCTGCGGCATGCCGTGGACGGTCACACCGACGGCGCCGCCGAAGACATCGGATATTCCGACCTTGCCGAGCTTTGGAAAAATGGTGGAGATTCGCTGCTGGATGGTCGCGCCGAAGCGCCGCGGCCGCGCGTCCCAGGTCGTCTCCGGACTGGCCCACATCAGGCGGTCGCCCTCCACGATCCGGAAATGATCGATGCCGTCGCTGTCGCTCACAGACCCCTGAAAGCTAATGACGTCAGTGAGCCGCGCGCCAAGCGGCTCGGTCACGGCGGCATAGCGCCAGACCGGCAGCAGCGTTTCCGACAGCCGCCGCAACGGCGCCCCGAGATGGATGTTGCCGGCCAGCACGATGTGCGATGCGCGAAGCCGCGCCGACGGCGTCACGATGCGCTTGCGAATGCCCGAAGGATCGATGCTGACCACGGGCGTGTCCTCGAAGATGCGCGCCCCTGCCCGCCTTGCGAGCGCCGCCAGACCATGGACATATTTGCGGCCGTCGACCTGAAACGCCTTGGGGTAATAGATGCCGTGGAAATAGTGCCCGGTCTTGAGCTGATCGCGCACCCGATCGACCTGCCAGCCCTCGACTTCGGTCTCGAAATCCTCGCTCAGCGTCTGCAGCCGGCTGATCAGCGTTTCGCCGGCATCGACATTGGAGACTTCCAGCGCCCCCTCGGTCAGCGCAATGCCCGGCATCGCCTCTTCGGTCGCTACGGCGCGAATGTAATCGGCACCCTGCTTCGACAGCGCCCAGAGCTCGCGGGCGTCCTCAAGGCCGACGCGCTCGATCAACTCGCCGATCGGAAGGCTATAGCCCGGCATGACGGTGCCGAGCTGGTTGCCGGAGGCGTTCCAGCCGACGTGCCGGCCCTCGAGCACGGCAACGCTGGCGCCAAGACGCGCGGCTTCCAGTGCCACGGTCAGGCCGGCGAGGCCTGCTCCGACCACGCAGATATCGACATCGAGGTCGAACGACAGGCGCGAGCGAAACGGCGCGTCGTCGTCCGGACCGTTGGTCGCACTTGTGAAAGTCTCTGCCATGGCGTTTTCTTACGGACCGCTGCGGCGCTTGTCACCTTGTCCTGGGCATGAGCCTGTAGATTAATTCAGGCCGAAACGAATCGAGATTGCTGCCCATGCGCCGTTTGATGCTGCTGCGTCACGCCAAGACCGAACATGACGCGCCCTCGGGGCACGACCAGGACCGCCGTCTCGACGACCGCGGCCGGCTGGACGCCGCCGCCATCGGTGGCTGGATCGGCCGGCACCTCCCCGTTCCCGTCATGGTTCTGGTCTCAACCGCGGTGCGGACGCTGCAGACCTGGGAGATCGTCCGGCAGGCGATGCAGGATGCGGCCAAGGATTTCGTCCCGCCGCAGGTCGAGTTCCTGGCCGAACTCTACGGCGCCGACCCAACACATCTCCTGCAGATCATCCGCATGGCCGAAGCCACGGATCCAAAGCGGTTGATGGTGATCGGCCACAATCCCGGCATGTATGAACTGGCGCTGGCGCTGTCCGGCAGCGGCGATGCGGCCGCGAAGAAAGCCCTCAACGACAATCTGCCGACCAGCGGCCTTGCGATCCTCGACTTTGCGATCAAGGACTGGAACGAGGTGGCGTTTCGCGGCGGCACACTCGTGCGCTTCACCAGCCCGAAATTGCTGAAGCAGGCGTCGGACGACTAGCCCAGACATAAAATCGCGAAAACAAGCCCATGCAAAGTAGGCCGGGCGGACATCCGGTCGCCCTCATGCTAGGCTCGTCGCCGCCGACAGGAGGCGCGGATGTTCAAATCCATTCTGGTGCCGCTCGATCTCGCCGATACCGATCTGGCCAAGCCCGCGATCGCTACCGCGGCGACGCTGTCGCAGACCTGGAACGGCACGGTGCGGCTGCTCAACGTCATGCCGATGACGCCGGTGATGCTGGCGGAATATGTGCCGGCCGATTTCGACGCCCAGCAGCGCCTGACCTCGGAAGAAGCGCTCGCGATCGTGGCGCAGGAATCCGGCATCGATGCGTCGCGCATTTCCGCCGTGGTGCGGCAAGGCGGTATCTATCACGAGATCCTGGAGGAGGCCGCGGCGATCAAGGCCGATTTGATCGTGATGACGTCGCATCGGCCGGCGATGCGGACCTATTTTCTCGGCTCCAATGCCGGCCATGTGGTGCGCTACGCCAAATGCTCGGTGCTGGTGGTCCGGCACTGACGGAGCGCGGTACAAGGTCACGTTGCGACCCGGTCGATCGACCGGGCCGCATGTTGTTATCGTGCAGGTCGAGGCACCGGGCCCTTACCGAAGCCGCCCGAGCTCCGGATCGACGTGACCCCAAACCGCCTGCTCGATGTGGCTGCGGGTTATTCCGATATCGCGGAGCTCACGATCGTCCAGCTGCCGTAGCGCTTTGACCGCCGCCCGGCGATCGAGATACGCGACGATTGCATGCGCCCAAATCCCGAGCCGGCGGAAAAATCCACCCGAGCTAAGGGAAATTGCAGGCTGGGCTGCGGCTTGGGACATCGTGGTCATTGGTCTTCTCCAGTTGGCTTTCACGCGGCAAGGCGATGCCGCCGACGCAATCGCTGGGAATCAGCGGCAGCGCCTTTGGGTCTGATTGTTTGCACTCTCCTCAGTGCAATCTCAGGCTTGATAGGTTCAAAATGATCCGGTACATTCCTCGGTGCAAGTAAAACATTGCTCTCGGTGCAATTATGTCAAAGTTCGAATATCTCAGGCTTGCCGATGCCGTTGCCTCCGAGATCGCCAATGGCGGGCTCAAACCGGGCGACCGCCTGCCGCCGCAGCGCAGTTTCGCCTATGAGCGCAAGATCGCGGTCTCCACCGCGAGCCGCGTCTACACGGAATTGTTACGGCGAGGTCTGGTGATCGGCGAAGTCGGACGCGGCACGTTCATTTCCGGACAGGCGCCCCGTGCGATCACCACGCTGACCGAACCGCGCGGCGCCCGCATCGATCTGGAAGTCAATTATCCGCTGCTGCCGACGCAATCGGCCCTGATTGCGAAAAGCCTTGAGGGACTGGAGCGGCCGGAAGCCCTCGAAATCGCGTTGCGGCAAGGCACCAGCGCCGGCACGCCAGCGGCAAGAAATATCGCGGCGGATTTCCTCTCCCAAAACGGCTGGTCGGCGCGCGCGGAGCAGATCGTCTTCACCGCCAACGGCCGGCAATGCATCGCCGCCGCCTTGGCCGCGATCGTACCGGCCGGCGGCCGTTGCGGCGTGGAGGCCCTGACCTATCCTTTCATCAAGGGCATCGCCGCCCGGTTGGGAGTGACGCTGGTGCCGCTGGCGATGGACGAACAGGGCGTTCGGCCGGACGCCGTGCAGAAGGCCCACCGCGAAGCGCATTTGTCGGCGCTGTACATCCAGCCGACGGTTCAGAATCCGCTGGGCATGACGATGCCGGCGGCGCGGCGCGCCGAACTGGTGCGCGTCATCGAGAAACTCGACCTCACCGTCATCGAGGATCGGGTCTATGGATTCCTCGACGACGAAATCCCGCTGGCCGCGCTGGCGCCGGACCGCTGCATCGTGCTCGACAGCCTTTCCAAGAAAGTAGCCCCTGGCCTTGCGCTCGGCTTCATCGTCGCGCCACAGCGTTTGCGCGAGAGCATCATGGCATCGGTTCGTTCCGGCGGATGGACGGCGTCGGGATACGCCTTCGCGGCCGCGCAGCGCATGATGGCCGACGGCACCGCGTCCGAGCTCGTCAGGCTCAAGCGCATCGACGCGCAGCGGCGTCAGCACATTGCCGCCGAACGGCTGGCCGGCTTCGAGCTGCAGGCCAACCCGAAATCCTACCATCTGTGGCTGACGCTGCCGCACCACTGGCGGTCGCAGACCTTCGTCGCCGCCGCAGCCCGCCGGGACATCGCGTTGACGCCCTCGTCGACCTTTGCGGTGAGCCCCGGACATGCGCCGAACGCAATCAGGCTGGCGCTGGCCGCGCCGCCCGTCGACCAGCTCGATGCCGCGCTGCGGACGCTGGCGGGAATGCTTCGCGCGAGCGAAGAAGATTTCGAATCGACCGAATAGACCGGTCCCCTCACCTCACGGCCACTCGGCGATGAAGCCTTTCGCCTTGTACGGCTCGATCTTGTCCCACTCACAAAGCATGCGGCGCCTGAATTCGGGATCGGTGTGCCAGAGCGACCGCGGTGTCACGAAGCTGTCGACCGTGACCAGCATTTTCTCCACTTCCGGCCAATGCCGGTGCAGCGTCATCGGATAGCGGCGCGCGGTCCAGGTATTACCAAGGCAAATCACGCTGCGAACATGCGCAAGCCCCAGCGCGGCGTCGATCACCGGGAGCGAGAAGATCACGTTCTCGCCGGTGTTCATCGCGCGATCTTCCCGCAGGATCCGCCCGGGCGGGATGCCGCGCGCGATCATCGCATCGGCAATGATTTCACATTCCGAGCGTTCCGATCCCGGCGTGATGCCCCCGCTGACGATCGAGCAGCGAAAGTACCCGCCGCGCCACAGCCTGAAGGCCTCATCGACGCGCTCCCTGACATCGACACGGGTGCCGAACACGAACAGCAGATCGGCCGGCTTCAGCGGCGTGCTGATCAGATGCTGCGCATTGATGGCGGCGATCTCGGCCTCGGTCGGCAATCGCGTGCTTCGATCCGTCACTTCATGCTCGCGGCAATGCTCATCCAACCCGCTGGGTTAAGCATTGGCACGATGCCGCAGCGGCGCGCTTCGCGAAGTCACATTTGATTGCGCTTGATTGCGAAAGCTACGGCAGCAACGCATCCGGCAGATGATCGAAGTCGTAACTGCGCGGCCGATTACGCTTGATGAAGCCGCCGATCTGCCAGCTGAACAGCGCGACGAAGCCAACCAGAAACAACGCGCCGTACCATTCACCGGTCGCGAACGCGCGCACCAGAAGTCCGGCCATCGCGATGCCGAGTAACGTCACCATCGCAAGTGCCGCGGCGTAGGTGATCCGTCCGATACCGGCGATCAACGCTGCCTTGCTGCCCGCCTTCGCCATGCGCCGATGCAACTCGGTGATGAAGGCACGATAGTCGCGATCCTGCGGCACCATCAGCGAGACGGTTTGCCAGGTGGTCGAGAGAATGGTGATGCGTCCACCATCCCTGCCCTGCAGGTCGGCGCGGAAGCGGCGGGACTGCATCGACGACGGCTTGTAACTGAGGCGGATCGCCGCGATGTCGGCATAAGCCCAGACACCGGACTTGCCCGAAATATGCCAGGACAAGCCGGCATCGGTCAGCTTGAATTCATGCGCCGATCCGATCAGCGACGCCTTGTAGACGTAGCGGGTTTCGGGCGCGCTATCGGCCGATGTCTCTGTCCTGTCCGGTAGCGAGGTTGGCAATTGAAAAATCCCGGTAGCGGCTGAGCGCGCGGCTTGCGCGGCCAGCCGGCTTTACCTTACAAGCAGGCCATGGCCGAGACGACCTATTTTCCGCGACGCCTGATTCTGGCCGGCGCAATGATATCCGGGGTGCTGCTGGCGCTTGCCGTTCACATGCTCGGCGCGCGCTACGGCCTCGATCTCGGCGGCCTGTGGCGATCCGATACCCGCGAATTCATGCCCGCGGGCGCGGCCATTGCGTGGTGGCTGATTGCGAGCGTCGGTTTTTGCAGCGGCTATTTCACCGCCAATCTGATGCACAGTGCGGTGTCCGGCCGAATCCCGCAGCGGATGCGACAATTTCTGATCGCGGTGGGCGTGCTGATCCTGGCAGGCGCCGGCCAGGCAGCCTCCGCGCCGAGCCCGATCCCGACGATTTCGGGCGTGCTTTCGGGTCTTGCGGCGTTATGCCTCGGCGCCGCGATGGCGTTCTGCGGCGCGCATTTCGCGCTGCGCAGGGCGTAACTTCAAACTCGCGAACTAGGCAACGATGCGCGCGCGCGGCTTCGACAGCATCGCGGCCACCTCGGCGGCGGGACGCGGCTTGCTGAACAGATAGCCCTGGGCCTGCGTGCATCCTTCGCGGCGCAGCAGATCGAACTGGGCCTCCGTCTCGACGCCCTCCGCCGTGGTGACGATCCCGAGACTCTTGCCCAATCCGGTCACGGCGCGGACGATGGCCATGGAATCGTCGCGCGTGGCCAGTTCAGTGACGAACGAACGGTCGATCTTGATCTTGTCGAACGGGAAACTGCGCAGATAGCTCAGCGACGAATAGCCCGTTCCGAAATCGTCGAGCGAGATCCTGACGCCAAAGCCGCGAAGCTCGTGCAGAACCGCCAGCGTCGCCTCACTGTTCTGCAACAGCACCGATTCCGTGATCTCCAGTTCGAGGCGATGTGCCGGAAGACCGGCGGCCTGCAACGCCGACTTGACGGACAGGATCAGGTTCGGATTCTTGAACTGCACCGGCGAAAGATTGACGGCGACGGTGATATCCTCGGACCAGCCTGCAGCGTCAACGCAGGCCTGCCGAAGCACCCAATCGCCGAGCGGAATGATCAGGCCGGTTTCCTCCGCCAACGGAATGAAATTCGCCGGCGCGATCATGCCGCGCAGTGAATGATTCCAGCGTACAAGGGCCTCGAACGCGACGACGCTGTCGGTGGCGACGTCGCGGATCGGTTGATAATAGACCTCGAACTCGTCGCGTTGCAGCGCCGCGCGCAAATCCAGTTCCAGAATGCGCCGCGCCTGGGCGCGGGCATCCATTCCGCTCTCGAAGAAGCGATAGGTGCCGCGACCGTCGGCCTTGGCGCGATAAAGCGCGAGATCGGCCTTCTTCAGCAGTTCATCGGGGTTCTTGCCGTCCTCAGGCGCCAGCGAGATCCCGATGCTGACGCCGACGACGAGCTGGTGGCCCCCGATATCGTAGGGCTCCCCGATCTTCTCGACGATGTGGCTGGCAAGCAAGGCCACCGCCGACGGATCGCAGTCGTTGCAGAACTGCACGACCGCGAATTCGTCGCCGCCAAGTCGCGCAACCGTATCGTGCTCGGTGACGCATTCGCCGAGCCGGCGGGCGACTTCCCTCAGCAGCGCGTCGCCGACCGGATGACCGAGCGAGTCGTTGATTTCCTTGAAATGATCGAGATCGAGGCAGAATACCGCGAGCTGATCGCTGCGCTTGACGAGGCGCAACGCCTTCTCAAGCTGCTCGCGGAACAGCGTCCGGTTCGGCAGATTGGTGAGTGCGTCATGGCGCGCCATATGGGTGATCTGCTCCTGGGCGGCCTGCCATTCAGTGATATCCTCGAAGGTCGCGACCCAACCGCCGCCCTCTTTCGGCTGATCGACGACGCGGATCGAACGTCCGTTGCGGGTGACGACCCGGCTCAGGCTCTCGCCGGCTTTCGCCGCGTTCACCACAATGTTGAAGAATTCTTCGGGATCGCCGTCCCATTTTCCGATCGATTTCTGATCCTGCAGAACGTCGACCAACAGACGGCCCTGCAGCGGCATATTGGTCCGATCCATCATCTCGCTGTAGCGCTGGTTGAACAGCATGATGCGGCCGTCCGCATCGAACATGCAAAGTCCCTGCGACATGTTTGTGATGGCCGAGTCGAGCAGGACCTTCTGCTGATGCAGTTCGCTGCTTGAACGGCGATCGAGCATCGCCGCCACGAACGATATGCCGAGAATGGCGAACGCCGCCACCGCGGTCAGAAAGGAAAGCGCGCCCGGCGAGATCGTCAATTCGTCGGTGACGAGGGTCGGATCGGCAACGAGCGTCACGGCGCCCATCGCCGTGAAATGGTGGGAAACGATCGCGACCGTCAGCAGGCCCGTGGCGGCCAAGGTATGTTTCCGGTCATCCCGGCGCGCGGCGATAACGAGCGCCAGGCCGGCGAACATGCCGCCGAACACGACGGATGCCAGCACGATGCCGGGCGACCAGATGATACGCGCCGGCAGCTCCAGCGCCATCATGCCGGTGTAGTGCATCGCTGCGACGCCAGCACCAACAATCGCGCCGCCCATCGCGAGCGTCGACCGGCGGTCGTTGAGCAGGGCAACGCTGAGGCCGACCGCGGCGATCGACACGGCAAAGATCAGCGACAGCAGGGTGACCGGAATATTGTATCCGGCCCCCGCCCCGGGATCGTAGGCGAGCATCGCCACGAAATGGGTGGCCCAGATTCCGCAGCCGCCGACCGCAGCATCAAGGCCGACCCAGATCGCGCGGGTTCGCCCCTGCGACGCCCTGGCGCGATGAAACAGGCTGATCGCAACCGCGCTGGCCAGCCAGCAAATGATGCCGGCGAGAACGGCCAGCCGCAAATCATGCTCGGTGACGAGGCAATTCAGAACTTGATACATCACAGACCTCTGCTATCGGCCTGTAATGACGACGCTAATGGTGCATTTGGGGTAACCGACGCGGTTTCGTTGCTTCGATGGTGAATAAATGCTTGGCGTCCTCGCGTGCCGGTTGCGGGTTCCCGCCACTACCCGGTGATCTCCACTATCGACTGAAACGGCGAACCGCTGAAGTGATTCCCAAGTGGTGAGTAGCCGCACCGGCAGCACGCCGGCCAGAATCGCAGCCACGGACGCAAGAACGCGCGCGATTTTCATGCGCGGCGTTTTGCCTCAATGGCCCGGACAAATCAGCTCGCGGCCTGCAGGCCAACCGTGGGCTCCGCCAGCGCGTGGTCGCGCGGCAGCTTCCACACCCGGACGGCTATAGCGAGATCTCCTCAAGCCTAGCGGCGTAGGCGATATGGCTCGGCGTTGCATCCAGCACGGCTCGCGACCTCGCCCACGACTTCGTCGGCCTTCTGGATGATGCCGTCGATCGACGGGCAATTGACCGCCTGCCCATCGATCCCCCCGCAGCACCTTTTCGTCGAGCTGACACAAAAAGCCCCGTTTAAGCTGCTTTTCGGCCGCGTTCTCGGGCGTCTTCGGCCGCGACGCTTTCACGAGTTGTCTCTCAGCGTAATATTAGATGTCCGCAACTCGGGATGAACAAGCCGTTCATGGTCGTGATGCCTCCGAATAACCGTCCCTCGGCTTGGGATTGCGAAACCGCGGCCCTCTTCAAGACGATCTACGCGGGGCGCCCCCGGTAACAGCGGAACGGCGCTTCCAAGAGAGCGTTGGGAACACGCCTGGCCGCGACTCACAATCGTTAACGCGGCCGCATATGTAGGACGTATGACAGGGTTGCCGAACGAACGCAGAAGCTAGGCTTGTCAAGGGCTGCACAACGGTTCGATTTTGGCTTATGTGTCTTCGCGCACGGTGCGTCTGACCGTCCCTGTCGCCGCTTTTGACAGGTTTTCTTTTGCCATCCCGCCGGGAGGATGAATGCATCGGCTGCTGACCACGCTTGGGCGTGGCTTCAAGGAGAAGATCGGCTGGAAACGGCTAGGGATAGCTGCGAGTCTCCTCATCATCATCCTTGCGGTCACCCATCTGGTTCACACCCTGAAGGGCGTCGACACCGCGATCATTCTGACCGCCCTGACGGAAATCGCGCCGCATCGCATCGCGCTGGCTGCCCTGTGCGTGGTAGGCGCGTTTTGCACGCTGACCTTCTATGATTTCTTTGCGCTGCGAACCATCGGCAAGACGCACGTCCCCTATCGCATCGCTGCGCTGTCGAGTTTCACCAGCTACACCATCGGCCACAACATCGGCGCCACCGTCTTTACCGGCGGCGCGATCCGTTTCCGGATCTATTCCGACTACGGCCTGACCGCGATCGATGTCGCCAAGATCTGCTTCCTCTCGGGCCTGACCTTCTGGCTTGGCAATCTGTTCGTGCTCGGCATGGGCATGGCCTGGCATCCCGAAGCGGCGACGGCCATGGACCTGCTGCCGCCATCGGTGAACCGTCTGATCGCGCTCGGCTGCCTCGCCGGCATCGCGGCCTATTTCCTCTGGCTGGTGATGGGCGAGAACCGTCGCGAACTCGGCCAGAACGGCTGGAAGGTGGTGCTGCCCTCGGCGCGGCTGACGCTGCTGCAGGTCATGATCGGCGTGGTCGATCTCGGGTTCTGCGCGCTGGCGATGTATCTGTTGATGCCGACGCAGCCCCATATCGATTTCGTTTCGCTGGCAGTGGTCTTCATCCTCGCAACGCTCCTCGGCTTCGCCAGCCATGCTCCGGGCAGCATCGGCGTGTTCGACGCCGCGATGCTGGTGGCGCTGCCGCAGTTCGGCAAGGAGCAATTGCTGGCGACGCTGGTGGTGTTCCGGATCCTGTATTTCCTGATTCCCTTCGGCATCTCGATCTGGATCATGGGCGCGCGCGAACTCTGGCTCAGCGTGGTGCAGCCCTGGCAGGAACGCCGCAGGCTCGCGCAGGCCAGCCGCCAGATGAACGAACAGCCCCGCACGGCGGAGGTCCCGGTCAGGCAGCCGCTCAAGCGAGCGAAACGGTAACAGCGACGTTATCTGCCTGCTTCAGTCTTTTGGGCTACGAGGGTCGGGTTCTCTTATTTCTGCCTTACAGCTAACGTCAAACGCGCCATGGCCGGAATTTTACCTCGATCGATAGTATCAGGCGCGCTGCTCGCCGGCGCGCTGGCGGCGCTATCGCCTCCCCCTGCGGAAGCACAGATCGCCCAAGGCGCCATGCAGATTTCCTGGGAGGTCCGCAACCGCTTCCGCCTGTTCCGGGAAGAACGGGATTTTCAGCTGCACGCCGAGAGCAGCCGCGGCCGCAGCGTTCTGGCCGCGGAACAGGCGCTGGGATTGCAAAGCGACGGCCGCGGCTGGGCACGCAACACCGTGAACCGGCTTTGCATCGATCTTGCCGGCCGCGTCAACGAGCCCTGTACCCGCGACAACGTCAAGGAAAGCTATCTGACGCCGGTCGATCATCCCATCACCGTCCGCCTGACGGGACAGGTTCCGGTCGGCGCCACCTGCGCCTGGTCGTTCGACGATGGCGACGGACCGCAAGGGTCCACTTTCGACTGCGCCGAGCCGGTCAATTTCAGGGTCCGCTACGGCCGCACCACCGTTGCCAGCGTCGACGTCTCCGCCGGCTCGGACGGCGGCCAGCGCGTCGCCACCGAGATCTCGGTGCGCGACATCTTCATCGCCGGCCTCGGCGACAGCATCGCCTCCGGCGAAGGAAATCCGGACCGGCCCATCGCGCTATCAGATGAAGGCTTTTGCTTCCGCTCCTATCTGGGGTCGGCCGCCTCACAATATTACCGTCCAAGCCGCGCCGGCTATAAGGGCGGACGGGCCTGTGAAGCGCCGGATACGATGGCCGTGTGGCAGCGCCAGAGCGCGCTCTGGCTCAATGCAGCCTGCCACCGCTCGCTCTACAGCTACCAGACGCGGACCGCATTGGCGCTCGCCGTACAATATCCGCATATCGCGGTGACTTATCTGCCGCTGGCCTGCACCGGCGCCACCATCGCCGACGGCCTGTTCGGCTCGCAGCGTGGCCGTGATTGCCCGCCGTCGAAATCCGGCAGCTGCCGGGGCACGGTCAACGCGCAGCTCGCTGAATTGCGCGAAGCTGTTACGGCGGCCAAGAGCCGCCAGCCCGACCGCAAGCTCGATCTGGTGCTGCTGTCGGTCGGCGCCAACGACATTTATTTTTCAGGGCTCGTTGCCGACGTGATTGTGGACACGGCGACGGAGCGCGCCCTGTTCCGGCGCAGCGGCGTGCTGGCATCGGTCGAGGAGGCACGCGGCGCGTTGATGCGCGACCTCCCGCAAGGGTTCGCCAAGTTGCGCGAGGCGTTAAAGCCGCTGGTCGGCGATATGTCGCGCGTGGTCTATACCTCCTACGCCAATCCGACGCTGGCCAATAACGGCGCGCCCTGCCCCGGCGGACGGGCGGGCTTCGACATTCACCCCTCGTTCAACGCCGAGCCGCGGCGGCTGGCCGCCGTCTCGAACTTTGTCGAGGGCGAATTCCTGCCGCAGCTCAAGGCGCTCGCGCTGTGCCAATCCGGCATCCTGTGCCGCAACCCGCGCGCCGACCGCATGACCTTTGTCGATGCGCATCAGGCGACGTTTGCGAACCACGGTTTCTGCGCGCGTGCGGAGAGCGATCCCGAATTCGATCGCCAATGTTTCTCGGCCCGCGGCGAGAGCTTCGATCCTGATATCGTCACCGCCGCCAGCCAGCCAATGCTGTGCGGCCGCAGCGCCGGCGAATATCGCGCCTATCTGCCGCGCGCGCGCTGGATCCGCGACGCCAATGACAGCTACTTCGCGGCAATGACCTATCCGCTGGGCTTGCCGTCGTCGCAGCAGCCTGCCGACATCCACGACGCGACCTGGGGGGTTCTGTCGGCGGTGTATGGCGGCGCCGTGCACCCCACCGCCGAAGGCCACGCCGCCATGGCGGACGCGGCACTGCCGGCCGCAGCCGCGGTGCTGCAACTGGATGCCGCCGTGCCTGAAGTGATTTCGCAGCCGGTATCGCCGATCCCGATATTGCCGGGAACGCGTTAGCGTTCGAGCGCAGAAACTGCCCTCGTGTCAACACGCGGAGCAGGTTCAGGGTTGATCTCGTTCGCCGGCGTACCTCGGTCGGTCCAATCCGGCGGCACTCCAATCCTCTGTCCGATCATGCCGACCAGTCCCGGCGCTCGCCCGAATGTTTCACAAGCCGCCTCCTTCGGCGCTCCGCCGAGGGAGGCCTTCAAGCTGGCGATCGATGGCGGTGATGAAATCTTTCCGAACGGACTCTCGGCCGTGACCAGTAACTTCCCGAAATCGTCTCCGAAGGCGGAAGCAAGATCATAGGCGTCGCCGTCGCTCGAAACGCGCGGTGGGCTGGTAAAGGAATTCGCGCCACGCGCCCAGATCATGGCCGCCTTTTGGCTGCCACTACGATCACGGGCCTCGGCCTCTACGGCGAGGCTCCCGAGCCCGATCGGAAGCCGCGGGACAGGGATCGGTACGCCAGGAGCAACGATGGACGGTACGACGCTCGCGACCTTGGAGACGCCGGCGGCCGTCGCATCGGTCGGCGCCACATGGATGATCACCGCACGGACGCTCAAATCCGCCGTCTCCGTCGGTGCCACGATCCGGAAGCGTTCGCTCAGCGCAAGACACATGGCTCTGCTGACCGCATTCTTGATCAGGCTGCGCTGCTCGTCCGAGAAGGGCACGCGCGCGGCGGCTGCCGTGAGTGCGGTTGGCTCGATCCCCAGAGTCTTGGCTGCGAGAACTTCGGCTTTGCTGACCCGAACCTGCGACTTGGTCAGAAGCCCATCGGACGGGGTCAGGTTGTCGTAGGAAGCTAGCGAACCGGACCGTTCCAGTTGTACGGCCGTGCAGCCCCCGGCCATCCAGCCTAACGCCGCGACGACGATCCATTTCATGGCGTGGCCGGCAAGCCGATCGTTGATCCCTGCACCAGTCGCCGGGAACGGGCGATCGGAGCAGGCGAAAGCAGGGTGCCGGGCGTGGACGCCAGAATAGGCTGCCATGTCTCATTCCAACGCGTCAGCGCCGTACCGTTGCCGTCGAAGGCCATGTCGAGAAATGCCAGCGTGAGCTCCGCCGTGGCGGCCTTCACTTTCGGGTTGAGCGCTGGACCGCCCGTGAACGAGCGATCTGTAAATATGCTGTGCGACCCGCCTTCGAACACGGCGAGCAGCTTGCGCGGTGCGGCCATTGCGTCGAAGACCGCGAGCCGGTCGCCTGCGGGCGAGTAGTAGCCGGGAATCTGGATGACATCATTGGTGGCGGTCACGTGCAGGGTCGGAACCGTGATTTTGCCCAGCACCGAAGCCAGATCGGTTTCACCGTAGAACGGCGGCGCAGAGATCACGATCGCCGCGGCAAAGCGCGGGTCGCGGGCCTCGACCCACTGCCCTTCGCGTATCACGCGCGCGCCGACGGCAAGAAGCGCCGTGTTCGCGCCATACGAATGACCAGCCGCCACGATACGCCGACGGTCGATCTGAGCACCGTAGGGGCCGACGCCGCCGAGCAGCACGCGGTCCAGCGCGAAGCGCAAATCCCAGACCCGGGCAAGCGCCTCGCTCTCGTGAGCCGCCCGCTGCAAACGGTCGACGACGGTAAGAGGATTGCCGACCCAGAGCGACGAGTCGCTGCCCGCGTGCTGAACATGCAGGCTGGCAACGCCGCGCGCGGCCCAATATTTGCCGAGATAGCTATATCCCCGGCGGGAGCCACCCATCCCATGGGAGAACACAATGAGCGGCACGCGCGCTCCCGGCGCGATATTCGCAGGCCAGTGCAGGCGCGCGGGAATGGTCCGCGAACGCGTCGGATCAACCCAGTCGAAATCAACGACGCGAAAAGGGGGCGCCACGGCCTCCGCTGCCGCGCGATTGACCGGAACGGCGGCCGTGATTGCGACGGCGAGCAGCATGGCGCTGAGGCCCCGCCGCGTGATGGTGGCCGGCACGTCTTCGCCGGACCTTCGGGACCGCGAGGCCGTCCCGGTTGTACCGTCCTGACCAACCGCAGCGGACTGAATACGCCGCAACGATGCACCGCCGCCAATCCAGCTGTCCATGCTGCCTCACCTTGAACACAATTCGCACTGGGTGTAATATTGTAATTGCACTTAGTGTAATTTTGCAAGGAAATATATTCGTGCCACAAGAGGCCATGGAGAATGCGTCCCCCAAGGAGGAAGGCCTGCGAGAGCGGAAGCGGCGCGAGACGCTGCATCGCATCGCCGAACAGGGCCTGAAGCTGTTTCTGACTCACGGCTACGAGGCCACCACGCTCGACGCGATCGCGGAGGCCGCGGGGATCTCGCGGCGGACGTTCTTCTACTACTTCAAGTCCAAGGAAGAGATTCTGCTGGCGTGGCAGGACGGCGGTTTCAACGAGACCCTGCGGGCCGCCTTGCTGGAGCAATCGACCAAACAGTCCCCCCTCAACGCCGTGAAGAGCGCCTTGCTGGAGCTGACGTTGCGCTTTCAGGCCGACTACAAGCAAACCAGGGTGATCGAACGCCTGATGTGCGCGAACGAGTCGCTTCGGATACGACACCAGGCGAAATATGTAGAGAAGGAACAAGCGGTTTTCGACGCGCTCTGCCAGATGTGGCCGCAGCCCAAGCGGCAGCCTGCGCTCCGCATCGTCGCGATGATGTCGATCGGAGCACTACGGCTTGCGATCGACAACTGGAACCGCGACCAGGGAAAGCGACCTATCGCTGCTTACCTCAAAGAGGCTTTCGCCGACCTGAAGTCGGAGATTTGAAGCCGGCCGAACAGCCACCGCTTAACGCGCGGGGGCCGGCGCTACAGGTGCAGGCGCGGGCGCCGTCGTCTTCTTTGCGACAGGCGCCTTCGGAGCAGGCTGCTTCATCGCCGCCGCCTGGGCTGGCAGATATTTCGCGATGATGGCCGGATCGAGCGAAGCGATCGAGGAGTCCGGCAGCCGGGTCCAGATTTCGTCCTTGCCCAATAATGAGAAGCCGAGATAGCCGCGCATGGTCAAAGTCTGTCCGTCGGGACTGACCGTCATCTTGGCCTTGTAGATCTTGCCATCGCGCGGATCGAGCACATTGCCGTTCTCGTATTTCAGTCCGTCTCGCTTCATGTCGCGGATGAAGGAGAGCCCGAGCCACGGCTGATCTTTTCGATCGTCGGTGCATTTTGAGCAGATCGGATTGGGAGCATCGCCTGGCTCAGGAAAAAGCTTGGCAAACGCGCCTTCATAGATGCCGTCGCGATCGACCACCAGAAACCATCCGACCGGCTTTCCCTTCTCGACCTTTTGCCACAGCCCGGCGGCTGACGGCTCCGCCGTTTGCGCAGCAAGTTCGCAAACGAGCGCAAGCCCCATCACGATCGGCAATATCAGTCGAACCACAGAAAGCGCACTTCGCATCGTCATCACCTGACTAATTTCACAAGATGAATGGCCGCAGACTAAGGCCATTTCGCGGACGGTTCCAGTGCCTGGAGGCGATCGCGAGACCGCGGCGAACGCGCAGCGGGCCATTCGGTCATGTTTTTGTTGGAATCGCCCCCCCGGCAAGAGCCGGAAATCGGCTCCATACGCAAACCGGCTTCAATGGTCGCCGCCGCACTTGCTGGTCTTGGTATTGTAGTTGCCGCATTTCTTGCCAACCCAGTCGCCAATCAGGTCCCTGGAGCCCTCGAGTTCGTTCGACCATGCATCGCCGGCCACCAGGCCCGGGGCCTTCCACACCACGTCGAACTGACCATTGATTTTGACTTCGCCAATGAACACCGGCTTGGTGATGTGATGGTTCGGAAGCATCTTCGCGATACCTCCGGTCAGATTTGGAGTTTCGATGCCGGGCAGCGCGTCGATCACCTTGTCGGCGTCGGTCGACTTCACCTTCTCGACCGCCTTGACCCACATTTCGAAACCGATGACGTGCGCTTCGATCGGATCGTTGGTCACACGCTTCGGATTCTTGGTGTAGGCCTGCCAGGCCTTGATGAACTTCTCGTTGGCCGGATCCTTGATCGACTGAAAGTAGTTCCAGGCAGCTAGATGGCCGAGCAGCGGCCTGGTGTCGATGCCGGCAAGTTCGCCTTCACCGACCGAGAACGCGACAACCGGAATGTCGGTCGCCTTGATGCCCTGATTGCCGAGCTCCTTGTAGAAGGGAACGTTGGCGTCGCCGTTGATGGTGGAGACAACAGCGGTCTTCTTGCCGGCCGA
>NZ_JAFCLS010000076.1 GCF_018131075.1 Bradyrhizobium sp. JYMT SZCCT0428 | reverse complement strand
GAGATCACGGCATAAGCCGTAAAGCCATTGCGCAGGGAAGGCCGGGTGTTCACCGCTGCCCTGTATGCTCGTGTGCAGCCTACTAAGTGCAAACCGCACACGGGACCGCGGGTGCAGCGCGCACCCGGTCTTCCCTGCGCCCTCTCATTTTGGGGGCGGGAAGTTTCCAGCAAAGCTCGGGCGCGATGCGCCGCGGGATCGCGAAAGTGTGTCTACCCGTCATCCTGAGGTGCGAGCGCAGCGAGCCTCGAAGGATGAATCGGCCACAGGCGGGCCGTCGTCTTTCGAGGCGCGCAAGAGCGCGCACCTCAGGATGACGGATTGAAGATAATGCGCGCGGCGCAATGGATTGCTTCGCTTCGCTCGCAATGACGAACCGATAAATCATCGCAATATCAACACCATAGCCCGCCGTTAACGACGCAATGCAGCCTCCACCAACATTCCATGGCGCTTTGGCTGCGAATGGCCTAAAGGGTGCCTATCTCATTCAAATCGTTCGGGTCATCGGACCCGCGCATCCTCCAGCCGGCAGCCTCAATCGTATGGTTCGAGGCTTTATTCGGCTTTCCGGCGCAGCTGCGCCCATTAAGGTTCTGATCTCGTGACATCCCTGACCACAAGTCCGCCGCTCGCCCGAGCCCTGGCCGAGCGCAATTTCGATTCCCTGACCCCGGTGCAGACCGCCGTGCTGGCGAGTGACGCCGGCGGCCGCGATCTGCTGGTGTCGGCGCAAACCGGCTCCGGCAAAACCGTCGCCTATGGCCTGGCTATTGCCGCCGAACTGCTCGGCGATGCCGAGCGCTTCGAGCGGGCGGGCGCTCCGCTTGCGCTGATCGTCGCACCGACGCGCGAACTGGCACTTCAGGTCCACCGCGAACTCGCCTGGCTCTATCAATATGCCGATGCGCGCGTGGTTTCCTGCGTCGGCGGCATGGATCCGCGCCGCGAGCAGCGCGAACTCGCGGCCGGCGCCCACATCGTGGTCGGCACCCCGGGCCGGCTGTGCGATCATTTGAGGCGCAACCGGCTCGACATTTCCGAACTGAAGGCCGTCGTGCTCGACGAGGCCGACGAAATGCTCGACCTCGGCTTTCGCGAGGACATGGAGTTCATCCTCGAGACCACGCCGGAGACCCGCCGCACCCTGTTGTTCTCGGCAACCCTGCCGCGCGTCATCATCGCCCTGGCCAAGGAATATCAGCAGGAAGCTTTCCGCATCGAGGTTGGCGGCGACGAAGGCGGTCACGCCGACATCGATTACCGCGCCATCCGGATCGCGCCCGGCGACGTCGACCATGCGGTCGTCAACACCCTGCGCTTCTTCGAATCGCCGAGTGCGCTGGTGTTCTGCAACACCCGCGAAGCGGTGCGGCATCTGCAGGCAACATTGTCGGAACGCGGCTTCTCGGTCGTGGCGCTGTCCGGCGAACTGACCCAGAACGAGCGCACCCACGCGCTGCAGGCCCTTCGCGATGGACGCGCCCGCGTTTGCGTCGCGACCGACGTCGCCGCGCGCGGCATCGATCTGCCGAATCTCGATCTTGTCATCCACGCCGATATTCCGAACGATCCCGAAGTGATGCAGCATCGCTCCGGCCGCACCGGCCGTGCCGGCCGCAAGGGGGTTAGCGTTTTATTGGTGCCGCCGGCGCGCAAGCGGCGCGCGGAAGTGCTGCTGAATCTGGCTGGCATCGATGCGATCTGGGGCACGCCGCCGCAGGCCGATGAAATCCGCAAGCTCGACCAGGAGCGCATGCTGAAGGATGCGCTGTTCGCCGAAGAGACCACGCCCGAAGACCTGATGCTGGCGCAGGCCCTGCTCGCCGAGCGCTCGGCCGAGGATATCGCCGCGGCCCTGGCGCGGCTCTATCGCTCACGGCTCCCCTCGCCTGAAGACATCATCGATCCCGGCGAACATCGCAGCCGGGGACGCGAGGATCGCGGCCGCGAAAGAGACAGGGATAGTCGTGCGCCACGCAGCGACGACCGCAACGCCGGTCCACGATCCAAGTCGAAAAAGCCGTCGGCGCGACACGTCATGGGCGAGAACAGCGTCTGGTTCCGCGCCTCGATCGGCAGCCGCAAGAATGCCGAAGCGCGCTGGCTGTTGCCGATGATCTGCCGCCGCGGCGGCATCGACAAAACAGACATCGGCGCCATCCGCGTCATGGACACGACGACCGAGTTCGAGATTTCCGCACGCGCTGCCGACAAATTTGTCGGCAACCTCCGCCGTCCCGACAAGGAAGACAATATTCGCATCGAGCCGCTGCCCGAGGGCCCGCAGGCCGAGCCGGCGGCCGAGAAGCGTTCGCCGCCGCGCGAGCGTGAGGAGAGGGCACCGAGGCCGCACGGCAAGCCGTGGCAGGACAAGCCGCAGGAAGCAAAGCCTTGGGACAAGCCTCGCGACGAAAAACCCCGTGACGAAAAGCCTCGTGACGAAAAGCCCTGGAGCAACAGGCCGCCCGGCGGCAAATCCCGCGACAGCAAGCCGTATGAAGAGAAGCCTCGCAGCGAAAAGGCGCCAGGATTCGACAAGGAAAGGCGTTACGACAAGAAGCGACCGTTCCGGGAGAAGCCCGCTTATGCCGCCAAGCCGAAACATGCCGGCGCCGCGAAGCCCGCATTCGGAACGAAGAAAAAGAAGAAATTCCGCGATTGAGGAGGCGCCGGCAACCAGCCGGCGCGATTCACCAGAGCTGCCCGACGCTCATATCCTCGTGAACAGCAGGAAGCGGCCGTTCCATCGATTGAATTGATGACGATCGTCATATAATTGTTTGATGGACCTCAAACGCGGGAGAGATGGATGGGAACGGCGATAATCATCGGTGTCGGGCCTGATCAGGGCCTCGGCGCACAACTCTGCAAGCGGTTTGCCACCGAGGGCCTCAACGTTCTCGTTGCCGGCCGCACCAGGGCGGCGCTCGATGCGGTCGTTTCCGACATCGTCGCAGCCGGCGGGCGCGCTACGGCTGTTGTCGCCGACGCCACCAGCGAGGCCGACACTATCGCGCTGTTCGACAGGGCCGGCGCAGACCTCGAACTTGCGATCTACAACGCCGGCAATAACACCGCCGGCAAGATCATCGACATGACCGCCGATTACTTCGAGCAAAGCTGGCGCGTCGTGTGTTTCGGCGGCTTCCTGTTCGGGCGCGAGGCGGTTCGCCGCATGGTGCCGAAGGGCGCGGGCACATTGCTGTTCACCGGCGCGAGCGCCTCGCTGCGGGGCCGCTCTGGCTACGGCGCCTTCAATTCCTCGAAGGCGGGCTTGCGCACGCTGGCGCAGGCGATGGCCAAGGAATATGCCGGCGACGGCATTCATGTCGGCCATGTCGTGGTCGATGGCGCGATCGGCGGCGAAAAGATCAAGACGCGTTTCCCGGAGGCCGCCAGCCGCGAGGAGCGCCTGATCAGCATCGAGGGTATCGTCGACGGCTTTGTGTTCCTGCACAAACAGCCGCCGCGTGCCTGGTCGTTCGAACTCGATGTCCGGACCATGCACGAGAAATGGTGACCGGCTTTCCCAACCGGCAATGATTGTGGCATGAGTCATTCCAGCGAATTTCCTGCAGGAAACGACATGCCCGCCTTTCCGACCTCGACCACCGTCCTTGACTCCATCCTGTTCCGCGACGCCTTTGGCACGCCGGCGATGCGGGAAGTGTTTTCGGATTTCAGCCTGATCTCGCGCTACGCCGAAGTCGAGATCGCGCTGGCCAGGGCCGAGGCGCGCTGCGGCGTCATCCCGGCGGAAGCCGCCGAGGAAATCGCAAAACGGACGGACGTCTCGGCGTTCGATTTCGACCTGCTGCGCAGCGAGACCGATATCGTCGGCTATCCGATCCTGCCGCTGGTCCACCAGATGGCAAAACAATGCGGCGAGGCCGGCCGCTATGTTCATTGGGGCGCGACCACGCAGGACATCATGGACACCGCCGTGGTCCTGCAGGTCCGCGCCGGCCTTGAGATCATCGAGGCTGACATCGCCGCCCTGCGCGGCACCCTCGCCGATCTCTCCAGGCGCTATCGCGATACGCCGATGGCCGGCCGCACCCATCTGCAGCAGGCGCTGCCGGTAACCTTCGGCTACAAGACCGCGATCTATCTCGCGAAGTTCGACCGTCACGCCGAACGCCTCGCGCAATTGAAGCCGCGCGTCCTTGTCGGCCAGTTCGCAGGCGCCGCCGGCACGCTGGCCTCGCTCGGCGACAAGGGGTTCGAGGTCCAGAAGGCGTTGTGCGAGGAACTTGGTCTCGGCGTGCCCGTCTCGACCTGGCATGTCGCGCGCGACGGGCTGGCGGAAGTGATCAATTTCTTCGGCCTCGTCACCGGCTCGCTCGGCAAAATCGCGCTCGACATCATGATCATGGCGTCGACCGAATTTGCCGAACTCTATGAGCCGTTCGTGAAGGGCCGCGGCGCGTCCTCGACCATGCCGCAGAAACGCAACCCGATTTCATCCGAACTGATGCTGGCGGCGGCCAAGGGCGTGCGCCAGCACGCCGGTTTGATGCTGGACGCGATGGTACAGGATTTCGAGCGCGCCACCGGGCCATGGCATGCCGAATGGATGGCGATCCCGGAGAGCTTTGTGCTCACCGCGGGCGCGCTGCATCAGGCCAAATTCGCGCTAGGCGGCCTGATCGTGGACGAGAAGAAGATGGCGGAAAATCTCGATATCAGCCGCGGGTTGATCGTCGCCGAAGCCGTGATGATGGGCCTCGCGCCCGACATCGGCCGGCAGGAGGCGCATGACGTTGTCTATGACGCCTGCCGTGTCGCCAACGAGAAAGGCATGACGCTGGCGGATGCGCTATCCGGGGACCCGCGGGTCTCCTCGCGCATCGACCGCGCGACCATCGACCGCCTGACCTCGCCGAAGAATTACCTCGGTCTCGCGCCCGAGATGGTCGATCGCGTATTGGCGGCGTCGAAGCGTTGAAGGAACCGGCCGGTTCGCCTATCTCTGTAGCAACGATTGATTTGAGGACCCGTCATGACCGCACACGAACGTAATTTTTCGACGCCGATCGATCCCGTGAAACTCGACCGCCTTGCCGAGGTCGCCGTGAAGGTCGGCCTGCAGTTGCAGCCGGGCCAGGACTTGCTTTTGACCGCCCCGTCGGTGGCGCTGCCGCTGGTTCGAAAAATCGCCGAACATGCCTACAAGGCCGGTGCGGGTCTGGTCACGCCGTTCCTGTCCGACGAAGAGATCACGCTGTCGCGTTATCGCTACGGCCACAATGACGGGTTCGATCGTGCCGCCGGCTGGCTCTATGAGGGCATGGCGAAGGCGTTCGACAACAACACCGCACGGCTGGCGATCGTCGGCGACAATCCGATGCTGCTGTCGGGCGAGGATCCGACCAAGGTGGCGCGCGCCAGCAAGGCCAATTCGATGGCCTATCAGCCGGCGCTGGAAAAGATCGTCAATTTCGAAACCAACTGGAACATCATCGCCTATCCGAGCCCGGCATGGGCGAAGCAGGTATTTCCCGATGTTGCCGAGGATGTCGCGGTAGCCAAACTGGCGGACGCGATTTTTGCGGCCTCGCGCGTCGATCAGGACGGCGCGGTCGCGGCGTGGGAGAAGCACAACGCGGTGCTGCGCGAGCGCACGCAATGGCTGAACGGCCAGCGCTTCCACGCGCTGAAATATTCGGGACCGGGCACGGATCTGACGATCGGTCTCGCCGACGGTCACGAATGGGAAGGCGGCGCGTCGACGGCCAAGAACGGCATCACTTGCAACGCCAATATCCCGACCGAGGAAGTGTTCACCACGCCGCATTGCCGGCGCGTCAGCGGACATGTCGTCAGTTCCAAGCCGCTGTCTTATCAAGGCACCCTGATCGACAACATCGCGGTGCGGTTCGAGGAAGGCCGCATCGTCGAGGCCAGGGCTTCGCGTGGCGAGGAAGTGCTGAAGAAAGTCCTCGACACCGATGAGGGCGCCGCACGTCTCGGCGAAGTGGCTCTGGTGCCGCATTCCTCGCCGATCTCGAAAAGCGGATTGTTGTTCTTCAACACGCTGTTCGACGAGAACGCCGCCTCGCACATCGCGCTCGGCCAATGCTATTCGAAGTGCTTCATCGACGGCGGCAAGCTGACGCCGCAACAGATCGCGGCGCAAGGCGGCAACAAGAGCCTCATTCACATCGACTGGATGATCGGCTCGGCCGAGACCGACATCGACGGTATTCATGCCGACGGGAGCAGCGTCCCGGTGTTCCGCAAGGGCGAATGGGCGTGAGCGGGAGCTCACGCCGGCCGTGAACTAGGCGAGCTTCAACTTGTAAAAGTCCGTCGCCGTCTTCGAGAACATCGCCGTCTTCTCGGCCTCGCTGTATTGCGCCGCGAGGCGCTTGAAGGCGTTGAAGATCACCTGATAGCTGCACTGGCCCTTGTCCGGCGGAAAATTGCTCTCGAACATGCAGCGGCTGGGTCCGAAGGCTTCAATGCACGTCTCTATATAAGGGCGCCACGCAGCGGCGGCCTGTTCCGAGGTCGGCGGCTTCGGCCGCAGATGAAAGTCATAGCCGAGCAGGGCCATCGCAAGCCCTCCGAGCTTGACCACGACATTGGGACATCTGGCGATTTCCTGGATCGAGGCCTTCCAGACCGGAAAGATCTCTTCGCGCCGGCCCGCGTAACTGCCGATGCCGATCGGGCCGCCGCAATGGTCGAGCACGATCTTCGTCTCCGGAAAGGCGCGGGCAAGATCAGTGAGTTCGCCGATCTGCGGATGAAACAGCCAGCCTTCGAAACTGAGGTCGAGCGGGGCGAGACAGGCGAACCCCTTGCGGAAGGTTGCGTCGAGCAGCAGGCCCTTCGGCCGTGTTGCATACATGCCTGCGACATCGGGATCGGCATCCCACGCCGCGGAATGCCGGATGCCGCGGAAGCGGCCGTTGCCCGCGACGATCTCCGCCTCCAGCACCGGCCTGGCGTCCTCGCCGAGCAGCAGATTGACGTGGCTGACGATGCCGGCGCAGATCGCAGCCTTGCCGTATCCGCCGCTCGCGGCCATCGCGGCGACGCCGTTGGCGAATTCTACTTCGCCGACCGGCCGGAACGCCTCGGGCCCGTGCGCGCGGTACATCGAGCGGCAATCGACATAGACGGTCGCGATGATGTTGTGGCCGGAGGCGATGTCGGCCGCCATCTCCTCGATCAAGTAGCGCAGCCCGCCGCGGTCCCAGAGATGATGGTGGGGGTCGACGATCGGGCGGTCGGGATCGATGATCTCCTCGGTATGTTGCGCCAACCAGTCTTCGCGCGGATCGGCATAGAGCCCGCTCCTCGAGGCGGGTGCAGTGCTGACGGCCATCGATGGTCACTCCCTGATTATTGTTATCGTTGTCGTGCCGGCTCAGACCCCGTCGAGAATGATCACCGTGGGCGTGGTGGGCAGCGTTTCCCGCGAGATCTTCAGGGTTCGCTGGCTGCGCTGGTCGATCTCGAATTGCTTGCCGATCAGCCGCATGAATTCGTCGAGCGGGGTCGCAAAACGATGCATCGGCAGCACGACGGAGGCGCGCAGGCGCTTGGTGATTTCGGAGACGCCATCGAGCGACATCGTAAAGGTGCCGTCGATCGGAACCATCACGATGTCGAGCCGGCCGATCGCGGCGAAATGGCTGTCGTCGAGCTTGTGATGCAGATGGCCGAGATGGCCGATGCAGAGGCCGGCGACCTCGAAGATGAAGATCGAGTTGCCGTCCCGGATCATCTCGCCGCCGGCGCCATCGCCGTAGTAGCGGCGGATGTCGGTGGTCACGTTGCGGATATAGACGTCGTCGACGCGCAGGCCGACCAGCGCAGGCTGTCCCTTGTCGCCCCAGCCGTGCAGCACATGCTTGATCTTGGGATCGGGAAACAGCGTGAAATGCGTCGAATGCGCGCGGTTCATGGTGACGACGTCGGGCAGCCGCCCGGTCTGGTAGTAGCCGTTGAAATCGGTCCCGATCCGCACGCCGCCGGGCGTGTCGATGTAATAGGTGGAATGCCCGACATAAGTGATCGCGACCTCCTCCACCTTGGCCGCGGTGCGGCGGAGGCTGACCGGCACAGCCCGCGGCGGGGCGTTGGCCATCGCCAGGCATTCGCTGCGCAGCGGCGATTGCGCGGTCGCCGGAATGATCAGCGAACCGAGGAAGGCTGTGGCAAGCGCAAGCGATCGCAGCATGGCATGACCCGTATGCGGCAACGGCCGCTGGCATACTGTATCGCCGAATTCAGCGCCCGTCATGATGTCAATCGCGCACAGCTCCTGTGCCGCATTTGCTTCACCGGCGTTAGGCGATACCGTGTCGCCGGATGCCACAACGGAGTGACGCCTTGACCGAACAAGCTTCCACGCCAAGCCAAATTGCCGCGCGCGCCCCTTCTTCGAAGCGGCTGGAGCCGCTGCGCAGTATCGATGCCGGCGTGCTCAAGATCGCCTATTACGAGGCGGGGCCGGCGGATGGACCGGTCGTGATGCTGATGCACGGCTTTCCCTACGACATTCACGCCTATGTGGACGTGGCGCCGCAGCTTGCCGCCGAGGGCTGCCGCGTCATCGTTCCCTATCTGCGCGGCTACGGGCCAACCCGGTTTCGCGACAAGGTGACGCGGCGTTCGGGCGAGCAGGCGGCATTGGGCGCGGATTTGATGGCGCTGATGGATGCGCTCGGCATCAAGCGCGCGGTGCTCGCCGGTTATGATTGGGGCGGCCGGGCCGCCTGCATCGGCGCGGCATTGTGGCCGGAGCGCTGCATCGGCCTGGTGTCGGTCAACGGCTACAACATCCAGGATATCGCCAAGGCGATGGTGCCGGCGCGGCCGGACCGCGAGGTGGCGCTCTGGTACCAGTATTATTTCCAGCTCGAGCGCGGACGGGCCGGCCTTGCCGCCGACCGGCGCGGGATCGCCAAACTATTATGGCAGCAATGGTCGCCGAACTGGCATTTCGACGACGCCTGCTTCGAGCGGACCGCAGTCGCGCACGACAACCCTGATTATGTCGACGTGGTGATCCACAGCTATCGCCATCGCTACGGCCTTGCCGAAGGTGATCCGCAATACGCCGATCTGCAGCGCCGGTTGGTGGCGCAGCCCGCGATCGTGGTGCCGACCATTACACTCGATGGCGACGGGGATGGCGTGAGCCCGGCCACCGACGGCAGCAAGAGCGCGCCGAAATTCGCCGGCCGCCGGGTTCATCGGGTGGTGCCGCGCGCCGGGCATAACCTGCCGCAGGAAGAGCCCGAGGCGTTTGCAGCGGCGGTGCTGGAATTGATCAAGGCCTAAGTGATGTCTGATTCAGTCGACAGCCGACGCCGGCTCATTCTCGGCGTGGCTCTATCCGGAGTGGCTGCCAAGGTGTTTGCACAAGGCGAGCCGGCCGCGCGTCCGGCGCGCGCGCCGTCGTCGAAACGGCTCGAGCCGCTGCGCCAAGTCGATGCCGGTGTGCTCAACATTGTCTATTACGAGGACGGTCCCGCGGACGGCCCGGGGTCGCACTCCTCTTGCACGGCTTTCCCTACGACATCCATTCCTATGTCGACGTCGCGCCGCAGCTTGCGAGCCAAGGCTGCCGTGTCATCGTTCCCTATTTGCGCGGCTTCGGCACCACGCGCTTCCGCGATCCCGCGACCTTGCGCTCCGGCGAGCAGGCGGCGATCGGCGCCGATCTCATCGCGCTGATGGACGCGCTCGGGATCAAGCGCGCCGTGTTCGCCGGCCATAATTGGGGTGGGCGCGGGGCGAGCGTTGCTGCCGTGCTATGGCCCGATCGCTGCGCGGGCCTCGTGACGGTGAACTCCTATCTGATCCAGGATTTGTCCCGCGCGATGGTGCCGCTCAGCCCGCAGTATGAAGCGGCACTCTGGTATGAATATTATTTCCAGCTCGAACGTGGTCGCGCCGGGCTGGCCGCCAACCGGCGCGAGATCGCCAGGATCCTGTGGGACCAGTGGTCGCCGCGCTGGGATTTCGACGATGCCATTTTCGATCGCGCCGCGCGGGCGCACGACAATCCCGACTATGTCGACGTCGTCATCCACAGCTACCGGCATCGCTTCGGTCTTGCGGCCGGCGATTCCAGATATACCGACCTGCAGCGCCGGCTGGCGCAGTTGCCGCCCATCACGGTGCCGTCGGTGACGCTCGACGGCGATGCCGATGGCGTCCTGCCCGCGAGCGACGGCCGCGCCAGCGCATCCAAATTCACCGGCCGTCGCGTTCATCGCATCGTGCCGGGTGCGGGGCATAACCTGCCGCAGGAAGCACCGGAAGCATTTGCCGCCGCAGTGATGGAGCTGGTCAAGGCTTAGGTCAACGCTTGGGTCGACTTTGCCGCATGGCCATGCGCGTCGAAAACCTCCATCCTGCTGCGAAAGCAAAAGAATTTTCACAGGGCGGAATTCGATGGCGAAGCGTTTTGTCGTGCTCGCGATATGGCTCGCCTCGATCTGCGCAATCGCGTCGGCCTCGATCGTCAAAGTCCTCGCCGATGAATTCCCGACCCGCCCGATCACCTGGGTCGTGCCGTTCGCGCCGGGCGGAATCACCGACACAACCTCCCGTATCGTCGCCGAGGAAATGGCAAAGACGCTCGGCCAATCCGTGCTGATCGATAACCGCGGCGGCGCCGGCGGCACGGTCGGCACCGAGCAGGTGGCGCGCGCCAAGCCCGATGGCTACACGATGATCTACGGCACGCAGGGCACCATGGCGGCCAATGTCACGCTGCGGAAGGAGCTGTCCTACGATCCGCTCAAGAGTTTTGTGCCGGTGCATCTGGTCGGCGAAAGCCCGAACCTGTTCGTGGCCTTTGCGGGCGCGCCATACAATTCAGTGCCGGAGTTCATCGCCTACGCCAAGGCGAATCCGGGCAAGGTGACCTTCAGCTCGTCGGGCGTCGGCACCGCGACGCATCTGGTCGCGGAGTTATTCAAGACCGTGACCGGCATCGAGATGCTGCACGTGCCCTACAAGGGCAGCGCGCCCGCACTAAACGACCTGATCGCCGGTCGCCTCGATGTGATGTTCGATTATCCGGTTTCGGTCGGGCCGCATGTCGAAGCGGGCAAGCTCAAGGTGCTGGCCACGACCGCGCCGGAACGTCTGCGCGCGTTTCCGAATGCGCCGACCATGGCTGAGCTTGGCCTGAAGGAGATGACGACGCAAAGCTGGTCCAGCATCATGGTGCCGGCGGGAACGCCGGCGCCGATCGTCGACCGGCTGGCCGCCGCCGCGCACGCCGCGCTGACGTCGGAACGGGTTCGCGCGCATTTCGAAAAGGTCGGTACCCGCCCGATGCTGCTGCAAAAGGCCGAGATGATCCCGTTCATTGAAAAGGAGATCAAGCGCTGGGGCGACGTGATCGAACGGGCGAAGCTGGAGAAGCAGTAGCGTTCAACCCCTTCGCGGGCTGATCTTCCACGTCCCGGCCAGCATCAGCGCGGTCATGGCGCCACTGATGACGGCGGCGATCGGGATGGTGACGGCGAGGATCGCGGTCGCCGCCCATCCGATCGAGCAGAACGCTTCAGCGAACGTTGCGATGCGTGACGAGGTCTGGCGGCGGCGAAACTGGCTGCGTTTGGCCTGGACGCGAAACCAGAGCTGGATCGCGGCCGCCGACACGGTGGCGATGACGACAAAGATGGCAGTGACCGCTGCCTGCAGGGGTGAGGCCAAGGCCAGTGCCGCCACCAGGGGCGCGAAGATGACGCCGATCGCGATCATCACCACTTCGACCTTGGCACGGATCACGCTGCCGGGCGGCATCGGGGCGGTCGCGACCAGATCGGCCGCGTCCTCGCCTGAAATCGTCAGCCAGGCGAGACCGCCGGCGAGTTGTCCGGCCGCCATCACGATCACGGGCGTGACGAGGACGGTCGCGGCCGAGCTATCGGAGAAGCTGCGCCACAGCATCAGCGCCGGCGGTACCAGATAGAGCAATTGCATCAGGCTCTGCGACACCAGCCAGGGATCACGCCGCAGCAGCATGAACTCCTTCCAGCGCAGCGCGGCCTGCCGCGAGCCGCGGCGAAACGAGGTAGCGCGCGACCCGCGACGGATCGTCGTCGCTGTTGCCGAAGCGCTGACGACGGTGCCGGCAAATTTCGGCGAGAAGACCGCCATCACGCCGCCGAGCAGCACGAGGCTGCCGGACAAAAGAAGCGAGAGCACTTCGCCGTCCCCGATCGCGGCGCGCGCCGGCCACCATAGCGGACTGTCGAAATCGGGGGCGTAGGCCGCCGCAGCGTCCGACGTCAGCACCGTGAACCGCGACAGCGTGCCGTAGGAGAGGATCGCGGCGACCTGCAGCGCGATGACAAAACCCGCGCCGATGACGGCGGCGAGAATTTGCGCGGCGAGCCGCGTCCGGCTCGGGCCGATCAAGCGAAACAATAATACCGTGATCGCGATCGCAACCGCCGCGGCCGACAGGCCAATGGCGATGACGACGCCAAACGCGGAAAACCACCTGATGCCGCCGCCGATCACGAGAACGTCGACGAAGGGGCTCGACAACAGCAGCGCCATGGCCGTGACCGAGAGCGCGATTGCCGCGAGCCGCACCGAGAAGATGTTGGTCAGCCTGACCGGCGAGGACATGATCAAATCGAGGTCGGCGCGCGCATAGAACACGCGTGTCACCGATTCGATCGCCTGCGACAGCATCAGGGCCCAGGCCAGGAAGATCGTTGCCGACATGACGATCAGCGTCGGCTTGTCGAGCGGGGCTTGCAGATCGGCAAAGCGGCCGATCACCGCATAGGCTGGCAGATGCAGGAAGGCGGCGAGCACGAGCAGCCCGATCACGGCGCGCGTTCGCTTTCGCCGCGCGCCCGTCATCATGGCGAGCCATTCGCGCCACGCCAGCCGGATTTCGTGCCGGGCAAACCAGGTGAGATCAGTGGCCGAGCTCATGCGGCCGCGTCGGTGTCGACGAGTGCGATGAACATGTCTTCGAGGCTGGTGTCGTTGCGGCCGTTCTGCTGGCGCAATTCGGTGAGCGTGCCTTCGGCCACCAGCCGGCCCGCGGCGATAACGCCGATCCGGTCGGCCATCCGTTCGGCGACTTCGAGAATATGCGTCGTCATGATCACGGTGCAGCCGGCGCGGACGCGTGCCTGCAGCAATCCCTTGACGTGACGCGCAGACAGCGCGTCGAGGCCGGTGAGGGGTTCATCGAGGATGATCAGGCGGGGGTCATGGACCAGTGCACCGGCCAGCGCCACCTTCTGGCGCATGCCTTTCGAAAAGCCTTCGCATCGTTCGTGAAGATGAGGCTGAAGCCCGAGCGACACCAGCAGATCCTGCGCGGAGGATTCGGCAATCGAGGCATCGACGCCCCAGAGGCCGGCAACGAATTCGAGATATTCCAGTGGCGTCAGCTTGTCATAAATCATCGGCTCGTCCGACACCCACGCCATGATCTGCTTGGCGGCGACGGGATCGGCGAGCGCATCGATGCCCAATATAGAGACAGAGCCGGCGTCGGGCCGCAGCAGGCCGGCCACCATGCGCAACGTCGTGGTCTTGCCGGCACCGTTGGGGCCGAGCAGGGCGTAGAATTCGCCGCGGTGGACGGTGAGATCGAGCGCATCGACCGCAGGGCGGTCAAAACGCTTCGTTAACCCTCGCACCTGCAGCGCTGATACATCGGGGTTCATGAGGTCGGGACGGTCCGGGTTTCATGTGTCGCCGCGAACCATGGACCCAAGAACTTTCGGTGCGGTGAATCGAAGACCCCAAATCGCGCCGATATGAACGCTTCCAAGGCAACTTCCGCCCTGCGGCATTTCTGCGCAATTGTTAAGGCGGGCCGCAACCAGCGCTCTGTTGACAGTCGTCGGCGCTTTGGTCTCAATGGGGACGGACATATGTGGCTTCAGCGCTTCGACACAAGAGCGCGAAGACAGGATGCGTTAAGGCGATCCGTAGAATCGCGGGGCATCCGGGGGAGGGGAATCAATGCTGGACTTCGTTCAGCAACTGGTGAGTGGCATCGCGCTTGGCTGCGTTTACGGCCTGATCGCGCTCGGCTTCGTGCTGGTGTACAAGGCCACCGAGGTCGTCAATTTCGCCCAGGGCGATTTGATGATGCTGGGCGGTTTCTTCGCCTTCACTTTCATCGGTATGCTCGGCCTCAATTACTGGCTCGGATTCGCCGGCGCTGTCATCTGCATGGCGCTGTTTGGCATGCTGGCCGAACGCGTGGTGGTGCGTCCGATCCTCGGCTATCCCCAGTTTTCCATCATCATGGCAACCATCGGGCTCGGATATTTCCTGCGCTCCATCGCCGGCATGATCTGGGGCACCGACGATCTCAAGATCGACACTCCGTTCAGCCAGGGCGTGTTGCGGATCGGCTCGCTGGTGCTGGCCTATGACAAGCTTTCGGTGATCGCCGCGACCGTCATCCTTTGCGGGTTGCTCTATCTGTTCTTCAACCGCACCACGCTCGGCACCGCGATGCGCGCCAGTTCCGAGAACATGCTGGCTGCCTATTACATGGGCATTCCGGTCAAGCGGGTGGTGTCGATCGTCTGGGCGATCAGCGCGGCGGTCGCAACAGCCGCCGGCGTGTTGCTGGCGCCGATCACCTTCATTCATTCCAACGTCGGGCTGGTGCTCGGACTGAAGGCGTTTCCCGCCGCGGTGCTCGGCGGCTTCGGATCGATTCCAGGTGCGGTGGTCGGTGGCATCCTGATCGGCGTTATTGAGAGCATGGCCGGCTTCTATCTGCCGCAAGGCTGGAAAGACGTCGCGCCTTACCTCGTTCTCCTCGTGGTGTTGCTGCTCAAGCCCGAAGGCCTGTTCGGCGTGCACACGCGCAAGAAGGTTTAGAGGCAGATGCGTTTTCTCTTCAAGACCGACTACGAAGACGACATCCGGCTGATGCCGCACAGCGGCTATCTGGTCACCTACGGCGTGCTGCTGGCACTCTTGGCGGTCGCGCCGTTTGTGCTCTCCAGCTATATCATGAGCCAGCTGGTGTTCGTCTGCATCTACGCCACCGTCGGCGTCGGGCTGATGATCCTGACCGGTTTTACCGGGCAGGCGTCGCTGGGCCACGCCGCCTTCCTCGCCATCGGCGCCTATACGGCGGCCTTCCTGCAGCAATACAACGTCCCGTTCCCGGTGTATTTCCTGGCCGCAGGCCTGCTGACCGGCGTGGTCGGCGCGCTGGTCGGATTCCCGGCGCTGCGGCTGCAGGGCATCTATCTGGTCATTGCGACGATTTCCTTTGCCTTCATCGTCGAGGAAATCCTGGCGCGCTGGGAGAGCGTGACCCATGGCAATGAGGGTATGCGCGTCAAGACCATGCAGGTGTTCGGCATGGCGATATCGCGCGATAGCCCGACCTTCTATTTCCTGTGTCTGGGTTTCCTGATCCTGACCATCGTCGGCACACTCAATCTCCTGCGTTCGCCGACCGGTCGCGCCTTCGTCGCGATCCGCGACAGCGAGACGGCGGCGCGCAGCATGGGCATCAACGTCTCGCTCTACAAGGTGAAGTCGTTTGCGATCAGCGCCGCGATCACCGGATTCGCGGGCTGCCTGTTCGCCCACAAACTGTCCTTCATAAGCCCGGAAATGTTCACGCTGCTGCTCTCGATCGAGTTCATCATCGTGATCCTGATCGGCGGCTCGTTCAGTCTGCACGGCGCGGTGCTGGGCGCGATCTTCCTGGTCATGATCGATCCGCTGCTGACCTATCTGAAGGACGACTTGCCCGGCATGATCGCGGGCGTCGCCTCGACGTTTGGCGCGGGCAAGGAGAGTGCGTCTCACATTCAGGACAAGGCCGCCGCCATCGCTTCCGCCAACGGCCTCAAGGGCGCGATCTACGGCCTGATCATCGTGCTGTTCGTGCTGTTCGAGCCGCTTGGCCTCTACGGACGCTGGCTGAAGATAAAGCTCTTCTTCCAGCTGTTCCCGCTCTACAAGCGCGCTACTTTCAAGCGGCAGAAAATCTATGTGAAGTCGGAGCGGAACCGATGAGCTATTTCCGGGCCGAAGACCTGTCGTTGCACTTCGGTGGCCTCAAGGCGGTCGATGCCGTCAGCTTCGCGGTGGAGAAGGGCGAGATTCTCTCGATCATCGGCCCCAACGGCGCCGGCAAGAGCTCGATCTTCAATCTGATCTCGCGCATTTACCCGCCGACCTCGGGCAAGATCTATTTCGAGGATCAGGACATCACCCAGCAGCCGGCTTACGAAATTGCCGGCCTCGGCATTGCCCGCACCTTCCAGAACATCGAATTGTTCGAGAACGCGACGATGTTGAGCAATCTCCTGGTCGGCCGGCACCGTCACTCCACCACGCAGCTGTGGCAGGAACTGCTGTTCCTGCCGAGCGTGCGCGCCCACGAAAAAGCGCATCGCCGCCGCGTCGAGCAGGTGATCGAGTTCCTCGACCTCGAAGTCTATCGCGACAAGCTGATTTCGGGGCTGCCCTACGGCGTCCGCAAGGTGATTGAGCTCGCGCGCGCGCTGTGCTCGGAGCCGAAGCTGATCCTGCTCGACGAGCCATCCTCCGGGCTGAACGTCGAGGAGACCGGCGACATGTCGTTCTGGATCCGCGACCTGAAAACCGACCTCGGCATCACCGTGCTGATGGTCGAGCACGACATGTCGCTGGTGAACCGGGTGTCGGACCGGGTGATCGCACTGAACTACGGCAAGGTGATCGCAATGGGGTCACCTTCCGAAGTGCAGCGCCATCCCGACGTCGTCGCGGCCTATCTCGGCGCATGAGGATGATGCCATGAGCGCTCCCGACATCATCCTGAAGCTCAGCAATATCGAGAGCTATTACGGGCCAATTCAGGCGATCAGGGGCATCAGCCTCGAAGTGCCGCGTGGCAAGATCGTCACACTGCTCGGCGCCAACGGCGCCGGCAAGACCACCGTTCTGAAAACCATTTCTGGCATCCTCGATCCGCAGAAGGGCTCGATCGAATTTCTGGGCAAATCGATCCAGCGCGTGGAAGCCGACAAGATCGTGCGGCTGGGCCTGAGCCACGTGCCGGAGGGGCGCGAGGTGTTCCCGTTCCTCTCCGTGCGCGAGAACCTGATGATGGGCGCCTATCCGCGCAAGGATCGCGACGGCGTCGCCGAGGATCTCGAACGGGTCTACGGCTATTTCCCGCGGCTGAAGGAACGCATCAACCAGCCGGCCGGACAGCTCTCCGGCGGCGAACAGCAGATGCTGGCGATCGGGCGCGCGTTGATGAACCGGCCGACGCTGTTGCTGCTGGACGAACCCTCGCTCGGGCTGTCGCCGATCCTGGTGAAGGAGATTTTCACCATCATCAAGCGCGTCAACGAAGAGCAGGGCATGTCGATCCTGCTGGTCGAGCAGAACGCCAAGGTGGCGCTGGAGACGGCGCATTATGGCTATGTGCTGGAAATCGGCCGGGTCGTCATGAACGACAGCTGCGAACGATTGATGCATTCAAAGGACATCCAGGAATTCTATCTCGGCGCCAAGGAAGAGGGCGCTCGCGGTGAGCGACGCTGGAAAAAGAAGAAGACATGGCGCTAAACGACGCAGTTAAGACGTTGGCGCTCCTAGTGATTTTGAGCTAAATTCGAGCCAGCTCCGAAAGCAAGACCGGCTGACAAGGCCGGCGTCGGATGCAGGCGGAGAGGGAGGAAGACGCATGGCCAGACCGGCAGTGCTGACGGTCGCCGACACGATCGCGAAGAGCTTTTTGCTGGCCGTGGAAACGCGCGGCGACCGGCCGGCGATCCGCGAAAAGACGTTCGGCATCTGGCAGCCGACCAGCTGGCGGCAGTGGCTGCAGATATCGAAGGATATCGCCTACGCCTTGCATGCCACCGGCTTCAAGCCGGGCGACGTCGCGTCGATCATCGCGAACGCGGTTCCCGAATGGGTGTATGCCGACATGGGCATCCTCTGCGCCGGCGGCGTCTCATCCGGGATCTATCCAACCGACTCGTCGGTCCAGGTGGAATACCTCATCAACGATTCCTCGACGCGCGTTATCTTCGCCGAGGATGAAGAGCAGCTCGACAAGATCCTGTCGTGCCGCGAACGCTGCCCGACCCTGCAGAAGATCGTCGTGTTCGACATGGAAGGTCTCTCTGGGTTCAGCGACCCGATGGTGATGTCGCTGGCCGAATTCACCGCCCTCGGGCGCAACCACAGTCACGACGATCCGGCGCTGTGGGATGCGATGATCGCAAGTCGTGGCGCGGGTGATCTGGCCATCCTCGTCTACACGTCGGGCACGACCGGTCCGCCCAAGGGCGCGATGCATTCCAACCGCAGCGTCACGCACCAGATGCGCCACGCCAACGATCTGTTCCCTTCCACCGACGCCGAAGAGCGGCTGGTGTTCCTGCCGCTCTGCCATGTCGCCGAGCGGATCGGCGGCTATTACATTTCGCTGGCGCTGGGATCGGTGATGAATTTCGCCGAAAGCCCGGAAACCGTGCCGGACAATCTGCGCGAAGTGCAGCCGACCGCGTTCCTGGCGGTGCCGCGGATCTGGGAAAAATTCTACTCGGGCATCACGATTGCACTCAAGGACGCGACGCCGTTCCAGAACTGGATGTACCGCCAGGCGCTGGGAATCGGCAATCGCGTGACCGAGAGCAAGCTCGATGGCGAAACGCCGCCGCTGACCTTGCGGATCGCCAATCAGTTCGCCTATTGGCTGGTGTTCCGCAACATCCGCCGCATGCTCGGGCTCGATCGCTGCCGTCTGGCCTTCACTGGGGCTGCGCCGATCGCGCCGGATCTGATCCGCTGGTATCTCGCGCTCGGCATCGACATGCGCGAGGTCTACGGCCAGACCGAGAATTGCGGTGTGGCCACCGTGATGCCGCCCGACCGCATGAAGCTGGGTTCAGTCGGCAAGGCCGCGCCCTGGGGCGAGGTCGCGATTTCCCCGCAAGGCGAGATCCTGATCAAGGGCGACTTCCTGTTCATGGGTTACCTCAACCAGCCGGAAAAGACCGCCGAGACCATCGACGCCAAAGGCTGGCTGCACACCGGCGACGTCGGCTCGATCGACAATGAGGGCTTCGTCAAGATCACCGACCGGATGAAGGACATCATCATCACCTCGGGCGGCAAGAACATCACGCCGTCCGAGATCGAGAACCAGCTGAAATTCTCGCCCTACGTCTCGGACGCGGTAGTGATCGGCGACAAGCGGCCGTTCCTCACCTGTCTCATCATGATCGACCAGGAGAATGTCGAGAAGTTCGCGCAGGACCACGACATTCCCTTTACCAACTACGCGAGCCTGTGCCGCGCGCCCGAGATCCAGGACCTGATCCAGCGCGAGATCGAGGCGGTCAACGTCAACTTCGCGCGGGTCGAGACCATCAAGAAATTTTTCCTGATCGAGCGTCAGCTGACGCCCGAGGATGAGGAATTGACGCCGACGATGAAATTGAAGCGCAGTTTTGTGAACAAGCGTTACGCGGCCGAGATCGGCGCCATGTACGGCGAACGGGCGGTGGCGTAACGGACGAAGTTTGAGCAAAATTTGTAGAAACGGCGAAGGACGAGAAGGCCCCACCCTTCGCTCAACACGGGCCAACGAGGAGGAGACTGCAATGTCGAAATCGTCTAGGGCGTTGTGCCTTGCGGTGAGCGCCCTTGCGCTGACCCATTTGCCGGCCTACGCCCAAACCAAAATCACCAATGAAGGCATCTCGGCGTCCGAGATCGTCATCGGTACCCATCAGGATCTGTCCGGCCCCATCAAGGGCTGGGGCGTTCCGGTTTCCAACGGCATGAAGATGGCGGTTGAGGAAGTTAACGCCGCCGGCGGTATCAACGGGCGCAAGATCAAGCTGATCGTGGAGGACAGTGGCTACGACCCGAAGAAGGCGGTGCTGGCGTCGCAGAAGATGGTCGAGCGCGACAAGATCTTCGCGATGGTCGGCCCGATGGGATCGCCCACCGTGCTCGCCTCGCAGGACATTTTGCTCGAAGCGGGGGTGATGCAGCTGTTTCCGCTGACGGCGGCTGAATTCACCTTCAAGTTCGATCCGGCCAAGCCGCAGGAACGGCTGAAATTCAACAACCTGCTGCCATACGTCGAGAGCACCCGCGCGGCCGTCAAATACATGATGGAGGCAAAGAACTTCAAGAAGCCCTGCATCATGTATCAGGACGACGAGTACGGCAAGAACGTGCTCGATGGCTTCAACCAGCAACTCACCGCGATGAAGGTCACACCGGCCTCGATCACCAGCTACAAGCGCGGCGCTTCCGACTTCAGCGCGCAGGTCGCCAAGATGAAATCCGACGGCTGCGATCTGGTCGTCCTGGGCGCCGTGCTCCGCGAGCCGATCGGCACGATGAGCGAAGCCAAGAAGCTCGGATGGGATGTCACCTTCCTCGGCGCCACGCCGGTGAACGTGCTCGAAGTGCCGGCGCTCGGCAAGGAAGCGGTGGAAGGGCTCTATGCCGCTTCAGGCTTCGAAATTCCCTACGAAGACACCGCGAAGGGAAAAGTGAAGGACTGGCTCGTCAACTACAAGAAGAGCTTCGGCACCGACGCAAATACCCAGGCGATCATCGGCTACAATGCGGTAATGACGTTTGCGCATTACGTGAAACTGGCCGGCAAGGATCTGACCGGTCAGAAGCTGCTTGACGCGCTGGAGTCCGGCGACAAGTTCCAGGATATCTTCAGTTCGCCGCCGACCGTGTTCTCGAAGACCAACCATCTCGCCACCACCGTTACCCAGGTCCAGCAGGTCAAGAACGGCCGCTGGGTGCTGGTGAAGGAAGGCTTGATGTTCTAAGGCTCGCCATCCGAAGGTTCGCCTTCCAAACGACGAAGGGCTGCGCGATCACCTCGCGCAGCCCTTTTTTGTCTGTGTGTCCCCGCTGGTGCCGGCACGGCTTCCGTCATTGCCTGCGACAAACGCAAAGCGTTTGTGCAAGGGAGCGAAGCGACGAAGCAATCCATCGTACTAAGTAAAGGAAGAATGGATTGCTTCGCTTCGCTCGCAATGACGGTTGTCGCTACTGCTTCGGCTGTCCCGCGGCTTCGGCCGGCTTCGGCCTGATCGCATCTGCCGTGCCCTGGATGAAAGCGGCGATCTTCGTTACATCAGCTTCGGTCAGCTTGCCGGTGAAGTCAGGCATGCCCTGGTCGCGGAACGGACCCTTGAACACGAAGTCCTTGAGGTTCTCGATGGTCTCCTTGGGCACGTAGCCGAGGTTACGGACATTGCCGCCATTGTGGACGCCGGGTACGCCGTGGCAGGTGGCGCAGGCGGCGACATAGAGGTTGGTGCCGTCGGGCACGTCCTTCGGGTCGTACTTGACGCCCGCAAGCAGGCCTTCGGTCTGATACTTCACGAAAGTCGGCAGTGGCGCCTTGCCGTCGACCGCAAACGTGTAGACCGTGCCCGGGCTGCGCAATTCGGTGGCGCGTACCGCGATCCCGAACACACCGCCCCAGCCAACCGCGATCGACACATATTGCTTGCCGTCGAGCATATAGGTCGAGGCCGCCGCCACGACGCCGGAGCCGGTCGGCGATTCCCAGAGCTTCTCGCCGGTCGTGGCGTTATAGGCGACGAAGCGTCCGTCGGCCGTGCCCTGGAATACCAGATTGCCCGCTGTTGTCAGCGTGCCGCCGTTCCATGGCGCCACATATTCGGCGCGCCAGACTTCCTTCTGCTTCACGGGGTCCCACGCCAGCAGGCGCCCGAACGCCGGATTCTTCGGCGGGACAGCGTCCAGCACCATGCCGACATTCCAGCCGGTGGTGGCGCCGAACTTGCCGGGAGTCGGCGCGTTGTGAACGAACATTTTTTCCGGCGTCAGATTCAGCGGCACGCCTTGCGCTGGCAGATAGACGAGGCCGGTCTGCGGATTGAACGACATCGGATGCCAGTTATGGGCGCCGTACGGGCCGGGAACGCTGTCATAGGGCTCCTTGCCACGCGCGGCCGGCACTTCGATCGGTCGGCCATTGGCGTCGTAACCGGTCGCCCAGTTCACATCGACGAAGTTCTTGGCCGAGATGAACTTGCCGTTGGTGCGGTCGACGACGAAGAAGAAGCCGTTCTTCGGCGCATGAAGAATGACCTTCCGTGGCGCGCCGTCGATGTTGATGTCCGCCAGGATCATCGGCTGCGTCGATGTGTAGTCCCAATGATCGCCAGGGGTTTCCTGATAGTGCCAGATGTATTTGCCGGTGTCGGCGTTCAGCGCCACCAGTGAGGCCAAATAGAGATTGTCGCCGCCGGATGGGCTGCGGATGTCCCGATTCCATGGCGAGCCGTTGCCGGTGCCGACATAGACCATGTTCAGGTCGGGATCGAAGGTGATGGTGTCCCACGCCGTTCCGCCGCCGCCGTTGAGCCAGTATTTCCCGGCCGGATCCCAGGTCTTGGCGGCTGCGGCCATCGATTCATCTTCGAACGGTTTTGAGGGATCGCCGGGCACCGTGAACCAGCGCCAGGCCTGGTTGCCGGTCTCGGCGTCATAGGCGGTGATGTAGCCGCGCGCGCCATATTCGGCGCCGCCATTGCCGATCACGACCTTGCCGTTGAACACGCGCGGCGCGCCGGTGATGGTGTAGGAGTGCTTCTTGCTGACGATGGTGTCCTTTTCCCAGACGACCTTGCCGGTGACGGCGTCGAGCGCGATCAGGCGGCCGTCATAGGCGCCGAGGAAAACCTTGCCCTTCCAGAGCGCCACGCCGCGATTGACGACGTCGCAACAGCCCTTGTAGCCCTTCTCCTTGTCGATGCCGGGATCGAAGGTCCAGAGTCTCTTGCCGGTTCGGGCGTCGATCGCATGCACCACGCTCCAGGAGGCGGTCTGGTACATGATGCCATCGACGACCACCGGGGTTGCCTCGACACCGCGCGAGGATTCGAGCGGATAGCTCCACACCAGGCCGAGCTTCTTGACGTTGTCGGTGTTGATCTGGTTCAGCTTGGAAAAGCGCGTTTCCGCATAGTCGAGGCCGATGGTCGGCCAGTCGTTCGATGTCGCGGTGTTGGCCTTGATCGAGGCGCCGTCGACTGCCGAGGTGACGGCCTTGATGTGCTCCGGCGATCCCTTGGCGGGACTTTGCGCGAGCGCCGCCGTAGAGGAGATCGCCAGCCCTAGCCCGATCGCCAGCGCAAGGCGAACCGGCCGATGCAAACTGGAAAAGCTTTCAGGAAAAAAACGGCAAACAGAATCACCGCATGGCGAACGCGTCATCCTAGTCCCCTCCAATGATCTCTAGCGGATCTGTCGGAATGGTATGCCGGTGGGAACGACGGCGTCAATCAAGCGCGAGCACGAAAAGAAAAAGAGAAAATTTGTATCGTCATGTTTTCGCCAAACAGAATGCAGGATGCGTTCCGGCTGCACCGCAGCATGGCATGATGACTCTCGCTGATCACGCAATGAAAATTGCAGGACGTCTTGTATCCGATATTCCAGATGCGGATCCTGGGGCGCGCATGGCGACACCAAGTCGATCGGCCGCGGCGCTGGTCGTGCGGCGTTTCAATCGTCGCCGGGGAATGAAATCGCTCAATCGGCTTTCGTCGCAGCCTGATCGGCAGGCGCGACAAGGTCGCGCGCTGCCAGCGCGCTGATGACGACCGGCGCTTCGGGATTGCCGGATGCGGCGGTGAGCACGGGCGCATCGGTGTATCGCATGACGCTGTGCTGATCGATCACGAAGGTGGGTCGGTAATTCCGGATGTCGGAATCCTCGACCATCGCCATGCGGCGGTTGTCGAGTGTCAGCCAGTGCCCGTCCAGACGCGCGGCGGCAACCGCGTGATCCTCGCCGCGGACGGTGTCGCGCATGATCACGATCCGCAGATCGTCGGGCGCAATGCCGGCCCGGCGCAGCGCCACGAATTTCGCAATCGCGTAATCCTCGCAGTCGCCGCCCCGCGTCAGCGTCGTAAGCGGCGAGGCCCAGACGTCGAGCTGGCCATATTGTGCGAGGTCGCTCATCGGGCGGACCGCAAGGTTGATGGCCCGATTGATCTCGCCGAGCCGGGCGCGGCCCTCGCGAAGTTTGGCGGCGTCGATGATGGCGAGGAATTGCAGCGCGGCCGGCGAGACGCAGCCTTCGCGGTCGCCCTCGCACAGCGCAAGCTGCACCATTTCATCGTCGAGGCGGCGCTGCACACTTTGCCATTTCTCGTGCAATCCGCCGTCGAGAAGCATCGCGGTGGGCTGCCCGAACGGCTGGGTGGATTTCTTGATCAGAACCGCCGTGCCGGGGGAGAGCAGCGTTCCGGCCGCCGCTGCTGGCCCGAACCAGGCCAGGCCGCACGCAAAGAACGCTGCGCGCAACGCACGCGACTTCACTGATATTGCCATCTGACACCCCTAGTCCGGGCATTATCGGCAGGCTCGTTAACCTACTCGTGACCGGATCATTTCGCTGGGGGCATAGTGGGTAGGTGGGCTTTTGATCTGCTTAAAACCTGCGATCTCGGGCCGGAAAGCGCGAAACAGCTTAAAATTTGCCTCGCCGGTTTCCAGAAAATTTTATCGAACCTATGCGGAGCCGTGACTGCCCTATCCATGGGATGGTGCTTAACCGTGCGTTATCCTTGTTTTCAGGTTAATATGCCTGACTTGGTCAGATTCGCGTGAGTTGTAAGCCAAGTCACAGTTTTGACTTGGAAAATGGCATCATATACCGAGATATACCGGGGTTTTACGGGGGAAAAGAATTGATATGTATAGATCGAAGACGTTTTCCTGCGAACACCTCAACTAATCTCTCCTAGGCTCAAACTTAACTATGTATTCCTCCGTGTATGGCAGAGGAGTACTAGGCCTGCTTGAGAAAAATATAGAAGACTGATCTGGAAAATGGCTCTAACCTAAGCAAATTGCACAAAAAATGGATGGTTCCGTAATAGACCATCCATGATAAGCAAGCTTAGACCTTTGAATATTGTATTTGCATTAACCTTAGCGGCGGCGGGGCTCATTTGACTTTGGCCGGTAAATTTACCGACGTGCTGCCTGACGGCCACGGCGCTCACCTGGGTGGGCACCTCCAGGTCGACAGCGTCTCCACGCATGCGCCGTCAGGCGCCATTATCGTTCCAGACGCCCATTTGCTCTTCACGGGCGATTTCAAGCGCGCGGGTGTCGACCTCGTTCTTCTGTCAGGCGACGGCCGCGAGTTGGTGCTGCATGACTATTTCAAGGGTGAGAAGCGCGCAGCCCTGGCATCCCCCGATGGCGCCCATCTGACCGGCGATATTGTCAACGCGCTGACCGGTCACACCCAGCTGGCGCAGGCCGACGGTAGCCCGAGCGTGGCCCAGGTCATCGGCCATGTCACCAAGCTGGTCGGCACCGCGACCGCGATCCGCAACGGCGTTTCGATCATTCTGAACAATGGCGACAACGTCAACAAAGGCGACGTGGTCCAGTCCGGTTCCGATTCGACGCTCGGCATCACCTTCATCGACGGCAGCGTGTTCGGTCTCGCATCGAACGCCAAGATGGTGCTGAACGAAATGATCTACGACCCGAACGGGTCGAACAATTCGTCGCTGATCAGCCTGGTGCAGGGCACCATCTCGTTCGTCGCCGGCGCGACCGCCAAGAAGGGCGACATGAAGGTCGACACGCCGGTTGCGACCATGGGCATCCGCGGCACCGCGGTGCTGGTCGAAATCGATTTCGTGGTGCCGGGCCAGGGTGGCGCGCCGCCGGCGAAGTTCCAGGTGCTGGTCGAACCCGACGGCACCACCGGCTCCTACATCCTGTTCGACAAGACCACGATGACGCCGATCGCGACTGTCAATCAGGCCGGAACGCAGACCATCGTCAGCGGCCAGGGCACGGTCAACTTCCTGTCGTCCGTGCAGCTGTCGCCCGATGCGCAGAAGATCATCTCCGATGTCTTCCAGCTGAAATTCACCGACCTGAACAATCCGCAAACGCTGCAGCGTCTTGGTTCTGCGCCGATTTCGGAAACCATGTTCATCAGACTGGCGGGCGGGGAAACCGTGCCCGTGACGCTGACGGTCACCCCGATTATCGACACGCCCATTCCTACGACCACCAACACGACCGTCAGATCGACCGACCACATTCCGGGGCCGCCTGACGTCGTCACCTCCAATGCGGCTTTCACCGAGCGCGCAGGCCTGACCGGCAGTGCCGCGCAAGATACGTTGACCGGCGAGATCGCGTATTACGACCTCAATCCGGGCGACGTGCCGACCGCCCAGGCGAGTTTTGCCTCGTTCAAGTATGCGAACGCGCAGCACAGCGACGTCACCGCATCGCTGACGGCTGATCAGGTAGCTGCGATCAAGGCGGTGGAAGTGCCGCTTATCGTGGTGCAGGATCCCAACCAAAAAAACCGCGGCACGGCGACCTGGACCTACAGCGTCCCGGACGGCGCCTTCGACTTCCTGGCCGCCGGCGAGACCTTGACGCTGACCTACATCGCGCGGGTCGACAATAATTTCGCGGCGAACAACGAGATCACGTTCAAGACCTTCACCATCACAATAACCGGCACCAATGATGCGCCGACCGTTGCCACCCGCGGCGGCACCGTCATCGAGCGGGACGGCACCGGCAATACCACCATCGATACGATCTCGGGCACCGTCACCTTTACCGATAGCGATTTGACCGACCGTCCGGTGGTGAGTGCGGCGCTCTCGACCAACGAGCCGTTCCGATATCTCGACGCGCAGGGCCATAACGTCACCGCGACGCTGACGCAGGCGCAGCTGGACGCGATTGCGACCGTCAAGGTTCCCTTGAAAGTGGTGCAGGGGGGCGGAAACGGCCATAACGGTTCGGCGACCTGGACCTACAGCATCGCCGACCATGCCTTCGATTTCCTCGCCAAGGGCGAGACGCTGATCCTCAACTACGTCATCAAGGTCGACGACGGCCATGGCGGCGTGGTGTACACGCCGGTCAGCATCTCGATCAACGGCGCCGACGTCACCGTCATCGGCACCAACGACGTGCCGACGATCACCAGCGACGATCAGATCGGCACCATCGCGGAACGCGTCGACACCCACGATTCGCAGGCTCTGGACCAGGCCTTCGGTACGATCCAGTTCACCGATGTCGATCTGACCGATGCGCACGATGTCGCCATCACCGATGTCGCTGCATCAGGGGTGACGACCGGTCTCGCCGGTCATTCCGACCAACTGGGCTGGCTGTCGCTTGGCACATTGAGCGATACCACCGGCGGCGTGCCGGGTTCGCAACATTGGACCTTCTCGGCGTCGGATCAATTTTTCGATTATCTCGCCGACGGCGAGTCGGTCACGCTGACCTATACGGTGGAGATCGACGACCTTCATGGCGGTCTCGCGACGGAGCATGTCGTCGTCACCGTCACCGGCAGCAACGACGCGCCGGAAGTCGCAGTTGACGTTTCCGGCGCCACCGGGACCGCCTTGCATCCGATCGCGGAGCGGACGAACACAACCGGCTCAACTGCTTCCGACACCGCCGGGGGCTCGCTGGCGTTCCGCGACGTCGATCTGAGCGACACGCATGGGGCGGTCGGTTCAAAACCGGCGTTTGCCTGGCACGATTCGAGCGGCCATACGTTGTCTCTCAGCGGTAACCTGGAGGGCGTGCTGACGGCGGCGAGCGTGTTGACGCTGACCTTACACGACAGCACGGGCACCGGCCTCGGCTCGGTCGGTTTCAGCTACAGCGCGGCCGATGGCGTGTTTGATTTCCTGGCCTATGGCGAAACACTGACAGTCACCTACGACATCACCGTGAGCGACGAGCATCATGTCGCCTCGACCCGGCCCGTCACGATCACCGTCACCGGCGCCAACGATACGCCGGTCGCCGTTGCCGACGCCGACGTCGGCCATATCGTCGAGGCGGGCAACGACAGCGACAATACTGTGCTGGCCGGCGTCTCGACCACGTCGGGCGACGCGCTCGCCAACGATACCGACGTCGACCTTTCCGATACCCATCACGTCATCGGGGTTGCCAAGGGTACGCTGAGCGGCGTGCTGACGACCGGCGTCGGTACGGTCATCGTCGGCACTTACGGGTCGCTGGTCCTCTACGACAATGGCACGTGGACCTACACGCTCGACAACCATAATCCGCTGACCGACGCGCTGGCGGAAGGCGCGCACGCCAGCGACGTCTTCAGCTATACCGAAGCCGATAATCATGGCGGCACGTCGACGACGACGTTGACGATCGATATCACCGGCACCAACGATATGCCGATGGCCAATGCGGCGCCGGTCGCTGCGACCGACGTCAATTCGGGCGCGCCGGTGACCGAGCAGGGTGTGAACTCGGAGAATACCGCGTTTGACGGTGTCGATACCGCGTCGGGCAATGTGCTCGCCAACGATCTCGACGTTGATACCGGCGACAGCAAGACGGTGCAGGGCGTCGCCAGCGGAACGCCGACCGGGCCCCTGACCGGTGACGTGGCCAGCGTGGTCACCGGCGCTTACGGCAGCGTGACAATCGACACCAGCGGTGCCTGGACCTACACGCTCGTCAACACCAAGGCCGCGACCCAGACGCTGACGCAGGGCGAGCATGCCTTCGACGTGTTTACCTACACGATGCGCGATGCCCACGGCGCGACCGCATCCGCGACGTTGACGATCGACGTCACCGGTACCAACGATGCGCCGATAGTTGCGGCGGCCCTGACCGATAGCGTCAACGAGGGCGATGCCGCCTTCGCCAGGAATCTGCTGAACGGCGCGTCCGACGTCGATCATGGCGAGACCGCGAC
>NZ_JAFCLS010000075.1 GCF_018131075.1 Bradyrhizobium sp. JYMT SZCCT0428 | reverse complement strand
CCGGTCAGGGCATCGGCATCTTCAGCGACGTCCTCGTGGCGCGCGAACTCGCGGCGCGGACGCTCGTGAGACCTTTCGATTTGTGCTTGCCGGGATATCGGTTCTATGTGGTTCGAACGACGGATCATCCGCGCGAGACGACCATCCAGGCCTTCGCGACTTGGCTGCAGTCGGTCCTCTAACCTTCAATCGTTCACCGGAATCCTACGCAGCCCTCTTCAGCTGATCGTTTACGATCTGCGACTACGTTTCCGTTCGATGGACGACTGCGATCCCCAACGCGAGGCCGAAATTTCCGCAACTGCCTGATCCGGAGGGACGCCGGGCGGCGGATCCGCGCGGTCCCGCATCCAGCCGTGTTCCTCGCATTCGCGGGTCGCGTGAGCTTCCTAGCACCAAGGTCGCCCAGCCGCGCAGCGTCCGGATCGCGGGCCACCGTTCCTTTGTCATCAGCATCGAGATCCCTCCTACACGGGACGAATCCTTCCACCCCGGCCCTCGTTCCGGCAGCTAACACATGACAGGGATTCGAAATTGCGGGGGGCGCGCCTTTCCACTCGTTCCGCTCGCCCGGACAGAGCGTCCAGCGCCGCCCGCCGCTTCTCGATGGAGGGGCGGTCGCTGGTTGGCGGCGGCCTCCAAAACTCAACTGGCGGCTTTTGGCGCAAAGCTGCCCATGACTTGCTTGTTGCCGGTGCGGCTTCTTGACGCTTGACCTAACAGTGCCGACGGGCCCCGGATTGGCGCTAACTCGCAGCCTCATTTTTCTGACCTGGGGGCACGGCTTCATCTCCTAAACGACGACCCCGAGGAGTCGGCTCGCGTTCGTATCAGTCTTCTGCGAGAACTGGCTGAGACCCGCGGGCTGCTGGTGGCAACTCACCTCCCGTTCCCGTCCGTCGGCCATGTGGCAGTCGAAGGCGACGCCTTTCGCTGGGTGCCGGTCTTCTGGGACTACTGACCGCTTGTTGGGTTAGGGCCGAACTAGGCCGCGCACTCATAGCGTTAGTGAGCGCCCGCCCTAATCTCCAGGGAAGATCTTGTGAGCAAACTGCCGACCGCCGCCCCCGAACCCAGACCCGGTGCACGAGATCTCGTCACGCGCTCGTCGTTATTGTTCATGATCACACAAACGACAGGAGCACAGAATGACACATATCCTCCCTCGCGGCGGTGGTAAGGCTTTGATGAATGTCGACGATAGGGCCGCTACTCCGGGAGAGCAAAATGAATTTTGATAAGGGCGATCGCGTGAAGCTCAAATCCGGCTCACCGATGATGACGGTTTCCGAGGTTCACGGGGGCCTCGTTTGGTGCGTATGGTTTTCGAAAACAACAAAATACGAAGATAGTTTCGAGCCGCAAGTTCTAGAAAAAGCAGGGCTTCCAACTATGTCATCCACCAGCGAAGCGAATTGCGAATAGTCCGCTTTACTCGATCATGCCAGCTTGGAAGGGTTGGGCCGGTTACTGGGCATTCTGCCGGATTTTGTCCGTGACTCGCGCGCGAGGCAGTCGAGGCGGATCGTTTGCCGTGGAATCTACCGTTTAAATCGCGCCGGATCGGTCGTAGGTCGATTACGAGATCACTGTTGGTTCAGGGCAGGCCCTCCATCGATCGATGCCAGCAGCCCCTTATGGCCCTTCTCGAAGGCCCGGCCGGGTATCCATTCCATGCGTTGCCGGGTAGCGCGCTTTTCACCGCGCCGCCTCCTAGAAAATCTTGCATTTTGTCGGTGACTCGCGCGCGAGGCAGGTTGAGTCGCCAAGTGTTACCTTTGCGTTCAATTTCCACCCCTTGATCCCCATTTTTTTTCGTTGAAGAGAAAGATGGCTCGATGCCGGGCCTATAGGGCGTTCGCGAAACTTCTCCCTAGCGCATGGGCTTATCACAGAAGTTGTTGGTCTTTCTGTTGGTAGAGGGCGCCGGCGTTCGTAAGAAAACAGTTTGGTCATAACTACTTAGCTGGCTTCCGGGGTGGCGATTGCAGGAATGGTTTAAGCGTTTTGAGCGCTACCGCGGCGCCGGTAGTCGGCGCCGAACAAGCCCTTCAACTATCGAGAGTTGTTTCAGTTTTCGAACGAATGTCCGCAGCAATACCAACACCGCTACAAACAAGCCGGATGACGAACCGGTGAGTTAGCGACGGATCAGCGTCGGTATTTGCGTCTCTTTCATGAAAAATCTCGCGCCGCCGTACAGCCGGCGCGCTAAAAAGCGCGCAGTGTCTCAGGGGTCTGGAGGGGACTGAGGGGTCCAGTTTTGCCTTACCTCCTCGATTGGCACTAATCCATATCTGCCAACTAAGAGACAAACTTGTGAAACAGACCCCATCAGCCCCCTTCAGACCCCCCATGGTCGATTTTCTCCACCCACCATTGTGAACCGCCCTTGTCCTTCGAATTCACGCGGAACCGCTTGAAATTGACAACGCTATCTTTGTAACGCTGTAGATAGCGACCGAGCGAAGCTGCGTCAGCCTTTTGCTTTTTCCCGGCGACGGTCTGAACAGCGGCGTAAAGCTCGGGATGCTCCGGTTCCGTCGAACCGGCAATGGATTTACTGGCGGTTTTGATGACCTCGCCGAGGGTACGGCGATGATCCGAACCGACGCCAATAACGTCGGCCCATGCCTCTAGCATCGCGAATAACTCGCTGCGTTCTGGATTGAGATCGCGCGCTTTTTCCATTGATGCGACAGGGTCGGCTTTGCCGAGCCAAAGCAATGCTGAACGCACGGTATCGCTCCATCCTTCAAACGACGCGAGGCGTTTTGCTTTTTGGGGGCGCCCTGCAACGAAGTAAGCGCGGCAAACCGTCAGAGCAGCCGCTATGTAGTCGCCGCGATTCGACATCACCTTCCCGACGGGGTCGCTCTTGAACTCCCGAAGCTCAGGCCGTTCAATTCCCGGGTTAAGAGTGCAGGTGATCGCGCGGCGGCAAACGTCCCCAACGATGATTATGTTGTTGCCGCTGGCAAAAAAGGTGGTTCCCCGCGCCTCAATGCGCATCTGCTTCGATTTGCCGAGGATGCGAATTTCTACGATCGGACGCTCGATAGCTTGGCAGAGCGCATCACCGCCCAGGCCGCCTGTGACGTTGTCGATCGAGATTAACGGCTGGCCTGTCATCAAAGCCGTGCCCAGGCGCTTCTCGGTTTCTTCTTCATTGCGACCGGCCGCCATGACCGGCATCAACTGTCCGATGGCAACAGATGCCGCCACATCAGCTAAATAACTCTTTCCCGACCCCGCTGTCGGCGCGTCGAATACGTGCATGGGCGCGACCGGGAAAGCTCCCCGCGCTATTGGTGTCAACAATGCGGAAAGGGCGACAGACTTTGATACTGCGTCGGCGAACGGAAACTCCACTAACAATTCTTCCAACACCGTTAGAGCCTGCAAGGCATCGGCACGCGTAGGCTCATTCGGCACCCGCGGAACGACGGGAGGTGCAATTAACAATAATCCGGTCGTGGGATCATAACCGGCCCTCGTCAGCAGTGAGCCGTCGGCTCGCATCGTCGGTGCGGTGATGATGCCGGCACATACCGGGAAACGCCATTGGCCGTTGCGTGCTAAAATGGTCTCGGCAATATCTTTCGTCGGAGTTTTTGAGACCCATTTCTTTTCGCGATAGTTAAAAGCTTGCCAATCGGCATTTTTATCGAGCAGATCACGCAGATGCGTGACATCGAGCTTTATGAGTCGCGCGGTTTTCGTAGTGCGATCCCGCGATGCGGTTGCCGTTTCCACAATCGGCCGAACCAAGCAACCACCGTGCTGGTATATTTCCACTCCCGCATTTAACAGTGCCTGTTCACCTTCTGTAGCAACAAGGGAGTGCTTCGGTCCAATCTTAATGGTGGAGCGATCGGCGTCATGTCTATCGATGATATCGGCATCGCCAACCCGGCTCTCGACACCGGCACGGATGGCAGTTGGAAGGGGCTTCATGCTGCACCCCCTCGGTGTTTTCGGTGGACAATCGACCAGACCGCATCCGCAAAAGAGACCAAATCGGCTTCGGCGATCTCCTCATCGAGACCAATGTCCAATTCTCGATTAAATTCATTCTCCAGCAAAGAGATCATGTAATCGCTGCGCTCCTTCCGGGTAGGAAGCAACTTAATCTGCTCTGCGACTGCTCGAACGAAAGCGCTCCGATACCTAAGTGGAAATAAAACGACAGCGCTATCAATTGCGCCGGGCTGAGGTTGATCCCGGCGCAGTCGCGCCGCTGACGCAGTGCCCTCAACCATTCGAACGTCCCCGATCAATTGCACAATTTTGGAAGAGTCTTCCATTATGCCGCTCCGAGCTCGCGTACCGAAGGAGTTCTTTTCGGTTTCAACCCAATCGTTGGTCTCCGAATTACGTGGCCTCGAGTCGTCAGTGCTACTCGAGGTGCTACTCCGCCTATCCATGCATTCGTACGCCCGCATTCGGCGCTCCGATCGTGGCAATCATTGGTGCCGCGTACTTGGAAGCCGTCAAGACAATCAAATTCGCTATGCCTGGGGCAACTCGTTGATGCGTGCGGCCATCATTTCTATGCAGGCCAAGTCCTGGTCTGTCAGAGTAACATTTACGGTGTGATCGCGATCATAGATCGTTTTCACAGCCTCAAGGAGAAGACGCCGATTATTTGGAGCGATCAAACTTTTGTTGCTTGCGACGAGGGCTTGGCGATTTCCGCTTGCATCATACCTATCGTTCCCGGGCTGTTGTCGTGAGGTTCGCCACGAAGAAAACGAAGAATATTTTCGTAAAACCTATCTTCTCTTTCTTTGACAAGCTGATCCTGCCAATCGTCCCACTCTTTCTTGCTCTGGAAGCCCGAATACCTATGGTCATGTTCGCTGACTAATTTTACCTCGAACTCTTCAGTAAGGGCGTCAATGACTGTCCAAGGCACCGGCCTAAAGGAACCGCGACTGAAGCTGCTGGTGCCATCGCCACGTTCATATGCTTCAAGCACACCGTCGCTTCCCGTCAGGTATCTCACCCTCCTTGTGTCGTCGGGCGCGCGCGCCTCCTTCTCTTTGACTCCATATTTGTCCAGGCGACCGTCGAATAGTTTGGCGAACCGAATGGCCGGAATTGGTCGGTAATCCGTTGACATTTGAGTCTCCAATGTTGACCGTGACTGAGCGCTCGAACAATAAGGTATTTTCCAACCGGGAGAGTGGGTTGCCTAAGAGGCTTCTGTTTTCTGGCCAATCCCGATGAACTAACCACGGCTCTGCCGTGACGCAGCTTTTGACGCGCCAAAAATGCTTGCCCGGATAGAGTTGACTAAGCTACGCGCGACGCTTTGGCTTTAGCTATCAGCGTACAGTGGTGTTGATAAAGCTGTGTCGCTGGAATGTTGCGCCGGCTACCATTCGGGATTAGCGTGAAAACACCTTGCTTAACCAATTCGTAAAACTTGGTGTGACCGACGCTCGCGATTTCGCATGCCTTCTTGACCGAAACTAAAGGCGGCAGACTATGCGCTCTAACGTATTCTTCGTAAGTCATTTCATCGATCACGACCGTCTCCGTTTTGGCTCGCGCCTAACCGACAGGCACCAAACGGACATACGTGAACCATGGAGTATTAACGACGCGAATCCGTGGCAGATTTCGATATTGTTTTCCTACGAAATTTACCACGAGGCATAAGTCTCTTGACAGCCGACACAACCGTGCCCGCACTAAATTCTTTATCGGCAATGCCACTAACGGTTGTTATGAATGACATAACCTTTTTTTCCTGGCACGCGCGTGTTCCTGCAAATGTCTGAAGAATTTGATCTAAGTCTGCGATCAGCGCATCGATCCGGAATTTTTTTCCGGCTTTTGATACTTGCGTCGCTGCATTTTCGCCCCCTTCTGAGATGCGCTTAGCAAAGGCGATTGCTTCGTCGATACGGAAGGATCCTGAACCTTCAAGCAATTCGATTCGGTGCTGGTAATCCAAGTTCTCAAGTAGCTTCATCAGCTTTGATGCTGATTGGGAGACGCTCCTAAGGTTTCTTTCGACTACAGAAGGCTTGTGTTTCCACAATCTGGAACGTTCCCGGGCCATATGAATAGCTTTGTCTGTCGCCACGCGAGCAGCAGCTGGTAGCTTGACATATCGATTTACGTGGTGCCATTGCTGTTCTGTTAGTGGTCCGCCGTAGGAGGACGTCCTGGAAGAGCTGGTAGATTTGACTGCAGCCGGATCGAATACAGTCACGGTCGCACCTCAGTGCGGTTGGGAGCTCCCGCGAGGCATTTTTTCACGCTCGCAGCGTCACCACGCGGCCGCGTTCACGCAGCTCGTCGAGATGGGACGCCCACCACCTCATCATGCGAACGCGCTCCTGCCAAAATTCAGCGGCATGCATGTAGGCGCTGCGAATTTCATTCTGCTCTTGGTGGGCAAGTTGCCGTTCGATCGCATCCGCATGCCATTTCCCGCTTTCGTTCAGAAGAGATGACGCGGTCGATCGTAAGCCGTGCACGGTCAACTCGGATTTGTCGTAGCCAAGCCGGCGAAGCGCAGCGTTCAGCGTGTTCTCGCTGATCGGCCGATACCAGGACCGCACCGAGGGAAAGAGATACTTGGAGCCGCCGGTGATTTCTCTCAGCTCGGCCAAGATCGCCAGGGCCTGATCGGCAAGGGGCACACGATGCGGCCGGCGCATTTTCATCTTGGTACCCGGGATCCTCCACTCGGCCGCGTTAATATTGAACTCTGCCCACTCCGCCTTGCGTAGCTCACCTGGCCTAACGAACACCAATGGCGCCAGCCGCAGGGCATACCGCGTAGTTGGCTGTCCTTCGAACCCGTCGATGGCGCGCAATAGCGCGCCGACGGCATTTGGCTCGACGATTGTGGCTCGGTGCGTGACGGTCGGAGTTATCAGAGCGCCGCGGAGATCGACCGAGGGGTCGCGTTCAGCTCGAGCGGTGGCGATCGCATACCTGAATACAGCGCCGACAGTGCTGCGGACCCGCGTTGCGGTTTCGTGCCGGCCGCGCTTTTCTATTTTCCGCAAGGCTTCAAGAATCTCCGGCGCCTTGATTTCAGCGACGGGTCGGTTGCCGAACTCCGCGTTGGCAAAGTCGAGCAACCATTGCTTCTTCTTCAGCGTCGTCGCGGCGTCGCCGTCGGCCTTAAATTTCTCCATGAGATCTTCGGCGACAGTCTTGAAGGTATTGCGCCTAGACGTCCTCGCCGTAAGACGTTCGGACTTTCGCTGCATCGATGGGTCAGCACCCTCTGACAACAGCCTCTTCGCCGCGTCGCGCTTTAGTCGCGCGTCCGTAAGAGGCGTGATCGGATACTGACCGAGTGCAAGCAACTTCTGTTTGCCATCGAAACGGTACGCTAGTCGCCAAAGCTTTGCGCCGTTTGGCTGGATAAGCAGAAAAAGGCCGCCACCATCACTTAGCTTGAATGGTTTTTCTCGCGGTTTGGCGGAGCGGAAAGCGGCGTCATTTCGGACTGGCATCGGTGCGGTTCCGTGGTAAAATCGCGATACCAACACGCTCGCGATCTACCAGCAATGATACCAACAAATCTGCCGGTTGATAGCGGAAATGCGCGGACAGCGGCGGTTAAGGAAAAGGCCTATTTGCAGGGCTTAACGTTAAGAAGCGGACGGCAGCGAACAGCTGCGAAAGTGCTTCTGGTGCCCCTGGCCGGAATCGAACCAGCACTCCTTGCGGAACTCGATTTTGAGTCGAGCGCGTCTACCAGTTCCGCCACAGGGGCCCTCGGGGCATCGGCCAGAAGACCGGTGCCGCGAAGCCGGCGGAATATAGCGGGCGGTTTCGGCGGGTCAACCCGCGCGGATGTGATTGTCCCGCGCCTCGACAGCGCCATATCAGCGGGATAGGACGTTGTTATCGTTGGAGAACGCCCGTGACGCTCGATGCCACCGCAAATCCGTCACATGCCGGGCTTGGCGCCAATCCCGCTGTTGTCGCCGCGCTGGCGATCGCGATGATCGCGGCGGCGACCCTGGCGGGCGCCTGGTTCTTCCAGCTGGTGCTGGATATCCGCCCCTGTCCGCTCTGCCTCGAACAGCGCTACGCCTATTATCTGGCGGTCCCGCTCGCCCTGCTGGTCGCGTTCGCGGCCTCGCGGGGCGCGCCGCGCCCGGTGCTGCTGGCCGGCCTCGCCCTGCTGGCGCTGGCTGCGCTCTACAACGCCTGGCTCGGCGGCTACCACGCCGGCGTCGAATGGAAGTTCTGGCAGGGCCCGACCGATTGCTCGGGCTCGGTCGTCGATCTTGGCAGCGCCGGCACGCTGCTCGAGCGCCTCGACACCGTGAAGGTGATCCGCTGCGACGAGGTGCAGTGGCGCTTCCTCGGCCTCTCGCTCGCCGGCTACAATGTGCTGATCTCGCTGGCGATGGCTGCGATCGCGGCGTGGGGCATCAAGTCAGTGAAGCGATAGCGTTTTCGAGCGAAGTGGGTACCGGTTCGCGTGAAGAAAACGCGTCAAAAATAAAAGGGCCTAATCGTCCACATCATCCTGCGGCCGTCCGAACAGATGGATGATGCCGGGCGTCGTGATGGAGACGAACACGAAGCGCGACAGGTGATGCGCGCCGACAAAAATCGGGTCGATATGCAGCGTCAGCGCCAGCGCCAGCATGGCGTCCATCGCGCCCGGCGCGAACGCCACCAGGACGTCAGCCAGCCGCACATGGGTGGTCAGCGCGATGATGGCGACGAAGATCGCCGAGATCACGATTGCAACCGCAAACGAACCCAGCCCCGCATTGACATGGCTGAGCAGCGTCGACCGTTTCACCCGCGCAAAGCGCGTGCCGATTACCGCGCCGATGCCGACCAGCGCCACGCCGCGCATCCAGGGCGGCAGCCCGCCCTCGATCATTTCGGTGCCGTGCAGCACGCTCGAGGCGATCATCGCGCCGAACATCCAGCTCGCCGGAAATTTCATCAGCAGCAACAGCAGCGCGACCGCGACCGCAGCCGCGATCAATACGGCCAGTTCGAGCGGCGAGGCGATGATGGCGGCGATGTTCGGCGGCGCCGATGGCGCGATTCCGGTCAATGCCAGCAGCAGCGGCAGGGCAGCAGTGAGGATGATCACGCGCATGGTCTGAACCACGGCGATACCAGCGACGTCGGCGCCCTTCTCGGCGGCGAGGATGGTGATTTGCGACAGCGCGCCGGGGCTTCCGGCCAGCAGGGCCGAGGTCTGGTCCCAGCCGTGGAAGCGCTGCAGGTAGAAGCTGCTGCCGAAGGTCGAACAGAAGGTGGCGAGCGCCAGAAGTCCGATGGTCAGCGGATAGGAGCTCATATGCTGGATCAGCTGCCGCGACACCAGCGAGCCCAGCGTGATCCCGAGCAGCAGCAGCACGCTTTGCGTCAGGATCGGCGGCATCGCGAGCGGCCGCCCGCAGATCGCGGCGATGCCGACCGCGAACATCGCGCCGGAGATCAGTCCACCGGGCAGGTTTGCCCAAAGAAACAGCAAGCCGCCAGCGGCGCCGAGGACGATTGTCTCGATCGTGGAGAGAATCCTGGCGCGGTCAGGAATCGCAGACGTCATCGATGCGGGGATCAGGCTCACGCCGCCTTATGGCAAATCCCGCATTGCGCGACAAATGCACCACGCGATTGCTGCAATGCGCGGGCGCCAGCCACCATCCGGCCCCGGCGCGGGCGGTCAAATCGCAGGCAGGCAATTGACGTCCGCGACGGTCCGCGGACGCCATGCAACACCGTCAAACATGCAGATGCGACGTGGTCCCTGCCCTGAAGCGGGAGGGGCAGGCGATCACTTCGCTCCCGCCGCCTTTTCCTTGTCGGCGAATTCCTTCTTGCAGGCGGAACGGAATTTCTTGCGTTCCTTGCCCTTCAGCCCCTTCTCGTCGGCCTGCTTGGAGCATTCGAGCGAGCCTGGCGTCCGCGGCTTCGCGGCTGCCTTCTTGTCGGCCGGTGCCTTGGTTTCGGTCTTCGGCGCCTCGGTCTTGGCAGCCGGCGCGGCGGTTTGCGCCGACGCCGCGCCCATCAGCAGGAACGAAGCAATCGCGGTCGCGGTGACAAGGGAAGAGATCTTCATGGGGCACCTCGGATTGGAAACAAGGGCGCGACCGTCGCGCCGTGATGCTGAACGCCAAGTGAATGGATCGGCATATCCGCGTCTTTGACAGCCACATTATTTTGAACGGAAAATCGCGGCTTTCGTTGCCGCAAGCTTTGGTTGCGTTAGGATGGCGGTGCAGGTCAAAACCCCTGAATGATTGCACAGTAACTGCACAAGGACGACCTGCCCAAGTTGAATGGGGCAAGCTAGTTTGCCCCGGTTGAACTGCTCCAAGGAGTTTTGGGATGACCAATCAAGCAAGAATACTCTGCGCAATGGCGGTGTCTGGTTTCGCGGCGTTCATGGTGACGTCGTCGGCACAGGCCCTCACCGCGCAGGAATGCAGCGCGAAATACCAGGCCGCCAAGACCGCCGGCACGCTCGGCGGCCAGAAATGGAATGACTTCCGCAAGGCGCAATGCGGAGCGGACGCCACTGCCGCGGCGCCAGCAGCCGCGCCGGCCGCAGCACCCGCTGCCGCGCCCAAGGAAGCCAAGGCCAAGAAGGAAGCCGCGCCCGCCAAGGAAGCTGCGGCGCCGGCCGCGCCGTCGGGACCTGCGGTCTATCCGAGCGCGGTCGATGCGAAATATGCCAAGGAAACCGCTGGCAAGCAGCGCATGCACACCTGCCTCGATCAGTACAACGCCAACAAAACCAGCAACGGCAATGGCGGCCTGAAGTGGATACAGAAGGGCGGCGGCTATTACAGCGAATGCACCAAGAAGCTGAAACCAACGGCCTGAGCCCAGGCTGAGTGCTTCAGGGCGCGGCCGTCACTCGGCCGCGCCTTAGCCTTCATCCTCGAGCAGTTTCTCCGCTGACCTTGCGATCAGCTGCGCGCGCTTGCGCGGGCCGCGTTCGAGGAACAGCAGGCTCTGGCCGAAGATGAAGCAGTAGAACAGGAACGCCTGCGCGTCGGCTTCCTCCGCCGCCAGCCCCGCCGCCCGATAGAGCTGCCCGACATTTTGCAGGCGCGCGGCATCGACGCTGGCGACCGCCGCGGCCGCGGCCTCGTCGGATCGCGCCCATTGCCGGATCGCAAGCTCCACCGCCATGCCCTCGGTATTCATCCGTTCCGAATAAAGCGCGACCAGCGCCCGCAAGCGTTCGCGCGCGGTGGCGCCATCGAGGCTGGTCTGCTTTTCGATTGCGGCGATGCGCCCGGTGCTCCAGTTCTGCAGCATGCCGTCCAGCAGCGCCGCGCGATCCTTGAAGCGGCGATAGAAGCCGCCCTTGGTGACGCCAAGATTCTTCGCCAGCACCTCGACCCGAACGCCCTCGACGCCGGTGCGGGCGATTTCCGCCATGCCGGCCTCGATCCAAGTCCTGTCCTTACAGGTTGCGTCCTTACGGTTCTCGCTCTTGCCGTCGGTCATTGATTCCAGCCTCACCGATTCTTGATACGGTACCGTATTGCTAACCCGCCTCCGCCCTGATACGCTACCGTATCAAGAATCGAAAGCCGGCCAGAAACGGCAAGCTGGAGCGAGACGATGGAGACGGACGCGACCTATCGTGGCACGGTCTATCCGTGGCAATGCGATCATGTCGGGCACATGAACATCATGTGGTATGTCGGCAAGTTCGACGAGGCGAACTGGAACATGTTCGCAAGGCTCGGGCTGACGCCGTCCTATTTGCGCGAAACCGGCCGCGGCATGGCCGGCGTGCAGCAGAACATCAGCTACAAGCGCGAACTTTTCGCCGGCGATATCGTCGAAGTCAAAAGCCGGCTCTTGGAAATCCGCGACAAGTCGATTCGCTTCCTGCACGAGATGCGCAACGCCGAAACCGGCGAGATATCAGCGACCTGTGAAATCACCGCCGTGCACCTCGACCGGCAGGCCCACAAATCGATGCCGTTCGCGCCTGAGATCCGCAACACCGCGCTGAAGCATCTCAGCCCGAACGAGGCGGTGCCGGCATGAGCGGCATGGCGCGCTTCGAGCCGAAAAACCCGGACTATCGCAGCATCGCAACCGATACGTTCGAGCGCCAGCACGCGATGCGCACGCTCGGGATTTCGATCGCGCGGCTCGAGCCGGGCGACGTCGAACTCGCGATGGCCTATTCGCCTGAACTCACCCAGCAGAACGGCTTTGTGCATGCGGGGATCATCACAGCAGGGCTCGACAGTGCCTGCGGCATCGCCGCGTTCACGCTGATGCCCGTTGGCTCCGACATCCTGACCGTGGAATTCAAGACCAATCTGCTGGCGCCGGCGCGCGGCCAGCGCTTTGCGTTCCGTGCCACGGTCGTCAAGCCGGGCCGTACCCTCACCGTGTGCGAAGGCCGCGCCTATGCGGAGCACGAGGGCGTCGAGACCCTGGTCGCGACCATGACGGGGACGCTGATGGCGCTGCCGCGCCGCGCCAGCGCTCCGTTGCAGGACAAGGCCCTCGCGCCCGCCTGACGTCGGATATTGCGCGAAAGGACGCTCTGCGCGCGAAACTCTGTTGCAGTGCAGGTTTGTGCTGCAGCCATGGCAGTCCATAGAAATTTCTTCTATGGTCGCGCCGTGCACATGAGTCTTCCATCTTGATCATCTCCACGACGCAAAGCGTGCTGGGACTGGCGTCGGGGATGCTGGTCGGGTTTTCGCTCGGCCTGGTCGGCGGCGGCGGGTCGATCCTGGCGGTGCCGCTGATGGTCTATGTGGTCGGCGTGCCCGAACCCCATGTCGCGATCGGCACCAGCGCCATCGCGGTCGCCGCCAACGCCGCGGTCAATCTGTCCAACCATGCGCGCGGCGGCACGGTGGTGTGGTCCTGCGCGCTGACATTTGCTGTCGCGGGGATGGTCGGCGCCTTCGGCGGCTCGATCCTCGGCAAGATGGTCGACGGCCAGAAACTGCTGGCGCTGTTTGCGCTGGTCATGATCGTGATCGCGCTGCTGATGCTGAAGACGCGGTCGCGGATCGGGTTGCCTGATGTCAAGATGTCGATGTCCAACATGCCGGCCATCGTCAGCCTTGGCCTCGCGACCGGAACGCTGTCGGGCTTCTTCGGCATCGGCGGCGGCTTCCTGATCGTGCCGGCGTTGATGCTGGCGACGGGGATGCCGATCATGAACGCGGTCAGTTCCTCCCTGGTCGCCGTCACCGCGTTCGGCATGACCACCGCGGCGAGCTATGCCTGGTCCGGCCTCGTCTCCTGGGCGCTGGCGGGGTTGTTCGTCGCAGGCGGTATTACCGGCGGATTGGTTGGCACCCGCGCCGCCCGTCACCTCGCCGAGCGGCGCGGCGCCCTCAACATTGTGTTCGCCGTGGTCATTATTGCGGTGGCGCTCTATATGCTGGCGCGTAACATATCCTCATCCTGGGCGTAGACAGGGGTGAGGCCGTCGCGAGAGCAGCAATGAACCAGCAGAACAAACCAGCCGCAACCAATCCGGGACCCAGCCGGCGCGAAGCGCTCGGCCTAATTGGCGCCGGCGCAACCCTGCTCGGCAGCGCGGCGATGCCACATCAGGCGCTTGCGCATGACGACGCGGTGCTGACCGAAGCGCTGGTGCTGCGCGACCCGGATATTCCCGCGGCCGGCAACCCCGATGGCGACATCAACATCGTCGAATGGTTCGACTATAATTGTCCGTATTGCCGCAAGATCGCGCCCGAGATCGCGCAGGTGGTGCAGGACGACGGCAAGGTCCGCCTGGTGCTGAAAGACTGGCCGATCCTCGGCGAAGTTTCCAAGATCACGGCGCGGATGGCGCTGGCCGCCAAATATCAGGACAAGTTCATGGCGGCGCACGAGGCGATGATCGGCGTCAGTTCACGGCTGACCGAGGCGCGCGCCCGCGAGTTGCTCACTGAGAAGGGCATCGACATGGACCGCCTCAACCGCGACCTCACCACCAACGCCAAGGCGATCGACGCCATCCTCGCGCGCAACCACGCCCAGGCTGAAGCCTTCGGCTTCCGCGGCACGCCGTCCTTTATCGTTGGCAAGTTCCGCGTACCCGGCATCCTGACCATGGCGGAGTTCGAAATGGTCATCAAGGACGCGCGGAAGGCGAAGGCTGCGAACTAATCGCGCCAATGGAAAGAGCGCCCTCGTCGGCGACGAGGACGCTCTGATTTCCCGAGCCACTGGTCGCGTGATTACTTCGACGCGATCCTGGTCCACTCCTCATGGGCGCGCGTTTTCAGCGCCTTCCAGTCGGTCGCGGCCACATCCCAGTTGACGATGGTGCGGCTGTTCTGCGCGACCTGACCGTTCGCCACACTCGATGTGTTCATCGAATCATAGACGTAGACGCCGCAAACCAGCAGCAGCGCGCCCAGGATCATTCCAAGAAACATTCGCATGACATCCTCCGGTGATGCGCAAACAACGCTGCGTGTAGCGGAAAGTTCCGCGGCTTACTTGCCGATCCGGCTCATGCGTTCCACAAGGAAATCGACGAATAGTCGCGCCCGCACCGGCAGTTGCCGGCCAAAGGCGTGCACGACGTGCATCGGAACCGACGGCATCGCGACGTCAGGCAGTATTTCGACCAACCGACCGGCAGCAAAATCGTTCTCGACGGCGAAGCGGAGCACTTGCGCGATGCCGGCGCCGTGAAGGGCTGCGTGATACAGCGTAATGCCGTCGTCTGAATCAAGCGCGCCTTCCGGCGTGATTGTGGTGCCGTCGGCGAAAGCAAACGGATAGGGCTTTCCGGCGAGCAGATAGCGCAGACAAGCATGCTGGCGCAGACCTTCGACGCTGCGGGGCACGCCGCGCGCGGCGACGTAACCGGGCGAGGCGATCATCACCAAGGCAAGATCGGCCAGCTTGCGCGCCGTCAAATCGGTATCGGCGAGATCGCCGATGCGCAACGCGACATCAAAACCTTCCCGGATCAGATCGGCATGGCGATCGCTGACGCTGAGTTCGAGTTTGACGTTGGGATGCCGCGCCAGGAAGGCTTGCGACCATTCACCGACCAGCGTTCGCCCGATAAACACCGGCGCGGTCACGCGCAACAGGCCGCGCGCGCTTTCGGCCATCTGCACGACATCCTCGGCGTCTTCGATCGCGCGAAGTAGCGGCGCGACGCGTTCGTAATAGGCCGCGCCCTCGGTGGTGAGGCTCAGCGTCCGCGTCGATCGCTGCAGCAGCCGGACGCCGAGCCGCCGTTCCAGCCGGGCCACGCTTTTCGAGACGGCCGACGCGCTGGAGCCGATGGCGCGGCTGGCGTTCGAGAAGGAGCCGGAATCCACGGTTCGCACGAACGCGACCAGACCGGCGGTCTTCTCCAGAATTGTCGTCATTTCCGAATTCCAGGCACAAATCCTGCGATCAATGCGATCCTAATAAGCCATCTGATCCGAAGTAGATAGCCGGTCACAAACGCCGGCAACTGGGCCGGCCCGTCAGGAGAATCCAAATGAGTGATCTCAAGGGCAAGGTGGCAATCGTCACGGGAGCTTCGAAAGGCATCGGCGCCGGTATCGCGAAAGGTTTGGCCGCGGCAGGCGCCGCCGTGGTGGTGAACTACGCGTCCAGCCGCGAAGGCGCCGATCGCGTCGTAGCCGACATTACGGCCAAGGGCGGCAAGGCGATTGCGGTGCAGGGCGATGTCGCCAGCGCCGCCGACGTCAAGCGTTTGTTCGAACAGACCAAGGCGTCATTCGGCAGGCTGGATGTGCTGGTGAACAATGCCGGCGTCTACCAGTTCGAGCCGCTCGAGAAGGTCACCGAGAAGGAGTTTCATCGCGAGTTCAACACCAACGTGCTGGGAACGCTGCTGACCATCCAGCAAGCGCTGAACTATTTCGGCCCGCAGGGCGGCAGCATCATCAACATCTCGTCGATCGCAAGCCTCAATCCGACGCCGGATTCGGTGATCTATTCCGCCAGCAAGAGTGCGGTCGATTCGATCACGCGCAGCCTGGCGAAAGAGTTCGGCGCGCGACAAATCCGTGTCAACGCCATCGCGCCGGGAGCCACGGCATCGGAAGGTCTCGAGAGTGCCGGCCTGCTCGGAGGCGACGTCGAAAAGCAGGTCATCGGCATGACGCCGCTCGGCCGCTTTGGCCAGCCCGACGATATCGCGAAGGTGGCGGTGTTCCTCGCGTCGGATGATTCGGCGTGGCTGACCGGTGAACGCATCTCGGCGTCCGGCGGCTGGCGCTAACCTGCCAACGACGTGCGGGCGTTCGCCGCTCAAATGCGACCGAACGCCCGCATCACATACTCGATGAACACGCGCACGCGCGGCGAGAGCTGGCGGTTGCGTGGATAGAGCAGCGACACCGGCACCGACGGTGGCGGGCAGTCCGCCAGCACCTCTATCAACGTCCCGTTCGCCAGATCGGTCTCGGCGTGAAAGCGCGGCACTTGCACAAGCCCAAGGCCGAGCCGCGCTGTGGCGAGATAGCTTTCAGGTCCCGTCACCGACATCACCACCGGCAACGGGATCTCGCGCAACGCATCGCCGATCAAGAACTCCATCGGCCGCAACCGTCCCGTCGTGAGCGAGCGCAGCCCGATCATGTGGTGACCGTCGAGCGCGCCCGGATCGGCCGGCGTGCCGTAGCGCGCGAAATAATTTGGCGCGGCACAGGTCAAGCGCTCCAGCACCACGACCTGCCGCGCGATCATGTCGCTGTCGGGAAGATGGCCGAAGCGCAGCACGCAGTCGACGCCTTCGCGGATCAGGTCGATCCAGCGATCGCTCTCGCTCATATTGATTTCGATGTCGGGGTATTGCGCGAAAAAGCCCGGCAGGTTCGGCAGCAGGAAGTGCCGAGCCAGCGTGCCCTGCACTTCGAGCCGCAGCATTCCCTTTGGCCTGGCGCCGCCGAACGCGCCTTCGGCATCCTCGAGATCGGCAATCAGGGAAAGGCAGCGCCGGTAATGCGCCTCGCCATCCAGCGTCGGGCGGACCTGCCGTGTGGTCCGCTCCAGCAGCCGCACGCCGAGACGCGCTTCCAGCGTCTTCACGGCGTCGGTCACGGTCGAGCGCGGCAGGCCGAGATCATCGGCCGCGAGCGAAAAACTGCGCCGCTCCACCACCCGGGTGAACACCCGCATCGCGTCGAATCGGTCCATGGAATTATTCGTGTATTCCGGATAGTGATGCCGATTAATGCATGATTATCCGGAAAGGGGAAAGTCATAGGTTTCTTCCATCAGCAGCCGCCAAGCCGCTCAATCGTGGGAGAGATCGAATGTCAAACGAAACCAATAAGGTAGCTATCGTAACCGGCGCTTCGCGCGGGATTGGCGCTGCGGTCGCCGAACGGCTCGCGGCCGATGGCTTCACCGTCGTCATCAACTATTCCGGCGATACCAAATCGGCCGAGGCGCTGGCCCGCAAGATCGAGGGCAAGGGCGGCCGGGCGCTGACCGCCAGGGCCGATGTCAGCGACGCGAGCGCGGTGCGCGGCATGTTCGACGCCGCCGAAGCTGCCTTCGGCGGTGTCGACGTGCTCGTCAATAATGCCGGCATCATGAAGCTGGCAAAAATCGCCGACAGCGACGACGCGTTGTTCGACCAGCAGGTCGCGATCAATCTCAAGGGCAGTTTCAACGCGATGCGCGAAGCCGCGAGAAGGCTGCGCGACGGCGGCCGCATCGTCAACTTCTCGACCAGCGTAGTCGGAACCCGGATCGAGACCTACGGCGTTTATGCCGCGACCAAGGCTGCGATCGAAACCATGACGGCGGTTTTGGCCAAGGAGCTGCGCGGCCGTTCGATCACCGTCAACGCCGTGGCGCCCGGACCGACCGCGACGGATCTGTTCCTCAAGGGCAAGACGCAGGAAGTCATCGACCGCTTCGCCAAGATGAATCCGCTGGAACGGCTCGGCAAACCCGAGGACATCGCGGCCAGCGTCGCCTTCCTCGCCGGTCCCGACGGCTCGTGGATCAACGGCCAAACCCTGCGCGCCAATGGCGGCATGGTCTGAGGCGGTCAAGCACGTCCCATCCGCGTCATTGCGAGCGTTAGCGAAGCAATCCATCGCGCCGCAACTGGACAGATGGATTGCTTCGTCGCTATCGCTCCCTTGCACAAACGCTTCGCGTTTGTTGCAGGCAATGACGAAACATGACGCCTCATGCGCCGCCGGCCTGAATTATTTCCCGCGCAGCCAGGCCAGCATTGGCGCGTTGACCTCGCGCGGATAGGTGTGGCTGAGATCGTCGATCTCGCGATAGGTCACGTTGGCGCCCGCCGCCGACAGCAATTGCCGGGTTTGCCGCGCCACCTGTACCGGAAACATCCAGTCGAGCTTGCCATGCACGAGATGGATCGGCAGGCCGCGCAATCTCTCCGCATCCGCCATTTCAGCCATCAGCGGATGGAACGTCGCCGAGACCGGCGCGAGATGCGTGAATGGCGAGGCGCTTTCGAGCCCGCTGACATAGCAGAAGGTGCCGCCGTCGCTCATGCCGGTCAGCAGCATTTTTGTCGCGTCGATATTCCAGCGTGAGCGCACCTGTTCGAGGATGCGCATCAGGTTCGGCGTATCGGTATCCTCGCCCATCAAGGCCCAGGTGGTTTTGCTGTTCGAAGCATTCCCGGTCGCGGTCGGCGCGATCAGGATGGCGCCGTGGCTTCGCGCGTCGCGCAGCCAGCTCCACAGAAAGCCGCGGCCATTGCCGCTGCCGCCATGCAGCGCCATCACCAGCGGCCAGGCACGATTGGGCGTATAATATTCCGGCACATAGAGCGAGAAGCCACCGCGGCTGCCGGGCTCGTTATGGTCGTGGAAGATGCCGGTGTTCTCATTGGCCGGTTGCGCCAGCCGTGCCGCGAGATCGGCATCCTCGCGCAACGAAGGCTCGACAAAGAACTCGCTGACCGGCGGCAGTTTTTCGACCAGCGCATAGAGCGCCTCCTGCGCGCGCGGCGAATAGCGCAGCGAGCGAAACACGCTGACCAGATCGCCGTTGCCGTTCTGCACTTCGCGTAACCCTGCAAAAGCGGCCAGCGCCGCGTCGCTGGCGGTCTCGAGCGCGGTCCTGATATCGCTGAATTCCGCGGGCCACTGCGAGAGCCGCGGGCGCACCGCGCGCAGCGCCTCGTCCGGCGTGCCGGCAGCTTCCATCACGCGACCAAAATCCGGCGGGTTCAGATGGCGTGCGACGAAGCCGAGCGCTTCAAGCGATTGCAACAGCGGCGGCAGCACGGCCACGATGTCGTCCACCACGGCCTCGCTCATCGCGCATTCCCTGCTTATTGGAGCTTTTGTTCTGGCGCAGCGTTCTCAGAGCAGTCTTCTCAGTGCAGTGTTGCTCAGTGAAGTCTTGCTCAGTGAAGTCTTGGCGCCTTCAGCAGCTTGGCGCGTTCGACCGAGGTCAGCACCACGTCGAAAGTGACGCCCTCATGATAGACCGTGAGCGGCACGTCGACGCCGGCAGGCCCCAGCGACCAGAGTTTTCGGTAGAAGCCGGTCTGGCTGGTGATCTTGTCGCCGTTGATCGCGAGGATGACGTCGCCGGTCTTGATTTCGGCGCGCGCCGCCGGACCCTTGCCGGCGACGCCGACCACCACGATGCGGTTGTCGATCTCGGTCGAAAACATCCCGAGCCATGGCCGCGCCGGTTTGTTGACGCGGCCGAATTTGCGCAAATCGTCGAGCACCGGCTTCAACAGGTCGATCGGCACGATCATGTTGACGTGTTCGGCCTTGCCCTCGCGCTCGCGTTCGAGCTGCAGCGAGCCGATGCCGATCAGTTCGCCCCGGCCTGAAATCAGCCCGGTGCCGCCCCAGTTCGGATGCGCGGGGTGAGTGAAGATCGCTTCATCCAGGAGATATTCCCAATAGCCGGCGAATTCCTGCTTGGCCGCGATCTGGCTTGCGACCGATCGCGTGCGGCCGCCGGCGCCGCCGAGCACGACGCGGTCGCCGACCCTGGTGATGGCGGAAGAGCCGAGCGGCAGCGGCTCGATGTCGAGACGCCCGAGCGCCTGCACCAGGCCGAAGCCGGATTCGAAATCGAAGCCGAGCGGATGGCCCTGCATCACGCGGCCGTCACCCAGATGCAGCCACACGGTCTCGGCCTCGGTGATGAGATAGCCGATGGTCAGCACCAGGCCGTCGTCGATCAGCACGCCATTGCCGGCGCGCTCGGTGCCGAGCGTTTCCGCGCTGAAGGCGTCGGCGGGGATAATCGAATGCAGCCCGACCACCGAGGCCAGTGCGCGGTCGAGATCAAAACTGTAATCGCCCGGGCGTGGCTGGTTGGCCGGCGGCACTTTCCATTCGGTCAAAGAGGGCATCAAGGGTCTCCCATACGGTCGCGCGTCGCCTAACCAACGCCGCGCAACCCGAATAGATCATGGTCCTGTCAGCGGCAGCCTTTGCCGGATTATATCAGCGAAACGGCCGCGGATCGAGATCGCGGATCGAACGCGGGTTTGCGATCCGTGCACCGATGGAACGCGCGTCAGCTCCGCCATTCCCGATAATCGCGCTTGACTTTGTCGGCCGCAACCGCCGCGGCGGCGTTCAGCCAGCCGCGCGGGCGTTTCGCAAGGTCGGCCTGCAGCGCCTCGACCGGCACCGCGCCTGCCGCGTGGACCGACGCGAGGTCGAACCCCATCGCCTCCAGAATATTGACCTTGATCTTCGAGCCTCCAATGTCAGCGAGTTCGATCTTGCGGGAATCGGCGGCGATGCGCCGGAAAATGAACTTGCCGTTTACATCGAGAAACGGATCCGGTGCCCGGAATTCACCATTCGCCAGGGCACGGAAATGCGACGCTTTGGATTTTCTGTCATTGGCCCAGGTCCAGGCCGATGGTACCAGCGCCTTCGCCTCGCGCAGGACATGCCCGCCACGCCAGAACGCGACGGCCACATAGCGTGGGCGCCCGAGGCTGCCACTGCCGGCGACGCGCGAACGGAGGCGAATGCGTTTAGCACCCCTCGGCAGGCTCGCAACCAGGGCTCTGGCAACCTTGCGGGGCGGGCTCGCCTTTGGATATTCAGCGACCTCCTTCCAGAATTTTTTTGCTTTTTTCTCGGTGTCGGCGGCATAGGGGCGCAGCCAGGTTTCGCCTTCGTCGAGCAATGCCGGCTGAGGTCGGGCCAGACCGGCCCGATATCCCTTCAACAGCGCCTTGGCGACGGCCTGATTACGGACCCCGAGCCGTGGCGCAAGGTAGATGCTGGTGGCAAGCCGGACCAGGTCAAGCACATAGGGCATCACGGCGGCTTCGTCGAAATCGTTGACGCCCCAGACCAGGCGGCCGTCGGCGTCGCGCCAGGTCCCGAAATTTTCCAGGTGCATGTCGCCGATCGAAAGCACTTGCGGTGCATCCATCAATTCCGGACACCAGTCGCCGATTTTTCTGGCCCAGCGGAAATAGGTCGCACGCAGAAAGATAAAGGGGCTCTCCTTCATCCGCTCGTGCTTGCGGGCGATGTCCTTTCTGACAACGCGGCACTGCTTGGCCAGCCAGGCTTCGTAAGCCTTGTTATCGCTGCGGAAAGACATTGCAGATCCTCATGCGATGCGGCCGGCGACCGGCACATCAATCAGATCATCCTACCTCAGGATGTCTTGATTTAGAATATCGCGAAAAACGAGAGGTAGCTTACTTGAAATTCCAGGCGGTCGCTGTGTCCACCCTCACTCCGCCTTGGCCCGCGCCCGCGCCGGCAATATCCGGAACGCGCGATGCTCCTTTAGCCAGGCCGCGCGCTCGTCGCGCAGCAGGGTGCGGCGGACCTTGCCGGAATCATCGCGCAGGCCGACGCTGACCACTTCAAAACTTTCCGGGTGCTTGTAGCGGCTGAGCAGGTCGGAGAGGAAATCGCCCATGCCGTCGGCGACCGATTGCGCGTCGGTGTCGGGCCCAAGTTCCAGGATCGCATGCACGCGCTGGCCGAACTCCGGATCGGGCAGGCCGACCGCGACGCAGGAGCGCACCAGCGGATGGGCTAATACCGCGGCCTCGATTTCGGCCGGGTAGATGTTGGCGCCGCCGCGCAGGATCATGTCGGCGAGCCGGTCGCCGAGATAAAGATAGCCGTCGGCGTCCAGCCTTCCGATGTCGCCGAGCGATTCCCAGCCGTCGGCGCGGCGTTTTGGTTCGGCGCCGAGGTAATGATAGGAGCTGCCGGCGCCGTCATTGGGCAGGAAATAGATTTCACCGGTCTCGCCGGTCGGGACCTCGTTGCCATCCTCGCCGATGATGCGCAGGCGGGAGGTCTCGGCGATCTTGCCGACCGATCCCCTGTGTTCGAGCCATTCGACGCCCGAAATGATGCAGGCGCCCTGCGCTTCGGTGCCGCCATAGAGCTCATAGATGCGCTCGGCCCCGAGCCATTCGATCCATTTTTCCTTCAGCCATGGCGGCATCGGCGCTGCCATGTGAAACACGATTTGCAGGCTCGACAGATCGTAGCGGCTCCGCACCTCGCCCGGCAGCGACCAGATCCGGTGCATCATGGTCGGCACGAAATTGACCCACTGCACCCGGCTCGCTTCGATCAGGCGCAGGCATTCCTCGGCGTCGAACTTGACGAGGCCGGTGACGCGCCCGCCATGGAACAGCGCGGTGTGCGAAACAATGAAGGGGGCGTTGTGGTAGAGCGGCCCGGGGTTGAGCAGGGAAGCGCCGAGCGGCATGCCGAGCGCGGCGGGGCCCGCGGTATCGATCACGGCGGGCCGGTGGTCGAGGATCACCTTCGGCCGGCCGGTCGACCCGCCAGAGGTCATCGCCTTCCAGTAGCGCGCCACCGGGTTGTCGATCGGATCTCCGGAAAAGCCGTCCGGCATGAAATCAATCGGTAGCGCGTTGGGCGCATTCCAGTCCGGCTGGCCACCGACGACAAGCGAAGGCTTGAGAATCTCCAGCACCGCAGCCGCCTCGCCGCGCGGCAACCGCCAGGTCAGCGAGGTCGGCGTCGCGCCGCATTTCCACACCGCAAACGTGGTCTCGAAAAACGCGTTGCTGTTGGGCAGGCCGATGGCGACGAAATCGCCGGGCTTGACCCCCTTGGCCGCAAAGGCGCGGGCACGCGCGTTGGCGTTGCGCTCCAGTTGCTCCCAGGTCAGCGTATCGGCGCCATGGCTGATCGCGATCGTGTCTTTCGGTTTGCGCTCGGTATACCAGCGCGGCACGTCGGCGAGGGGGATCAGCATGGGGCATTTCCATTGCGGGGCGTCTTGATGCCGCTCTTGTGTTTCGTATCAGGCGGCATTGGCCACCGCTGGCACTTCGCCAACAGGAGACATTGTCACTCAAGACGGGCGCGGCGTCCATATTGCCGCGGATAATAGCAACGCCCGATCGCGAGCATTCACCTCATTGCGCGGCTCGGGCGCCTGACCGCCGACGACTTCCGTTCACGGACATTCTCGGGGTCCACCGTCACGTCTCAAAAGTGCTGCCTGCTGATACGCAATGGGCTCGCGCACCGATAGGTCGCGTCCGCTTCCGTCGTGTGCCGTGCGCCGGAATTGGAACCACGCGTTCCGCATTACTACGGTGCTACGCATGCGCATTTTGTTGTTGCGCCCGGCGCATTTGCATCTAACTCTTTGCGATGCTGCGAGCAGAAATTCACATCGCGGCCGATGGTTAGAGTTTTTGTTGTTGGGAGCAAATTTGTTGTCGAGGGTAAGAGCGTACCAAGGTGAGTTTGATCTCGGAGCAAGATCGCCGTTTCGCGACACTCCAAATGAAGAAGGCCGCGAATGTCTGATCGCGGGCTCCCTTCAGTGAAGCCGCCGGGCGGAACTGGTAACCGCCTTCTTGCAGCGCTGCCGCCGTCGGACCTCGATCTGCTGGGGCCCGTGCTGGAGACGGTCGCGCTCGATCCGGACGCGGTCATTTCGCGGGCGGGTGACCCGATCGAGGATGTCTTTTTCCCTCATAGCGGCGCCATCTCGCTGATGATCGACATGGCGGACGGACAAACGGTTGCCACCGCCGCGGTCGGGCGCGAGGGGGCAATCGGCATCCTTTCAGTGCTCGGGCCGTCACCTTCGGCCGTTACCGCGGTCGTTCGTGCGGCGGGCATCGCCTCGCGGATTCCTGCATCGCGCTTTCACGCCGCTTTCAATCGGTCTCCGGCGATCCGGCACCTGGTCCAGAATCACGTCAGGGCGATGCTGGTACAGTTCCAACTCGGCTCGGCCTGCAATGCGCTGCACCCGGTCGAGGCCCGCATGGCCCGCTGGCTGCTGCAGTTTCGCGACCGCATCGACCACGACGTGCTCCCGCTCACCCAACAGGCGTTGTCGCAAATACTTGGTGTGCGACGAACGACGGTGACGCTCCTGATGGGCAAACTGCGGGCTTCCGGAGCGATCAGGTCCGATCAACGAGGCCGGATCGAGATCGACCGATCGCGGCTCGCGGCGGCCTCGTGCGAATGCCACGGCACCATGCGTCTCGAAGTCGAAGAGATCTTTTCGTCGAACACGGCCCGATCACGCGCGGCGGCTGCGCCCGTTGGTGCGCGTATCCCGGAAACTGAATCGGGCGATGTCGTGTAAGCGCGCGACCGCCGACCTAGCCGCGCTGCGACTGGCCGTTGCGTCGTTTCTTCCCGTTGTGGCGCTTCTTCGCCTCGAGCTTGGCAAGCTCGTGCAGCACCTTTGCCGTCTGGCGCAGCTCGTTGCGCGCGGGGCCCGGCTTCAGCCGTCGTGCTTCTTCAAGAAAATCCCTGGCCTGCAGCAGCCAGGTCGATGTTTCAGTTGAGATTTCCATGCGCGCCATGGTGTCCCCCATTGCGCAGTGATGGTCAGGCGCTGGAGCCCGTGCCGAAACGCTGCGTCCGGATGCTGGGCTCGTGGACCCAGGCTTCCCGCGCGAACCAGTCGTGATAGGTGCTGCAGATCGGGCAATGGGTGCGCGAGAAGAACACCGCGCTGCGTCCAAAACTCTCGCGATCGATCTTGATGCCGGTGGGGATCGCGCGCCCGCTTTGCGGACATTTCACCATAACCATACCCATGTGTCCCTCCCTTGAAATGGTACTTGCCGTCTTTGCAGCAAAGCACCGGCCGGTTGGATTTGCGCCTCTTGTCGGTGCGGTGACTGGGGGGGCATAGCGCACCTGTGCCTTTGTGTGATCGAGCATGGGGTGGGCATGCTCGTTGCAGGGCTTAATCCAACCGGCCGGATCCCTCCTGAACGAATCCTCTATGTGAATTGGGCGCCGCTTTTTTAGCCGGCTTTGTGGAGAACCTTGGCGAAGTGACCCCTGATCGGCTCACCCGTTTCCGTCGCAAGCTTCTGGGCAAGGGCCAGCAATTCCTTGTTCTGGCCGGATGCGGCATCGAAGGTCTTGCGCGCCTGCGACGCTGACAAGGTAACGACATCCGAAACAGACTTGCTGCCCAGCAGATTGACGAAGAAATCGATCGCGGAGGCCACATTGGCGTTTGAGATTTCGAGCACCTTGAGCCCGTAGTCGGTCGTGCTTCTGGCGTTGCTCGAATAGCTCTCGCGCAGCGCTTCCGTCATCGCCTCTGATGCGACCTTCATCTTCTCATAACCTTCCCGCGCGCGGGCAAAACCCTGCTCGGCCAGCTCGAAGCTCACGCCAGGCAACGCGATCTTCGGGAATTCCAACAGCGGCATCCCGAATACATTCGTTCCGTTCGGTGCAACTTTCGTTTCGCTTTCACTCACTGCGGCATTACCTTTCTCAAGCGAAAGCCATTTCCCGAGACGCTCGCTTGCGTCACGAGAGCTCACGCTCCGCGTTCGATCTGTTTTTTGATGAGCTTTAATCCAGCCCCGCACCACTGTGCCCTGCGAAAACGGGGCGGTCGGTTCGATTTGCGACTCTCGATTAAAATTTTTTCGACGATGTCAATTCACACCATCGTATATAGGTATGGTTAACGGGGATGATGTTGTGAATTAAGTGGACACCGCGAGGCGCGGGCTTTCGTTCGTTTCCGCCGCTGTCCTGGGCCGCCGCGTCGCCCAAGGGTAACCCAATAGGGCGCGTCTCAGGGACATGCCCGGGCGGTAAAATTGCTGCCGATCGGCATGCACGCAGTATCGGAGCGGAGACCGTGATTACGCGAGCGGACCAAGGAACTGCATTCAACAAATGGAGTGATCATGAGCAGGATGGCACTGGTGATTGCATTCGTGCTGGCGTTGATCGGACCTGCGTCGGCACAGAAGGCGGAGATCGAGGCGACAAACGCTCAATGGATCGAATTCTTCAACAAGGCGGATTTCGCCGGGATGGCGTCGTTCTACACCGCTGATGCCATCGCACTTCCGCCCGGTGCTGCGATGGTGCAGGGCCGAGCCGCGATCGAGGCAATGTGGAAAAGCATGGCCGAACAAGTTGGCGATCCGAAGCTCACCGTCCTGGACGTCAAGCCGCTCGGCCCCTCTGCGGCACGCGAGATCGGGAATTTCAGCCTGAAGACCAAGGGCCCGACGCCGCAGGAAGTGAGCGGGAAGTATGTTGTGGTTTGGGAAAAGGTCGGAAATGACTGGAAAATGACGACCGATATCTGGAACGATGGCAAGTAGGCTTGCCCGTCGGAAGTTCGGTTTTCAAGAAACCGTGTCAAGTGGCCTCGACGTTGATGCCTGCGCGCTCGACGGCTGTCGCCGTCGTCTGCGCGCTGCCTTGCCGCCGTCGTGGAGTGGTGATGACGCGATGAGTGCGAAGGGCTTGCGATGTTCGCTTCACGCCGGGAGCGGAGGGCAACTCACCCGATGTTGCCAATCACCTGATCTCCCATGCCGTGAGTCGCTTAGGCCGCGGGCGCAACTGCGGGTCTTTTCGCAATCAATGCGCGTCGGTCGTGAATCAAGTTCTCCAGCCGGTGGGCTGCCACGTTCAATGTGGCATCATCCACCGCGCTCTCGTCTCCACCAGCGGATTTGGCGCGCTCCGCCCTTAGAATGCCGTCGATTTCCTCTTCGATATCCGAAAGCTCAGCCTCTGTATCGACTTTCCGAATCCGACGCGCCAGGGCATAGAGAGAATCGAGCGGGCCCTCGGTTGCGCGGTTGCCGAGGCTCAGGAATTTCCACGCCGCCGCAAGCATGGTGGCAACGCCACCCAGTATCATCGGCGTCAAATAGATCCAGTTGCCGTATTCATCCATGAAGCTCTGCGTCGTGCTGTTATAGACGGCTGCCGCTCCAGGGTGCAGCGGAAGGTAGGCATCCTGGTCGGTGCTGGGCGCGGTGATCTGAGCGAAAATCGGCTGATCGCGCAGGAGTGTCCTGCGCGCGCTCATGATCGCCTGCGTGAGGCTGGTTACCAGATCGGTGCCGAGCTTCTTCTGCGCAACCAGGTATAGTGAGGTCCTCAAGGTCGTCAGGTCATCTTCCGGGACCGGCGGCGATCCCCGCAGCGTGCCCTTCGGGACGTCGAAGCTTTCAAAGGCACGTTCGGTCTCTGCGATCGCTGCCGCGGACTCGATGGGGATCAGCACCGGGACCTTCTTATGGTCGAGCTGAAAGAATCCGCGAACGAGCGAGAGGTATTTTTCGGCGAGCGGGGTCGTGACGAGCAGGGCGCTGACCTGTTTTGACTGAATGGCCTGCCGGACGTCCGTCAATGCAAGGTTCTTGAACGCAACTTTTGCGCTTGCCAGGTTATATTCCTTGGTCAACGCATCGACAATTTTGGCGTTCACTGCTCCGCCGACCACGCCGACCGTGCGGCCCTTCAGGCTGCCAATGCTGTCGATGGACGATCCCGGCGGCGCGATGATCAGTACGACCATATGGCTGACGACGACGACGGCTTGCGCCTGCGACAAGTCGCCGACATCGCCGCGAACCACAGCGAGATCGACCTTGGCCGCGGAGAAAGCGGCGGCAGCCTCAAGCGCTGTGCCGCTGTCGATGACCTTGAGCCGGACGGGCGCGTTCGTCGAAACGAACTCGCTTGCGATGGCTGACATTGCCTTGGCAGCCTCGCCGTCGATCGAGCCAACCGCCACGGTCAGCGTTACCGGGCGAGTGTAGTACCGATAGGCAAGGAGACCTGCTCCTGCCGCAAAGACGGCGACGCCGATAAGCAGGAAAAAGCGTAGCCAGAGCGGCAACTTTATCGACATCATGTCCGTCACTCCAGACGCGTCGGCCGATAGACATCGCTGCCCAGGCCCATTACCGCTCGGTTATGGCTCGGCAATCCAGGTCCGAAAGTGCCGGAAGCGGAACTCTAACTTATTCTTCGTTTGGTCAGGATCTGCGCCCGCGCGTGCGCGTCGTCGGCGACCTTGACCACGTAGGGCTTCTCAAGTTTGCGCTCTACATCAAACTCGGAGCGTCCAGTGTAGTTGATGTGCCGGCCGTAAGTGTGCAGCGATATCGAAATGTCTTTTCCAACGTTCCGGACGCTATGTATGTGTTCTGGATAACAGCGGGCCGTGTCACCAGCGGTCATCACTTGTTCACCGCTGCGCTTCAGGTCGGCATAGCCGGGCTTGCCACCGTCATCGCGCCGGTCGTAGTTGACCTCCTGTTCCTGGCCTTCGATACCGACCACCACGGCCCAGGTTTTATGGTTGTGCGGGGTGGTGCCGCGGTCAGGCAGCCACGACACCAGGAAAACGGCCAGATCGTGATTGGGCTCTTCATGGAGCATGTGAACGCCGAAGCCTTGCTCGGCATCGCATTCACGATATTCGGGGCGGAGTAGTTCCGGCGATTGTGCAAATTTCCTGGCGAGCGGTACGACGAGGTCCGTGATTTCGACCGGGTCAGAATGCCGAGCAGTAATCTCCCGCAGGTCGCGCACATACTGGTCGAGGGTCATTGCATCTACCTCCAGGGTTTCAAGGCGTTGCAATCCGGACGAAGTTTACGACGTTGGCTGCGAAACTCAATGTCTGCTCCGGGTCCAAAAGCCTGCATCTTCGCGCGGACACCCTGTGCGGGATACCTCTGTGTTGCCCGACGGGCAAATCAGTTCCGGTTTTCAGAAATCGTGTCAAGCCCCAAAATAAAAAATATTTCTGTTTACCAGAATGAAAATCAGGTGCATATGTTTGGCCATCCCGTCCCACTCAGAGGGCGTCGGCCGTCGTCACGGACGTTGGACGGGTTGCGGTGGACGCTGATGTCGCGAAGACGTAACGCGACAAAAGCGTACGGCAAAACCGTGTGGTCCTGGCACCCGTTGCAGGTGTCAAGCTGTCGGGTAGGCGAGAGCTGAACGGCAGCGACGGAGTCAACCAAGAACTCGTCTCCGGGGAGAGCACGGCATAAGCCGTAAAGCCATTGCGCAGGGAAGGCCGGGTGTTCTCCGCTGCCCTGTATGCTCGTGTGCAGCCTTTTTAGTGCAAACCGCACACGGGACCGCGGGTGCAGCGCGCACCCGGTCTTCCCTGCGCCCTCT
>NZ_JAFCLS010000074.1 GCF_018131075.1 Bradyrhizobium sp. JYMT SZCCT0428 | reverse complement strand
CGGCGGATCAAAGCCGGCCGCCCCTGGCGACGTAGCCGAACTATCCATCGCAAACAGCCGACTTTTGCAACAAAATCGGCACCAAACGGACCTGCCGGGCGGGCCTGACGATGTCCGTTGAGAGCGGTAGATCGGAAGTGGCTGGCTGATGGCCAAAACAACGCGATTGACCCGAACCGGACAACCAAGGCCCTTTCGGCATAGCGCGCTTGGGCGCTCCGTGGCAGTCTCGCACCCCATCAACAAGGAGTAGGCGACAATGAATGCGACGCTCAAGCTGGGTTTTCTGACGACCGCAATCGCTTTTTCGCTAACTGTAGCAGCCGCCGCCCAGACGGCTACGGCAATCCCTCCTGCTATCACCACGCCGGACAAAGTCGAGACTCGCATCGGAACGCTCGAATACAAGGATGGCGCGCCCACCGCGGCCACCGTCGAGAAGGTGCTCGACAGCCTGGACTACGTGCGCGGCGTCGATGCATTCATGAACAGCTTCTCCGGTGCGTCGGCGTATGCGATCCGCAAGGGCTTCCACAGTATCGGGGCCGAGGACAACACGGTGGTCATCTTCTCCGAGTTGATGGACTCGAGTTCGCTCTTTCTTACCGCGAATGCCGATACCGTCTATAATCTGGCCGTACTCGACCTGACGAAAGGTCCGCTGGTGGTTGAGGTACCGCCCAAGGCGCTTGGCACGCTTAATGACATGTGGTTTGGATGGATCATCGACATAGGCGCGCCCGGCCCCGACCGGGGCCAAGGAGGCAAGTACCTGATCCTGCCGCCAGGTTATGACGGCCCGCTGCCCGATAACGGTTTCTTTGTGGGTCGATCGAAAACAACGCAGGCTCTCTACGCGGTGCGCGCCAATCTGGACAATAACGATCCAAAACCGGCTGTCGCGCTGATCAAGGACAGGCTGAGAATCTACCCGTACACGCCAGGGGGATACGGCACCAGCATTGCGACGGCGCTTGAAGGCAAGGTGCGACTCGAGCTGAACCCACCGATACCACCGACGAAGTTCGTTGAAGCGAGCGGGAAGTCGTTCAACACCATTCCCCCCAACGACTTCTCGTATTTCGAGATGATCAACGAGTTGGTGCAGATGCAGCCAGCGACCTCTACAAGTCCTGAGCTCCTAGGCCAACTCGCAGCGATTGGCATCGTGAAGGGCAAGCCCTTCAATCCTGACGCTCGGATGAAGAAGATTCTCACCGACGCAGCTGCCGTCGGCAACGCCGCCGGACGAATATTTAACTGGCGTGCCGCCGAAATGCCCGGTTGGTCCCTCTATCCGAACTCCATGTGGGCCAACATGCTTTGGGAAGGCGGTTACGACTTCGAGACTCCGCCGCCGGCGATCACGCCCGAGGGCTACTTCAAACCGTCGCCGTCAACCGGCGCTCGCACGCTCAACTCCCGCACAGGATTCTACTACGGTTACACCATGGACTCGCCAGGCATGATCATGCGGCTGCCCAACGTCGGCTCGCAGTACCTCATGGGGTTCACGGATGCCGAGAAGGTTCCGTTTGATGGTGGCAAGACCTACCGGGTAACCTTGCCAAAAGACATTCCCGCGGCAGCATTCTGGTCGTTCACTCTTTACGATAACCAGACTCGCTCGATGCTGCAGACGCCCCAGCGTTACCCGCGTGCCGGAAGCCAGACGTATCCTTCACCCGCTGCCGTTGCGGAAGCGGACGGCTCTACGACGATCTATTTCGGCCCGACCAAGCCCGCCCCCGCAAAGGATGGCAACTGGATTCAGACCACGCCCGGCAAAGGCTGGTTCACCCTTCTTCGGCTGTACAGCCCGCATGAATCGTTCTTCACCAAGGCTTGGCGGCCCACGGAAATCACGTTGGTCCGCTGAGGCAACACCGATCCACGATCATACAACGTCTCGGCCAAAGATAGCGTTGGCCGGGACGAGTTGATGCCCCTGTCCGAGTTTGGCACTTTTCGGACATGGCGCGATATCCGGCTTTGGTCCGCTTTGCACTTCATCGCGGACATTGGGAAGCGAAGGTCGCGCACGCCATCCGGTCTCAAAAACTGCACCCGTGGCCGTGGCGGATCGCCTTCTATCTTTGATCGCTCATGACGACCGAGGCGCGGCGGCTCTTAACTGAATCTGCTGGAACGAAGTAGCCTTGGCGGCGGGCAGAATCACTAATCGGAAATCTGTCCCGTCGCTTCTTCCCTAACGCGCATATCCGAGTCTCTCGGCCATCCTCGCCAACTGGCCTTGTGACACATGCGGGAATCTGCAGGTGCAGTGTTATTTTTCAACTTTCCAAACCCAACCCGGCAGCGCTTCTAGACGTAGTCGACGATCCGGTTCGATTTGGTTGTTATTGAACATCACTCTTTGGGAGGATACCCATTGACCAAGCCTAAAATCATCATGGGTCTTGTAGTGAAATGGAACTCTGGAATGCCCCTCCCGTTCTGAATACTGCCTTAGCTTAGCGAACCGTTCATCCCAAATTGCTTCAAGCCGGTCGGGTAATGACCATGACCACTGCGTTAGCGCCTCCAAGCGCCGCCTACGATCAGGGTCCATTGTGTCTTTGAGAATGCGAAGTTTTTGAACCCACCGACCAAGTAGAAAGCCATTTTCGGTCCTATACAAAGCCGGGATGCGGGAGTGACCCTCTCGCTCCAAGAAATGCCTTAGGTTGTTGAAGCCTTCGTCCCAGAGCGTCTCATACCTCTCTGACTTAGGTACCCAAGACCAGCCGGGCAGCGATTCAAGGCGATCTACCTGCTCCGGGTTACTGAATTTTGCATTGGACTTTTTTTGACGCTGGCTGCGAACCCATAACCCCAGTTGGTAATCGTTGTCGGTCACGAAGCTCTTCTGGACTCGGGAGTGACCTTCTCGCTCCACAAACTGCACTAAATGAGCAAAACCTCGTTCCCAAAGCTTGGCTAATCTTTCATCTTCGGGTGCCCATGACCAACCGGGTAGTGCGGCTAGGCTCCGCTGCCGATCAGGATTGTCAGTTTTGTACTGTCTTTGCGAATGGACCCATGCGCGAAGCGGAAAATCACGGTCATTCTTGTAACTTTTAGGAATGCGACAATGGCCCTCTCGGTCTGAAAACTCTTTTAGACTGGCAAATCCTTCGTGCCAGCGGTCTCGCTGACGAGACCAAATCCACCCCGGGAGCGCTTCGAGTCGTTGTCGCCGTTCGAGTTCGATTTTTTCCGCTCGATTTATCTGGAAGCGAACCCATCGAGCGAGGTTAGAGCCGTCGTCGGTCTTGTGCGAATAGGGAACTTCGCAATGGCCCTCGCGATGTGCGAATTCCTTCAGGTGAGCAAAGTATCGTTCCCACCTGTCGTCGTATGTCGCCCACGACCATCCCGGCAGCGCCTCTAGACGCTGCTGACGAACAGGATCAATTCTCTTATTTCGATTAAGGAAGTTGGTCTCTTTGCTGGCCCACATACGTTGGACAATAACCCATGAACCGAGCTTAAAGCGCCCGCATTTGTAAGCAAACGGCACGCGACAATGACCATGCTGATCGGAAAATTGCTTTAAGTAAGCAAAGCCTTCTTCCCACAAAGCTGCACGTGGATCCCATGACCAACCCGGTAGTGCCTCTAAGCGCTCCCTACGATCAGGACGATCCCCTACATTTTTGGCGCTAACCTGAGTGTGAACCCACTTACCGAGTTTATAACCATCGTCAGATTTGTATTGTTGAGGAACGCGGCTATGGCCCTGTCGATCCACGAACTCCCTCAAATAAGCAAAGCCCCGTTCCCATAAATCGGTGAGAGGATCCCATGACCAACCGGGTAGTGCTTCGAGGCGCAGTCGCCGATCAAGAGCTATGTACTTCGAGGTTCTCTGGTTCGCGACCCAGTTGCCGAGACGAAAACCGTCGGGTGTTTTGTAAGTACCGGCTGCTCGACAATGACCATGTTCAAGGGTGAAAGTTTCCAGCAGTCCAAACCAAAACATCCACGATTCAGTTGTCTGCTCAACAAGATGAGTGCGAAGGGATCGAGCAAATTCCTCATTAACAGAAGTCGGCAGATCAAAAACAATTTTCGTCAAATCAACCGTGTCGACCGACCGACTTGTTTTTTTACCCAGTTCAATCCGCAGTTGGTCGAGTTCGTCAGATAACCTTTCGTCATGCGACTTCAATGCCTCAAGAACATCCCAGATCGGCTTGAAGTCACTTGCCTTGAGTGTCTCTTCGGCATTGTCGGTCTGCTCAATAAAGACAGGGATCACGATTGTTCCCATCGTCTTGTTTTCGCTCAACCGGATCGCTCGTCCAACCGATTGAATGATGTCGATCTCGCTGCTTCGTGGATCGATGAAGGCAACGCCATCCAGCGCGGGAACGTCCACGCCTTCCGACAGGCAACGCGCGTTTGACAGAAGACCAATATCGCCATTGCCGACATTTTTCAGTCGCCTTAGTTTTTGCTTGCGGGCAATGGTCGGCATTTCACCCGAGACATGATCCGCCCATAGATTGCCTGACGGTCTGTGCGCATCGTCCAGCCACAGGGCAGCTTGGACGATGTCTTCCGAAAATATGCGGGCACCCCTCACGCGGCCATGAAAAGAGATCAGCCTGCGAAGGTTCCAGTCCTTGATAGCTTTCAGTAGTCCGACTTGTCCCGCCAGCGATCTAGCGTCCGTCGTTAGCCCAGTATCTGTTGTGACAAGCCGACGGTTCTCGATCCATTCCTTGACGCGCTCGTTGTCAACGCCGACGATAAGCACTCGGTAATCGGTGAGTTGCTCTCGTTTGATGGCCTCGCCAAACGTGAGGGTGTGAAAGCGCTGGCCGAACCTCCCCTCATCGTTCATATCCACGACATCCACTCCGAATTCTTCAGCCGCCTTTTTAAGGCTCGTTCGGTAGACGCGGGGAGTCGCAGTGGCGAATAGCCGCCTGTCGGCCTTAATCAGATGATCGTCGAGAACCGTCCCAAACACAGTGTCGGCCTTACCGGCACACCGATGCGCTTCGTCCGCAATGACCAAATCAAATCGGGAGCAATCGGAATTCTTTTGTGCTTCAGCGATCAGCAGCGACGACTGGTAGGTCGAAAAAATAACTTGATCCTTATCCGCCTTCAGAAAGTCGGCGATCTCATTCGCGTCGTTGGAAACAGGAAATGGAAGATCAGCAGCCAGACTGATTGTTTCGTCGTGATCTCGTCTGCTGACGGTCTGGTCCGAACATACACACAGCGCATCAAACGGCTCCCGCGCAGCAGACGTCCATTCGTTCAGCATCTGCGAGAGCAGACTAAGCGACGGCACGAGAACGAGGGTTCTCTTTGCTTTCAGCCGTTCCTTTACCCACAAGCAAACAAACGTCTTGCCGGTGCCGCAAGCCATAATGAGTTGGCCACGACTGGCTGTTTGAAAGCCCGACAATACAGCGTCAACCGCCTCGATCTGATGCGGGCGATCTAGTTCTGGTGGTGGCTTGCGCTTGCCTTTCGGCAGGCTCTTTGTGCTATCGGGAAATTCAACGGCAGCGCTCTCAAAATGCGATAACAGATAGCGAACGACGGACTTTTCCTGAGCGTCAAGGACTTGCCGGGCATTTGCGCCAACGCGATCTGTAGTCGCGATTAGGAGTCGGTGATCGATTTGTTTGCGATTGGACTCACTGAGAAACGTATCAACATCATTCTTTGAAATATCATAGTCAGCGGAATAGCACTTTGCTTGTACGGCCCATGTCTTTCCAATTTTGCTCTTGAAAACCAGATCAATACCGCAATCTGGTCCCCATCGACCGGGATATTCATCCCAAAGCCAGACGTCGTCGACTTGCGTCGCCCATTCAGGGTCGTTCTTCAAAAACCATTTTACAAACCGCTCGAATTGCCTTCCGCGCCGGTTTATGTCGGCGTCGAACGTCGAAAGGAATTCAGAAAATGATGCCATTGAAAAATGACTTTATCAAACCGAAGGGTAAAGAATCGACTGGTTGAAAGCGCTGACTATGCTAGCATATTTGCAACTCGACCGACAGGTGGCGGGCGGCGCACATGGGCCACGATTTGGAAGCTGTCGAAGCCACTCGGGCAAGATTTCGCCCGGCAACTATTACTACGTTATTCGTGGGTGAATCCGCCCCCGTCAGCGGAGATTTTTTCTACGACGGCAACAACGCTATGCTGACCCACATGCAGCGCGCCGTCGAAACGGCGCTCGGTGTAGGCGACGATTTTCTCGAACGCTTCAAAGCCTACGGCTGGTATCTCGACGATCTGGTCTTGACACCAGTGAACCATCTCACGAAATCCGAACGCAACGCGCAATGCTTGGGTGCACAAGCCAGCCTTGCAGCGCGAATTACTGAATATCAGCCGTTAGTGATCGTCTCACTTATGATTGGCATCAAGAATATCGTAGAAGCGGCAGCAGCCGCAGCTGGTAGCGACGCGCAACGATTCGCAGTGCCGTTCCCGGGGATGGGTCAACAAACGCGCTTCAAAGCAGCGATGGCGCGCATCATCCCGGTGCTTCCGCGCTTGTAGCGTCCTTCTTGAGTTGCTCGGCATCCGGCTCCGCAGGGGGAATAAAATTGTCGAACGATTAACACACTACATCTGCGATGGCCGCCCCTGACCACGCGCGTCACCGAGTCGCGGATTTTTTCTGACGATCATCCTCGTTCTCGTAAGACCATCGGGCAAGCTCACGCGCTACATTGAAAGGCCACGAAGTCGCGTTGATCCAGACGCCCGCGCCGCAAGTGTTTGAGTCGATATCCAAGCCGAGCCTTGAAGAACTCAAAAGAACCGAGGATTCCACCTAAGTAAATTGTTGCCAAAAAGACAAACAGAAGCCAGCGCATCAACGATCCTCCCTGAAATTCCGGAGAACATATCACCGTTGGCGGTGGCTCGGTTTGAAAGATGCCGCCAACCGAGGTTTTAAGTGCGGACAATACCAGCGTCAAAATTCAGAATTCAATTTTTTAACTTCCCGCAATTCCCTTTCAATTACGCCCAGCGGGCGCGGGTCGGGCCCGGCCAAATTCCAAATAAGGCCCTCTAGTTCGTCTAGTGGTAGATGCAGGCTTCTCGCGATATCGTTCTTTGTCGTTCGTTCTGACCAAAGCTGCGCCAGTAGTTTTCGCCAAATAATCGACGTTTCTCGATCAATTCCTTGAGGTTCGCCGACGCGATAACCGCGCCGCCCGAGATCGATACATGTGGATTTGTATTGCCATTCGGAAAGAAGGCCTAAAGCGTTCAACCGATACGCCATAGCCATAGCGGACACTCGCCAGCGCCCTTTGATAGCCAGTATGGAATCGACGTTAACCCGACGCGGAGCACGTGAGCGAACGTCCTTGGCAGGCATCAAGAATGCCGACGCAAAGCTATTAGCTTCCCTCTCTGCGGATCGCGTCTCTTTTAAATCGCCATGCTTATGCATAACGAGGTGCCCGAGTTCATGGGCGGAATCGTAGATGCTGCTCTCGGCGGTCTTGAAGTTATTCAGAAAGACAAACGGCTTTTCATCCCGCCAAAACGAGAAGGCATTCACGGATGCGGTATTCTCAGAAAGCGAGAGCAGACGGACGCCTTGGGTCTCAAGTAGCGCCAGCATGTTGCTGACCGGGCGCTCGCCGAGTCCCCAGTATTGTCGCAACGCGATAGCGGCAGCCTCAGGATTGGTTTCATAACTAAGGTCAAGCAAGTTCGGTTTTGGCAAACTGAACCGTTCTTCCACCCACCTGCTAAGTTCCAATCCAAGACTGCCTGCGGAAATAGCCGCGTCACGCTCCTTGGCGCTCATTTTCGAGAAGCTTCGGAAACTTACTGCGTCTGTATTGATATCTTCCGGGTCGCCATCCGAAAAAAACTCGACCGGAAAGCCAAGCGCCTTCGCCAGCTTCTCAACCGTCGTTTCGTCCGGTGGATTGTTGCCGTTTTCCAGACGCGAAATGGTATCGGCGGCAAGGCCGGTCATTTCTGACAATGCCTTGGCCGTCAACCGCCGTCGCATCCGCGCAAGGCTAAGCCTTCGAGGATTAAACATGCACGCAGCCTTATTTATTTGCGAGCGATTTGCGGCTCGAACTCAACAGCTACGTCGGTTGGGTCATCGCTGATCTTGATGCCATCATCACTGGCACCGCTCGTCAAATAGATGCGCTCAGTTGCAGCAATGAAAGTTCCACCTTTCACGACGGGACTGGTGAGTTCTGCTGCGCCATCGTGATCGATCATCAAGTAGTAAAAACGCCACTCGCTGGATTGGCGGGTGGCGTACTGCGGCAACTCGCCGCCAAACAAATCAGCGCCAATCGCACGCTCTGCGCCAGCGCCCTTTTTCGTCCGCGGTTTCGGAACGTGAAAGCTATTGCAGGCCAAATCCACATTTGAAAAGGCCACTTTTATCTTGAGCCTCTCATTCTTAATGGTTTCGACGCCGTCGGCGCGATCGATCACCCAATCGTCGCCCACGAACAGGTCGCGAAGCGCCCATGTGCCACCATGGTAAGAAAAGGTCCCTGCGGCGTTTGCGGCATGAAACGCAGTAGCGTTGGCGCTTTCGCTGAGCGCAGCGTCACGCACTTGCAGCAAGCCCTCTTTGGTCAGGCCCAGCTGCTTGAGCCGGGGCTCAATTTGGTTCCTGCAAAATGCTAGTTTGAAGTGCGTCCACGAATCTGCTCCATGTCGATTTTCTAAGCCTACTTGTAGGTCTAAAAAATCGACATTGCAACGGAATTCGCCCTCCCCACCGGATTTTATCGCCTTTTTTGCCTCGACCGATCTTCGCCGTCATCTCCCGCCGTCTCGCGCGCGCCGCCCATGCGCCGCATCACCACGCCTCGATCTCGCCGAAGTGGACTCGGGGCGACGCTACACGCTTATTAGACACTTGTTGGACGCAACATTCAGTACAATAACTAACATATTGAATTATCTAGATTATATGTCCTACTCGATCACTTTGAGGCCGCCCATATAGGGCTGCAGCACGTCGGGCACCGCAATCGATCCATCCTGCTGCTGATAGGTTTCCATCACAGCAATCAGCGCACGGCCGACCGCGGTGCCGGAGCCATTCAGCGTATGCACGAAACGCGGCTTGCCGTCCGGCCCGCGATAGCGCGCATCCATGCGCCGCGCCTGGAAATCGCCGCACACCGAACAACTGGAGATTTCGCGATAAGCGCCGCCGTCGCCCTGCCCCGGCATCCACACCTCGATGTCGTAGGTTTTTTGCGCGGAGAAACCCATGTCGCCGGCGCAGAGAGTCATGACGCGATAGTGCAAGTCGAGGCGGCGCAATACTTCCTCCGCGCAAGAGAGCATGCGCTCGTGCTCGTCCTTACTGGTTTCCGGCGTGGTGATCGAGACCAGTTCCACTTTCGTGAATTGATGCTGGCGGATCATGCCACGCGTATCGCGGCCGGCAGCGCCGGCTTCGGCACGGAAGCAAGGCGTCAGCGCCGTGAGACGCATCGGCAATTCCTTGTCGTCGACAATGGATTCGCGGACGAGATTGGTCAGCGAGACTTCGGCCGTCGGAATGAGGCCAAGACGTTCGCTCTTTAAGCGGCCATCATCCGGAGCCGCCAGCAGCTCGCCCTTGATCGCCCAGAACTGATCATCCTCGAATTTCGGCAACTGCCCGGTGCCGAACATCACGTCGTCGCGCACCAATAGCGGCGGATTGATCTCGCTGTAGCCGTGCTCATTGGTGTGGAGATCGAGCATGAACTGCCCGATCGCGCGCTCCAGCCGCGCAAGACCTTTTTTCAGCACGACAAAACGCGCGCCGGACAGTTTCGCCGCCGCCTCGAAATCCATGTAGCCGAGCGCGCCGCCGAGATCGTCATGCGGCTTCGCCGCAAAACCATAGGTGCGCGCCTTGCCGAACACCTGACGCTGCACATTGCCGTGCTCGTCGACACCGTCGGGCACCTCGTCGAGCGGCAGGTTTGGAATCGCTGCCAGCTCTTTTGCAAGCTCGTCATCCGCCGTCTTGGCCGCAGCTTCAAGCTCGGGCATCGTGGTCTTGAGTTCGGCGACCTCGGCCATCAGCTTCAATGCGCGCGCTTCATCCTTCGCCTTCTTGGCGTCGCCGATTTCCTTCGAAGCCGCATTGCGCCTTGCCTGCGCCTGTTCGGACGCCAGGATCGCCGCGCGGCGCCTTTCGTCGATCGCCAGCAGCGACGGCGACAGCGGCGCCAGGCCACGGCGCTTCAGTCCGGCGTCGAAGGCTTGCGGGTTATCGCGGATCGATTTGATGTCGTGCATGGCGGGTCATTCCTGAATCGTGCCGGTAAAGGCGCGCATCAAGTAACCCGAATGGACGGCTTTTGGAACAGCGAAGCGGCCCTACTCGGCCGGATTGGCCGCGGGCGGCGGGGTCGCGGAGGGTGGCGTACCGGTCGCGGCCTTGGCCGCGGCGGCCCGCTTCTCCACCAGGGCGACCGCGAGGATCGAACCTTCGTAGAGAACCAGCAGCGGCAGCGCCAGCGAAGCCTGGCTCAACACGTCGGGCGGCGTCAGGACGGCCGCGATGACAAAGGCGACCACGATGAAATAGCGCCGCTTTTCGCGAAGCTGTTTTGCGGTGAGGATGCCGATCCGGCCCAATAGCGTCAGGATCACCGGCAGCTGGAACGCGATGCCGAAGGCAAAGATCAGCCCCATCATTAGCGACAGATATTCACCCACTTTGGGCAACAGCTGGATCTGCGCGGTCTCGTCGCCGCCGGATTGCTGCATGCCGAGCGAGAAGCGCACCAGCATCGGCAGCACGATGAAATAGACCAGGAGCGAGCCGAGCACGAAGAAGAACGGGGTTGCCACCAGATACGGCAGGAACGCGCCGCGCTCGTGCTTGTAGAGCCCGGGCGCCACGAACTTGTAGATCTGCGTCGCGATAATCGGGAACGAAATGAAGCCGGCGCCGAACAGCGCGAGCTTCAACTGCGTGAGGAAATACTCGAGCAGCGCGGTGTAGATGAACTTCGAATTCTCGGGGCCGGCGACCCAGACGAACGGCCACACCAGCACGTTGTAGATCTGCTTGGCGAAGAAGAAGCAGAAGATGAAGGCGATACCGAACGCGAGCAGCGCCTTGATCAGCCGCGAGCGCAGCTCGATCAAATGGTCCATCAGCGGCGCTTTGCTGGCCTCAATGTCTTCGTCGCTCATGACGCTTTGGCGTCCTTGAGAATGTCCGGCGCCGCTGGCGCGATGTCCTGCTGCTGCGCGGCCTGAACTTCACGCGTGATGATCAGCGGCTCGGAGGCCGCCTGATGGGTTTCGGCCTCGACGAAGGTCTCGGCCGTCGGCGCGGCCGGCGTGGTCGGCGCGACGATTTCCGGCGTCACGGTTTCACCGATCGAGGTTTCCACCTGCGAATTCACGGGCTTGTCGATGTCCCCGATCTGCAAGGCGTCACCGACGTCCTTTTGCAGCGAGGTCATAAGATTGGTGGGAGACATGCCTGTCGCGACGTCCTTGACCTCGTCAAAACTATTCTTGAGGTCGGCCATTTCGGCCTCGCGCATCGCTTCCTGGAACTGGCCCTGGAATTCGGAGGCCATCTTGCGGGCCTTGCCCATCCATTGCCCGACCATGCGCAGCACGCCCGGCAGCTCTTTCGGGCCGATGGCGATCAGCGCGACAACCGCGATGACGACCAGTTCACTCCACCCGATGTCGAACATGAAAATTTCCGCTTACGCGACCCCGCCCCACCCAAATCTCAATAGCAAGATTTTGGGGCGGCCCACGTCTTTTCTCAACCGGCGTCCATGACTTCAATAGGCCATGGCTTCACCGGACACCGGTCCGCGCCAGACGGGCGCAGACAACTAAACCGTCAGACAGCCTTGCTGCCGACATCGGTGCGTGCCGCCGTCGGCGCCGCATTGTGATCGATGGTCTTGGTCGGCTCGACCGCGGGCTTTTCCGCAGGCTTGTCATCGTCCTGCAAGCCTTTCTTGAAGGACTTGATGCCCTGCGCGACGTCGCCCATCAGGTCCGAAATCTTGCCGCGGCCGAACAACAGCAGGACCACTGCGATCACGACGATCCAGTGCCAAATGCTAAGCGAACCCATCCTGCAACCCTCCAAAAGAGACGGCCGGCATCCGGCCCAAGCTTTGCCGGAAGGTAGGCCCGGGAGGTGTCAAAAACAAGGACCCAAGCCGCGGCAAATCGCTGTCGCAGCTACGTATTATTGCTACCGTTAATCCGTTTTCGAGGACCAACCGGCCCCTAACGGAACAGGCCCCGAACCGGGCCCGTTCTACTTTGCATGGGGTTGTTTTCGATATTTTTGTCCACGCCTCAGCTTTCGCTGGGTGTCTCCGGCTCGGCGGCCGGCGCCAGCAGGAGTTCCAGGGTGTCGCCGGCATCCAGCGGGTCCTCGTCCTCGCGCAGCGCCACGTCGTCCGACGGGGTCGGAACGCTGAAGCCGGAAGGCAGCCGCGAATCCAGCAGGCCCGTGCCCTTCAGCTCTTCCAGGCCCGGCAGGTCGCCGAGCGCTTCCAGGCTGAACTGCGACAGGAACCCATCGGTGGTACCGAATGTCAACGGCCGGCCCGGCGTCTTGCGGCGGCCGCGGGGACGAATCCAGCCGGTCTCCAGCAGTACATCCAGCGTGCCCTTGGAGGTGATCACGCCGCGGATTTCCTCGATCTCGGCGCGCGTCACCGGCTGGTGGTAGGCGATGATCGCGAGCACCTCGATGGCCGCGCGCGACAGCCGCCGCGTTTCCGTGCTCTCCCGCGTCATCAGCCACGCCAAATCGCCGGCGGTGCGGAACGTCCACTTGTTGGCGACCCGCACCAGATTGACGCCGCGCGTGGCGTATTCCGCCTGCAGTTGCGCCAGGGCCACCTTGACGTCGACGCCGTCGGGCATGCGCTTGGCCAGCGCCGCCTGATCGACCGGCTCGGCGGAGGCGAACAACAGCGCTTCCAGCAGCCGCAATTCTTCGGGCCTCGCTTCGGGCTCGTTCGTGGGATCGACGGATTGTTCCTCGGCTTCTTCCATTCGCTTTTCCGCGAGGCTCGCCATGGCTAGGTCTCCTTCTTCCACTTACTCGACCGAGAGATCCGAAGCGGACATCGCCCCGGACGCTTGCGGCTGACGCTTACGAAAATACAGCGGCGCGAACGCCTCTTTCTGGTTCAGTTCCATCTCGCCTTCCCGCACCAGCTCGAGCGCTGCGGCAAAGGTCGAGGCAAACACCGTCGCCTTCTGCGAGGGATCGACAACATAACTGAGGAGAAATTCGTCGAGGCAGCTCCAGTCCTCGGCCATGCCGACCAGCCGCTCCAGCGAGGCGCGCGCCTCCGACAGCGACCACACCGTGCGCTTGGCCAGATGCACCGTTGCCAGCACCTTCTGTTGGCGCTGCGTGGCATAGGCCGTGAGCAGGTCGTACAGGGTCGCCGTGAATTTGGGGTGGCGGATTTCCGCGATCGATTCCGGATTGCCGCGCGGGAAAATATCGCGCTGGAACTGCGGCCGGTTCATCAGCCGGTTGGCTGCCTCCCGGATGGCTTCCAGCCGGCGCAGCCGGTTGGCCAGCGCGGTCGCCATCTCCTCGGCGCTCGGACCGTCCGGTGTCGCCGGTTCGGGCAGCAGCAGCCGCGATTTCAGGAACGCCAGCCAGGCCGCCATCACCAGATAGTCAGCCGCAAGCTCGAGCCGAATCTTTCGCGCCGCCTCGATGAAGACGAGATACTGGTCGGCCAGCGCCAGGATCGAAATCTTGGACAGGTCGACCTTCTGCTGCCGCGCCAGCGTCAGCAACAGGTCGAGCGGACCCTCATAGCCCTCGACGTCGACAACCAGCGACGGCTCGCTGTCGGTGCCGTCAGCGGCGGGCCGTCCGGTTTCAAACGATAGAATCTCCGCGGTCATGCCGTCCCTACCCGATCCATCAACGCGTCCAGTTCAGCCCGCGCCGCCTGCCGGTCGAGCGGCAACGGCGCCTTTCGCGAGGCCAGCGCCCGGTTGGCGCGACTGAGGGCCTCGCCCGCCAGTTCCGGCGTCTCGGCTGCGACATCGCGCATCTCGTCGAGCTTGCCGTTGCAGTGCAAAACCATGTCGCAGCCGGCGTTGACGATGGCGCGGGTCCGCTCGGCGATCGATCCCGCCAACGCATTCATGGACACGTCATCACTCATCAACAAACCTTGGAACCCGATTACGCCGCGAATCACCTGCCGGATGATTGTCGCAGAAGTCGTCGCCGGATGGACGGGGTCTAGGGCGCTAAACACAACATGTGCGGTCATCGCCATCGGCAGGTCCGCCAGCGGTTGAAAGGCGGCAAAATCGGTCCGATCGAGTTCTTCCCTCGTCGAATCAACCGTCGGCAGCCGAAAATGGCTGTCCGCTGTGGCTCTTCCATGGCCGGGAATGTGCTTCAGGACCGGCAACACCCCGCCCTGCTCCAGCCCCTCGGTGACGGCGCGGGCGATCGCGGCCACTTTGCCCGGCTCGGTTCCATAGGCCCGGTTGCCAATGACGGCGTCGGCCCCCGCAATCGGCACGTCTGCGAGCGGCAGGCAGTCCACCGTGATTCCGAGGTCGATCAGGTCGGCTGCGATCAGCCGTGAGCTCAAACGGGCGGCCTTAAAGCCCAATTGTGGGTCGATGTCGTACAACGCCCCAAAGACGGCGCCTGGCGGATACACCGGCCAATGCGGCGGTCCGACACGCTGCACCCGCCCGCCTTCCTGGTCGATCAGGACCGGCGCATCGGCGTTTCCGATCAAATCGCGTAATTCGCCAACCAGCGAAGCAACTTGCGAGGGGGTCTCAATGTTGCGTTTGAATAGGATGAAGCCCCATGGCAGCTCGGCACGGATAAATGCGCGCTCGTCAGCGCTCAATTCCAGTCCGGATATGCCTGTGATGAATGCGCGGCTGCTCATGGGGGCCGATTAGGCCCCTCACAGCTCCCGGGTCAAGGAAACGGCCGTTAATTCCTGAGGATGACGCACTGTCCGCCGGCAGTTTTCAGGTTGCCGCACAGCTGCGCCGCCTCCTCCTGGGAGCCAAACGGCCCGACCATCGAGCGGTAAACGACGCCCTTTTCACCGAGATCCGCCCGCCTGATCGAAGCTGAACGTGTCCCCAGCACGGATGGGTACTTGCCCTGCAGCGCCCGGTAGGAAGCCAGCGCATCGGCCTCGTTCTTCTGCGAGGAGACCTGGACAAGGTATCCGACGCCGGAAGGCGCGGCCTGCGCCGGATTGGTTGAGGCGACGCGGGTGGGCACCGGATCGGGAGCTGCGCCGCCTTGCGGCGTCAGCGCGAGCGGGCCATTGGCGCTGGCGTTGGCGGATGACGGGTTGCGCGGCGCCGCGGCCGGGGCTGGCGCCGGTGCGGCCGTACGGGCAGCCGGCGCCGGCTTTGCCGATGCAACCCCTGCAGGAACGCCGCCGTTGTCGGCGTCGCCCTTCACGGCAAGGGTCTTGATCTTGCGCGGTTCGTTGTTCGGCAGCGAGCCGTTCGCGGCGGCAGCTGGCGGCGGAGCGGCCGGAGAGACGCTTGCGACCGAGGGCGGGCTGCCATTCGGGTTCAGCGGCGGAAACACCACGCGCGGGCCGGACCTGGAATTGACGTCGACCGGAGCCTCTTCACGCGACACGATCTTTTCGCCGCCATCGCCGGGCACCATGCGGTCCGGTGTCTTGCCAGCGGCGCCATCGCCAGGTGTCGCCATCACCTTGGTCGGGCTGTTGTCGGCCTTGATGATCGGCGGCTCGCCGCTGCGCGGTGAGCCGACATAGGTTCGATAGGCGAAGGCAGCCCCCGTCCCGACCACGGCCAGCGCCAGCACCGCGGCGACCGTTATCAAGCCATTGCTGCGCTTGCGCGGCGGCTCCGGCTCTTCCTCATAATCGCTCTGGTAGGCGTAGGGATCATCCGGAAAGGCCGGATCACGCGCAAATTCATGCTGCCCGGATTCGAGCTGGCCATACAGCGCGTCGTCATACCGCGAGGGATCCACCGGCTGCTCGTCGGCGTATTGCTGCGCCGGCGCGTGATGGTCCTGTTCATGTGCCGCCGGCTGCTGGGCCGCGTAGCGGTGCAAGGGATGCACGGGGCTCGGCTGGTATTCCGGCTCCTGCTCTTCGTATTCCGGTTGCGGTGACGGCGCATCGTGCCTGGCGCGCTGCATCCATGGCGGCGGGCCTGCGGCCACGCTGACCTCATCCTCGTCCACGGCGTCGTATTGCGGGCGCACATTGGCCCGTGACTGCAGTGGGTGCGGGGTCTTGGCGGCGCCGCCAAACGGATCGGACTGCCCGATCAGCCGCGCCAGCTCCGCGAGCGGATCGCTGTCGCCCTTCGGGGCAGCCGGGTTCGCGCCGCGATCATCGTCGGCGTCGGAAGGAAAAGGTCGTTCCTGATATCGATTAGCCATCGTGAAGATGCATCCCCTTCGGGACAGCGCCAACCCGCCATGACCATACGAGCCATGAACACGAATTGGCTCCTGCCAGATACCCTCACAATCCCCATTGCGAGGGCCTATGCCCCTTGCCTACCGCATCTCGGTCGGAGCGTGGACGCCGAGAACGGCTAAGCCCGATGCCAGAACCGAGACGACGCCCTGGACCATTGCCAGTCGCGCCCTCGTAATGTGTGCATCATTAGTGATAATGAAGCGTAAATAGGGCAAATCCCGCCCCCTGGTCCAAAGCGCGTGAAATTCACTCGCGAGATCATAGAGGTAAAAAGCGATTCGGTGGGGCTCATGGGCCACCGCGGCTGCCTCGATCATCCGGGGATAGAGCGCCAGCTGCTTCAGCAGGCTGAGTTCCGCAGGGTCCGTCAGCCGCTCCACCGCGGCATCCCCGAGATAGGCCGCCCGGGCGGAATCGCTCTCCGGCAGGTCGGGAACCATTTCCCGGGCGTTCTTGAAGATCGAATGGCCGCGGGCATGGCCGTACTGGACGTAGAACACCGCGTTGTCCTTGGACTGCTCGATCACCTTGGCGAGGTCGAAGTCCAGCACCGCGTCGTTCTTGCGGAACAGCATCATGAAACGAACGGCATCCGAGCCCACCTCGTCGACCACCTCGCGCAAGGTGACGAACTCGCCGGAGCGCTTTGACATCTTCACAGGCTCGCCGTCGCGCAGCAGCTTGACCAGCTGCACGATCTTGACGTCGAGGGCGGCCTTGCCCGAGGTCACGGCCTTCACCGCTGCCTGCATGCGCTTGATGTAGCCGCCATGATCGGCGCCGAACACGTCGATCAGGTTGGTGAAGCCGCGATCGAACTTGTTCTTGTGGTTGGCGATGTCGGAGGCGAAATAAGTATAGCCGCCGTCCGACTTGATCAGCGGACGATCGACATCGTCGCCGAACGCGGTGGCCCGAAACAGCGTCTGTTCGCGGTCCTCGTAATCGTCGACCGGCTTGCCCTTCGGCGGCGCGAGGCGGCCCTCATACACATCGCCCTTTGCACGCAGATAATCGATGGTCTCGGTGACCTTGTTGTTGCCGGTCTCGATCAGCGAGCGCTCCGAGAAAAACACATCATGCTTGATGTGGAGCGCTGCGAGATCGCCCTTGATCATCTCCATCATCATGTCGATGGCCTTGAGGCGCACGATCGGCAGCCAGGCGTTTTCCGGCATCGACTTGAGCTTGTCGCCGTATTCGGCGGCCAGCGCCTGCCCGACCGGCACGAGATAATCACCGGGATACAGGCCTTCCGGTATCGCACCGATGTCTTCACCGAGCGCTTCGCGGTAGCGCAGATACGCCGAGCGGCCGAGTACATCGACCTGGGCGCCGGCGTCGTTGATGTAATATTCGCGCGTGACGTCATAGCCCGCGAACTGCAGCAGGCTGCACAGCGCATCGCCGAACACCGCGCCCCGACAATGGCCGACATGCATCGGCCCGGTCGGATTGGCCGAGACGTATTCGACGTTGACCTTTTCGCCGCCGCCAATCGCGCTCGCCCCGTATGCCGCGCCTTCGCGCAGCACCGTGCGCAGCGCATCGGCCCACACTTGCGGCTTCAAGGTGAGATTGATGAAGCCTGGACCGGCGACATCAACGGCGGCGATCAGATCGTCCGCGCGCAGTTTCTCGGCGAACTTGTCGGCGAGATCGCGCGGCTTTGCCTTGGCTTCCTTGGCGAGCACCATCGCGGCGTTGGTCGCCATGTCGCCATGGGTCGCATCGCGCGGCGGCTCGACCACCACGCGGGAGAAATCGATGCCGGCGGGCCAGTTTTCCTCGGCCGCAAGCGCAGCACATATCCTGTGCACGCGCGCAAGCACATCGGCAAAAAGATGCGGAGAAGTGGGTTTTTCGGCCATTTTTCTAAGTTCCTGGGCCGCCGCCTAACGCAAATCCGGGGTCGAGTCAAAAAGCCTTTGATGCTCGGTCAGGGCGAAACGGTCGGTCATCCCGGCAATGAAATTGCCGATCCGGCGCGCGCGCTCGCCTTCGGACTCGCGCTCGGTGCCCTCGACCCACTCGGCCGGCAGGTCGTCCGGCGATTTCTGGTAGCGCGCGAACAGATCGAACACGATCTGCTCCGCCTCGCCCATCACCCGCATCACCCGCTTGTGGCGGTACATCCGCAGCTTCAGGAACGCCTTGATCTCGGCCTCCTCCGCCGCGACCGCGGGAGGAAACGCGATCAGCGGCTGGGTGTGATGGCGCACATCATGGGCGGATTGCGGCTTGGCCGCCTCGAGCCGCCTGCCTGCCTCGGCGACAACCGCCGAGATCATGTAGGAGATCAACTCGCGCACCAGTTCCGCCCCGCGCCTGACGTCATCGAGATCAGGATAGTGCTTGCCGATGTCAGCGATGATGGCGGCCGTGAGCGGCATCACCTTGAGGTCGTCGACGCCAAACAGGCCGGCGCGAAGGCCGTCATCGATATCGTGGGCGTCATAGGCGATGTCGTCGGCGAAGGCTGCGACTTGGGCCTCCAGCGAGGCGTAGGTCCACAGCTCCAGATCATATTTGCGGTTGAAATCGGCAATCCCGACCGGAATCCCGCTGTCGCTGTAGCGTCCGGCCGGGTCCCCGCTTCGCATCGTCAGCGGTCCATTGTGCTTGACGATGCCTTCCAGCGACTCCCAGCTCAGATTGAGGCCGTCGAACTCGGGATAGCGATGTTCCAGCGAGGTTACGACGCGCAGGGTCTGGGCGTTATGATCAAAGCCGCCGTGGGCCGCCAAGCATTTGTCCAGCGCCCGCTCCCCGGCGTGGCCGAACGGCGGATGGCCAAGGTCGTGGGCCAGCGCCAGCGTCTCGGTGAGGTCCTCGTCGAGCCCGAGCTGGCGGGCCAGCGCGCGGGCGATCTGGGCCACCTCCAGCGTATGGGTCAGCCTTGTGCGGTAATGATCGCCTTCATGGAACACGAAGACTTGAGTTTTGTGCTTCAGGCGGCGGAAGGCGGTGGAATGGATCACCCTGTCGCAGTCGCGGCGGAACGGGCTGCGGGTCTTGCTCGGCGGCTCCGTAAACAGCCGGCCACGGCTGCGATCGGGATCGCAGGCATAGAGCGCGCGGGGGGCAGCCATTCCGACCGACACGTTTTTTTAGTCCTTATCCATTTGATTCTGCGAGATTACATACTTAACTATGGGGAGCGCGGGATACCAAATGAATTGGGTATGACGCCTTCGACCGGAGACCACGCATGACCACTGCCATCACCGTCAGCGAGCGGGCCGCCCGCCGCATCGGACAAATCCTCAAGACCGAGGGCGACGGCGCCATGCTGCGCATATCTGTCGAAGGCGGCGGCTGCTCCGGCTTCCAGTACAAGTTCGACGTCGAGCACGCCCAGGCCGAGGACGATCTGGTGATCGCGCGCGAGGGCGCGGTGGTGCTGGTCGATCCGGCATCGGTGCCGTTCCTGGCCGGCTCGGAAGTCGATTTCGTCGACGACCTGATCGGCGCGTCGTTCCGGGTGGTCAATCCGAACGCCACCGCCTCCTGCGGCTGCGGCACCAGTTTTTCGATCTGAGCGACATCAGCGCGGCGCGGCGAACAACGCCTTCGCATTTCCGCTCGCGATCTGCTCGGCGATTTTGGGCGATAGCTGTGCCAGCCATGCGCGATAGCTCGCCATGATCTCACCATAGCTCGCCCAGCGCTCCGGCACCCAGGTGTCCGAACCGAGCAGGAAGCGATCAGGATAGCGTTCGAACAGCGTCCGCCACTCAGCCGTCAGCTTGCCCGCGCCGTCGGTGATGCCGCTGCGATACGACAACTCTCCCCACAGTTTTGGGTATTTCGACAGCATCGCCGTAACGCGATCGGTCGACAGCCCAAAGCCGGTATGCGCCCAGATGATCCGCGCTTTCGGATTGTGCCGCATCAGGATCTCGACCGCCTCGTCATCGGCATGGGCGTGCAGATAGAGGTCGTTGGTAACAGCAAAATCGACGGTCTTCTTCACCCACTCGTTTTCCGCCGACTTGCCCGACAGATGGAATTCGCCGATGCCGCGGTAATAGCCGCGCTTGAATTCGTCCTGCACGAGATCGAAGATCACGGGATCGCCGAACCAGCTCTGGATATCCGACCGCACGCGGTATGGCCGGATGAAAGGCACGACCTGCAGCCCCTCGGCCTTCGCGTCCACCAGCGCATGCGTTCCGGCGTTCGGGCGGCTGGTCGCGAGGATGCCGGTGACGCGATGCTTCTTGAAGAGCGCGAGCACCTCGTCGAGCTGGTAATAGGGCTTTGGTTCCCAATTGTAATGCAGATGCGCGTCGAAGATTTCGATCGGCTCGGCCGCAACGGCCCTCGTCCCGGCACTCCACGCAAGCGCGATCAGGACGACAATGCATCGCAGGGCGGTCCGCATTGCCCGCGCCTGGACCATTACTCGGCCGCGACCACGTGCGGCCGCTCGCCGTCGGTTTCTTCGAGCTGCGGCTCGAGCCGGCGCTTCAGGCGGCGGTCGATGCGGTCGAGATAGATGTAGATCACGGGGGTGATGTACAGCGTCAGCAGTTGCGACAGGCACAGACCGCCGACCACGGCGACGCCGAGCGGCTGGCGCAGTTCAGCGCCCGCGCCGGCGCCAAGCGCAATCGGCAGCGTGCCGAAGATCGCGGCGAACGTCGTCATCATGATGGGGCGGAAACGCAGCAGCGCAGCTTCCCGGATCGCATGCTCGGCGCTGAGGCCGACGCTGCGGCGCTCCAGCGCGAAGTCCACCATCATGATGGCGTTCTTCTTGACGATGCCGACCAGCATCACGATGCCGATCATCGCGATGACGGACATCTCCATTCCGAACAGCATCAGGGTCAGAATCGCGCCGATACCGGCCGACGGCAGGCCGGAGATGATGGTGATCGGGTGGATGAAACTCTCGTAGAGGATGCCGAGGATAACGAAGGCCGCGAACACGGCGGCGAGGATCAGGACGCCCTGCCCGCGCAGCGAATCCTGGAACACCTGCGCGGTGCCGGAGAAGCCGGTGGCAATGGTCGCCGGCAGGTTGGAGCTCTGCTCGAGCGTGGTGATCTGGTCGACCGCATAGCCCAGCGAATAGCCGGGCGCGAGGTTGAACGAGATCGTCACCGCCGGCTGCTGCGCCTGATGGTTGATCTGCAGCGGCCCAACCGTCGGAACCAGCTTCGCCACCGCCGACAGCGGAATGGTCTGGTTGTTCTGGGTCTTCATGTAGAGCTTGGACAGGTCGGACGGATCGACCCGGAACTGCGGCTGCACTTCCAGGATGATCTGGTAGTCGTTCGACGGCATGTAGATGGTGCCGACCTGGCGCGAGCCGTAGGCGTTGTAGAGCTGGTTGCGAACCTGGTCGACGGTGACGCCGTAAACCGCGGCCTTCTCGCGGTCGATATCGACCGTCATCTGCGGGTTCTTGATGTAGAGATCGGTGGTGACGTCGAGCAGGCCCGGCACCTTCTCGATCTTGTCGCGCATTTCCGGCGCCAGCCGGTACAGCGAGTCGGTGTCGCCGCTCTGCATCACATACTGGTACTGGCTCTTGGAAATCCGCCCGCCGATATTGAGGTTCTGGATCGGCTGGAAGAACGCCTGCATGCCTGGAATCTGGCGAGCCTTGCCCCGCAGCCGCCCGATGATCGTCGTGAGGTTGTCGCGTTCCTTCTTGGGCTTCAGCGCGATAAACAGCCGTCCGTAATTGGCCGTCGTGTTCGGTCCGCCGGCGCCGACGGTGGAGTTGATGTATTCGACCGCGGGATCGCCTCTCAGCACCGCGACCAGCGCCTGCTGCCGCTCCTTCATCGCATCGAAGGACGTGTCGGTCGCAGCCTCGGTCACGCCGATCAGGAAGCCGGTATCCTCCTGCGGAAAGAAGCCCTTCGGCACGATCATGTAGAGGTAGACGGTACCGCCCAGCGTCGCCAGCGTCACGGCCAGCATCAGCGCCTTGCGCGCCAGCACCCAGTCGAGCGTCCATTCATAAGCGCGCAGCCAGGATTCGAACATCGCCTCGAAACCGCGAAGCACGATGTTCGGTTTCTTGTTCGGGTCGTGCGCCCGCAACACGCGCGCGCACAGCATCGGCGTCAAGGTCAGCGAAACGAATCCTGACACGATGATCGCGACCGATACCGTCACCGCGAACTCGCGGAACACCCGGCCGACGATGCCACCCATCAGCAGCACCGGGATAAACACGGCGATCAGCGAGAAAGTGATCGAAATGATCGTGAATCCGATCTCGCGCGCGCCCTTCAGCGCCGCCTCGAACGGCCGCATCCCATGCTCGATATGGCGGACGATGTTCTCCAGCATGACGATGGCGTCGTCGACCACGAACCCGACTGACAGGGTCAGCGCCAGCAGCGTCATGTTGTTGATCGAATAGTCGAGCGCGTACATCACCGCGCAGGTGCCGAATAGCGAGATCGGAACCGCCAGCGCCGGAATGAAGGTCGCAGACGCCGAGCGCAGGAACAGGAAGATGACGAGGATGACCAGCCCGATCGCGATCAGCAGCGTCTCCTCGACGTCGGCCACCGCCTGACGAATGGATATCGAGCGATCCATCAGCACGTTGATCGACACCGATGGCGGGATCTGCGCCCGCAGCACCGGCAATTTGGCCAGGATGCCATCGACCACGGCCACCGTGTTGGCGTCCGGCTGTTTCTGGATGCCGAGCACGATCGAGCGCTCGTCGTTCAGCCAGGTTGCGATCCGCTCGTTCTCGACGCTGTCGTAGATCTTTGCGACCTCATCGAGCTTGACCGGCGAACCGTTGCGCCAGGCCACCACGATCTTGCTGTAGTCAGCCGCCTTGTCCATCTGGCCGGACGCCTGCAGCGCCACGTCTTGCTTCGGACCGTTCAGCGTGCCGACCGGGGTCGACGAATTGGCGGCCGAAACCGCGGTGCGGATGTCTTCGAGCGACAATCCGCGCGCCGCGGCGGCTTCCGGATCGGCCTGGACGCGAACGGCAAACTTCTGCGCGCCGTAGACGCTGACCTGCGCGACGCCCGGTATCTGCGACAAGGTCTGGCCGATGGTGATTTCGCCATATTCGTTGACCGCCGACAACGGCAGCGTCGGTGAACCAAGCACCACGAACAGGATCGCGAAATCGGCCGGGTTCACCTTGCGGAAACTCGGCGGGATTCGCATCTCGATCGGCAACCGGCGTTGCGCGATGGTCAGCGCCGTCTGCACGTCGAGCGCGGCGGAATCGATGTTGCGGTTGAGATCGAACTGGATCGTGATCTGGCTCGAGCCCTGCGATGAACTCGACGACATCGAGGAGATGCCGGCAATCGTCGAGAGCTGGCGCTCGATGACGCCCGCCACCGAGGCTGCCATCGTATCCGCGCTCGCGCCCGGCAAGGTCGCGGTCACGGCAATGGTCGGGAAGTCGACCCGCGGCAGCGCCGATACCGGCAGCAGGCGGAAGCCGAAGATGCCGAATGCAATGATCGACGCCGTGATCAGCGTCGTCATGACCGGCCGGCGGATGCAGAGCTCCGAGAGCGACATCGGCTACGCTCCCGCCTTCTTCGTCCGCGGCTCGACCCGCGTTCCGTCCGACAGCAGCAATTGTCCGTCGACTACCACACTCTCGTCGCCGGCGAGCCCTTCTGAGATCACCGACATGCCCTGCGAGGTACGATCGACCGTGACCGATTGAACCTTGGCTGCGCCGTCCTTGACGACGAAGACAAAGTTGCCGGTCTGGCTACGCTGCACGGCGACCGTCGGAACCACGATCGCATCTTCGCTGCGGATTGTCAGTCGGGTCGCGACCAGGGTTCCCGGCCACAATGTCTCGTTCTCGTTGTTCATGATGCCGCGCACAGTAACCATGCCGGTGGTGGCATCCACCGTGTTCTCGACCATCGCAACCTTGCCGCTTTCCGAGCGCTGGTGACCCGGGATCGTCGCGGTCACCCCGGACGCCCCCTTCGCCATCGACTCGCGCAGATCGACCAGCACACGCTGGGGGACGGCGAACGTCACGTAGACCGGCGCCATCTGGTTGATGACGGCGAGCGGCGCGAGATCGGCCGGCCGCACGAAATTGCCGACCTTGACGTTAGCCGCACCGACCCGCCCCGAGAACGGCGCGCGGATCGTGGTGTAGCTTTTCTGGACCTTCAGATTGTCGAGCGCCGCCTGGTCGGCCTTGATGGTTCCAGCCAGGATGTCAGCCGTCGTCTTGGCGTTGTCGAGATTGACCTGCGTGGTGGCGCCCTTGCCGATCAGTTCGCTGTACCGCCGGACATCGCGCTGCGCGCCTTCGAGCTGGGCCTGGTCCTTCGCGAGCACCCCCTCGGCCTGCTCGATCTGGGCGTCGATCTGGCGCGCATCGAGCGTGAACAGCAAGTCGCCTTCGTTGACCTTGGCGCCGTCCTGGAAATGGACCGACACGATGGTGGTTTCCAGCCGCGACTTCAGCGCCACGCTGGAGATCGGCGTGACGGTTCCATTGGCGTCGACATCGACGGGCACGGACTTGCGCTCCGCCTTCGCCAGTTCGACCGAGACCATGCGCGGGCGCTGCGGCCCCTGTGCGCTGGCGTTGCTCCCCATCCACGACGAGCGGGTTGTGTAGGCCGCGACGGCGACGATGCCGATAATGCCGGCAAAAAGTATCCAGTTACGCTTTTTCATAATTTTTCACGTCCGCCGATCCGCAAAGGGCGGGACAGCTGGTCCCGGCCCCCTTGACGGCGACTTTTACGCCTTATTTCTAGATAGTTATCACAGCCTCGCGGCACATGGTATGCCACTGCAGCGAAAATGTGTGATTACAATCCGGGCTTTTGCAATGCGTATTGCTACGTGGAACGTCAATTCGGTCCGGCAGCGGATCGACCATCTCCTGACCTGGCTGAAGGACTGCGCGCCTGACGTCGTCTGCCTGCAGGAAATCAAATGCATCGATGAAGCCTTTCCGCGGCTCGAGATCGAGGCGCTCGGCTACAACGTCGTCACCCACGGCCAGAAGACCTTCAATGGCGTTGCGCTGTTGTCGAAGCTGCCGTTCGAGGAAACCAAATCCGGCCTCGCCGGCGACGACGAGGACGCCCACGCCCGTTTCCTGGAAGGCGTAATTCCCCTGAAGAAGGGGGTCTTGCGCATCGCCTGTCTTTATTTACCCAATGGCAACCCGCCGGATACGGACAAATATCCCTACAAACTCAAATGGATGTCGCGGCTTCTTGAGTACTCGAGGGAGCGGCTTAAAGCGGAGGAGCCGCTGATCCTGGCGGGCGACTTCAACGTCATCCCGGCGGCCCCGGACGTCTACAATCCCGCCGCTTGGGCCAAGGACGCTTTATTCTTGCCGGCGACCCGCGAGGCCTTTCAATCCCTCCTTGGCCTCGGCCTGACCGACGCGCTGCGCGCCGTGAACGACGCCCCCGGGCAATACACGTTCTGGGACTATCAGGCCGGCGCCTGGCAGAAGAATTGGGGCATTCGGATCGATCATTTGCTGCTGTCGCCGCAGGCCAGCGACCGGCTGACCAATGTCGGTATCGACAGCTACGTGCGCGCCTGGGAGAAGCCGTCGGACCACGTCCCGGTCTGGGCCGATCTGGATCTCGAAACCGCCTGAGCGAACAAGCGCCGCTCAGGCCAAGCCGCGGCAGCAGCTAAGCCGCGGCAGCAACTAAGCTGCGGCGGGGGAATTCAGTCCCGGCGGCCCTGCACCCAGTGCTCGAGCATCTGCAGCGCCATGGCGCGGTCGTCGCCGGAGGCTTTCGACATCGCCCGGGTGTAGCTTTCCTTGATCCAGACCTCGTCCGGCGCCGCACTCTCGCTCGCCAGGGTCAGCCACATCAACCCGCGCGCGCGCTGCGGCGGCAGCCGGTCGCCGTTGAACAGCATCTGGCCGAGCAGCGCCTGCGCCTGATGCTGGCCCTTCTGGGCGGCCAGACCAAGCCAGCGGGCGCCATAGCGGAAATCTTCCCGCGAAGCGTCCGGGGTCTTCAGATAGAGCCGCGCCAGATCGTACTGGGCGTCCGCATTGCCGAAATAGGACGCGGCATAGGAGAACATCTCCCTCGCCCGCTCCCGGTCGACCTTGACCTTCGAATTGGGAATGCCGTTGAGGTAGTACCGCCCCAGCGCCACGAAGGCGTTGGCCACGATCGTCGCCTGAGGCGCCGACGGGCTATCCTCGGCATGCTGGTTGGCAATGCGGCTGAAATATTCGAACGCCCGCAGGTCGTCCTGGGTGACGCCATCGCCGTTGGCATACATCCGGCCGAGCTTCCACTGGGCCACGGGATGACCGCCTTCAGCGGCGTATTGCAGGGAGGTCAGTGACGGCGCGGTCGCGGCAGCCGCCGCGGTTGCCGTTGCCGGCGGAATCGCCTTCTTTTGGCCCGGAATACCCAAGCCTCCACCCAAGGCCTGGGCGTTCAACGCCTGGGCGGCGGGCTGGGAAACCACGGGAAGAGCGGCATCCTTGGGATTTACCGGCGCACCATCGAACGCGAATCCGGAACCCGCCACCGGCGCGGCCCCTAACATCAACGCAAGAATGATACGCCTAGATGTCCGCATAACACTGCTTCTCGTGCGCACCGCCTGGATGGGAAACAGCGCCACCCATCGCCTGCCCGATCCTTTGGGCGTCCTTCCACAGCGCAGCCGATTTGAGGTTAGTCGCTCCGGACTGCCGTTTGGTCTCATGTTCAGGGGCGTCGGCGCCGGTCAACTTTACGTTAAGACTCGCCGCGGCGTTCTCCTCGCGGACCAAGCCGCGGACAGAACCGGAAAATTTCTTCAAAATGCCCGCGACCTTCACGACCGCACCTTCCTGCGCAGAATTATCTTTTGGGCCGACGACACCGCCGGTGACGGCCATCACCTTTACGCTCTTGAGGTTTTCGGCGATCGTCCGGCCCGTGGCGGTAAGGCAATTCCCGCGCAGGTGGCCGTTGTCGAGCAGCGTCTTCATCAGAAGCGATATGCTCCCAATTTCCTGTATGTCTTTGGCAACATCACGGCCGCCCGGCTGCAAACCCGCGGCACACGGAGTCTTTTTGAAGATTTCCCTCGCGAAGATTTCCGCCGCCACGATCGAATCGAACTGGATGCTGCGTTCATCGGCGACCACCGGTAGGTGCGGTGCAGCATTGCCGGCGTCGCTGGAAGCCGCGACGACGGCGCCAGCGACATAGGCTTGGGCTTGGGCTTGGGCTTGGGCTTGCGGCGCGCGCGCGGGACCCGCCGTCACGTGACGGCTCGGCAGCCTGTTCTTGATGTTCGTCCCTGCGTGCATCGCGAACCTGTTTCCCCAGCCGTCTCGTCCTCGTGAGCGCTGTGGCCATCAGCCTATGAAGGCATGATTTCATGCAGGGGTGTGGCTAAAAAGCGGCGCAAGCAATAGCTGGCTGATTTGACGGTTAAATGTTCAGGAACTGTTGCGCCTGCGCAACAATCGTAGCAAGCGGGCAACGATCGATGGCACAACCCGCACAGGATGTGGAACAAAAAGCCCGCTACTCCTGCTTTACGCCACCCGGACCGCGCGTGTGCCTGATCACCACAACCGGCAACCGGTCGATCGCGCGGAGGCCAGGCCGCTTGCGCCATTTGATTTCGGATGGATCGACCGCCAACGTCAGCGCCGGAACAGCGCTTTGAGCGCACATCGGCCTTCGATCCGCGCCAGCTGATGGCCGAGACAAAAATGGATTCCGGTGCCGAACGCGATGTGGCGGTTGGGCCTGCGCTGCAGGTCGAGCCGCTCGGGATGCGGATTGGCGTGCGGGTCCATGTTGGCGGCGGCAAGCATCGCCATGACCTTTTCGCCCTTCCTCACCTGCACGCCACCGAGGTCGACATCCCGGCGCACATAGCGCGGCTTGGTGAATTGCACCGGCGTGATGAAGCGCAGAAATTCCTCGACCGCCAGATCGAGCCGGCTGTCGTCCTCACCCAGCCATTCGCGCAGACCGGGGTTCTTCAGAAGCTCGAACGCCGATCCGCTGATCAGATGCGTCGTGGTCTCGTGGCCGGCGAACAGCAGCAGGAACACCATCGACACGATCTCGTCACGGCTGATCTTCCCGCCGTCCTTTTCGACGCGCACGATTTCGGCGATCAACCCCTGCCCGCCCTGCCGACGAACGCTTTCCAGATGCTGCTCGACGTAGCGCCGCATGGCAAAAATCTTCGGCATCATGCCGAGAAAGCCGAGCGCGCCGGTGAAGCGGGTAAAGCCGCTGGCCCAGGCGGTGAATTTGGCCCGGTCGGCCAGCGGCAGCCCGAGCAGTTCGCAAATCACCGAGAGCGGCAGCCTGCGCGCAAAGCGCTCGACGAGATCAGCTGGACTGCCTTCGGCAAACAATTCATCGGCAAGCTGGTCGCCGATCGCCTGGATATGCGGCTCCATGTCGAGCACGGCGCGGCGGCGGAACGCTTCGTCGACGATGTCGCGCAGCCGCTTGTGGTCGGGCTCGTCCATCGACAGCATGCTGTTGGCGAGCGTGCGCACGATGCCCGGCATCCACCATTGCAGCCCGGCGACATTGCCATCGTCGCGGCGGATGGTGAAGGTCTCGGTATCCTTCAGCACCTGATCGGCGAGCGCCTGCGTGGTCGTGGCCCACACCTTGCCGATGATGGGAAAGCGCACTTCCACCACCGGCCCCGTGCTGCGCAGCTTCTCGATCGCGGTGGCGGGATCGCGAAAGAAGTCCTCGCCGGTGAAGTCGGCCTGCAAACTCATGCGCGGTTCCTTCGCTGAAGTCCGGGAGTTCTATATGCGTTCGTGGCGAGAGAATTCCAGATCGGGCAACAGCTATAACTCGTCGTCCCGGCCTTGAGCTCAGATGCGCAATTGCGCATCGGGGGACCCATACTCCGCGGCGGGAGTTGTCGTAGCAGGTCTCTAACGCCGGCGTTCCACTTGATGGGCCGCGGCTTATGGGTCGTAAGTCTTGGTGCCTCGATTAAGATGAGGCGATCGAGGCGGGCGTTGCGGGGTTTATGGGAGGTCGTT
>NZ_JAFCLS010000073.1 GCF_018131075.1 Bradyrhizobium sp. JYMT SZCCT0428 | reverse complement strand
AATCGCGACGTTGACATTCTCGAAACTCAGCATCGGTTTCATATCCCGATCACCTGTTCACGAACCTTCGGGTCAGCCAGAACCTCCGCCGGCGTGCCGACCTTCTGGATCTTGCCGACATTCCACACGGCGACCCTGCTGGCGTAGCGCTCTACCATGTCCATGTCGTGCTCGACGAAGACTGACGTAACTTTCTCCTTTGCGAGCGCCGTAGTGAGAATGTCCATAATGGCCAGCTTCTCGGATGACGCAACGCCCGAGGTCGGCTCGTCCATCAGCAAGAGCTTAGGCTTCAGCGCGAGCGCGAGCGCGATATCGACAAGCTTGCGTTGTCCCTCGGGCAGTTCTCGCGCTGTTCGTTCGGCGTACAACTTGACACCGACGAGATCCAGCAGCCGCTCCATTTCCGTCACTTCCGGCATGCGCGAAAGAGCCTGGAATCCGGACGGGCGCCCTCGCAGGGAGGCGGCCGCGATCAGCATGTTTTCCATCACGGTCTGATCGAGGAACAGCTGTGGAATCTGGAAGGCGCGGGCGATGCCGAGCTTGGTGATCGTGCGCGGAAGCTGCGCTGTAATGTCGTGGCCGAGAAAGCTCACGGTGCCAGCTTGCGGCCGCAGATAACCCGTCGATATGTTGAGAAACGTGGTTTTACCGGCCCCGTTCGGCCCAATAATGGCGAGGTTTTCGCCTTCGAGGACGTCGAGATCGATTCCATCGGCGGCAATGACGCCGCCGAACCGGATCTTGATGTTCTTTGCGGAAAGCAGGACGTTGGCCATCAATGCCCTCCCCGCCTGGATTGACCGTAGCGCTGCCGGAGGCCAATCAGGCCGTTCGGCGCGTAAAGGATGATGACGATTAGCACGACGCCGAGAATGAGCTGCCAAGAGTCCGCCAGGTGCGCCGCGGCGTAGAACCGCACGCATTCGAACATCGCAGCACCCGCAAACGCGCCGAAGGCATGGGCGCCGCCGCCGAGGATCGCGATGAACACGAACTCGCCCGACTTAGTCCAGAAGCCGAACTCGGGCGTAGCGATCTGCTGGATGATTGATACCAGCGTGCCGCCAATGCCGCCTAGAAATGCGGAGATCACGTAGCCGATTAGCAGTACGCGCCGCGCCGACATACCAAGATATTCGAGCCTAGTTTCGTTAGATTTCATTGCCCGCAACATGTGACCGAGCGGGCTGTCGAGATAGCGTTGCACGCCGTAGAACGCAGCAATCGCGACCAAAAGGCTCACGTAGAGAATAACGTATTGGAACGTCTCCGGCGTGAACGAAAATCCAAACAAGCCAGGACGGGCGACCCGGATGCCGTCCGCGCCGTTAGTGTAGTGGAACATTTTCTCGAGCAGCGACCACAACACCATGGAGAATGCCAAGTTCAGCATTCCGAAAAAAATTTCCCGGTAGCGAACCACGAACAGGCCGACGATCAGGCCAAAAACGGTAGAGGTTATGCCTCCTAGCGCGACAAAGATCAGGATATCGCCGCCGCCGATGTACTTGCCCCAGAACGCCGCGGTGTAGGCGCCGGTGGCGAAGAACATCGCGTGTCCGAACGATACTTGTCCCGCCTGCAGCAACAGAACGATGCCGAGCACCACGATGCCCTTGGCGAGAATGAGCGCGAATAACGTCGCCCAGCTCGCGACGAAGAGCGGCAGTACCGCGCTGGCCAGAAAGAAGATGATCGCGACTGCCGTGATCGGCTTGATACGGCCCGCCATCAGATTTTTCTCACCTGCACCGCACCGAACAGTCCGAACGGACGCACCAGAAGCACCAGCACCATCAGCAGATAGGGTACGAGAACTTCGAACTCCGGCTGCAGATAGATGACGAAGGCGCGCGTCAAGCCGATCATGAGGGCCGTAAGGGCGGTGCCCTCGATCTGCCCCAGACCCGCAGTGGCTGCCACCGCGAAAGACAGCACGATCATGTCGGCGCCCATGCCGGGCACCAGCGATGTGGTCGGCGAAGCCAGCGCGCCGCCGAGCGCCGCCAGGCTCGCCCCGATGATGAACGTAATGGAGTAGACGCGCTGGGCGTCGATGCCGATGGCGGTTGAAGCTTCGCGATCTTCGGTGACCGCCAGAATCACGGCGCCAGCAAGGGTTTTCCGTAGGAAGTAGCGCAGTCCGAACAGCGTTGCCACCGCTACGCCCGGCAGCAAGATGACCTGGTAGGACGTATAGTTCACGCCGAATACGCTAATGTTCGGCAACAGCTTCAAGGGCTCGGCGGCGAAGATCGGCTGCACGCCCCAGATCAGACGCTGCAGATTGTCCATGATCATGAAGGCTGCGAAGGTGATCAGGAGCTGCAGCACGTCGTCCCGCCCGTAGAGAGGGCGCAAGAGAAAGCGCTCAATGAAACCGCCGCACACGACGCCGATCACGATGGAGGCAACCAGCAGTGCGGGATAGGTAAGCCACGGCGAAACCTGCGCGATCACGAGGCTGAACGTCGCGGCAAGATAGGCGCCGAAGGCATATAGCGAGCCGTGCGCGACATTCACCACGCGCAGCACACCAAAAATGAGGCTGAGCCCGACGGAAACCAGGAACACCAAGGCGGCGTAACTGATCCCGTCGAGGACGGCCAGTATGGCGAGAGTCGAGTTCATGAAAACCTTCAGGAAAGCCGTCCTCCGGGCGAAACCGGGGGACGGGGATCGGGACTACTGCTTGAAGGTCGGCACGTCCATCTTGACGAATTCCGGCTTGAGCGTCTTCAGCCACTCGACTGAGCGCACGCCTGCCGGATTGGTGATCACCTTCGGATCGAAGATCATCATATTGTCGAGTAGTTTGAAGTCATAGCCCGGGAAGGACTTGGTAACGCCGACGAGCTGCGCTTCCAGACCCTGGTTGTCCTCTGGCCTCAGCGTGATCGGCCGGCCGAAACCGGTTGCGAATTCGGTGCCAGAAGTCGCATCCACGACCTGTTCCCGCGTCGGCCAGTTGCCGCCATTGGCCTTAATCGCCTTGTCATAGACCGTCTGCAGCGCCGTGAAGGCCTGCGCCATGTGGTAGACTGGGTAGATCGGCCAGGCGCCGGTCTTTGCCTTGAATGCCTCGGCAAAGGCCTTGAAAGCCGGATCGTTCTTCTTTTCGGGGTGCAGGAACCAGTGGTCACCCCGCGCACCAACGATCAGGCCTTCCGGCAGATCCTTACCCAGTCGCTGGATCGAAGATTCGCCGATGCCCAACACGAAGGTCGATTGTTGCAGCAGACCGCGTTGACCGGCCTGACGGACCAGCGTGTCGAGATCGCCGCCCCAGGAGGTGGTCAGAACGACATCCGGCCGCAATGCCAGCAGGCGCGAAACTTCGGTGGAATAGTCAGGCGCGCCGAACTTCGGAAAAAGCTCCGCCACCACCTGAACGTCGGGCTTCATCGCCTTCAATGCGGTGGAGAATATCTCCCAGCTTTCGCGGCCCCACGCGTAGTCCTGATTGACGACCGCGATGGTCTTGAAGTCGGGCTTTGTCTTGAGGAGATAGACGAGCACCGCCAGCATCTCCGGCGTGCCGTTAGCCTGGGTGCGGAAATTGTAGCGATACTTCTTCGTCTCCAGAATTGAAGCTGCACCGCAATCCCACATGAAGTTCATGACCTTGAGGTCTTCGGCGACCGGGACAAGCTGATTGCAGCTGCCCGAGGAGATGGAGGCGAAAGTCGCGTCGACCTTTTCATCCTGAACCATGCGCCGGTAGTTCGAGACCAACGCCTCGCCGCCGGCGCCTTCATCGATGAAAGACAGTTTTACCGGTACGCCGCCGATCCCGCCCTTCTTGTTGAGGTCTTCTGCAATCATCTCGGCCGCGGCCTTTGCCGGTACGCCGAATACGGAAGCCGGTCCTGACAGGAAAGTGGTGATACCGATCTTGATTTCCTGAGGTTTGGTTTGCGCAAGCGCTGCGTCCGTAAGCGTTGCGATCGCAATAACGGCCGCTAACGCAGCCTTCAAGCAGCAAAGCATCGAATCTCCCCTTTTTTAACTTGCGTTGACCGGGCGGCCATTGCGATTTTTCTTGCCGCGACGCTACTTAGAATTTTGGAAAATTGCCAGCACTTACTAGTTGCCGGTGACGCGCAGGAAGCCTTTCTGCCGCTTGACAGTTCTCATCATGAGATTGGTCCAGAATGCACATGAAGCTTACCGATCGTACCACAAGCCCGCACTCGGAGGAGTTAGCGACTGCGACACGTGGAATGCGTCGCTTCGCAACGTAGGCCTGTGGAAGAGAAGCGACGGATCTGAAGGGGGTGGTTGCACTAACCTTCAATGCGAATGCGCTGTCGCATCACCACTGCCCCCTGTGATACCTTGCCGCGCCATCCGATAGAGCAATCCTTGGACAAAATAGACTTAGCAAATTCGATGTCCCGTTGTCCGCTCCTGCAAGAAGAACAGCCATCGCATGGCATCGTGGTCAAGCGGTTTGAACCGGTCCAAATTCACTGCCATCCCCACCGTCCAGTGGCGATCGAACCAGTCTCCGCCGATCGTCTCCACGAAAACGGGAATTTCGGCGGTTTGGGCTGGAGACTTTCGGCAATTTCTCGCCAAGGTTGCTAAAAAGCGAATTGGAGCCGTTTTTCGAGCACTGGATGGCGCACCGCGCAGTCTGGTTTGCCCTCAACATTGGCCTTAGGCGAAGTCGTCAGGACCGTTATGGGACTGGATTATCCGGCTTGACTAGGTTGCAAGAGTCCTAACTCACGCTGCGAACATGGGCCGAGAGTTAGGGTGCTAGCAGTCTTTCGATTGTCTCGGGCAAGAAGGCTTCGGGCGGAAGTCGCTCCGGACCGATCAGACTCGCAGGGAGCGGTGCGAGCTGGCCTTCTGCCACGCGCTTTCCAACACGCGCGCGTCGCTTGCGCTCTTCGGGACCGAACTCGACGCGGAGCGTGGTCACGACCTGGGCGGTGATGCGAAGACGCCGCATTCGTTCGGCGCGCTCTTCCACATAAGGCCTAAAATCGGGCCCTCGCCTCCCCGTCTTAGCATCGCGCAGAATTTCGCTGACTAGGCGCACGTCGCGCAACGCAATCGAGAGTCCTTGGCCAATGATCGGATCGTTGTGCCCAGCGGCGTCGCCAATTAACACTGTACCCGGGCAGGTCGGATCGTCGATCCAGTGATCCTCATTGGAGAACGAGTTGAAAGGACCGATCGGAATCGATGCAGCAATTGCCTCGGCATAGGGCACGCAGCTGAGCTTGCTGAAAGCATCAATTAGCTTTGCGCGGCGAGTCGGACCATCGAAGCGCGCCTTCTCTGCGAAGTGATAGCTACCATAAAGGCGAAGCAGATCATCACCCTGCGGAAATATTAGGAAATGAAAGCGGTCCTCGACGCCGATCACCTGCATATCCCGCGGCCACGACGGCACGCCTTTGACAAGCATACCTCCAAGCAGATTGCGCGGCTCATCGGCATTCACCTTGAAGCCTAGCTCTTTACGCACGCTCGAGTTGCGTCCATCAGCGCCGATCACGAGCCGCGGCTGAAATTCGAATTTCGCGCCGTCGTATGTGCAGCTGACGAGCGGACGTGATCCCGAAGTGACCGATATGTCACCGGCTCCACGGAGAAGGATGGCGCCTGCTGCCGTGGCGAGTTGCGCGAAGATAGCGCAGGTCGCCGGGTGGCCAAGGCAGAGCCCACCAAGCCCTTCTGAGTGCATCTTTGTTAGGTCGAGCCCGCGCGCTTCGGCCTCTGCTGGAGCGAAGTTCTCGTCATATGGAACACTTCGCCTGGTAAATAGGGCGCTTGCGTCGCGCAATGGCTGCAGGAGTTCCAGCTTCGCAAGCTCGGTCACACCCCACGGCGCCATGAACTCGCCGCGCACTCGGTCGGGGTAGCTTTTTTCGCGCTCGAGCAGGACCACCTCGAAGCCGGCGCCCGCCAGCACAGTGCCTAGTGCACCGCCAGCAATTCCTGCACCGACGATGACAACGTCCGGTTCTGCATGACGCATCCGTGCCCCCTCTGTGATGGTGAGCAAGCTTTGCGGATCGGCGGGCGATCAATTCCACATGCGACTGCGCCAGGCTGTTCATCAAGGCGGGACCTCGTCGCCACGGGAAACGTCCTCCCACCTAGTTCAGACTAGCCAAGAACCCATTGATCGCGTCAGCGCCTTGTCTTGGCTTCTGGCACATCCACCAATGACCGACCCCTTCCAAAACGGCGACCCTTGCGCCGGCGCGCTCGGCAGAACGACGCGCGAGCCTCTCGCCACCGCAATAGAAATCTTCCGTCGCGATTAACGCCAGGCCAGGCTTAGCGGCTGCCCGAGGCAAACCAACCCCGAGATCGCGCATCGCGGGTTGAGCAGCCGACCTGTACAGTGCCAGGATTGCCTTTCCCAAATCCGCGTTCGCGCCGGCGACCATTTTCCGGGCTATCTCGGGTGTAACGCCCAAGCTCTCGTAGCGCTCGGCTCGGGCCTCCGGCGGAGCGCTTTTCATCTGCGCAACCGCTTGCTCGCCGACTTCCGGCGTCTGCCAGACTTGCGCTAGTTCGTGCCAGACGTACTCTCCATCGAACCCGCCCAGAATATCGCTCGCCCAGGATCGTATAAGATCAGGAAAGTCCATTGCGATGCGCAGGACATGTCCTCCACCCCAGTCGTGCCCGACGAGATCGATCGGTTGCGTCAGCTTCTTGAGTTCGTCGGCAAGCCAATCGCGATAAGCGTCCATGGAACAGTCAAAGCCAGGAGGGATGGCAGAGCCAAATCCGGGAGGCGACAGACAAACAACGTCATCGCCCCGCAGGTGCGGGACAAGATCGTCCCAGATGGCCGCCGTTTCAGGACTTCCGTGAACAAGAACGATGGTCATTCTAAATTCCCCCAACGATCTGTCGCGCACCCGCTCTATCCAAAATACTTCCTTTCAAATTATAAGTAGCGCGACCAATCTACACGCAAGCGCGTTCCCTCACTAGTCTACCCATAACTTGATAAGATGTAGTAGTCGCCGTAAGTGGGCTTGCCCCGATTGGGACGTAGCGCTTTGATCCAAAATCTGATCCGCACTTCGAATGGACTGCGCATCCCGATGCGGGCGTTAAGCGCTGGCTTGCCAATCTCGGCATTCTTGCGGTTCACCGCGGCAAGCGCCCGTTGAATCGAGAGAGCAGCCCGCGCCGCGCGTTCAGCATCGTTCTCCTGCGCTACCGGATAGCCGAACAGCACCATTAGCCCGTCGCCCAATTTCTTGGCGACATGGCCGCCCATCTCGGTCACGGCGGCGCAGGCAGCCTCGAGATAACCGCTGACGAGGTCGCGCCACTCCTCGGCATCGAGCTGCGCGGATATGCTTGTCGAGCCGACGAGATCACAGAACATCACCGTAAGATAGCGACGTTCCCCTGAGACCTCGGCGGCCGGTGCACCGGTCTGAACTGGCGCCGCGTCGCGGCGTGCAGTGGTGTCCTGCCCTCTTCCCTCACCCGAAGAGGCATCCGACGACACCCGAGGAGCAACGGCCAACTCCCGGATCGCACGAAGCATTTTCAATCGGTCGCCAAGTGGCAGTCCGAGGTCTTTAAGATGCTGATCGGTCAAGTCGGGGAGGACCGAAAGATCAATACGATTTTCAGCAAAACACCCGGCGTACTCGGACATGCCGAGCGTTTCCAGCCATTCCACAATTTGCTGCATTGCGGGCACCCTGCGACGGGTCCTTATGCGAGAAGGATATCCGACAAACGTTCCGGCGGGAACTGTGCATTGAGAATAGGCTGCGTCGGATGCCAATTCGATGATATATTGGATAAGGAAGACCCATTTTAGGGCCGAGCCTGGGAGGGTACCGATGGCCGAGGCAAGCAGCAGCACTAATAACGGCGTGAACGTCGCAGCTTTGATTGAGGCCCGTGAAGCGCTTACCAAGGCTCCTGCTGCTGCGCAGTTTAAGTGGCGCGCCGCCTGCGAGTGGAAGGATGGCACGCACAGTCATTCTACGGTCGAAGGTTTTTACGGTTTGGGGCAGGAACAGCATCACAAGAAGACTTTTACCTTCGATGCTGACCATCCGGAGCTTTTTGCCTCCGAGGACAAAGGTGCCACGCCGGTCGAGTACGTCCTGGTTGGCCTGGCAAGTTGCCTGACCGCAGGTATCGCCGCGGTCGCCCAATATCGCAACATTCAGCTGCGCTCGGTCACCGCGACCCTGGAAGGGGACATGGACATCCAAGGCATTCTCGGCATAGACGACGAGGTGCGCAATGGCTTCGGCGGCATCAAGGTGACCTACAAGATCGACGCCGACGCAAAGCGGGAAGACATCGAGGCTCTCGTCGCGCAATCGCAGAAGCGATCGGCAGTCTATGACATCGTGACCAACCCGACGAATGTCACGGTCGTAGTAGATTGAGCCGCAGCAGGTCCATTTCCGCCTAGACTGAGAACGACCGCCATTCGCAATATCACCACAGTCGTTATCGGTGCCGGCCACGCCGGTCTGGCCATGAGCCGTTGCCTCTCCGAGCGTTCGATCGATCATGTGGTGCTGGAACGCAGCGAGGTCGCCCATACCTGGCGTACCGAGCGCTGGGATTCGCTCCGGTTGCTGACCCCCAACTGGCAGAGCCGCCGTCCGGGATTTGGCTATCGTGGGCCCGATCCCGATGGCTACAGGACGCTGCCCGAAGTCATCGACTTCATCACGGCCTACGCTCAGGCGATTTCGGCACCGGTGCGGCCTCATACGAGGGTCACGTCAGTACGCCGCGCCGAGGCCGGATATCTGGTGCGAACCGACCAGGGTGACTGGTCGTGCCGCACGGTGGTCATTGCCTCGGGCGCGTTCAACATTGCCTGCGTACCCGGTGTTGCCGATCACGTGCCGCGGTCAGTGACGACTTTCACCACCCAGCAATATCGAAATCCCGATCAGCTTCCCGCTGGCGGCGTGCTGGTAGTTGGCGCTTCTTCGAGCGGCACGCAAATTGCCAACGAAATTCACCGCTCCGGACGCCCGGTAACGCTGTCGGTGGGTGAGCATATTCGAGCTCCCCGAATGTATCGAGGCAAGGACCTAGAGTGGTGGATGGATGCCGCAGGTATCCTCGACGAGCGTTATGACCAGGTCGACGACATCGGGCGGGCGCGGCGGGTGCCGTCGCTGCAACTGGCCGGCACACCCGATCGATCGACGCTCGACCTCAATGCTCTCACCGGGATCGGAGTGAGGCTGGTCGGTCGACTCGCAGGGATCACCGGAAGCGGCAAGGCACAGTTCGCTGGATCGTTACGCAACATATGCGCGCTCTCCGATCTCAAGATGAACCGCCTCCTAAACCTGATCGACGAGTGGGCGCAGACGAACGGCTTTGACAGGATGGTCGAGCCGTCGCACCGGCTGCCGCCGACCGCGGTCGAGGAGGCTCCGCCGCTTGCTTTGGATATCGCCAATGGAGAGATCAGGACAATCATTTGGGCCACCGGCTATCGCCCCGACTATTCCTGGCTTGAGCTTCCCGTTTTCGATCGCAAGGGGATGGTCCGTCATGACGGCGGAGTGGTTTCATTTCAGGGCGTATATCTGATGGGCGTGCCATTCGCTCGTCGCCGAAAATCCACATTGATCGATGGCGCTGGCGACGACGCCCGCGATCTCAGTGATCATCTGGCATTGTACCTGAGGCAGAATTCAGCCTGATAGCACAACGCGAAAACCATATCGCGGACGCATCAATCCCAGCGTAAGATGGCTTGATGCCCCGGGGCACGAATAGGAGGGACTCCATGGCCGAGTGCTGCACACCGGTGCGCTGCGGTCCTGGCTATGCGTCGCCGGCGGAGGCGATGAAGGCGCCGCGGGAATTGCTGCTGTACACGGTCGCCCTCTACATCGGCACCGGCATCCAGAAGCCTGATTACCTGGCGACTATAGACGCCGATCCTAACAGCCCGACCTACAGCCAGGTCATTAGTCGGCTGGAGATGCCCGGCATCGGCGATGAGTTGCACCACATGGGGTGGAATGCCTGTTCGTCTTGCCATGGCGACGCCACCCGCGAACGGCGCTATCTGATCGTGCCCGGGGTCCGAAGCTCCAACCTTCACATCGTCGACTGCGCGACCGACCCCAAGAAACCAAGCCTGTACAAGGTGATCGAAGGCCGCGAGATCAAGGCGAAGACCAATCTGTCGGCGCCGCATACGGTGCATTGCCTCGGCTCGGACATCATCATCTCGATGCTCGGCGATGCGAAGGGTCAAGCGCCCGGCGGGTTCCTGCATCTCGATCGGGACTTCAACATCGTCGGCCGCTGGGAGAATGACCTGGCCGGAATGAAGTTCAATTACGACTTCTGGTACCAACCCCGCCACAACGTCATGGTTTCCACCGAGTGGGCGGCGCCGAACACCTTCATGCCGGGCTTCGATCTTGAGGAGGTCGGCCACCTCAAATACGGCCGCGAAATCCACTTCTGGGACTTTGCGAAGAAAAGCGTCGAGAAGACGGTCTATCTGGGCGAGGACGGCCTGATTCCGCTGGAGGTGCGCTTCCACCACAACCCGGACAGCAGCCACGGCTTTGTTGGCGCCGCGCTCTCCTCGAACATCATCCACTGGTACAAGAAGGAGGGTGAGTGGGTGGTCGAGAAGATCATCGACATCGAAAACCGGCGCCACCCGGACTGGCCCATTCCCGTGCCCGGACTGATCAGCGTGATCCTGCTGTCGATGGATGACCGCTTTCTCTACCTGTCAAACTGGCTGCATGGCGATTTGCGCCAGTATGACATTTCCGATCCGTCTAAACCGATTCTAACCGGCCAAGTCTGGATGGGCGGCCTGCTCGGGGAGGCGCCGCGGGTAAATGGCCGGAAGATCACCGGCGGGCCGCAGATGATCCAGCTCTCGCTCGATGGAAGGCGGCTCTACGTGACCACCTCGCTGTTCTCGACATGGGACAACCAGTTCTACCCCGAGATCCGCAAAAACGGCGGCTGCATGCTGATGGTCGACTGTGACCCCAAGAATGGCGGCATGTCGATCAATAGGGACTTCTTTGTTGATTTCGGCAAGGAGCCGGGGGGCCCGGCGCGCTGCCACGAGACGCGCTATCCGGGAGGCGACTGTACCTCGGACATATGGACGTAGGCGCATGGACACCGTCGACATAACGCTGGCAAACCGGAACGGGCAGATTTTTACGGTTGATCGGCGTAAGCCCCTGCTCGACAGCCTGGAAGGCCAAGGCGTCTGCCTGCCCTATGGTTGCCGCTATGGCGGCTGCATTTCCTGCGCCGCCAAGCTGTTGTCGGGCACGGTCGATCAGCGTACCGGTGTCGCGCTGAATGGTCGACAGCTGGCGGATGGCTATGTGCTGCTTTGCATCGCGCGCCCCAAGAGCGACTGCACGTTCGATGTCGGCGTTGAAAGTCATGACAAGCTCTATCGAAATCCGTTCCAAAGCCCCCTCAGGCCGGACGAATTGAAGCCTGACCTGCCAGGCAGCCAGGGTTCCATGGAGGACGGTTATGAACCATGACGAAACTTATCCAGCAGAGTATCTGGCTGGAATTCTCAAGGAGGTGAAGACCATCGCGATGGTCGGCGCCAGCTCGGACCCGACGAAGTTCAGTTATGGCGTCCTGCGGGTTCTTCACGAGACGGGCTATGACATGATCCCGGTAAACCCGAAGGAAGCCGACAGCTGGATCCGTGGCCTACCAGTCTACTCGTCGCTCAGCGCGATCGACCGGCCGGTGGATATGGTAGAGATATTCCGCACCTCGGAAGCGGCCTATGCCGTCACCGAGGAGGCCATAAGGATCGGCGCCAAGGTGGTCTGGATGCAGATCGGCGTTCGCAATGATGAGGCCGCGCGGCTGGCCGAGGCGGCCGGCCTGAAGGTTGTGATGAACCGCTGCCCGAAGATCGAGCTGTTTCGGCCATTCTGGAAACCTCGGCTTGATCTGCCGATCTGACTTGTTGGCGTCGGATACAATGATCCATGCCGTGACGGACTCTTGCATTGCCGCGCTCGATCTCGATGCGACATCCACCTTTCCGTATGGCGTCAAAAGGATTGCAAGTCGCATTTCTGGTTTAGACACGGGCGAGTGAAATGGTGTCGAGACGTGATCCGGTAGTTCCCGCGCTATATGGAGCACCGAGAGAAGCGATCACACAACCGATGCACACTGCCACGTCTACCGCTCAGTGATGCTCGAACCTGTCTCCGCCAATCGTCTCCTTGAAAACGGGAATTTCTGCAGTTCAAGCACGGAGACTTTCGACAAATTCTCGCTGGGGTTGCCACTTTTCGGAGCCTGGAGACTCGGAGCTATTGCGCGAAAAGCCTATAAATTGCGGCAATTCCGGTGTCTATTTGACCACTCGCTCCGGTTGAGCGAGTGCATGGCTGGGGCGGGAGGGATCGAACCTCCGAATGGCGGAATCAAAATCCGCTGCCTTACCGCTTGGCTACGCCCCAACAGGCCGGGAACACGGCAGGAAACCTGCGGCGGATTCCCCTCCGGCAACGTGGGTCTATAGGGAGAGGTGAGCCATTTCAACCGGCTAGAACATGATCCGGACAGGCATGCCCCGCACGGGATGCGGGGTGGGCATCCGTTCTCCGGAAAGATCACGCTCAAACAAAAGGATAGGCTTCGGATTCGGACCTGAATCGGCTCCGGAAACACGACCCTTTATAATGGGCCTGACGGGTTCGTCCGGTGTGGACGCCCCGGGCTCGCGATGGCCTCAAGCCGCCCGGCCTCTCCATGCCGGCCCTCCCGCCCCATCGGAGAGTTGAGAGAAGGCCGGTTTCGTGGGAAGACGGCCCCCCGCTTTCCCGACTGAGGCGAGTAACCGACATGACCTACCGCGCGCCGATCAACGACATCCTGCTCGCCCTTAACCATGGCGCCGGCCTCAAGGCCGCCGTGCAGGCCGGTCATTACGGCGATTTCGACGGCGATATTACCGCGGCCGTGCTGGAGGAAGCCGGCAAATTCGCTTCCGACGTGCTGGCGCCCTTGAACACGGTGGGCGACGAACACGGCATCAAGCTCGCCGACAACAAGGTGACGACCGCGCCCGGCTGGCCGGATGCGTACCAGCGCTGGATCGCGGGCGGATGGAACGCGGTGTCGGGCCCGGAAGATTTCGGCGGCCAGGGCCTGCCGATGGCGATCAACGCCGCCTGCACCGAAATCTGGAGCGCGTCGAACATCGCGTTCGGCCTCTGCCCGCTGCTGACGCTCTCGGCGATCGAGGCGCTCGACGCCCATGGCAGCGAGGAGCTGAAAACGATCTATCTGGAGAAACTGGTGTCGGGTGAATGGACCGGCACCATGCAGCTCACCGAACCCCAAGCCGGCTCCGACGTCGGCGCGCTGCGCACCCGCGCCGAACGCGCCGCGGACGGCAGCTACCGTATCAAAGGTACAAAGATCTTCATCACCTACGGCGACCACGACATGACCGATAACATCGTGCATTTCGTGCTGGCCCGCCTGCCCGATGCGCCCGCGGGCACCAAGGGAATCTCGCTGTTCCTGATTCCAAAATTCCTCGTCAACGCCGACGGCTCGCTCGGCGCGCAGAACGACATCTATCCGAGCGGCGTCGAGCATAAGCTCGGCATGCATGCTTCGCCGACCTGCACCATGACGATGGGCGACAAGGGCGGCGCGATCGGTTATTTGATCGGCGAAGAAAACCGCGGCATGCTCTGCATGTTCACGATGATGAACCAGGCCCGCCTCGGCGTCGGCCTCGAGGGCGTCGGCATCGCCGACCGCGCCTATCAGCAGGCGCTGGCCTATGCGCAGGAGCGCCGCCAGGGCCGCGCCGTCGGCTCGAAGGGCGACGGGATGGACGCGATTATCGTGCACCCGGACGTCAAGCGCATGTTGCTGCAGATGCGCAGCCTGACGGCCGCCGCGCGGACGATTTGCTACTCCACCGCGGTGGCGCTCGATGTCTCGGTGCGCGCCAAGGACGCCAAGGTGCGGAGCGACGCCGCCGCCCGCGGCGCGCTGCTGACGCCGATCGCAAAAGCCTTCTCCACCGATATCGGCAATGAGGTGGCCTATCTCGGCGTGCAGGTTCACGGCGGCATGGGCTTCATCGAGGAGACCGGCGCCGCCCAGCACTATCGCGACGCGCGCATCACCACGATTTACGAAGGCACCAACGGCATCCAGTCGATCGACCTCGTGACGCGAAAACTCGCAGCCAATGGCGGCGCGTCGGTCTGGGCCCTGATCGACGAGCTCTCCGGCATCGTCAAGCAGGTCGAACTATCGAACGATCCGGCTTTCGGCACCACGGGGGCAAAACTGCGCGATGCGCTCGGCTCGCTCGAGCGTTCCAGCAAATGGTTGCTGGAGAAGGTCGCCTCCGCGCCGAACGACGCGCTCGCGGGTGCGACGCCCTATCTGCGGCTGTTCGGCTCGACGCTCGGCGGCTGCATGCTGGCCGGCGAAGCGCTCGCCGCCAAGAGCAATGGCGATGCCGGCGATCCGCAGCGCTACGTCACGCTGGCGAGGTTCTTTGCCGAAAACATTTCGGTGCAGGCCACCTCGCTGGAAAAGACCGTCATCGACAGCGCCGACGCCGTCAACGGCGCGGATGCGGTGTTGCTGGCATAGGACATCCCACCACCAAACCCGACTAGAGCAGCACGTTTTTCAATCCAGGCGCAGCCAGCGCCGCAAAGCTGCCAACGCAGGAGCCACGGTCCCGATGTTTGATTTCGATCGCGTTATTAATCGCCGCGGCACGCACGCGTCGAAATGGGACATGATGGCCAAGAATTCGGGGATCACGGCAGCGGATGGAATTCCGATGTGGGTCGCCGACATGGATTTTGCGGCGCCTCCCGGCGTCACCGAAGCGCTGTCCACGCTCGTTACCCGCGGCGTCCATGGCTACTATGCCGACACCGGCAGCTGGGCGGCAGCGCTCGCCGAATGGATGGCGCGCCGGCATGATCTCGCGATCGACCCGGCCTGGGTCAGCCCGACGCCCGGTGTCGTCTCCGGCCTCGGCCTGATCCTGCAGGCCGTCACCGAGGTAGGCGATGAAGTCGTGGTGTTTCCACCGGCCTATCATGCCTTCCGCAAGATCATTCTCGCCAATGAGCGACGCATCCTCGATGCGCAGCTGGTCCTGCGTCAGGGCCGCTACGAGATGGACCTCGATGCGCTGGGAAAACAACTCACGCCGCGAACCAAAATCGTCTTCTTCTGCAGCCCGCACAATCCGGGCGGCACCGTGTGGTCATCAGAGGAGATCCGTGAGCTCGCCGCCTTCTGTGCCGAACGCAATCTGATTCTGGTTTCCGACGAGATCCATTGCGACCTGCTGCTGGGCGGCGTCAAACACACGCCGACGCTGTCAGCCGCACCCGAGATCGCCGATCGCCTGATCACCTGCCTCGCCGCGACCAAGACCTTCAATCTCGCCGGCGCCCATGTCGGCGCCTGCGTCACGTCGAACCCGGTTTTGAAGCAGCGGATCGACGCGCGGATCGCGGCCAGCGGGCTCGCCTCCTACAACGCCTTCGGCATGATCGCGACCGAGGCGGCCTGGCGAACCGGCGAAGCCTGGCTCGATGCGCTCTTGCCCTATCTCGCCGGCAATCGCGATACGCTCACCACACGAATAGAAAAAGCCGCGCCCGGCGCACGCTCGATGCGGCTCGATGCAACCTATCTCGCCTGGGTCGACTTCTCCGGAACCGGATTGGCGGCTGCGGACGTGGCTGCGCGGGTCAAGGACCGGGCACGGATTTTTGCCAGCCCCGGCGAGCAGTTTGGGCCCGGCGGTGAAACCTGGCTGCGCTTCAACTTCGCCACGCCGCGTCCCATTCTCACCGAGGCTCTCGATCGGCTGGAAGACGCCTTTCGAGACCTCCGGGCTTAAGCTGCGGACGCCGTCCTAACGCAGCGGCATCGGCGGCCGCGGCACCGAGGCCAGTTCCGGATCGCTCAGCGTTTCAGCGGTGGTTGGCGATTGCGCCTCAAGCTGTCGCGGCACGTAAGGTGCCGAAGTCGCTGACAACGGCGCGGCGGCGGCCGACGGCATGGCTTGCTGCCGGACCGGCCGCGGCTGCCCGGGCGCCGGAGCCGGCGAGCGCGCTGGCGCTATCGCGGCGACTGGCCGCGGCGGCGGCGGCGGTTTTTTAGCTTGCGCGTTTTGCGCGGCAGATTTCTCCGAAACCATCGCCACGAGCTGCTGCTGGCTGGCCTTGAGCTGCTCGATGCTGGCCTTGAGCTGTTCGATCTCCCGGCTTGCGCTGGCCAGATCGCGCGCCATCGTCTCGAGCGATTGCGACTGATCGGGCGCGGCAGCGGCCGGCGGGGCTGCAGCGGCAGGCGCTGCTGTCGCAGCAACCTCCGCTGCAGCCGGCGCAGCAGCAGCTTGCGCTGCGGCCGGCGCCTGGGGCGCCGCTTGAGCCGGTGACGTATTCGACGCGTCGACCTCCGCAGCAGCCAGAACCGGCTGCGCGGTAAGCCCGGTTTTTTCCGGCGCCTGCGATGATTTCTGCGAGAACAGCGGCGCCCATTCCGCGATTATCCGCTGAGCCGCCTCGGCATGGTAATGCCAGGCCATGGCGGCGCCGCCGATACAGCCCGCCAGCAGCAACGCCGTGAGGGCACGCATCGCGCGCCTCGCGATCGACGATTTCGGCCGGCGGCGGCTCTTGATCAGGGCATCTTCGACGGCGGCTGCGCGAAACGTGATTTCATCGACGGCGGTTGCGCGAAACGAGGAGTCGACCGGCGGCACCGCTGCTCCGGCCCGGAATACCGGTTCGATGTGAGGCTGCGGACCCACCGTAGGAGCGCGCACGGCTTCGGGCGGCAGGCCGGAAAATTCCTCCTCCGCAGGCGCTACCTTGACGGGATCAGGTGTGACCCTGACGGGATCGGGTGCGACCCGGACGGGATCGGATGCGACCCTGATGGGATCGGGTGCGACGCTGACGGCATCGGGTGCGACCACGAGGATATCGTGCGGATCATCGGTTGGCTTCGGTTTCTGCATCGATTGCATCGGCGCTCCGTACTCCATCCAATGTCGCCTGCGCCCCAAGTGCCTGCCTTAAGACTTTGCCTAAGACCCTGCCCAAGATTTCCCCAAGAGCGACCGGCGGATTTGCGTGAGATCGACGACTTCCAGCCCCCAGAATTCCCCCACACGTCATTTCCCTTAGCTCATTCCGGTTTGACGAAACCAAGGCAGTACCATGGAGAGGTTGCGGCCGCGGGAACTCGGCCCGCGGCGCCACGCCCGCTTCAATCCGCGCAACCGCGCCCGCTTAGCGGCCTACCAGCTGCTGCAGATGTTCCGGGTACCGCGCGCCCTGCACCGCGACGGCAGAGATCGTACGCTCGATCTCGCCGAGATCGGCTGAAGTGAGCGTCACCGCGGCCGCGCCGACGTTCTCCTCCAGACGGTGCGGCTTGGTGGTACCGGGGATCGGAACGATCCACGGCCTCTGCGCCAGCAGCCAGGCGAGCGCGATCTGCGCCGACGTCGATTTTTTGCCCCCGGCGATTTTGCCGAGCAGGTCAACCAAGGCCTGGTTTGCTTTCCGCGCTTCCGGCGCGAACCGCGGCACCACGTTACGGAAGTCTGATTTGTCGAACGTCGTCGTCTCACTGATCGCACCGGTGAGGAACCCCTTGCCGAGCGGACTGAAGGGAACGAAGCCGATGCCGAGTTCTTCGAGCGTCGGCAGGATCATCTCTTCGGGTTCGCGCCACCACAGCGAATACTCGCTCTGAAGTGCGGCGACCGGCTGCACGGCATGGGCACGCCGGATCGTCGGCGCGGCGGCCTCGGAGAGTCCAAAGTGCCTGACCTTGCCTTCGCGAATGAGATCCTTGACCGCACCCGCGACATCCTCGATTGGCACGTTGGGATCGACGCGGTGCTGATAGAACAGATCGATGACGTTGGTCCTGAGCCGCTTCAGCGAAGCCTCCGCCACTTGCTTGATGTGCTCCGGCCGGCTGCTCAGACCGCTCTGCGCGCCTGTCTTCGGATCGATGTCGAAGCCGAATTTGGTGGCGATCACGACCTGGTCGCGGACCGGCGCCAGCGCCTCGCCGACCAGTTCCTCCGACGTGAACGGTCCATACACTTCGGCGGTGTCGAAAAACGTCACGCCGCGCTCGACGGCGGCGCGGATCAGCGCGATTCCCGTCTGCTTTTCGACCGCCGGGCCATAGCCGAAGCTGAGTCCCATGCAGCCGAGCCCGATCGCCGAGACTTCGAGGCCGCTGTTGCCAAGTCTACGCTTCTGCACTCTCTTCTTCTCCAATTGTTAGACAAATCATCGCGCGTACTGTTCGTCGCTGACCTTTTCCATCCAGTCGACGGTCTTGCCGTCGAGCGCTTCCTGAATTGCCAGATGCGTCATCGCCGTCGTGGGTCCGGCGCCGTGCCAGTGCTTCTCGCCGGGCGGAAACCAGACCACGTCGCCGGGCCGGATCTCCTCGATCCGTCCGCCCCAGTGCTGCACCAGGCCAAAGCCTGACGTGACGATCAGGGTCTGTCCGAGCGGATGGGTGTGCCAGGCGGTGCGCGCGCCGGGCTCGAAGGTGACGCTGGCGCCAACCACCCGCGCCGGCTCGGTCGCCTTGAACAGCGGATCGACGCGGACGGTACCGGTGAAATAATCTGAAGGTCCCTTGCCGGACGGCTGCGAGCCGCTGCGTTTGATGTCCATGGTACTGATCCTTCGTGGTGGTGTTACCGGCGCGTTTGCGCCAGCAGCTCCCGCTGCCAGCACGGCAAGGCCGCCACCGGCTGCAAGCATTCGTCTGCGCGTGATCATCGCGGTCGGTGCGCGGGCTCGGCGCTCATGCCACTTCCGGCAGCCGGGCGAGCAGCTTGTCGAGCGTGATCGGATAATCGCGCACCCGCACACCGGTCGCGTTGTAGATCGCGTTGGCGATGGCGGCACCGACGCCACAGATGCCGAGCTCGCCGACGCCCTTCGCCTTCATCGGCGACGACATCGGATCGGTCTCGTCGAGGAAGATCACGTCCTGATGCGGAATGTCGGCATGCACGGGCACTTCGTAGCCGGCGAGGTCATGGTTGACGAAGAAACCGGCGCGCTTGTCGACGGTCAGTTCTTCCATCAGCGCGGCACCGGCGCCCATCGTCATCGCGCCGATCACCTGGCTGCGCGCCGATTTGGGATTGAGGATCCGGCCCGCGGCGCATACCGCCAGCATTCGGCGCACCCGAATTTCGGCGGTCGCGGCATCGACGCCAACCTCGACGAAATGCGCGCCGAAGGTCGATTGCTGATACTTTTTACCGAGGTCGCCGAATTCCATCACGTCCTCGGCCACGATGCCGTTCTCGCCCGCGGCCTGCGCCAGCGGCACGCTGCGGTTACCCGAACGCACCTGCCCGTCGGCGAAATCAGCCTCGGTGGAATTGAACCCGAGCTTCTGCGCCACGGCCTCGCGCAGCTTGACGCAAGCCGCATAGACGCCTGACGTCGAGCTGTTGGCGCCCCATTGCCCGCCCGATCCGGCCGACACTGGAAAAGCCGAATCGCCGAGGCGTACGATGATCTTGTCGAGCGGCAGGCCCATCATCTCGGCAGCGGTCTGCGCGATGATGGTGTAGGTGCCGGTGCCGATATCGGTCATGTCGGTTTCGACAACAACGACACCGCGGTTGTCGAGCCGCACGCGCGCCCCCGATTTCATCACCGGATTGTTGCGGAAGGCAGCGGCCATGCCGATGCCGACCAGCGATCGCCCGTCGCGAACCTGCCCTGGCCGAGGATTGCGCTTGCTCCAGTCGAAGCGGTTGGCGCCGAGCCCCATGCACGCGATCAGCGGCCGGTGCGAGAACGCCCGCTCCGGCTTTTCGGGATCGACCTGGGTGTCGTTGAGGATACGGAACTCGATTGGATCGAGGCCGAGCTTTTCCGCCATCTCGTCGATCGCGATCTCCAGCGCCATCATGCCGGGCGCCTCGCCCGGCGCGCGCATCGCATTGCCTTCCGGCAGGTCGAGCACCGCAAGCCGCGTCGCCGTCATGCGGTTGGCGCCGGCATAGAGCAGCCGTGTCGCCTGCACCGCAGCCTCCGGCTTGCCGCCGGGCAGGTTGCCGGACCAGCCCTCATGGCCGATGGCCGTGATCTTGCCATCCCTGGTCGCGCCGATACGGATGCGCTGGATCGTGGCCGGCCGATGCACGGTGTTGTTGAACATCATCGGGCGCGTCAGCGCCACCTTGACCGGCCGCCCGGCCGCGCGGGCGCCCAATGCCGCGAGCATCGCATCGGCCCGCACCCACAGTTTGCCGCCGAACCCGCCGCCGATGAAGGGTGATATCAGGCGGACTTTGTCCTTGGGCATGCCGAGCGTCTTGGCCAAATCGCCAACGCTCCAGTCGATCATCTGGTTTGAGGTCCACACGATCAGCTTGTCGCCGTCCCAGGCGGCCATCGAGGCGTGCGGTTCCATCATCGCATGGGCGTGATCGGGCGTGGTGTAGGTCGCGTCGAGCTGAACCGGTGCCGCGGCGAAGGCGCCGGCGAAATCGCCGACCGCGGTATCGGCCGGACCGCCGGTGATGCGCGCGGGCTTGCCGGAATCCTTGACCGCCGCGAGATCGAACGCCCCGTCAGCCTTCACGTAATCGACGCGGACCAGTTGCGCGGCGGCGCGGGCCTGCTCGAAGGTCTCCGCCACCACGAGCGCGATCGCCTGGTGATAATGCTCGATCTCGGGACCGCCGAGCAGCGTGGCGAAATTGAAGTTGCCCTTGGCGAGCTTGCCGGCATTGTCGGCCGTGACGATCGCAAGCACGCCGGATGCTGTTTTGGCGGCCGTCAGATCCATCGAGGCGATCCGGCCCTTGGCAATCGCTGAACCGACCACATAGCCGCAGGCCGGGTTCGCGATGTTGTCGTGCCGCTCATAGGCATAGGGCGCCGTGCCCGTGGTCTTGAACGGACCGTCGATGCGGTCCGCGGGCTTGCCGATGATCTTCAACTGGTCGATCGGGTTGGTGGTCGCCGGGGTTTCGAATTTCATGGTCTATCCCCTCGCCTCTGCCAGCACCGCGCCGAGCGTCCGCTCGGCCAGCAGCAGCTTGAAGGCGTTCTCATGTGTAGGTTTGGCGTCGGCGAGCAGTCTTGCCGTCACGGCTTTCGCGCCGCGCGGCAGTTCGGCCTCGGCGGCTTCGACGCGCCACGGCTTGTGGGCGACGCCGCCGAGCGCGACGCGCCCGCTTCCGTCGCGCTGCACGATGGCGGCGACCGAAACCAGCGCGAACGCATAAGACGCGCGGTCACGCACCTTGCGATAGATTTGCTTGCCGCCAACGGGTTTCGGCAACGTCACGGCGGTGATCAGTTCGCCCGGCGCCAGTGAGGTCTCAACCTCGGGCGTACTGCCGGGCAGCCGGTGGAATTCCGCGATCGGAATTTTCCGCGCGGCTCCATCGGCCTGAATTGTTTCCACGGTGGCGTCGAGCGCGCGCATGGCCACCGCCATGTCGCTCGGATGGGTCGCGATGCACGCTTCGCTGGCGCCGATCACCGCGTGCTGACGGCTGACCCCGCCGATCGCAGCACAACCGCTGCCGGGCTGACGTTTGTTGCAGGGCTGGTTGGTGTCGTAGAAATAGGGGCAGCGGGTCCGCTGCAGCAGGTTGCCCGCGGTCGTCGCCTTATTGCGCAACTGGCCCGAAGCGCCGGCGAGCAGCGCGCGCGACAGCACGCCATAATCGCGCCGCACCCGCTCGTCCGCGGCAAGATCGGTGTTGCGCACCAGCGCACCCACCCGCAGTCCGCCATCGGCGGTCGGCTCGATCTTGTCGAGCCCGAGACGGTTGACGTCGATCAGATGCGCCGGCGTCTCGATTTCGAGCTTCATCAGGTCGAGCAGATTGGTACCACCAGCGATGAATTTGGCGCCCTGCTTGCGTGCGGCCGCGGCGGCGGCCTCGGCCGGCGAATTGGCGCGCTCATAGGTAAAGGATCTCATGCCTGTCTCCCGGCGACTTCGCTGATGGCTTCGGCGATGTTGGAATAGGCGCCGCAGCGGCAGATGTTGCCGCTCATGCGCTCGCGCAATTCGGCATTGGAGAGCTGCGGGACGGCGTTCAGATCGGCGCTGACGTGGCTCGGAATGCCGGCCTTGATCTCATCGAGCACGGCGACCGCCGAGCAGATCTGCCCGGGCGTGCAATAGCCGCATTGATAGCCGTCATGCTTGACGAAGGCCGCCTGCATCGGGTGCATGTTCTCCGGCGTGCCGAGCCCCTCGATGGTGGTGACGCTCTCGCCCTCGTGCATCACAGCCAGCGTCAGGCATGAATTGATCCTGCGCCCGCCGACGATCACCGTGCATGCGCCGCACTGGCCGTGATCGCAGCCCTTCTTGGTGCCGGTGAAATGCAAATTCTCGCGCAACGCATCGAGCAGCGTGGTCCTCGTATCGACCTCGAGCTCGCGCATCTTGCCGTTGACGTTGAAGGACACTTTGGACATCACCGGGGCTCCGGAAACCGCAGGCTTCAGGGCGATCTCGGCCTTGGCCACAAAGGTCGACGTCGTCACCCCGAGGGCCGGCGCCGTGAGAGAAGCGGCGCCGACGACCAACAGGTCGCGCCGAGAAAATCTGAAATCACCGGGGCTTCGCATGCCATCAATCCCTTTTTGCCGCTTCGCTCGTTTCCGCCCGCCTCGTCCACTAACGCCGATCATGATCCAGGGTTGCGCGCAGCCGACATCGCGCAGGTCACGACCGCGTGCCTTCAGGGATTTAGCGGGTGCAACGCCGCCGGATTAGGCCTAATAATCGGCATGGACTTATGAAACAGGCTCATGAATGCTCGGCAAGAACACCAACGACCTCATGGCGTTCCTGGCCGTGGCGCGCGAACGCAGCTTTACGCGGGCGGCAGCACAGCTCGGGGTTTCGCAATCGGCGCTCAGTCACACCATTCGAGGACTGGAAGAGCGGCTCGGCTTGCGGTTGTTGACCCGCACCACCCGCAGCGTGGCAACGACCGAGGCCGGAGAGCGGCTGGTTCGGACGGTGGGCCCCAAGTTCGATCAAATCGACTCCGAACTATCAGCGCTGACCGAGCTTCGGGAAAAACCCGCCGGTACCATCCGGATCACGGCCGGCGAGCATGCGGCCCTGGCGGTGCTCTGGCCTGCCATGACAAGTCTGCTGCCGCGTTACCCCGACATCAAGGTCGAGCTGACCATCGATTACGGCCTGACCGACATCGTCGCGGAGCGATACGACGCCGGCGTTCGTCTCGGCGAGCAAGTGGCCAAGGACATGATCGCCGTGCGCATCGGACCGGACTTCTGCATGACCGTGGTGGGCTCGCCCTCGTATTTCGAACGAAAGCCGAAGCCGAAGAAGCCGCAGGATCTTACGGCGCACGACTGCATCACTGTCCGCCTGCCGACATCGGGTGGAATCTACGCCTGGGAATTCGAGAAACGCGGTCGCGAAGTCAAGGTGCGCGTCGATGGGCAGCTGGTGTTCAACAGCGTCCCGCTCCGGCTGAACGCGGTACTGGCGGGGCACGGCCTCGCCTATCTGCCCGAGGACCAGGTCAAGAAGCATCTCGCCGACGGCCGTCTGATCCGCGTGCTCGACGACTGGTGCGCGCCGTTTTCCGGCTATCACCTCTATTACCCGAGCCGCCGGCAACCCACCCCGGCGTTTGCAGTGCTGGTGGAGGCGCTGCGATACCGGGGGTGATGGTCGTCCCCCGGTCGCGCGGCAGGGTTTTGGCCGGCCGGCCCGGAACCCATCCGTCATCCAGATGTCATCAAATGCGCCAACAGCTTGCTGGACACACATTCGAGGACACTGATGGACTATTTCCGACGCTTCACCTTTCTGTTCGCCGCACCGGTCTTTGATACCGACGACCTCGAAGGCCTCCGTTTCAACCAGATCATCACCGAGATCGAGCGGTCCGGCTTTGAAGTGGTCCGGGCGCGCAAGCTCGAGGATGCGGAAATCCAGGTGCAGACCGATGCTGCGATCGGCTGCATGGTGGTCGACTGGGGCAAGAAGGGCCTCGAGGGCAAGACCATGGCCCTGATCAATCTGATGCGGCGGCGCGGCCTCGATTTTCCGATCATTCTCCTGATCCGCCGCAAGCGGTTCGAGGACCTGCCGGTCGAGGTGCTGGATTTCATCGACGGCTACGTGTTCCTGTCCGAGGAAACGCCGCCCTTCATTGCCAAGAACCTGATCAGCCGCCTGAAGCAATATGCCGAAACCCTGAAGACGCCGTTCTTCGGGGCGCTGGTCGACTATGCCGAAGAGGGCAACCAGCTATGGACCTGCCCGGGCCACAATGGCGGCGTGTTTTACAGCCGCAGTCCGATCGGCCGGGTGTTCGTCGAACATCTCGGCGAAGCTGTCTTTCGCGACGACCTCGACAATTCCGTGCTCGACCTCGGCGATCTCCTCACTCACGAGGGCCCGGCGCTGAAGGCGCAAAAGGAAGCGGCGCAAATCTTCGGCGCCGAAAAGACCTATTTCGTGCTCAACGGCACCTCGACCTCCAACAAGGTGGTGCTGGGCGCGCTGGTCACCGACGGCGACCTCGTGCTGTTCGACCGCAACAACCACAAGGCGGCCCATCATGGCGCACTGATGATGGCCGGCGGCATTCCGGTTTACATCCCCACGGTCCGCAACGCCTGGGGCCTGATCGGCCCGATGCGCTGGGACGCGATCGACGAGACGAGCTTGCGCGAACGCATCCGCAGCCATCCGCTGGTCAAGGACCCGGAAGCCTGGCGCAAGCCGCGTCCTTTCCGGGTGGCCGTCGTCGAGCAATGCACCTATGACGGCACCATCCACAGTGCCGAGATGATCCTGAAAGCGATCGGCCATCTCTGCGATTACATCCTGTTCGACGAGGCCTGGGCCGGCTTCATGAAGTTTCATCCGCTCTATGCCGGCCGTTTCGCGATGGGGCTGTCAGGCCTCGGTCCCGACGCGCCCGGCATCATCGCGACCCAGTCGACCCACAAGCAACTGGCGAGTTTCTCGCAGGCCTCGCAGATCCACATCAAGGACCGCCACATCACCGGCCAGAAGCGCCGCATCGAACACCGCCGCTTCAACGAGAGCTTCATGCAGCACGCCTCGACCTCGCCGTTCTATCCGATCTTCGCCTCGCTCGATGTCGGCGCGCAGATGATGAAGGGCCGCTCCGGCGAGGTACTGTGGGACGACACGATCCGGCTCGGCATCGAACTGCGCAAGAAGATGCGCGCGGTCCGCCGCGAATTCGAGGAGAAGGAGGCGCGGCCCGAACGCCGCTGGTTTTTCGAGCCGTTCGTGCCCGACCGCGTCGCGATCCCGGACGTCTCCCGCGCGGGCGCCGTGCACAATGTGGCCTGGGAGACTATCTCCACCGACATGCTGGTCACCGACCCCGTTTACTGGCAGCTGTCGCCGGACGCCCGCTGGCACGGTTTTCCCGATCTGACCGCGGGCTTCGCCATGACCGACCCGAACAAGCTGACGGTGCTGACCCCCGGCTTCGACCATGCCACCGGCCGCTATGCCGAGCACGGCATCCCCGCCCCCGTCGTCGCGCAATACTTACGCGAGAACCGCATCGTGGCGGAAAAGAACGACCTCAACTCGCTGCTGTTCCTGCTCACCCCCGGCGTCGAGGCCAGCAAGGCCGGCACCTTGATCAGCGGCCTCGTCGCCTTCAAGAAACTGCACGACGACAACGCGCTGCTGGAAGACGTGATTCCCGAATTCCATCAGCGCCGGCCGAAGCGCTATGCCGGCGTGCGCTTACGCGATCTCTGCGCCGACATGCATCGTTTTTTCCGCGACGCCGGTGTCAGCACGCTGCAGGCCGGGCAATTCCTCGCCGAGCACCTGCCTGACATCGCGATGTCGCCGCGCGACGCCGCGCGCTATCTGGTTCGCAACGACGTCGACTATCTGCCGATCGACGCCATCGCCGGCCGCATTGCCACGACGCCGTTCGTGGTCTATCCGCCCGGCATCGCCACCATCGTGCCGGGCGAACGATTGACCGAGCGGGCGCAGCCGATGATCGACTATCTCAAAATGTTCGAAACCTGCTTCAACACATTCCCCGGCTTCGACGTCGAGATTCAGGGCGTCTACAAGGAAGTCGATCCGTCCGGCCGCATCCGGCTGCATACTTATGTGGTCTGCGAATGAACCGGCCCGTCGAAACAACAGACCCGGCCATGACCAGCCAGCAGCCGGTGCTGGTCCGGCCCTCGCGCGACGGCGATGTCGAGGCGATGCTGGCGATCTACCGGCATCATATCCGCCGCGGCATCGAGGAAAGCGTCGACGACAGCGGCACGCCGGAGCCGGAGGACCTGCGCGACCGGCGCAAGAACCTGCGCAGCCAGCGCCTGCCGCATCTGGTGGCTGTTTGCGGCGGCGAGGTGGTGGGCTACGCTTATGTCGTGCTGTTTCGCAAGCGGCCGGCCTATCGCTACGCGGTCAAGCATTCGATCTATGTGCATCGCGAGCATCAGGGACGCGGCGTCGGCCGGCTGCTGTTGCAGGAGTTGATCGATGTCTGCGCCGCGGCCGGGTTCCGGCAGATGATCGGCTATATCGATTCCGACAACACGGCCTCGCTCGCGCTGCACGAAAGGTTCGGCTTTGCCCGCGCCGGCCTGCTACCGGGCGTCGCCTACCGCTACGGCCGCTGGGCCGACACCGTCATGGTACAACGCTCGCTCGCCGCCGGTTCAACCGCGCCGCCGCTGATTTCCAGCCCGGGCCGGTGAATCGCTCCGCCCCCGTTTCGCCGCAACCCGGTGCGCCGCCGCCAGCGCAGCTTGCGCCCAAATGATCAGCTCATCGGGTTCGTCGAACAGCCGCTCCGGCACGCGCCAGAATGAGAGGTCGATCATGGCGCCCTTCTTGGCATAGTTGAGCGGCGGAAACGCCTCGGCTTCCTTGAAGAGCTCACGGTTCTGGTCATCAACCCGGAAATACAGCGTGTTATCAGTCACCATGGCAAGCATCACGCCGTCGCAGAACACGCCGGTCTTGCCGAACATCCTCCGCATGGTGACGCGGCCGAGCGGCGCCATCTGCTCGCGCAGGAATTCGGCATAGGTGGCGCTGGCGACCATCCTCGATTCCTACTCAAAAACGAGACTTTACCATCCAGTTCGTCATGCCCGGGCTTGTCCCGGGCATCCACGTCTTAACTGCAGCGGCCGAAGAAAGACGTGGATGGCCGGGACAAGCCCGGCCATGACGAAAAACTGACTCACCTTCACCAACACACCCAGTCACCGCGCCTCGCCGGAGAACGCCTGCCGCAGGGCTGCCAGCCGGTCGAGCGCCGCCTGCGGCAATGGACCTTTTTCGACCGCGGCAAAAGCGCCCTCGAACTCCTGCGGCGTCGCCATGCCGACCAGGATGGTGCCAACAGCCGGATGCGACAGCGCAAACCGCGTCGCGGCTTCGGTCAGGCTGGAAGCAAACCCCTCCTCCACCAGCGGCATCAGACGGCGGGCGCGCTCGACATCGGCATCGTAGCTCATGGCGGAGCCGATCGGCTCGGGCGCCGGGCTTGCAGTCGGATGCCGCGCGGCCGAGCCCGACAGGGCGCCGCCCGCCAGCACGCGGATGCCGACGACGCCAACGCCGGCCGCCCGTGTGTGATCGAACAACCCTGCATAATCCTGCGCCGGATAGCTTTTCGGCAATTGTTCGGCCGCGGATGGATTGAGCATGTTGTAGACGATCTGCGCACTGTCGAAGACGCCGGCATCGATCACCTGATGCAGCGCCGCGGTGTCGCCGACCGCCGAAATCCCCAAATATCGAATCTTGCCCTGCTGACGCAGCCGCTCGAACGCCGGCACCACCTCGTCCAGCACCTGCCGCGCGCTCAGCGCCGATCCGCCGCCGGAAACGCTAATCGGATTGTGCAGGTGAAAGATGTCGACGTGATCAAGACCAAGCCGCGCCAGACTGCCCTCGAGCGACGTCGTGACGGCATCGGCAATGCGGCCGAACGCATCGGGCGGTATTCGGACCTTGGTGCCGACGATCGCATTGGCCGGTTTCAGCTTTTGCATAACACGGCCAAGGCTCCTTTCCGATTCACCGTCGCCATACAGCACCGCGGTGTCGAAATAATTCACGCCGACATCGAGCGCCCGCGCGACGGCGCGCTCCTGGTCGGCCGGATCGCCACGCACCATCACGCCGCCGACGGCGCCGCACCCAAAGCCCAGCACCGAGAGCTGCATTCCCGTGCGCCCAAAAACCCGCAATTGCATCGCTGTTCCTCCGGCTGCTCGCACAATACTCGAAATTTTCGCCCCGGGGTAATTGGCGGCCGACACAATTGTAAGTTCGCGTTTCGGAGTTGCGGGATCGGCAAAACTGACGCACAGTTTGGCTCCGTGCCGGAAATCAACCGGCAAATATCAAACGAGGAGCACGCCATGATCAAGGTAAGCGTAATGTATCCAAACACGCCGGGGGCGCGCTTCGACCACGATTATTACCGCGACAAACACATGCCGCTCGTCAAGGCGCGCATGGGCGATGCCTGCAAATCCTACACGGTGGACAAGGGTCTGGGCGGCGGCGCCCCCGGTGCGCCCGCGACCTATGTCGGGATGTGCCACATCTTCGCCGACTCGGTCGAGGCCTTCCAGGCCGGCTTCGGGCCCCACGCCAAGGAGATCATGGGCGACATCAAGAACTACACCGACATCGCCCCCGTCATGCAGATCAGCGAAGTCGTCGTCGGCTGACGGCGGCTGCGTAACTGCGTGGGGTGGGTCAGGTGACTTGTCCGCGGTCGCTCGCAAGGAGAAGGCGGAAGCCATAACCCACCGCCGACGCGAATACGAACAGCGGTGGGTTATGCGGAGTTTATCACCGGGCCGCGCTGTGCACGGCTCCGGTGGCAACCCACTCTAAGCATTAACCTTATTTTTGCCTGGTCAAGCGCTGAAGCGTGTGATGGGAAAGCCAATTCGGACTACCCCCAAAGAAGCGGTATCGTTCCAGGATGTCTGTTGCGGAGACCCCGAAATCTCGACATCGTTTTCAAACGCGGCCGGACATCGCCCCCCTGACCAAAACCTGGCCGCGAACCCCAAGAAGCCGCGTCGGGCCTCAGCTCTTTCCCCAAGGAGCTGAGGTCCTTTTATGTTGTGGTGCCCTGTTGTGGTGCCTTGGAAAACTTTCATGCCGAAAATAACGATCATCGAAACCGGCGTCATTTCGCCTGCCAATCGCGCGCGGCACGGCTCCTTCCCCCAGATGTTCGAACGGCTGCTTGGCGAGGCGGATGCCTCGGCGAGCTTTGCGACGGTCCGGCTTGCTGACGGCGAAGCGCTGCCCGATTCCGCCGGCCTCGAAGCCATTCTGCTCACGGGATCGCCAGCCGGCGTCTACGACGATCTCGACTGGATCGCACCGCTCGAGCGCTTTGTACGCGCGGCGTATGCGGCGAGAATTCCAATGGCCGGAATCTGCTTCGGCCATCAATTGATCGCGCAGGCGCTCGGCGGAACGGTGCGCAAATCGGAAAAGGGCTGGGGCATCGGACGTCACGTCTATGACGTCGTGCCCGGCAACGGCGTGATCGACGGCGATAGAATCGCAATTCCCGCCTCGCATCAAGACCAGGTCATCGCGCCGCCCACTGGGGCAACAACGATATTCCATTCGGCGTTCACCCCGCACGCCGGCCTTCTCTATGCCAACGGCGTAACGCTATCGGTGCAGCCGCATCCCGAATTCACCACGGCCTTTGCGCATGTCTGTTGCGAAAAAGCCGGTCAGAACAGCGCTCCCGAACCGTTGGTCACGGCGGCCAAGGCTTCGCTCGAGCAGCCCCTCGACAGCGCCGACCTCGGCCGCGCCATCGCGCGTTTTCTGGCGAGGCCGCGCACAGCGTGATCGATTTTGTGTGGCGTCGTTGCAGTGCGTAGGATGGGTAGAGCCACCGGGTCGCGCGAATGCGCGCCCGATGATAAACTCCGCGAAACCCATCGCACCAGCGCAAACCGGAATTGATGGGTATCGCTATCGCTCCACCCATCCTACGAGTTGCTCAAGAATGACCGTCTGAGCCGCGGCGCTATGTATCCCCGCCAGGGCCGCCAATCGAGTTGTCGGGATTACCGTCTGCATTCGGCTTCACCTTCGCCCCCTGACGAACGGCGAAGGCGATAAATCCCACCAGCGCGCACAACGCCAGCAGGGGTCCCAACCAGTTCGGCATCATCGTCCTCCGCCTCGTTCTGCACCAGGCACTCTCTTGCTCAGCTCACACCAGACCCAAGGCCTATGGGCTTCGCTTGGTGTGAATTCCCGCATCGTTTGACGCGCTATTGGGCATATGGGTTCAACCTGGGAAGCCCCTGTTTCCAATTGACCCAGTCCTCAGCGTCCCGCAGCGACACAAAATCCGCGATCGGAATGTCCGCAATGAGAAGCTTAATTCAAATCGTATCGAATATCGGTTCCTATCGGTAGACTTTCGACTACCCACTTTGCCCGACGGGCAAATCACTTCTGATTTACGGAAATTATGTCAAGCCCCGAAATAAAAAATATTTCGCTTTCGCCGTCGGGCAAATCATCTCTACGAGTCTGCGTTATCCCGTCCCACTCAGAGGGGCGTCGGCCGTCGTCATGACGAGGGGCGGGTTGCGGTGGACGCTGAGGTTGCGATTGACGGTCGCGGCTGAAGCGTACGGTGAAAGCGTGTGGTCCTGGCGCCCGTAACGGCGTCAAGTCTTTCGGGAGCCAATGCTTCCGAGGGGCGACGGTGGCAATAGAGGCCGTCTCACCGGGGAGAGCGCGTCATAAGCCGTAAAGCCATTGCGCA
>NZ_JAFCLS010000072.1 GCF_018131075.1 Bradyrhizobium sp. JYMT SZCCT0428 | reverse complement strand
CTGCAACGGGCGCCAGGACCACACGGTTTTGCCGTACGCTTAGTACACGCCATCGTCTCAGCGCAAACCAGCGTCCATCGCAACCCGTCCAACGTCCGTGACGACGGCCGACGCCCTTCTGAGTAGGACGGGATGGCGATAGATGCGCACTGATTTGGGTCGGCCGACAACAGAAATATTTTTGATTTACAGAAATTTTCTACTTGACACGAATTCCGTAAATCAGAACTGATTTGCCCGTCGGGTTGTTTTGTCGCACTTAACCGTCATTGCGCGCGCAGCAATCCATTCCTCGGCTGGGCGCGCCATGGATTGCTTCGCTCCGCTCGCAATGACGCGGATATCCGAATCGAGCTGTCATTCCGGGGCTCGCGCTACCGCGCGCCCCGGAATGACGACATGCGAAAGTCGTGATATGAGTGACAGCCAACTCGCACGGGAGCAGGTTGTGAAAGCATTCGGTCTGGCGGTCATGCTGGGCGTCATGGTGACGCTGGCACCGGCGCGCGCGCTCGAGGTGAGTGGCACTTCCGGCTTTCTCGGGGAATGGGAAGTGACTGCCACCGTCACGGAAACGGCATCCGGGCGCATCAGGGACTACCGTGGCCCGCTCGTGCTGAAGCATATCGGCCTGTGCACGCAGGACGGCCCGGTGGAGAAAAAGGGCGAAATGCGCCTGCAGATTTCGGCTTCGTCCCAATTGAACGCGACATTGTCGATGCCGGGCACCGAATGCACGGCCAGCGGACCATTGTCCGATGGCTACAACGGCACCATGACCTGCTCCGACAAGCAGGTCATACCACTTCGGCTGCGGGTGAAATAGCCGCTTTCCTAGCCGCCGGTTATGCCGGCGACGCGCAGGCCCGCGACGAACCGGTCGATGAAGCCCTGATCATTGCAGAAGAAGAGCTCGTGCCGCGCGGTATCCGTTTTGTAGCCCGGCTTGCGTTGCAGCAGTTCAGCGGCCACGGCTTCGGCCTGCGCCTTTTCGCCGAGACGGCCGAGCGAGGCTGCCAGGGTTGCAAACGCCCGATACGGGACATTGGGCTGCCGGGTTGCCCTGCGGGCAAACTCGACGGCGATGTCGTACTCACCGAGCGAGAAATGCGCCCAGGAGCGCACGTGGTGGAAACTCCATAGATGGCTGTCGCGCGGACTGAGCATGGTCGCTCGATCGAGCAGCGTTTCCGCTTCGATCTCCCGCCCGTACCACAACAGATTGAACCCTTGCGCAAAATACCCTTGCGCAAAGCTTGGATTGAGTTCCAGCGACAGGTCGATCGCCGCCAGCGCTTCATCATTCTGACGGGTCAGGCACAGCGCACGGCCGAGGGCGCAGTGACAGAAACAATCGAGGTCGTCGAGCGCCACGGAGACACGCGCCTGGCGCAACGCCGTCTCCAGCCGCGCCGGGCGATCCCTGGGCTCGTCATACAGCGAGCGCTGAACGTTGACGTAGGCGAGCGCGCCATGGCCGCGGGCAAAATCCGGATCGGCTTCGATCGCGCGCCTGAAATAGGCCTCCGCCTGGTCAAACCCCGGTGTGGTAAATCGCCATAGATTCCATAGGCCGCGCTGGTAGCAATCCCAGGCATCCAGGCTTTCCGGCGCCTTGCGGGCAGCCAGCTGCTGCTCCACCTTCGACAGCTCCGGTTCGATCGTGGCCGCGATCTGCCGTGCCATCTCCTCCTGGATGTCGAAGATATTCTCGAGCTGAAGGTCGTATTTGTCGGACCAAAGCTGTTTTCCGTCCGCAGCCCGGGCCAGTTCCGCCGTGATCCTCACCGCGTCGCGACTCTTGCGAACGCTGCCGGACATCACATAACTCACGCCGAGCTGGGCACCGACCTCACGCGCATCGACCACGCGCCCCCCGAATCCCACCGTCGAGTGGCGCGAGATCACGGAAAGCCAGCGATTGCGCGCCAGCAGGCGGATGATGTCTTCGGTCAGGCCGTAGCTGAAATAGTCGTTCTCCGGGTCATTCGACATGTTCTCAAACGGCAGCACCGCGATCGACGATCGCGCGATGGCTTCCGCCTTCACGGCTTCCGAGACGACATCGTCGAGATGAGACACGTCGGTGGCAATCGAGACCCGCGCGGCAGCGACACCCGCCGACGCGGTATCGTCAGGCGCAAGCCTGACCGCATCGGCATCCGACGCTGCGACCGCCTGAACATCGCCGACGAACCGGAAGCCGCGCCGGTGCAACGTCCTGATGAAAAGCTGATCCGTTCCGTTGTCGCCAAGCACGCGTCTGGCGCCATTGATGCGGCTGGAGAACGCGGCTTCCGAGATCACCCGGCCATTCCAGACCGTGTCGATCAACTCATCCTTGCTGACAACCCGGTCATGGTTGCGCACCAGGTGAACAATGACATCGAAGACCTGGGGCTCGATGTGGACGGACACGCCCTCGCGGCGCAGCTCGTGTTGGCCAAGGTCGATCTCGAAATTGGAAAATCGGTATTTCATTACCACCTCAGCGGAGGCCACGCCACAATCCCAGGCATTGCAGATCGAAATCAACCTCTGGCGGAGGAAAAACCAACGTCTCCTGAAGGAGTCCGCCAAGCGTGAGGGCGCATCTCAATTTACAGACGGGTCAAGGATCATACAACCGGAGACGACACATGATCGGCTCATCTGATTTCCACGCTTACGGATATTCCGCCAGACGGCCCGTTGCCGCACGGCAACGCGGCCAGCATCATGCAATGTGGGCGCTTGCGCCGTTCCAGTCCACGACGACGCCAACCCTGCTGAGGAAGATCCTCGTCCTGGCTGCGCGCCTGAGGCGATTCCTCAATGGCCAGGTGGCCGCCGCGATCGCCCACCATGAGCGAGAGGCCGCGTCAATCGCGCAGCGAAAGCTCGATCAACGCCGGCTGGACAAGACGCGGATCTACTGCGGCCCGATCGACCAGGTCCTGGCAGCAGCGAGGCAGCGCAAGCGCGCCGCCTGAACCGGCTTGAACGAAGAGATTTCCGAGCAACTGCATATTTCAAAGGAGACTGAAGATGTCGATTACGATGCAAACAAGTACGCCTGCCGCCATCCCTTCCTTTGCGATGAGAATGCTCGCCCTCTGTTACGGCGGCCTCGCCTATCTGATTTTCCTCGGCACTTTCCTGTACGCGGTCGGCTTCGTCTCGCGACTGGTCGTCCCCAAGACCATCAACACCGGCCCGACCTCTTCGCTGTCGACGGCGTTGCTGATTAACCTGGTGCTGATGTCGATCTTCGCCGTGCAGCACAGCGGGATGGCGCGGCAGGGCTTCAAAAGACTGTTCGCGCGCTTCGCCTCACCGGCGATCGAGCGCTCCACCTATGTCCTGCTCGCCAGCCTCAGCCTGATCCTGCTGTTCTGGCAATGGCAGCCGATGCCGGCGGTGGTCTGGAACATCGAAGGGCCGGTGTTCGCCGGCGTCGTGACCGCGATTGGCTTCATGGGCTGGCTGATCGTGCTCTACAGCACCTTCCTGATCAGCCATTTCGAGCTGTTCGGATTGACGCAGGTGGTGGCGCATTTCGCCGGACGCATGACCGCGCCCATCGCGTTCAGGACGCCGGGGCTGTACAGCCTGATCCGGCATCCGATCTATCTCGGCTTTATCATCGCCTTCTGGTCAACGCCTGTCATGACGCTGGGGCATTTGCTGTTCGCGTCCGTGACGACGGCCTACATCTTCGTCGGCATCTGGCTGGAAGAGCGCGACCTGGTCGCGTTCTTCGGCTACGAATACCGCAAATATCGCGAACGGGTCGCCATGCTGCTGCCGGGCCTGTTCTGAGCAAGGCGAGCGAACGCGCCATGCATTAGTCGGAGCGGCCTGCCGATTGTCCGGCGGGCCGTTCGCGTTGTCAGAGAAGGACGACGGTTTTCAAAGCGTCTCTTGCTTGTGGCCGCATTGCTTGCAGGCGAATTTGACGCGGGTGGCGCCCTTTTCGGCCTGCAGACGGTTTGGCGCGCCGCATTTCCCGCAAGTTGTCTCGATCCGCGTATTGCCCTGCTTGATGGTCAGGTTTCTCTTTTCCATGGTCTCGCGGATCAGGCGCTCGGCCTCCTCGCGCATCGCTTGCTTGTCCATCAGCCGCACCTGTCATGAAGAACGCTTGCCGCGCACGTTGGATTGTAGATTGTGAGCATGATCTCCTCGGAAAACCGGTAACCACTTTTCCGGATCATGTCTGTCAGGCACCTAACACATTTAGATGTCGGCCGTCACGCCGCTTCCGGCGTCAATGCGAGGATGCGCCGCACCAGCGCGAGCGCGGTTTCGGTGGCGGGATCGGCGGAAATGACGGGAACGGCCAGCACCAGCAGGTCGACCGGTTCATGCGACAAAATAATCACATGCGTGGCATTGCCGGCCTTCATCAGCGACATCAACCGTTCGACCGCGAGATCCGTCGCGGCAAGGCCCCATGGCGCTTCGGGACGGCGCAACACCCGGCGCGTTGAGAGCAGGTTCCGCAACAATGGCGGATCGTAGGCGGCAAGATCGCTTTCGCGGTAGCGCCGGGCACTTTCGAACATCGGATGGCGAGCCAGTTCCGCGATCAATTCGTCGCGGGTACCGGCTGCGGACGCGGCGACAGAATTCAAAACGCCCGGCACTTGGGCTTCGAACAGCGCACGCAAGGTGTCGGTCATCAGGCCGATGGTCAGCACGCCCGCAATCGCGATCGCGCAGAAGCGCATGATTTGCGCGGCATCGACATCCGGCGACACGCAGGCGGCTGCCGCACCAAGCAAAGCGGAACTCACCAGCCGCAGCGCCGTCATCAGGATACCCTGACGCCGCGTTTCGGTGCCGCCACCTGCGATCAGGACGGCGGTGACGACCAATAGCGCGCCGAGCGCGCCAAGCCGGACCGGCATATCAGGCGCCAGCGCCTGATAATCCGTGACGATGAAGGGGATCACGATCAGCGCGCCGGCCGCGAGCCGGCCGATGCTGCGGTTTTCGGAGGCCAGCAGCGAGGTACGGTCCCGCGTCGCCAACAGCCACGCGCAAACGACAAATCCCGCAAGCTGGAATATCGCCAGCGCGATCGCATAAGGCCTCGTGTAGTTCTCCAGCCCGAACACGCCGCCGAGGCCGATCACGACGGCGCCCGCCAATGCCGCGATCTTGGCCGCACGCGGCGCATGACGCCGCAAAATACCTTCGGTGACAATGAGCGCGCCGAGCGGCAGCAGCGCTGCCGGAATCAGCGACAGCCGGTCGAGCAGCGCGCTGCCAGTCCACCACGCCACGCCGCGCGCGAAGAACAGCAGCGCGACGACGCCGAGCAGCAAGAGCAGGCGCAGGGTTAGCGGGCTTCGGGGATCGCGCCGGTACAGCGCGAACATCGCGACGCAAAGCCCGAGCGCGCCGCAGAGATTGACGATGGAATCGGCGATCACGCCTGATGACATCGGGCTCATCGGCCGCTCCCTCGCGGCCGCAAGGTACCGAAGGCGCGCGTATCGTCCATCCAGTGCAGCAGCGGCAGCACCAGCCGTTGCAGCGCCAGCACGGCGGAGGCCGCCAGCAGCGCCGGCATCGAGCCGGCCGGCACCTCGCGCTGCAGATAGCGCCGCGCGCCGGCGAGATCGACGCGGCCGAGCTGCAGCACGTCGTCGCCCCTGGCGTAGTCGAGTTCGCGCAGGCAGAACGCGTTGTATCGCTCGTCGCGATGCTTTGGCGCGACGTTCCAGGTTTTCTTCAGCGCGTCCGACCCGCCGGTATAGGCGTCGGTGATGACGAAGCGCCCCTCGTCGAACCCGGCCTCGTCGCCGACGCCGAACACCGCGCGATGGTGCCGCATGATGCCGCGCGCCAGTTGCAGATGGGCAAAGCTCTGCCGTGCGCCGGCATCGGCCGAGGGGTAGACATCCGAAAACGTGTCGCAGACCATGCCGAACACGGAAGGCACCTGCGTGACGTTCGATATCCATTTGGGACGAAAACCGTCGCGGGCGAACAGCACCAGCGTGGTCAGGCCGTAGAGCACCCAGGACAGCCCCTGCCCCTGCACGTCAGGATCGACCATCACGAGGCCGAGGTGGGTGACCTCCTGCTCCTCGCCGTCGAGCTCGACGGACATCACCGACAGCGCGTTGAAGGCGATCGGGCGGCCGGTGGCTTCTTCACGGATCAGCGTGACGATGGCGCGCGACAGGCGTTCGCGCTCGCCGGAGAAGATGCCGTAGGTGAGGCTGCCGGCCGGCAGGGTCTTGCCGGCGACGGTGCGCAAATCCGCGACCAGTGCGTCGAGGTCTTGCTGCGGCAGCGACAGGCCCGGGCTTTCGACGATCCGCGTCTGCAGGCCGGTGTGGGTGCGCAAGGTGAGATCGATGGTTTCCTGCGAGAACGCTTTTAGCCAAAACGCTACGTAGCCGGGCAGACGTCCGGCGACAGCGCGGACCTGCCCAAAACCATGACGGATCGCCGAATTGCCGCTCCAGAAAGACGCCATGCCACCTGCCCGCACCCGATCCGGATTTGTGCGCCGGGCCCGTTAAGGAGCCATGAGTGCGGCACGTTGCGGTGGCGAGAGGGTAAACGATGTGTTGGCGACGTCAAACAATCCGCAAGGCAAAGATCAAGGCAGACATCGTGCCGGACAGACAAACGGCGGATGCCGAAGCACCCGCCGTCTGCCTTCGCCAGCCACGGCGCTCAGGTAACGTGGACTGATTACGTGGATTTGGAAACTTCCATCAGCAGCCGCTCCGCCTTGGCGTCTTCGAGACGGTTCACCATCCGGTCGCTTTCATGCATGTCGCGCACGGTCTTGGTCAGGGTGACGCAGCACTGCACGAGCATCAGGATGCCCATCGTGAGATAGCCCTTGATCCAGAGATCGACGGGCAGGAAGTAGACGCCGACGGCGACCATGAAGGCCGAGGCCGCGAACGAGACATAGGTGAAGGTGACCCACGCGTTGCTGTGGTGCTGGACATTCTGGTTCATGGCGCCATCCTGCTGATGCGGCTGAAGTGAAGGGCCGGTCCGGACCGGTGACGTGAATCCCGTTGCGGAACTTCCGCCAGCGACTTCTGCGCCCGCGCCGGTTAAGGAGGTATGATTAAGGCACCCTCAGGTTGAGCAAGGGTAAACGATCATTGAGCGGCGATGTGAAATAATTCACGACCGGGAACCGCTGATGTCGCCGGGCCGGGTTTTGTGGGCGTTATAGTCGTGCGCAAGCAACGAACACAGGCCCATGCTGAGTGCGCCGCCGAGGCCGAACTGCACCGACATGTCCTGCGGCATCGGTCCAAGCACGGCGCGCGGCAGCACCATGGCCGCCGTCGCGCCGACCAGCGCCGTCAGGGGCACCCTCAGCAGAAGCGGGACCGCGCGGGCCAGTTGCCCGTCAAGGACGCCCACGATCGCCGATACCGGAAAGGTGATGAGAAACAACAGCACCGCGAAGAAGAGGACGAAGCTTTCAAAGGGCATTCCAACCGCGACCCAGGTCGTGAGAACGACCGATAACGGACCCAGCAGCAGGAACACCAGCGTTCGATTCTTGAAGTCAGTCCTTCATGACGGACGGCTGCGGCCAAAATCATGCGACAGCAGCGAGCACACGGCCATATTGAGTGCGCCGACAGCCCCGACCGCTATCGAAGAATCCAGCGGCATCGGCCCAAGCAAGACGGCCGGCGGGCCGATGGCGAGCAGCGCGCCCGACAGCGCCGCCAGCGGCGCCCGCCAGGCAATCGGCAAAATGCGGGACAGCCTGCCATCCATGATCCCGGTGACGATGGATGCAAGCAGGCCGAAGACAAACACCACCCCCATGATGACGGAAAGCAGGTAACCTAATCCGCCGAGCACGGCCTCGGATGCCAACAGTTCGAAGACGCCGAGCAACGGACCCAGCAACCCGAACACCAGCGTGCGTCGCAGCCAGGGCAAATCCGTAAAGAGCGATCCGCGGTCGGCATCATTTTCGGGAGGGTTTTCAGAAGATGCGTGCATTGCCGTTGGCCCTGTTTTCGTCTTTTAACATAACTTCGCCCATTGGCGCGTGGTGGACGCTTGACGCGACCGTTGATGAAGCGGCGCGCCCCGGAGAAGCGGATGCCGGCTTTCAAGTGTTGGTACGGCCATATTCGTGCGACAGCACTGAGCACACGCCCATGCAGAATGCGCCGCCGATCGCAAGCGACATCGACATCTCCTGCGGCAGCGGTCCGAGCAAAGCGGCCGGCAGGCCAATGGCCGACATCGCGCCGACGATTGCGATCAGGGGCGCCCGCAAGAAGATCGACAAGGTGCGGGACAGGATGCCGTCGACGAGCCCGGTGATTGCCGATACCAGCAGCGCGACGACAAACACCTGCTTGGCGATGAGCACGAGCCAGGCGTTGAGTCCTCCGCTCGCAACGTCGGGTGACAGGGCGACGAGAACGCCGAGGATCGGGCCCAGCAACAGGAATACGAGCGCCCGTCGCAGCGAGGGCGGACCCCATGCCGGTACGCCGCCAAATTCATCATCGAGAGGATTTTCGGAAGACATATGCATCGTCCTCGCCTTTCTCTTGCCAGGTAAATTGGAGTTCGCGCGGGATGGCGCTTTAACGCGATCGGTGATGGGCCGGAGCGCGCCCCGGAGAAACGGACGGCGGATGTCGAAACACCCGCCGCCCGCCTTCGCCAGCACGCGCCACAGGTTTACGCGGCCTTCGAAACTTCCATCAGCAGGCGCTCGGCTTTCGCATCTTCGATGCGGTTCACCAGCTTGCCGCTTTCGTGCATGTCACGGACGGTCTTGGTCAGGGTGACGCAGCACTGGACCATCATGATGATGCCCATCGTGAGATAGCCCTTCATCCAGAGATCGATCGGCAGGTAGAACAGGCCGACGGCGACCATGAAGACGGAGGCGGCGAACGAAACATAGGTGAAGGTGACCCAGGCATTGCTGTGGGGTTGGACATTCTGGTTCATGATAATCTCCTGTGTGTGGACGATTGAGGTTGGATGTTAATCAAAGGGTCGGTTCACAAAGTAAGTTCAGGTCGTTTGCGTGCGCTTGGCGTTCAGCCGCGCGAGCACGTCGTCAGCGGTCGTTTTCAGTCGCGGGCCAAAGCCCTGTTCGGCGAGCTTTTCGGCGGTCGCCAAAGGTCCTGAGGCGGCGTCGAGTTCGATCAGGGCTTCGTCGGCGGCCTGGGCTTCCATCTGCCGTTCGCGCAGACGCTTCAGGGTCCGCTCCGCTTCCGGCAGCGTGGATTCGTAAGGGCGCGTCGCCTCCACCCCGCCGCGGCGCATGGCGCGAACCGCTTCCGAAGCACGGGCGATGCGGCGGCCACGATCGAGCTCTGTGATCCGGGACTCCGCACCGGCGACCTGGCGCTTCATCCGCGTGATTTCGGACGCGAACAGCGTGCGTGCGGTCATGGCGGCGTCGCGGTCGGCTTCGAGATTGGCGATGGCTTGCGCGGCCTCGCGGGCGAGATCTTCCCGGCCGGCATCAAGCGCCGCGGTGGTCCGCACTTCGAGATCGGCGATCCGGGTGTTGGTGGCGTCGAGCCGGCGGCCCTCCTGCTGATCGCCGGCGATCGCCAGCGCCAGTGTCCGCTTGGAGCGCTCGACGGCCGCAGCGGCGTCGCGCATCTGCTGGTCGAGGATCAGAAGTGCCGAGCGGTCTTCCAGTTCTTCTCCCGCCGCAGCCACGCTGCCCCGGAAAAGCGTCAAAACAGTTTTGAACATTTGCAGCTCCCTGTGTTATGAGCAGTGCTCATGAATCAGTTGTAGCACATCTTGAGCATTGCTCAAGAACTATTTTGAGCATCGCTCAAGAAAGATGAGAGAAATGTCTAAGGCACTGGAAAGACGAGCTAAATTACGCGAAGATTTGATCCTGGCGGCGGAAAGGAGCATTTCCGCGGGCGGTTTGGGGGCCCTGAAGACGCGGGAACTGGCGCGGGAAATCGGCTGTGCCAATGGGGCGGTCTACAATCTGGTCGACGATATGGACGAACTGGTCCTGCTGGTGGGATCGCGCACGCTGCGGCGGCTCGATGCCGCGCTGAGCGAGGCCGAAAGCGCGGGTCCCCCCTCGCCGACCGAGTCGCTGGTGCGCATTGCGGTCGCCTATTGCGATTTCGCCGCCGAAAATCTCGAACTCTGGCGCGCGCTGTTCGAACACCGCATGACGCCGGGCAAACCTATTCCGGAGTGGGCCGTCAGCGAGCAGATGGATCTGTTTCGTCACATCTTCCAGCCGCTCGCGGCACTGCTGCCGTCGCGATCGGCCGCAGAACTCGGCGTCACGGCGCGCAGTCTTTTCTCCGCCGTGCACGGCATGGTGCTGCTCGGCCTCGAACAGAAGCTGATCGCGGTGCCGGTCGAGGCGCTGCGCGCGGAGATCGCGGTGATCGTGCGGGCGATGGTGAAGGGATTGACCTAGAGCCATATCCGTTCCGATCAAATCGGAACGGGGCTCTAGATTCCTAGTTTGACGCGTTTTCTTGACGCGAACCGGTATCCACTTCGCTCGAAAACGCTCTAGCCTCGCAATTCAGCCGGCATCGCCTGCGGCGCCCACGCAAGTCCAAGGGAGGCAAGCGCATGGAACAGGCCGCACACGAACCAGCCCATCGTCAGCGCCAGAAACGACAACTTCGCCAGGATATCAGCCAGCGGCAAATCATGGCCCGCGATCGAGCTGTTGTAGATCTGGACCGAAATCGCCAGCAGCAGCGCGCCGATCAGGGCAAAGAAAGTGGCGCGCTGCGATCTGGTGAGCCACCGCATCACGAGGAAATACAACGGCGACACGAACGCCCCCGCCATCAAGCCGCCGACTATCCAGACATCCGCCATCTCAGCCCCCTGAGTTTCTCGTAAGCCAGAGATACACAGGAGGCGTTGAAGGGCGGTGCGGAGGTGGAGCCGGATTTTAGTAAATTTTTATCGAATGCGCTGCGAGCGAAGCGCAGCAGCCATAAGGAACGCTGTCATGCCCGGCCTTGTGCCGGGCATCCACGTCTTTGCTGCACTCAAGCAAGAAAGACGTGGATGGCCGGGTCAAGCCCGGCCATGACGGAAAACGGGCACGGCGCTTGCGCGCCTTTGCCCACCCTACGCGCTCCTCACACCGTCAGAACCGTCGACCCCGTGGTCTTGCGCGCGGCGAGGTCAGCATGAGCCTTGGCCGCGTCTTTCAGCGGATAGGTCTGGCGCACCTCGATCTTGACCGCGCCTGATTTCACGACTTCGAACAGTTCGTTTGCCATCGCCACGAGATTCTCGCGCTTGGCGGCGTAGGTGAACAGCGTCGGGCGGGTGACGTAGAGCGATCCCTTCGCAGCCAGCAGGCCGAGGTTGAGCGGTTCGACCGGGCCGGAGGCCGCGCCGAACAGCGCGGCGACGCCGAGCGGCGCAAGACAATCGAGCGATTTCAGGAACGTGTCCTTGCCGACGGAATCATAAACCACCGGCACCTTGGCGCCGCCGGTGATTTCGTCGACGCGTTTTACGAAATCCTCCTTGGTGTAAATGATCGTATGCGCGCAACCATGGGCTTGCGCGAGCTTCGCCTTCTCCTCGCTGCCGACGGTGCCGATCACGGTGGCGCCGAGATGCTTGGCCCACTGGCCGAGGATCAGGCCGACGCCGCCGGCGGCGGCATGCAGCAGGATGGTATCGCCGGATTTGACGCGATAGGTCTGGCGGATCAGGTATTGCGTGGTCAGGCCCTTCAGCATCATCGCGGCCGCGGTCTTGTCATCGATGCCATCGGGCAGCTTCAGCAACCGATCGGCCGGAATCAGCCGCGCCTCGGAATAGGCGCCGAGCGGCGAAGCGCCATAGGCCACGCGATCACCGGGCTTCAGATCGGTGACGCCGCTGCCGACTTCCTCGACCACGCCGGCGCCCTCGCTGCCGAGCCCGCTCGGCAGTTGTTGGGGATAGACCCCCGAGCGGTTGTAGATGTCGACAAAGTTCAAACCGACGGCGGTGTGGCGGATGCGCGCCTCGCCCGGTCCGGGCTTGCCGACCTGGACTTCCTCCCAGACCAGAACCTCGGGACCGCCGGTCTTGTGAAAACGGATGGCGTGCGTCATAGGATGCTTCTTCCTTCGGGTGGGATGAAAAGAGAAAAATGTTGCGGCGGCTCAGGTCTCGATGATGACGTAGCTGTCCTCGACATGAACCGCGAACGTCTCGGCCACGTAAGGGCCCTTCTCGAGGTCTTCAAGACCTTTGGCAAGTTCTTGCGTAAGCTCTTCGCCGCTTTCGATCGCAACCGGATAGGAGCGGATCTTGACGCGCTTCGGATCGAAGTAGGATTGCCCGTTGCGCATGTCGAATTCCCAGCCGTGCCAGGCGCAGCGCAGCAGCTCGCCGACGCGCGAGCGCTGATAGACACCGGGCTCCGGCGAGGTCAACCGCGCCACGCACGCCGCCTTCTCCAGCGGCGCACCAGCGTGCGGACAGCGATTGAGCAGCGCAAAGAACTCGCCGTTGACGTGGAACACGACGATGTCGCGGCCTTCGACGCCAAAGACCTTGTTGCCGCCGGGCGGGATGTCTGACGTGCGGGCGACGATGTGCCGGGTCATGCTTCGCATATTCTTTCGTTGACGCGTTTTCTTCACGCGAACCGGTATCCAGTTCGCTTGAAAACACTACTGCTATAGTTTGTACACCCCGCGCGCATTGCTCGAGAAAATCTTCTGGCGCTCGACCTCCGACAGCGGCGTCCTGAACGCGAAGCGCGGATCGTCGAAGTCCCAATGCGGGTAATCCGACGAGAACAGCAGGCGATCGACGCCGACCCAATCGATCAGCGAGCGCAAATGTTTTGCCTCGTCCGGCTCGTCGATCGGCTGCGTCGTGAACCAGAAATGCTCCTTCACATATTCCGACGGCTTGCGCTTCAGATGCGGCACCTCGCTGCGGAAGGCCTCGAAATGCCGATCCATCCGCCACATGGCCGGCGGGATCCAGCCGAAGCCGCCTTCGATAAATACGATCTTCAGGTTGGGGAAACGCTCAGGGATGCCTTCCAGCACGAGGCTGCAGAGCATCGATGCCATCGTATGCGCGTTGCTCTGGTGCTCCTCGGCATAATAAGACGGCCAGCCGCCGCCGGTCGGCGCGTGCCCGCCATAGCCGCCGACGTGGATGCCGAGCGGCAGACCGAGCTCCTGCGCGCGCTCATAGATCAGCCAATAGCGGCGCCGTCCCAGCGGTTCGTTGGCGCGCGGGCAGACGTTGATCTGCACATAGCGGCCGGTCTTGGCGCAGCGTTCGATCTCGGCGATCGCGAGCGCCGTGTCGTCCTGGCCGGCGAGGATCGAGGCTTTCAAGCGCGGATCGCGATCGGACCAGAAGGCGAGCTGCCAGTCGTTGATGGCGCGCTGGATCGCGGCGCCGAATTCGAGGTTCTGCTGCGAGAAGATGAAGAGGTCGAGCACCTGCAAAATACCGTACTCGACATCGAGGGGATCGAGGTGCTGCTTCTGCATGAAGGCGAGATCGGATCCCGGCGGCCCGCCGGTCGGCGGCCACGCATCACGCCGCGCAATCAAGGGTGAGGAGCGCGGATAGGGCGTGGTGCCGATATAGGGCGTGCGTAGATGGCTGCCATATTCCCTGAAATGCTGTTGCCAGCGCTTCGTCATGAACTGGTCCAGGTCAGTGTGCGCATGGATGCTCGGATGCACGTCGCAATCGATGATGCGCAGCCGGCTCTTGGCGGCGACTTCCTGTTCCAGAATCGGGCGGTCGATGACGTCGCTCATGCGATCCTCCTCATAAAGTAGTTCAAGCCGCAAGCTTCAGCCGCGGAAAGGTTTCCAGCGGATTGTCGGCGCACATGCGCGAAATGATACTGGCCGGCAGATGCGGCGGCATCGCGTCATTGCCGTCGAACTGCCAGTGCGGATAGTCGGACGCAAACAGGAACATCTTGTCGGAACCGATCTGCTCGATGATATCGGCGACGCCTGCCGCATCCGGCGGGCCGTCGAACGGCTGCATCGTCACGCGAAAATGGTCGCGGATGATCGAGGCCGGTTCGCGCTCGACCCAGGGCACCTCGACGCGGACGCCGCGCCAGGTCTTGTTGGCGCGCCACATGAAGGCGGGCAGCCAGCTGACGCCCGACTCCATCAGCACCACCTTGAGGCCGGGGAATTTGCCGAACACGCCCTCATAGACCAGACTCAGTATCTGGGCCTGAAACGCCTGCGCCTCCATCAGATAGTACTCGTAGCGGTAGGAGGGCCAGCCGATCGAACTCGGCGCGCCCCGGTACTGGCTGCCGGCATGGATCGCGATCGGCAGCTTGTGTTTCTCGGCGGCCTGATACACCGGCCAAAAGTGACGCTTGCCGAGCAACTGATCGCCCTGCGCCAGCACCAGAACGGAGACAAAACGCTGATCACCCGCGAGCCGCTCGATTTCCTCGACCGCGAGATCCGGCGCCTGCATCGGCACCACGATCGAGGCGCGCAGCCGCTTGTCCTTCGAGAGCCATTCGGCCGCGATCCAGTCGTTGATCGCCTTGCAGAACGCGGCCGCCATATAGGGATCGAATACCGCTTGCGCACCGTACAACACATTGCAGATCGCGTGGCTGGCGCCGAGCTGGTCGAACGCACCGCGCTGCACCATCGCGAGGTCGCTGCCGGGCTTGCCCGTCGCAGGGCGCCAGTCGGCGCGGCCGGACAACGGCATGCTCGGCGGATAGGAATTGAGATCGAGGCCGTCGATGGCGCGGCTGACGACCTGCTCTTTCCAGTGATCATCGAGATAGGGCAGCAGCGTGGTGCGGGTTCCGCCCACCGCGGGATGGATGTCGCAGTCGATCCGCGTGGCCGCCATGGCGTTTCCTTGAGTGTCTTTATTGGCAACGAGTGCGTCGCCCCGCAAATGTGCCGCCGATGTGCTGGCTGCGCAAGGGTCGAACGTGGAAACCGACCGGGTGGCAGACCTTGGATGGACGCATACCGAGCGATATTCGTGGCCTTGCGGCACGGCAGCAAAGCGCAAATACTCGTCTCAAGCGGGCCGGGAAAGATTCCGGCTGAACCCGCAAGAAACAGAGACCGGGGGAGAAACGTTATGACGCATACGGAGCGGAAGGCCGCTAGTTGCGAGAACAGCATGCAGATCGACCGGCGCAGATTCTTAGGGAGCACGGGTCTTGCTGCCTTCGGAGTCACCCTCGGCATTTCCGGCGGCGGCGCCGACATTCCCGCCGCCCATGCACAAGCCGCGGCGCCCGCGGCCGCCCCGCCGAAGGGGCCGCAATATCTGAAATTCCCCGGCAAGAATGACAAGCTCATCCTGCTCGGCGACAAGCCGCTGGTGGCGGAGACGCCGGAGAGCCTGCTCGACGACGACACCACGCCGATCGAGAAGTTCTTCATCCGCAACAACGGACAGCTGCCCGAAGAGACGAAGAATCCCGACGCCTGGAAAATCACCATCGACGGCGAGGTCAACAACAAGATCGAGATCACGCTCGGCGAGTTGAAGACGAAATACAAGGCGGTGACGCGGCGCATCGTGCTGGAGTGCGGCGGCAACGGCCGCGGGGCATTCTCGCCGCCGGCGCGCGGCAACCAGTGGAGCAATGGCGGGGTCGGCTGCGCCGAATGGACCGGCGTGCCGCTCGCCGAAGTGCTCAAGAGCGCGGGGCTGAAGCCCAGCGCAAAATACACCGCGCATTATGCGGCCGATTTGCATCTGTCTGGTGACGCAACCAAGCCGACGATCTCGCGCGGCGTGCGGATCGAAAAGGCGATGGATCCGAACACGCTGATCGTATGGGCCATGAACGGCCAGCCGCTGCCGAACATCCATGGCGGGCCGGTGCGCCTGATAGTTCCGGGCTGGCCCGGCTCGGCATCGCAGAAATGGCTGACCAAGATCACCATCCGCGACAAGGAACATGACGGGCCGGGAATGACCGAGTTTTCCTATCGCGTTCCGATCAAGCCGATGATCCCCGGCGACAAGGGCGACCCTGCAAACTTCCGGATCCTGGAATCGATGCCGGCTCGCTCTGTCATCACCAGCCCGGCGAACGGCGCCAAGTTCGCCGCCGGGACGAAGGAACTGAAACTGCGCGGCGCATCATGGGCCGGCGATCTCACGGTCAAGCAGATCGACGTCTCGACCGACTTTGGTGCGAGCTGGCAGCGGGCAAAACTGGAAAAGCCGAAGAACAAATACGACTGGCAGCGCTGGACCGCGAGCGTGAAGCTGACTTCCGACGGCTATTTCGAAATCTGGACCCGTGCGACCGATGCAAAGGGAACGATGCAGCCGCACCAGGCCGGTTTCTGGAATCCGCAAGGTTATGGCGGCAACGCCATGCACCGGATCGCGGTGCTGGTGGGCTGATGCTGCGAGCTTTGGGAATGGCTCTCGCCGCATTGCTGTGGATGACGCCGGCGATCGCCCAGACCGCCTTCACGCCGCGTGACGAAAGCCCGGAGGAATTTGCCGCCGGGGCCGGCCGCGACGAGACCTTCTATGCCTGCACCGCCTGCCATGGCTTCAAGCTCGTGGCCCAGCAGGGTTTGACGCGCGCGCAGTGGGAGGAATCGATCAACCTGATGATCAGGCGTCACAACATGCCGCCACTCGACGACAAGGATCGCGCCGTGGTGCTGGGTTATCTCGAAGCTGCCTATCCGCCGCGCGCGCCGGCCGCACGCGGCGGCTGGCAGAACCCGTTTGCCAAGTAAGGCGTTTGCTGCCCAGCGAGCACGGGCCCGTCAAATCCGGTACAGCCGGCTTGCCGTGTCATGCAGGATGGCGGCCTGTTCGGCATCTGAGAGATGCGCGATGGCGCTCCGGAAGGTGCGGTACAGCGTGCCGTAATCGGTCCAGAGCTTTTCGATCGGAAAATTGCTGCCGTAGAAACAGCGGTCCGCGCCGAACATCGCGACCGTTTCCTTGACGATCGGACCGATCAATTCGGCGCGGCAGGCGTGAACGAAGGTGCCGAGCCCGGAGAGCTTGACGTTGACATTCGGGCATTGCGCCAACGCTGCCATGCCGTCGCGCCAGTGCTGCCAACCCGACGCCGACATGTCTTCCAGCATGCCGGCATGTTCGAGCACGAACACGATGTCCGGGAACGACCGCGCCAGCTTCGCGCCATCCATCATGTGCGAAGCGAAGATCTGCAGTTCGAACAGCAGGCCGTGATCGGCCAGCAGGCCAAGGCCGCGGCGCCAGTCCGCATCGTTCATGACATCGGGACGCGGCGCGAAGCGGTATTGCGCGTTCTCATGCCAATGCAATTGCTGCCGGATGCCCCGTGTCGCCGGCAACGCCGCCAGACGCTCGAGCAGCGTGCCGGCGTCGGGATCGGCCAGATCGGCATGGGCGACATTGGCGTGCGGCCAGCCGGCAGTATCCGCAATCGACTGAACCCACCGCGCCTCGTCGTAGCTTCGTCCCGCCGGCCAGTTGGTCTGGACATAGATCGATTTGACGATCTCGCAGTCCATGATGTCGCTGCGGTATTCGTAGATCGAGTAGTCGCGGCAGATCGGCTGGTAAGGTCCAAAAATGCGCGGCACAGGCGGTCCGGACAGCCAGGGCAGATCATTCAGGCGCCAGACATGATGGTGCGCGTCGACAGTCGGGATCGATTTCATGGAACGGGTCTGCTTTAAGGCTTCGATGCGGGGGCGGCCTCGCCGAAGATGTCGGCGGCGATACGCGTCGGCTCGATCGCGGCGGGCACGCCGCAATACATCGCCACCATCAGCAGCACGTCCTGCACCTGCGCCGCGGTGCAGCCGTTCGCCAGCGCCCCCTTGGCGTGGACGCGGAACTCGGCGGGCTTGTTGCTCGCAGCCATCATGCCGAGCATCACCAGGCTGCGGACGCCGTCGGAGAGCGCCGGCCGTTCCCAGACGTCGCCATAGACATAGGCATTGATGATGGTCTGCAGCGGCGCGCCGAATTCACCTGCCGCAGACATGCGCTCGGCGACATCGGCCTCGCCGAACAGCTTTTTGCGCCGGCGCAGGCCGCGGGCGTACAGTTCACTGGTGTCCAATTCGAACTCCCCACGCGGCGTTGGCAATCTGACCTGATTTATACGGTCATTTCGTGAACGGCTGGATCCGTAAAATAGCCATTTCAGGCTACCGTCTCTTGCACCATATTTATTTGTCCGTATAAATCCAGAACAGAAATCCGTAAAGAGATTTCGCCGATGATGGCTGGAGGAAACAGGATGAAGCTGCGATTACGCATTCTCGCCGGTCTGGTCCTGCTCGGACTGTCGGGACCGCAGGCCAGCGCCGCGGACGAATATCCGACGCGGCAGATCAAGATCATCGTGCCGTTTCCCGCCGGCGCCGGACCCGACCAGGTTGCGCGCCTGATCGGCCAGCGCCTGCAGGAGGATCTTGGGCAGACGGTCGTGATCGAGAATCGCAGCGGCGCGCTCGGCAGTCTCGGCGCGCAGGAAGTCGCGCGCAGCACGCCTGACGGCTACACCCTGTTGATGGGAACCAACACCACCCAGGCCAGCAACGTCGCGATGTTCAAAACCCTGCCCTACGATCCGGCCAAGGATTTTGCACCTGTCATCCGCACCATCACGACAGCGATGGTGCTGCTGGTGAAGCCGGACTTCCCGGCCAAGGATCTCAAAGAGTTCATGGAATACGCCAAGAGCCGTCCGAACCTGACCGCGGGCTACGGCTCCGGCGCCTCGCAGATATCGAATGCGCAATTGCAAAGCCGGGGCGGCATGACGATCCTCTCGGCGTCGTATCGCGGCGTGCCGCTGGCGGTCACCGACGTGATCTCGGGCGTGATCGATCTGGCGTTTGCGGATTTCTCGGTCGCGATCCCGCAAATGCAGGGCGGCACGCTGCGCGGCATCGGCGTGACGTCGCCGAAGCGGAACGAACTGACGCCGGACCTGCCTCCGCTCGCCGATGCCATGCCGGGCTTCGAGGCGACGATCTGGTACGGGCTGCTGGCGCCTGCGAAGACGCCGGAGCCGGTCGTCAACCGGCTCTACACCGCAACCCAGAAAATCCTGTCGACGCCGGCGGTGCGCGAAAGGCTCGCGAGCCTCGGCATGGTCGTTGCCACGATGCCGCCGGCCGAATTTGGCGCATTCATCGCCAGCGAAATCACGCGATGGACGGCGGATGCCAAGGCGGCCGGCATCGAAGCCAAATAGGCCCGGGATGACAGCATGACAACGGACGCGCCGGTCGGGATCGTCGGCCTCGGCCTGATGGGCATGGCGCTGTCGGCGCGGCTGATCGACGCGAAGATCCCGCTGGTTGGTTTCGATATCGATCCGGTGCGATGCAAAATGTTCAAGGCCAGCGGCGGCATGGTCGCGAATTCGGTGCGTGAACTCGCCGGGCGTTGCCGAACAATCATCGTCGCCGTCTATAGCGGCGAACAGGTCGAGGCATTGTTCGATGAAATCGACGATGGCGCCGGCGCCGCGCGGCCGGTCGTGATCTGCACCACGACCTGCGGCCCCCGCGAGATCATCCGGATTGCCGCGCGCGCATCAGGCGCCGGGCTGCCGCTGGTGGAGGCACCGATATCCGGCACCAGCACCGAGGTGCTCGACGGCACCGCCACGGCGTTGCTGGCCGGCGACGACGGCGTCATCGACCACGCCGGCGAACTCCTGAATATTCTCTGCCCGCGCAGCCTCCGCGTCGGCGCGATCGGCGACGCCAGCCGGGCCAAGCTCGCGATCAATCTGATCCTGCAGAACAACCGCGCGGCCCTGGCCGAGGGAATCGCATTCGCCGAGCGCATGGGGCTGGACGGATACGCCTTCCTGGCAGCGGCGCGGCAATCGGCCGCCTATTCCCGAGTGATGGACGCCAAGGGCGAGAAGATGTTGACGCGGGACTATCGGCCGCAGTCACATATCGCGCAGACATTGAAGGATGCCGAATTGATCATCGAGGAAGCCGGGCGATGCGGCATGCATCTGCCCCTCACCACCACCCAGGCCGAACTTTTGCGCGCGGCGATCGCGCTCGAAGGGCCGGAGCGCGACAGCGCCGCGGTCATCGAGGCGATCCGGCGGCCATCAGCCCCAGCTGGGGTGTTGCGATGATCCGTGCCGCCATTGCCGGTCTCGGCCGCTGGGGCCGCAATCTGGTCGAAGCCGCCAGCGGCCATCCGCGGCTGAAGATCGTCCGCGCCGTCGAGCCGGACATCAAGGCGGCGCAGGAATTTTGCAGCCAGCACGATCTCGAACTGACCGCCGATCTCGATGCGGTCCTGGCCGATGACACGATCGGCGCGGTCCTGCTGGCGACGCCGCATTCGCTGCATCCGGCGCAGGTGATCGCCTGCGCGGCCGCGCGCAAGCAGGTTTTTTGCGAGAAGCCGCTGGCGCTGACGCGTGCCGACGCGGCGCGGATGTTCGGCGCCTGCCGCGAGGCCGGGGTCATGCTGGCCGTCGGCCACAACCGGCGGTTCTGGCCATCGATCCGCGCCCTGCACGAAACGCTGGCGAGCGGCCAGCTCGGGACAATCCTTCACGTCGAGGGTCACAACAGCAACGAAAACTCGCAGAAAATCACCAGCGGATGGCGGCTATCGCCGGAGGAATCGCCCGGCGGCGGCTTCACCGGCGCAGGCCTGCATGTGCTCGACGCCTTCGTCAGCATGATGGGGCCGGTGGAACGGGTCTATGCCCGGCTGCGTCAGCGCGAGACCGGCCCGCCGCCGCTGGATACGGCGGTCGTGGCGCTGGATTTTGTCAATGGCGTCACCGGCACCCTTGCCACCGTGCGGGCAACGCCGTTCTACTGGCGCATACACCTGTTCGGAACGGACGGCTCCGCCGAGGTGCTGGATGAAACGACCATGATCCTGCGAAAGAGCGGCGCGGCGCCACAGCGGCTTACCTACCCCGCGACAGACGAGCTGCGCGCCGAGCTCGACGCCTTTGCAGGCAGCATCGAGAACAAGGGTGCATTCCCGGTGCGGGAAGCGGAGGTGCTGGCGACCTTGTCGGCGTTCGAGGCGGCGCTGCAATCGATGAAATCCGGCCTGCCCGTGCAATGCCTTCAAGAAAATGCCGGTCAACATGGCCGCTAAAAAAGAACCACGCAAATCGGCGCGCTATCGCGACATCGCCGCCGAGCTGCAGAAGGAAATCCGGCTCGGCTCGACGCCGGTCGGCGAATTGCTGCCGACCGAGACCGAATTGATGGCGCGCTTCGGCGCCAGCCGCCAGACCGTGCGCGAGGCGCTGCGGATCGTCACCGAGCAGGGCCTCATCGTGCGGCGGGCCGGACTCGGCTCGGTGGTGATCGCGGCCGAGCCGCCGGTATTGTTCACGCACAGCGTCAAATCGCTCAATGAATGGCTGCGATATTCCAACGAGACCTATCGCCAGGTGGTGGGCTCCAGTGATGTTGTCGCCGACCGCAACCTCGCGGCCCTGCTGAAATGCGAGCCCGGCAAGCACTGGTTTTTGATCGAGGCGATCCGCCGCTCCGATGAATTTGCGGATCCGCTGGGATGGGTCGAAATCTATGTGCTGCGGAAGTTCGCCGGCGTGGTGAAGCGGCGCGATCATGGCCGCAGCCCGGTGCATGAGCAGATCGCAAAGATGTTCGGCGAGACCATCGAATATGCGCAGCTGGAAGTGTTCGCGCGCGGCATGCCGGCGAAACTGGCAAAGGCGCTCGGGGTCAAGGCCGGTTCACCCGCGCTGACGATGGTGCGCCGTTACTACGGCCTGCGCGAGGAACTGTTCGAGGTCACCGTCACCACGCATCCGGAGGGACGGTACACCTACACCATGGACATGCAGCGCTCGCTGCGGCCGAAGGTGTAGGGCTGCCTCTTCTCCCTCTCCCCGTTCTTACGGGGTCGAGACTAGCGAAGCTCGCTCTTAGAGGGTTGGGGTGAGGGGCTCTCTCCGCCACCGTGGTCTATCGATAGACCTGTACCCCCTCACCCGCCGCGCTATGCGCCATAGCCGAGGCTTCGCCTCGGCGTTCTCTAAGGACGGCCGCCGGAGGCGGCCTATGCTCTCCCCGCAAGCGGGGCGAGGTGAAGACAGCGGCGCCGAAACTTGCTTAAATTTCCAAAATCAGATCGCGGGGAGATCGCGTGGCGGGCAACGAACAAGAAACCTATCAATGCGACGTGCTGGTAGTCGGCTCGGGTTGTGCCGGCCTGTCGGCGGCGGTCACCGCGGGGCATCAGGGGCTCAAGGTGCTGGTGGTCGAGAAGGAGCCGCGCTTTGGCGGCACCACCGCGCGTTCCGGCGGCTGGCTGTGGATTCCCGGCACCTCGCTGGCGCGCAACTGGGGCATTGTCGAGAGTCCAGATCAGGCGCGGACCTATCTGCGGCATGAGGCCGGAAATTCCTACGATGCCGCCCGCGTCGATGCGTTTCTGACCTCCGGTCCCGAAGCGGTGGATTTCTTCACCACCAAGACCGCGGTGCGTTTCGACATGCCGCTGACCTTTCCGGATTATCACGCCGAGGCGCCCGGCGGCACGCAGGGCGGCCGCTCGATGGTGACGCGGCCGTTCGACGGCCGTGAACTCGGCGAGCACCTCAAGGATATCGGCAGCCCCCTGCCCGAACTCACCGTGTTCGGCATGATGCTGGGCTCCGGCAAGGAGATCGTCCATTTCATGCGCGCGACCAAGTCGCTGACCTCGGCGCTGTTTGTCGCCAAGCGGCTCTCGAAGCACCTCGTCGACGTGATCCGCCATGGCCGCGGTATGAACCTCACCAACGGCAATGCGCTGGCCGGACGGCTCGCCAAATCGGCGTTCGATTTGAAGGTCCCGTTATGGCTGTCGTCACCCGTGCGCGAACTGATCAGCGACAACGGCGCGGTTCGTGGCGCCATCGTCGAGCGCGACGGGCGCAAGATTCGCATCAATGCAAAGCGCGGCGTCATCCTCGCCTGCGGCGGCTTTCCGCATGATGTGGCGAGGCGCAAGGCGATGTTCCCGCACGCGCCCACCGGCAACGAGCATTATTCGCCCGGCCCTACCGGCAACACCGGTGACGGCTTGCGGCTGGCGGAATCCGCCGGCGGCCGCGCCGAGGATTCATTGCCCAACGCCGCGGCCTGGGTGCCGGTCTCGATCACCACGCGAAAGGACGGCAGCAAGGGCGTGATGCCGCATTTCATCGACCGCGCCAAACCCGGCGTGATCGCGGTGACGCGTGAAGGCATGCGCTTTGCCAATGAAGGCAATTCCTACCACGACTTCGTGCAGGCCATGATGAAGGTTGCAAAACCCGGCGAGGAGATCGCGGCGTTCCTGCTGTGCGATCATCGCGCCTTGCGCAAATACGGTCTCGGCTGCGTGCCGCCGTTTCCGATGCCGCTCGGCCATCACTTGCGCACCGGCTATCTCAAGCGCGGCGCGACGCTGGCCGAACTCGCCGCGCAGGCCGGCATCGACGCCAGGGGGCTCGAGGCGACGGTCGCGCAGTTCAACAAGGGCGCCGCCGACGGACAGGACCCGGCATTCGGAAAGGGCTCGCGCGCCTATAACCGCTACCAGGGCGATGCGCTGCACGGCCCCAACCCCTGCATCGCGCCGATCAAGGACGGGCCGTTCTATGCGATCAAGATGGTGATCGGCGATCTCGGCACCTATGCCGGCATCCGGACCGACGCCAACGCGCAAGCGCTCGATGCCGACGGCCAGCCGATCGCGGGTCTCTACGCGGTCGGCAACGACATGGCGAGCATCATGGGCGGCAATTATCCCGGAGCCGGCATCACGCTGGGGCCGGCGCTGACGTTCGGCTATATCGCGGGGCGGCACATCGCGGGGCAAGCGGCATGACGGACTCTCATTCACCCATTTTGCATCATTTCGAGGCCTCGCCCTTCTCGGAGAAGATCCGCATCATCTTCGGCTTCAAGCAGATCGCCTGGCAGTCGGTGCTGATCCCGCGCATCATGCCGAAGCCGGACCTTGTGCCGCTGACCGGCGGCTATCGCCGCACGCCTGTTATGCAGATCGGCGCCGATATTTTCTGCGACACCCGGATCATCCAGCGCGAGATCGAGCGGCGCTTTCCCGAGCCGACGCTGTTTCCGGGCGGCAATGGCGGCGTGCCTGACATGACGGGCTTGTGGACCGATCGCATCTTCTTCGGCAGCGCCGTGTTCCTGGTGTTCGGCTCGCTCGGCGATAAGGTCCCGCAGGACTTCATCGACGACCGGACCAGATTGCGCGGCGCGCCGTTCGACGTGAAGGCGATGGCGGCAGCATTGCCGCATCATCGCGACCAGTTTCGCAGCCAGGCGGCGCTGATCGAGGCGCAGCTCGCGCACGGCGGCAAGTTCCTGCTCGGCGAATTCAGCCTCGCCGATGCCGGCTGCTACATGAACATCTGGTACGTTCGCTCGAATCTGCCTGAACTCGCCGACGAACTGCTGGCCGAATTTCCGCGGCTGCGCGACTGGGAGCAGCGGGTCCGCATCCTAGGCCACGGCACCCGCACCGAACTTTCGGGACAGGACGCGCTCACCATTGCGGCGAAAGCCACACCCGAAGCCCGCGCACCGGAGGCGACGCGCGATGTCGAAGGCCGGAGGATCGGCGACGTCGTGAAGGTTTCGGCCGATGAGCCGGTCAAGACGCCGATCGAGGGCGAGATCGTCTCGCTATCGGTTCATCACATCGCCATCCGCAGGCGCGATCCTGTTCTCGGCGAGGTCGTCGTTCACTTTCCGCGGCTTGGGTATGTGGTGTCGTCCGCCTGATTTGCGGACCGAATGGAACGAATGCTGATCGGGTCGATTGTGGTTCGATCGAACCGGAGATCTCCTGGTGCGCATGTTCCGCCTGTTCACGGCTCTTGCTCTCGTTCTCCTTCCGGCGGCCGTCCTGGCGGCCGGCGCCGAGTGGCAGAGGTATGTAATCCCCAGCACCGGAACCAACGTCGAAATTCCGGTGACGATTTTCAGCAAGGATGCCGAACTGCCGGATGGTGGAACCGGGCGGCGTTTCTACACCGACGATGATTTGACCGTCCAATCGGTTGCAAATCCCGAGAACGAATCGCCCGCGGCGTTTCTGGCGAAGAAGAATCCGCCGCCCGGCATCGTCTACAAAAGGGTGACGCCGAATTTCTTCGTCGTGTCCAGCATCCGCAACGACCGGATTTGGTACAACCGCTGTAACCGTTCGGCCGGCTACATGAATTGCGTCATGATCAATTATCCCGCCGCGGAAAAACGGCAATGGGATCGCGTGGTCACCCGAATAAGCCACACATTGGCCAACTAGCATTCACGTTCGCGCGGCAGGTGCTTAAATTCCGGGCTAATCGGGAAAAAATGGCAATAGAGTTCCTGGGGCAGGAACCCCTGATGCTGCACTGCGTTGCTCACTCGTCGCCAATAACCACGAGTGATTTTGTGAACCGCAGACACTTCCTCGCAGCTTCCGCCTTGCCGCTCGTATCGATGGCGGCGCCAGGACTCCTGACCTCCGTGCGCGCGCAGCCGGTGCCGTTCGACCGGTCCCTTGTGCGGCAAATGGCGCGTGATCTGGCCGGCAAAGCGTTCAAGGCGCCCGACAACAAGCTGCCGGATAATCTGAAGGATCTGGATTACGATCGTTACCGTGCGATACGGTTTTTGCCGGAACGCGCGCTCTGGCGCGGCGAAAAGCTGCCTTTCGAAGCGCAGTTCTTTCATCGCGGATTTTTCTACGCCAACCGGGTCGATATCTTCGAGGTGAAGGACGGCCAGGCGGCGAAGATCGCCTATCAGCCCGACCTTTTTTCATTCGGCAAGCTGACGCCGCCCGGTGCGGGTGTCGATCTCGGCTTTGCCGGCTTTCGGCTTCATGCGCCGATCAACAAATCAGAATATTATGACGAGGTTTGTGTCTTTCTCGGCGCGAGTTATTTCCGGGCCGTCGCAAAGGGCCAATTGTACGGGCTGTCGGCGCGCGGGCTTGCGATCAACACCGGCGAAGCCAAGGGCGAAGAGTTTCCGTCGTTCAAGGCATTCTGGATCGAGAAGCCGGCCGCCAACGCCAAATCTATTGTCGTGCACGCCTTGCTCGACAGCGAAAGCACGGCGGCGGCCTATCGCTTCACCATCCGGCCCGGCGACTCCACCGTCTTCGACGTGGAAATGGCGATCTATCCAAGAGTGGATCTGGAGCGTGCCGGCCTGATGCCGATGACAAGCATGTTCTTCTTCGGACCGAACGACCGCAAGGACGTCGACGACTTCCGGCCATCCGTGCATGATTCCGACGGGCTGTTCGTGGCCAACGGCCGCGGCGAGGAGCTTTGGCGGCCGCTTCACAATCCCACGGATCTTCAGATCAGTGCCTTCGCCGACCTTAACCCGAATGGCTTCGGGTTGATGCAGCGCCAGAGGGATTTTGTCGCCTACCAGGACCTCGAATCCGGTTTCGAGCGGCGGCCAAGTCTGTGGGCGGAGCCAATCGGAGACTGGGGCGAAGGTTCGGTCAAGCTGATCGAAATTCCGACCAGGGAAGAAGTACACGATAATATTGCGAGCTTTTGGCAACCCAAGGCCGCTTTGCAGGCCAAGGGCGAACACACCTACACCTATCGGCTGAACTGGGGCCCGGACGTTCCGAAATCGACCCCGCTGGCGCGGTTTTCCCGAACCGGCATCGGCGCAAGAGGCGATAACGCGACGCTGTTCGTGCTGGACCTGATCGGCGACAGGTTGAAGTCCGTCGACCCAAAGACCCTGCGGGGCGTTGTGACCGCGGAGAAGGCCAAGATCCAGAACATCGTCACCCAGCCGAATCCGGCCACCGGCGGCTGGCGTTTGAGTTTTGAACTCCTGAAGGAGAAGAATCCCGTCGAGATACGCGCGTCGCTGATGCAGGAGAACGAGCCGGTATCGGAGGTTTGGGTATATCGATGGACACCCTAGCGAAAGTCCAGGGATCGCTTCAGCGCGGCGATCCGCCACCGAACCAATTCCTGCCCCGTGAAGCGCCGATGGAGATGATGCTTCAGCTGCGGCCGCTCCAGCCGCAAGTTCAGGCTTCGAAATTTGCGCGGGCATGGCCCAGGCGCGCATGCATCCTTGCCGGCACCGTCTTGCTTACCCTGGCCGGCTGCTACGAAATGTACCAGGTGCTCCAGGTCGGAGGCGTGACGATCCTGGAGTGGATGATCCTCGTGCTGTTCGTGCTGTTGTTTGCATGGATTGCCTTTTCCTTCACGTCGGCGATTGCTGGTTTCTTCGTGCTGCTGTTTCGACGCAAGGACGAACTCGGCATCGATGCCAGCGCCGCGCTGCCGGCGATCGAAAGCCGGACCGCGATGTTGTTGCCCACCTACAATGAGGATCCCTATCGCGTTCTGGCCCGGCTGCGCGCCATCTGCGAATCGGTCGAGCAAACTGGATACGCTCCGAAGTTCGACTGGTTCGTTCTGAGTGACACGACCGACCCCGCGATCTGGATCGCCGAGGAAAAGTGTTTTATTCAACTCCGACATGAAGCCGGGCCGGCAGCCAGGATTTTCTATCGTCACCGTCCGGAAAACACCGCGCGCAAATCCGGCAATATCGAGGATTGGGTCAGGCGGTTCGGCTCCGACTATGAATGCATGCTTATTCTGGATGCAGACAGCCTGATGACGGGGGACACCATCGTGCGGCTGGTCGCTGCGATGGAGCAACACCGACACGTTGCGCTGATCCAGACGCTGCCGATCGTGGTCAACGCCAGAACCCTGTTCGCGCGGTGGCAGCAGTTTGCCGGGCGGCTGTACGGTCCGTTGATCGCCGCCGGAATTGCCTGGTGGCATGGATCCGAAGGAAATTACTGGGGCCATAACGCCATCATCCGCGTCAGCGCTTTCGCCCGCTACGCCGCGCTTCCCGAGCTGAGGGGCCGCAAGCCGTTCGGCGGGCACATCCTCAGCCATGACTTCATCGAGGCTGCGTTCATGCGCCGTGGCGGCTGGGCCATCCATATGGCGCCCACGCTCGGCGGCAGTTACGAGGAATGCCCGCCATCGCTGCTGGATTTTGCCGTCCGCGACCGGCGATGGTGTCAGGGCAATCTGCAACATCTGGCGGTACTGCCGTCGCGCGGCCTGCACTGGGTCTCGCGGCTCCATCTCCTGACCGGGATCGGGTCTTACCTGACGGCGCCGCTCTGGTTCATCTTTCTGGGACTCGGAATCCTGGTCTCGTTGCAGGCGCAGTTTGTCAGGCCCGAATATTTTCCGAAGGGGTTTTCGCTGTTTCCGACATGGCCCGCGCAGGACCCGATCCTGGCGGCCTGGGTGTTCGTCGCCACGATGGGCATGCTGATTCTGCCCAAACTGCTTGCCTATATCGTCATGCTCACCCATCGTGATGAGCGAAGAAAGTTCGGCGGCGGCTTTCGGGTCCTTGCGGGGATTATCGCCGAGACATTCCTTTCAGGCCTGACGGCGCCGGTGATGATGATCTTCCAATCGTCCGCGGTCGGAGAGATCCTGCTGGGGCGCGATGCCGGATGGCAGGTTCAACGCCGCGACGACGGCATGGCGTCGCGTAAGGATACGCTTCGCAAATATTCGGTTCCGACATTCTTTGGCGTCGCGATGGCCATCAGCGCCTACGCGGTGTCGTTGCCGCTGCTGCTATGGATGATGCCGGTCATTCTCGGCCTCCTGCTTGCCATTCCGCTTGCCACGCTGTCTTCCTCGGCCAGCGCAGGCGCTGCTTCCAGCCTGTTCAAGACACCGGAGGAGACCTCGCCACCGCAGGTCTTGCTGCGGGCCAACGAACTGGCCAGCGCCTCGCACCGGGCGGTTTCCTGCCCGCTTCTCGAACTCCGCCGTGACGCCGACCTGCGCGAGGCGCATCTCGACAATCTATCCGGCCCAAGGCCGCGGAATCGCGGTGAGGTCGATCCGCATCTCGCGATCGCGCGCGCCAAGATCGAGGATGCCGAAACCTTCGACGAGGCGGCCACATTCCTCAGCCCACGCGAGACATTTGCCGCCCTGCATTCGCCGGCTGTTCTTGGCGCGCTGCTGGATTTGCGACAGACGACCAATGAGCCGCGCAGAGATTGAAGGATAGGACTGGTTGCAGTGGAGGATTGATACACCGCAACGGCGCCGACCCGATTGACCAAACCAGCGCTTCGCTTTCAAATAGCCGCATGGCGGAGCAAACGACGGTAACCGAACCGGCACAAATTCCACGCTTCACCGCGAAAGGCGTGTGGCGTGGCTGCGTTGAAATCGCACCGATCGCCGTGTTCATCATCCCGTTCGGGATCGCGTTTGGCGTCGCCGCTTCCGCAAAGGGCATCGCGCCGGAAGTCAGCATCCTGATGAGCATCGCGATCTATGCAGGCGCCTCGCAATTCGCGCTGCTGGATCTCTGGTACGCCCCCTTGCCGCTGGCGACGCTGGCGCTCACGGTGCTGGCCGTCAACGCCCGGCACATCCTCCTCGGCGCGGCGCTCGCGCCGTGGCTGCTGCAGATCCCGATCAAGGGGCGGCTGGCGGCGCTGATCGGGCTCAGCGACGGCAGCTTTGCGTACGCCATGTCCGCCCGCGAGCGGGGAGAAATCGACGCCGGCATTCTGTTCGGCAGCGGGATCGCGATGTGGCTGATATGGATCGCCAGCACCGCGGTCGGCGCCCTCGCAGGCTCATTTCTCGGCGATCTCACCCGCTTCGGCTTCGACGCGGTCATGGTGACGTATTTCGCGGCCGTCGTCGTCGGCCAATGGAAGGGAGCCAAGGACCTGTATCCGTGGCTTGCGGCGGCGGCGGTTGCCGTAATCGGGACCTATGTTCTGCCGCCGGGCTGGCACATCATCGCGGGCGCCCTTGCCGGCGGGATCGTCGGAACCTGGCGCCATGGTTGATACGGTTGCGGCGGTTGCCGCCGTCCTGCTGCTCACATTGATCACCATGGCGACGCGGGTCGGCGGCGTCTGGATCATGTCTTACGTCAAAATCACGCCGCGCATCGAGGCCTTCCTCAAATACATGGCGGTATCGGTTCTGATTGCGATCGTCGTCCCGACAACGCTGGCCGCGGCACCGCGGATCTGGATGGCCGTCGCAGCGGCCGCGGTCGTCGCCGCCGTCACCCGCAGCGCGCTCAGCGCCATGCTGGTCGGCGCGGCAGTGGCGGCGGTGGTGAAGAATTTGGGGATGTAGGGATGAGTGGCGGTGGAGGCGGAGATCGCGGCGCCAAGCCCGCCTACGCCAAAGGGGCTTCGGGGTGGCAGCCTTCACTCGCTTCGCTACGATAGGATACGTTCCGGCTTGCCCAGCCGTAGCTCGCGAAGCGAGCGAAGGCTGGTGGTGCGCGCAGTCAGTTACAAACCAGTCTCCGCCGGCAAATTCCCTATTAACAGGGAACATACAGGGATTTTTATTAATTTCGGCTGCTAAACGAGCTTCCCCTAGAGCAAAAGACCGCGCTTCCACAGTAGTTTACTCGAATTTCCCTGTCGCAATTATCAGGGAAACGATTGCCGATATCAGGGATCACATTTCCGAGAACAGGACCCAAAACGTTGGAGACACGTGGAGAGCTCACCGCACCGATTCTTCTTTAATGAAATTTTAGTCAGCGTGCGTTGAACTGCGGTTACGGAAGCCAAGGCCCCAGTTGCGATTCGGGCTGGCATCTTAAACCCCAGGAGGCGTGGCGCATGTGCGCCGACAATCAGTACAGCCTACTAGGGGGCCGCGATGCGGAAACCTCGTCCAGTACACCAAAACGGTTACGCTGTTTCCCGTGACCTTACATCAGTCCTTGTCTGCACCGAAAAACTGAAGCCGCTCGGTCGAGAGACCCGCCGGCACCCTCGCCGCCAACTCGACAAGCTCGCAGGGAGCCTGGCCGAGTTCGGCTTCGTTCTTCCCATTATCATCGACCTCGATTGCCAGGTTGTTGCCGGCTGGGGCCTTGTCCTGGCGGCTCGGAAACTGGGCTTAGCTCAGGTTCCCGCGGTGACCATTACGGACCTGGACGAAGCCAAACTTCGCCTGCTTCGGCTGGCGCTCAATCGGCTTGGCGAAGACTCCAGCTGGGATGACGACACCCTGAAGCTGGAATTCTCGGACGTGCTCACGCTGGACACAAACATCGACCTTCAGATCAGCGGATTCGAGATGGCTGAGCTCGACGTCCGGCTCCGCCCCTCAGCTGACGATGAAGAAGACGAGATACCGAGGATTGATCAACAGTACCGGCCGATTACCAAGCCTGGCGATATTTGGGTGTTGGATCAGCACCGGATTGTCTGCGGCGACGCGCTACTCGGAGACGAGCACGCTCAAATGCTGTTCACCGATCCACCCTGGAACGTGCCGATCAAAGGACATGTCTCTG
>NZ_JAFCLS010000071.1 GCF_018131075.1 Bradyrhizobium sp. JYMT SZCCT0428 | reverse complement strand
CCCCTTTGGCACATCCGATGCCGGGAGCGGGCGTCGTCCACCACATCATTCGCGTCGGTTTGACCGGACCACGGCGAATCCGGTCTACCCCGGTGAACGGATATTCTCAGGATCGGCGGGCACGTCTCAAATAGCAAACTAGGACATGATGCCGCAGGCTTGGCTGCGTTTTGCATAGCTACCGCTCGATCCTTGCGCCAGACTGGTGAGTGCTCCGTCAGGTGGGGCCAGGCACCTCATTCCGCTTGCTGCCGCGCGGTAAATTGAACGATCTTGGCGAACAACTTGCGTGTGCCTAGACTTTGTTGGCGGCCCACGACGGCGCTCCCTTCAAGTTCATTGGGCAAGATCGACCGGCTGAAGATCAACTATCTACCGCAATGCCTCCTGACCAAGAAAAGGAGAGGACATGAGTTACGATCATCCGAAGGGCCCGGCTGACTCGCGTCGAGGCTTCCTGCGCACGGCTGGAATGGGTGCGATGGCTCTGGGACTCGGCGCGGGGACCGACGCGAGCGGGCAAGTCCATGCGGCAGTTAGCTCGACAAAGGCAGGCCGCGAGAGTGCGCAGCCCTACAACATCCTGTTCCTCCTGGTCGACCAGGAGCGATTGTTCCGGCCTGGAGAACTCCCGGCGGGTTATCGGTTGCCTGCGCACGAGCGATTGATGAAACGAGGCACAACGTTCGTCAATCACCGCATCGGTTCATGCGTGTGCACGCCTTCCCGCTCGGTGCTCTATACCGGGCGGCACATCCAGCAAACGCGAATGTTCGACAACACGAATTTCCCCTGGATCGAGAGCATGTCGACCGAGATTCCGACCCTTGGCGATATGATGCGCGACGCCGGCTACTACACGGCCTACAAAGGCAAGTGGCATCTGACCAGGGAATTTGAGACGGTCAACGAACATGGCCATCTGACCAAGATTTTCACGGAGGAGATGGAGGCGTACGGCTTCGCCGATTACTTCGGCGTGGGCGACATCATCGCACACACGCAGGGCGGATACCTGCACGACGCGATCATCGCCGCAATGGGCGTCAACTGGCTGCGCGGCAAGGCACGCGATCTGTCACACGAAGGCAAGCCTTGGTTCCTCGCCGTCAACCTCGTCAACCCGCATGATGTGATGTACTACAACACCGATGCCCCCGGCACGGTGGTCCAGACAAAAAGCGGTATCAAGCGCGTCGCGCGCGATCCGGTCGATCCGCTCTATGCCAAGCAGTGGGACTTCAAGCTCCCGGCGAGTCACTTTCAGGCACTTGACGCGCCGGGCCGCCCTCCGGCGCACCGTGATTTCCTGAGGGCCCACGACGCACTGGTCGGCCATATCCCGAACGAGGATGCTCGCTGGCGCAGGCGCCACAACTATTATCTGAATTGCATGCGCGACGTGGATCGCAACATCGAGACCGTTCTCGCCGCGTTGGACGCCTCGGGTCTTGCCGACAAGACCGTCGTGGTCTTGACCGCCGATCATGGTGACATGGACGGTGCGCATCAACTTCACGCCAAGGGTGCGGTCTCGTACCGCGAGCAAAACAACGTACCGTTGATCATCGTTCATCCCGCGCACGCGGGCGGTCAGCAGTGTCGGGCCGTCACGTCGCACGTGGATATCGCGCCGACGCTGATAGGGCTCAGCGCGGTCGCACCGGACAAACGGGCCAGGATTGTCAAAGACCTTCCCGGAAAGGATTTGTCCGGACTCCTCGCGGCTCCTCAGCGCGCCGAGTTCACGGCCGTTCGCGACGGCGCGCTTTTCAACTACAACATGTTCGCTTACCTCGACGGGGATTTTCTCAACAAAGCGGTTACCTACATGCAACAGGGAGGCAAATCGAGCGATCTCAAAAGTGCGGGCATCCGCCCCGACATGATGAAGCGTGGCGCGGTACGGTCGGTGTTTGATGGGCGGTACCAATTCACGCGCTATTTTTCGCCGAAGCAACACAACCGCCCCACGACTTTCGAAGACCTTTACCTGATGAACGATGTAGAGCTGTTCGATGTGAAAGCCGATCCATACGAAATGAACAATCTCGCGATGAATAGCAAGCAACACCGGGAACTCGTTGTCGCCATGAACGAGAAGCTGAATCGGTTGATCGACGCAGAGGTTGGTGAGGATCGCGGGCAGATGCTTCCCGGTGGCATAGATGCCGGTTGGGAGGTCACGGCCGAAACAATGTCAGGCGCCTGAACCGGGAGATGAATTTACGCCGGGCTGCAAGCGGATGGCGATCACCCTGGCAACGTGCATTCCCGCACGAGAATCTGACGCTCGACGGCTATGAGCATAAGGCCGCCTTTCACAGTGCGCCCTCTCTGCCCACCGAAGAAACGCTTTTCAACCAACCTTCGACAGTCGGCTTGGGGTCGTTGTTGACCAGGAACGAACGCGCTGCGTACAGCACGCGATTAGTCTTCGACCGCGCGATATAGAAGCCGCCTTCGGGCAGCGGCCCGTCGTAACCGGGCGGCACGAGCAGATACTTCCCGGCCTTCGCCGCGATCAGGTCCAGGAAAGCCGATGTTCTACGAATTCGAGGAGATCGGCCTGAACAACAGGCTAGGCTACGCAACGCCTGCCGACATCGTCTATAAGTTTCCGCAGTTCTACTTGACCAATGTCGCGCCGCAAATACACCTTGCGATCCGCTACCTCAATGCGACTTCCAGGGGTCGCCAATGGATCGCGAACCTCCACAGCAACGTTTTTCGGGCTGAACGCGAGGTGAACCTGTCTGGGCCACAGCGATAGAAACTCGAGCGTAAGGGATCTCTCGGTCCCTCGCCAGATTGAGCGGCTTCTCGGCACTTTCCTGAGAGCTCAACCCTGTGAAGGTTAGAGCCGCATGGAAATAACTCCAGCATGCTATGCAGCCTTGCGATTAAAAATTGCGCCCGAAGGGGAGCGAACTCTTCAGCCAGGAAGACTAGGGGAAGATGTCCGTTCCAGTCTTAAAATCTCCAGTACAATAGGCCGGCAGAAATGCCGGCCTATTTTGTGAAGGGATTACATGCCCAAAAATCGGTCGGGTGCAGATGTTAGCGGGATAATCACCGTCACAGACTCTTGGCATTCTCAACCGATTTCAAGCGCTCTGCTCCCGGCGTATCGTGATATGCAACTGGAAGCCCATCGCATCGAGTACTCTAAGAATTGTCGTGAAGTTCGGTTTTTGCGGATCGCGTGCAAACGCACGATGAATGCTTGTCCTCGCAATCCCAGATTTCTGCGCAAGGTGAGAGCAGGGACCCCCGGTGACATCCACGCCGCCGTTTGCAGACCAGATGCCGCCACCGCCACCGCCGAAAATGTAAAATCCGGTCCAGTTATAGACAGGAGCCACGGGGGGCGGAGCCTTTGTATACGGACGGGCCCCAAGGTCAGCGGCCGACGCCGATCCGGTGATTGCCGCTACCGCAGCCAGAGCGAGCACGATTTTCTTCATCTCTCTATTTCCCTACCTTGTCGCGCCGAGTGCGTCGCACCGATTCCAGAAATTCGATGTAAGGAGTATACCCAATTCAGCTTTGACAGCTGTCACCGACACACTGAATGGCAAAGTGCGCTGAGGACATGATGTCGGACGACGAATTTGACCCGAAACTCTACCGCGACAACCCAGGAGCGATCGCCGCCTATCTAGATGATATATTTCGCAAAAATGAGCTGCGTGAGGTTCTAATTGCTCTGAACCGGGTGATGAGAGCCCAAAACGTAAAGGCAATAGCGCGCGAAATGGGCCTTCGCCGAGACAGATTGTACAAAACATTTGGCGGTGAGACCGACCCTCAACTCGGACGTGTCATGGCTATGCCGGCATGTCGCGTTGACGGCAGGGGGGCGAGCATATGCCGCGCGTGTCGGGTGCAGTACTCACCTATCGCCAAGAAAAGGAGAGGACATGAGTCACGATCCCGGCTAACTCGCGTCGAGGCTTCCTGCGCTTTGTTCGAGGGACTGGGCGTTCGTTTATCAGTGATGCCGGGGCAGAATCGTTGATAGCGCGGCTGGTACATCGAGTCTTTAGTGAGAGCCTTAACAGCACCCACTTCCATGGCACCGATCATGATGCCGCAGGCTTGGCTGGTTTTAGCAAAGCTAGCGCTCGATCTTGCCAGACTGGTGAGTGCTCCGTCAGGTGGGTCCAGGCACCTCATTCCAATTGCCGCCGCGCGGTAAATGGAACGATCTTGGCAAACAACTTGGGTGTGCCTGGACTTTGTTGGCGGCCCACAATTCCTCCTGACCAGGACGACGATCAACGCAAGCAACTGGCCCAACGGACGACCCAGTTGCAAGCCGCTCTCTGGTCTGCAGTCCGCAGATCGTCGGCTGCCCAGCCGACGCCCGTCGAGGCGCTGGCAATCGCCGGAATGAACGATGTGATTAATTCGCAAGGCTCTATGCGCAGGCAGCGTTTTGGAATCGGATTCCCACTGCCGCGTGGTTTTTCATGATGATCATCGCGCTATGTTCCAACGCGTTGATGGGCCACCGAAGCGGCAAAGCAGAGCCAAGGCTGCTGTATGTGCTGCCGGTTGAGGTAAAACTGGATGCGCAGGCCCGTGTACTCTTCAAGGAGCTTGCGGACGTCTGCGGCATAGGCAGCGGGAAGAAAATCGGCGCGCAGTATTTCGGTTCCAATGGCGTTTGCTTCCGCCTCTTCGAATTTCTTGCGCTGATCATAACGATTGGCAGCCATCGAAAAGCTGAAGCCGATGATCAGGCTGAGCAACGTCAGGGTAGCCGCGAGGATGATACCAAGATGTTCGTTCTGGTCGTCGTCGGCGGTCGGATAACGCTTACGGAGCCATGATCCTGCGACCGCGACGACTGACAGTGCCACGAAGGAAACAGCGAACAAGAGCGGCGGGTAGTGCGTTAGATTTTCCATGGCTCGGTCGGCAAATAAAAGGTCCGACCTGCGCATTCCGGCCGGGGCCCGCTGGATGGATTTCCAATGCGAAGCAGCACGAGCAGCTCGGCACGCTGTTGATCCAAATCAAAGCATGTCAGCTCTGGGGTCAAAAACGGAAGTCGATCAGAGCCCTTTACCCGTCCGCTTCAACTTCCTTCAATAGCGGACATCTCTCACCTAGCTCTTTAGCCAAGATGAGTTGGCGTCGGCGACGCAAATCCCAGGGGTGAAACCGCTTCGCGCAAAACCGCATCCCCTGCCCTCGACGTCTTGGGATTAGCGGAATACGACTGGGGCGATGTAGGTCCAAAGGGTACTTTTATTTGGACAAGATTCTCGTCACGATCGCTTCGCCGCGCATAGCGAAGTTCGTCCACCTTGTTCGGGTCAACGAAGATAGGGGACTGTCGTGCTTATAATTCTGTGCCTCTACGCCGTAGCGCTTTGGCTTGTGTTCTCAAAATTCAAGATCGTTCGTTGGGGCTGGTTGTCCGGAGCGATTTCGATTTCCATCGGTGCATTGATCCTTGCCACGTTCCTGGCGCTTTTCAATTATTTGACGCCATCCGGCAAGGTCACCGTGACCGGACGGGTCGTCGAAGTAACGCCAAACGTGAGCGGCCAGATCGTTGCTATTCCTGCCAAACCAAACGTACCGGTAAAGACTGGTGACGTCCTGTTCCAGATCGACACCGCACCGTTCCAGTTCAAAGTAGATCACCTGCGAGCGTCGCTGGCTGCTGCGCAACAACAAACTCACATATTAAAGTCAACCTACGACCAGGCGAGCGCCACCGTTGCCGGACTGGAAGCCCAGGTCAAATTCAATGCGCAGCGCCTGAAGGACATTCAAAAGCTATTTGAGAGCGGGGCGAACACCGAGTTCAGGGAGCAAGACACCCAGGTTCAGTTCGAGACCGTGTCTGCACAGCTCGGTGCAGCCAAGGCCGCCCAACAGAGCGCGAAACTTGCACTAGAGTCCGAGATTGGGGGTGTGAACACCACGGTCGCTCAAATTCGGGCGCAGTTGGATAATGCCGAGTGAGAATTGTCGCAGACTACGGTTCGAGCACCAGCCGACGGCTACGTAACGCTCGTAACATTGACGGTCGGTGATCGTGCGCTACAAGCCCGCTCGTTACTTTCATTTGTAGTTGAAAACGAGATCACAATTATCGGGATGTTCTCACAAAACGGCTTCCAAACGATCAGGGTTGGCGCGACGGTCGATCTCGTCTTCGATAACGCTCCCGGCCGCATTTATCACGCCAAGATCACCGCTATCCCAAAGGGCATAGGTCAGGGCCAAGTCGCAGTATCTGGAACTCTTGCTCGAACGACGGAGGCCAACATCCCCCGAACTCTTGAGTGCTTGCGGCTGTGATCGCGACGGTAGCGGAGTATACCCGAGGTCGATGTTGGACCAGGGTCCAATATCCCGTCAGAGGCGCTGCCCGTAGCGTGGCCTCCCATTATCGTTGTATATGAAGGAGATCCGTCCAGGTGAGACTACCGATCCATTGGCGCCCCTATTTTTGGCTGTTTGGGATCGTGATCTCGATCTACGTAATTGTCAGCTACCTGATATTGCCCGCAACATGGTCTAGGATCGAGCATGAACCCGGTCTTTCAAAACGGGCAATGGTAACTTCGACCGCACAGGGAATACCGGGCGACGCGATCAACGTCGGGCTTATCGGAGCTCGGCAAGACGTGATCTCAGCATTCCATGCAGCCGGCTGGTATCCGGCCGATCCAGTGACCTTGCGCACCAGCCTCGAAATCATCGGAAGTGTTTTGTTGGATCGTTCCTACAAGGATGCTCCCGTCAGCCCGCTTTACTTCGAAGGACGACGCGAGGATCTGGCGTTCGAAAAGCCTGCAGGCACCAGCGCGGACCGTCGGCAGCACGTCCGGTTATGGCTAGTCTTGCAAAGTGGCGCTGACGGCGGTCCGGTTTGGCTGGGATCGGCGAGCTTCGACAGTGGAGTCACTTTGAGCCGCGATACGGGGCAGGTCACCCACAAGATAGCGCCCAACATCGATGAGGAACGCAATCGATTATTTGAGGGACTGGATAACGCCCGGACGGTACTGAGTATCTCGCAAATGAAGGGTGTCGGTCCAACTTTGAACGGTCGCAACGGTGAAGGCGACCCCTATTATACCGACGGTGAAATATGGGTGGCGACCCTAGTTGCGGCTGGTCAGAAAACACCGGCGCCCGCGAAGCCGCTTGCTGTCCCCGCGCTGATTCAGGTGAAAGATAGAATGTTTGCGTGGAGCTCGTCCCTGAAACGATAGTTCGAGCGAACCGATAGGATGGCGTCGCGCTGGAGCGCCGCTGTGAACCAATCGCCTCATTTCGTAATTGCGCCGCCGCCCGCGGTCAGCTTCGCGCGTTCGGAATTTAGCCGCACCAGACCGGCGCATTGACTGGTTTTACCAAGCGCCAGGTCACTTCGAAGTCTTACTTCGAAATTGAATGCCTCGTTGGTGAAACTGTTGACGTAGGCGCGGCGTTCGAGATCGCGAACGTCAACCAGACGTTCCACCCTTCGGGCCGGTTTTCCGCGGCGAACTCCTTGTAGCCCTTGAAATTCAAATATCCCTGCTTGTCTCCAACCGGGAACAAATAGCCAAGCTGGGGTCCAAGGCCGAAAACGCGCGACTTGAATCCGCCAAGGAAAGCCGCGGCTCCGAAGTCGTCCGTTACTTGCTGATATGCATATCCGACCGCGCCGACAAAAAGCTGCTTGGACAAAAAGTGTGACGCGCCCCAGTCGAAATGGAAGTCGATGCCACTTTGATATTGCGTAGTAGGGTTCTTGAAATTGTACGTGAAGCCGCCGACGCCGGAAAATTCGACGCCCGTCGCTGGGTTGAGGTAGGTGTATCCGGCGCCGAAGTCGATGCCGCCGTGCCCGATACCGATGTTCGAGAGGCGCGTGGACTCGTAGGACCCGACTGGAATATCGCCAAACCCATAGACCATATAATTGTGGACGCCCTGATTCCATTTCATCGTCACCAGCGGATAGAGATCACCGACGCCGGTCAATGAATCCGACAGTACGCCATTTCGCGTCGCGACAATAGGGCCGACTTGGGAGGTCAGCGTGCCAGCGATGCTGGTGTCGAGGTGGCCGACAACTCCGATCATACCTATGGCGAGCTGGCCGCCCAGCACAGGCGTCGCGAAGGTGTAGGTTGGTGAGATGAACAATAGATCGCCGCGGGCGCTCAGATTGGCGTTGAGATTAACGTTCGCCGTCGCCGGGACCTGGCCAATCTGTATTTGCCGCGCTGCGGCGACATTTCCGGAGGCTCCGACACTGGTGTGATAGCCCACCACCCCGAGCGACCATCCCGGGGTAACGGGGGCAGCAGCAAGGCTTCCGAATTGGCCCGGAAGCCAAAGCGACACACCGTTCTCGTCCGCACTGGATACCTGAGACTGAAGCGCCAACGCCGCGGCAGCGATGAATGTCATCCGACAAATATTCGAGGAAGCGATTTTCATTTCGAACCTCCCAAACTGCGCCAACACCTAGGCAAACTAGATCAGAACAGCGCTTTAAAGTCTGTGGTTTTGCAGACACAGACTGCACCAGAAAGTGCTCTAATCTAGTGCGCGGCGATAGCCTGTGCCGCTCCAGAACACGACCTCTCCTTCGCCCGGAGTGGGTCCGAAGTCACCTCCCACCGGGCTCCGATGGCCTATAGGGGTCCGGAGTGCCAACCTTGATCGGAGGGTATTTCTTGAAGCTTATCTCCAGTTCGCTGATGATCCTGACTGCGGGATCAGCGACCCAGGAGTTTTGCGCCCCAACATCGCGCTCCTCCTTCCGGTCGGTTAGTAGATTGATGATCTTTGGCAACGGTAACTTCTGCGGCGAGGCGTACATGTTCTCCTGCCAGATGAAATGCACCTTCCAGTTTCGCCATTTGACGGCTGAAAGGCGGTCGGCGACGTAGGCCGGGAAGCCTTCACGGTTGGAAGCTTCCTGTTTGCCTAGAAAGAAGTCCAACTGATCTACACCGTCGATCGGACGATCCTTCGGGACATCCGCGCCTCCAACGCGCGCAAACGTCGTGAAAAGGTCAACGACGTGGACGATTTCGTTGCTCACCCGACCCGCTCGCACCTGGCCCGGCCAGCGAATGATGAACGGCGCTCGCAGCGAGCCTTCCATCGCTGTGAAATACGTCCCGCGCCAGGGCCCGCTGTCCCCTTCCCAGGGATGGGTTGCCTCGGGGCCGTTGTCGCTGGCGAACACGACGAGTGTGTCGTTTTCGATGCTCGCTTGTTTGATGGCATCGAGGATTTGTCCGGTACGGTGGTCCATCTCAGCCAGACAATCGGCCCAATCGCCGTTGCCGGTCTTGCCTGCGAATTCCGGATTTGGAAGCGTCGGCATGTGAACCTGCGCGAACGGAATGTAGGCGTAGAACGGCTTGCCTGCGCCGGCGTTGCGCTTGATGAATTCCACCGCTCGTGTCGTGATTTCCGCGTCCATGGTACGACGGCGATCCACGTCCAGCACCGCAACCTGCTGCGGTGTTTCACCCTTGCGCGCTTCATAAATATGCTCGGGATGAACGACATTCGCATTCCAGCCGTGCTTGTTCCCGACCGACGGCCACATGCTCCTGGTTTCGTTGAGCGACGGCCACATTGCCTCGTCATACGTGCGCGGGATACCATACCACTCGTCAAATCCCTGGTTTGTCGGCATCCTGTCTTCAGCGCTGCCGAGATGCCATTTGCCCCAAATACCAGTCGCGTAACCCTGCGCCGATAGCAGCTCCGCGATGGTGACTTCCCACTGTGTCAGGCCATCAGGAACTCCACCGATCGGGACTTCGTAAGTGCCGGAACGGATGGCAAAACGGCCGGTCAGGAGAGCTGACCGAGACGGTGTGCATTGTGCTTCGACGTTGAAATTGAGCAGACGCATTCCCTCGCCGGCTAGAGCGTCAATGCGTGGAGTAGCTGCGCCGCGAAGGACTCCGCCGCCATAGACGCCCAACTCGCCGTAACCCAGGTTGTCCGCCAGCATGACGACAATGTTGGGCTTCCTGGGCTGCTGTGCGGCAGCTGAACCGGTTGAGACCGCCAAGGCGACAAAGGACGCAATTGAGCCAAGCCATATGCGCTTATTCATTGAGGTCTCCAGCTTCATGCCCTTCGCAAGGCTCAAGCGGCAGCTATGACCACCTTCCAATTGGAAGCGCCTCCGGTTAACGCGCGGCACGCAATTGAAGCTGTGAAAGGCCGAGCGTGACATTCAAAGCAACTGATCCTTCCACGGAGACCGGTTGAAGGGCAAAGCTCCTTCCAGAGCCCCCGATCAGGACGTTGACGCCCGCCCCCAGGCCCAACCCAACCTCCCCGGTAGCGCCGACGTATTCGCCGGCAAGGGCTCCCGGTGGGGGGCCGGCGCTCGGCGCGAGCACCGCCCAGCCGAGCACCCCTGCTGCCGAAATGCCGATATCGACGCCGACCGTATTCAGCGCGCCCTCATAAAACTGCACCGGGTCAGGCTGGTTTTGAACGAACCGGCACTCCATGGATTGATGACCGAAGATGACGAAGCCAATGCTCGGATTCAGCTTGCACGACAGCACGCCGACCTGCGTCCAATTCGTGGGCGCTTGTGCCATCGCGCCCTGAGCGCTTGTCAGGAGAGCCGCTGCGATGATCAAGGATCGTAGCATTTCCGTTCTCCACGAAGAAGTTATTGGTCAGGCGTGGTGCAACTATCTCAATAACAGGGTGGATAGGGATAATAACCACACGCGGGAGGCGCAGGCGGGTACGGGCGATAGTAAGGGGCAGCATACGGTGCGGCATAAGCCGGGGCACCATAGGCAGCGGCGCCCGCAGCCCCGGCGTACATCACCCCACGGAAAGCCGAGCGACGGGCAACGCCGGCAAACGACAGTGGCGTAAATGGTCTACCGATGATGTCGATGAATACGGCCGCCGGCCCGTCTCCACCAGCGAGATCACCTTCCAGAGTTTGAACGGTGAAACTGAGCTTGTCGCCCTCGAGCTTCGGATTTTTCAGTACAACCACGGCGTCCTTTACCGAACCGTCCTTGCCCAGGACCGACACCGTAGCGTTCGGCGGGTTTTTGGCGAAGCTGTCGTCACCAGAGGCCCATTCTGCAACCACATCAGCGGTTGGCTGGTGTCCCGCGGCGCGAACGGGGCGATCGGCAAAAATGATCGAGCTCGGCGTCACGCCAGTCAGCACGAGGGTCTCTCCTTGCAGCGTAGCACCGCGAGAGTTGAGCACGAAGAGCGACGGCACCATCTCGGGTTTGGCGGCGGCACTCGGAGTACTGATCGTTTTCATGGAGGAATGAGACGGCGCGCATTGGCCAAAGGCAGCGCTGCTGCTGGCCAATGCGACGGCCAAGCCGAACAGCCACGCCGTCGGTCCGATTCTCGTTACTTTCATGTCTGGCTCCGTTGTTGGAAATTTCGTCGGCTCCCTACAGGATCGGGGGGCGCCGTCGGTGACTTGTTGCGTCGAAGACACGTCGTTTATTCGAAAGGAAAAATTCGCTTCCAATCCTTCTTCATGTCGACCACGGTCCACCTGTTAACCGCCGCGGCGTCCAGCGCTACGTCTAGCTTGCCGAAATGCGACTGGCGGTCGTAGGCGTATTCGCGCTCTGCATCGGTATGATGGACGATCAGGCCGAATCGCGCGCCGCTTGCGCCGAGTGTCGCCCATTGCAGCATTTCGAGATCGCCGTCTGAATTGCCGAATGCGGCAATCGGCCTACGGCCGATGTGTTCGTTAATGCCGATCGGCTTTCCTGATTTGTCGTCGATGAAATTGATGTCGGGGAGCCGGAAGAGCGTCGGTGCACCGTCCTTCATCTCAAATCGAGTTTTGATCGACGATCCGATGACCTGCTCCGGCGGCACGCCGTAGATCCGCTCGGTCCACGGCCGCATGAATTCGATACCGCCGCCTGATGCGATAAAGGTTTTGAACTCATTGGCGCGCAGATAGGCAAGCAGCTCCAGCATCGGCTGGTACACCAGTTCGGTATAGGGTCGCTTGAAGCGATGGTCGCGCGCCGTCGCGAGCCAATCCGTGGTGATCTTTTCGAACTCTGCCGTGGTCATGCCGGCATGAGTCACCGCTACAAGTTCAACCAAGCCTTTCTCGCCCGACGCCGCCAGCGCCTTAAAATCATTATTCAGCACCGCTGCGAAAGGCTGCTTGGTCTTCCATTCGGGATGCATGGGCGCCAAAGCCTTCACGCGGTCCAGTATGAAGGCCAGTTGCACGTACATTGGTTGCTCGATCCAGAGCGTGCCGTCATTGTCAAAGGTCGCGATGCGCTGATCGACCGATACGAAGTCAGGCCCGCCTTGCGTCGTGACGCGCGCGACGAAGTTGAGGATCGACGTCTTGGAGGCGCCCTCATTCCAGGACGGCAGCGGATCGGGTCCGGTCTGCGCCGACGCGGAAGTGGAACGAAGCAAGGGAGTGAGCAAGGACAGCAGCGCCACGGACGACAGCAGGACGCGGCGGTCAAGGTTAGCAAAACGATTGATTGGATTCATGATCGACTCCATGTGGGGCCGGCTCAGTTACTCGAAGGTGGATTGCGTAATTTTTCCATTGCCTGTTCGACGGAGAATGAACCCGGTCTTTGTCTCGGCGGAAATTGCTGGAAGCTCATGAGATGCTGCCCCACGACCGCCTGTGCCGGGACGAGCACGAAGGCGTGCTCGACGAACCACCGGACGTAGTCGCCGGCCTCATGTTGGGCCCGTTCGAATGGGTCGGAGCGGAGGTTGAACAGCGACGGCAACCGAAGTTGGATCATCGGTTGCGACCACACGTCGAATCCATGGGCCTTCTGTTCCATAAAGACTGCCTTCCATTGGTCGTAGCGAAGTCCGGCCAGATTGCCGTCGTCGGTCCAGTAGAAGAATTCGCGGCGCTTGTTGGGGCCCTTGCGGGCAAGAAGGTCGCGCTGATCGTAACCGTCGAGGTGAACCTTGAAGCTCTTGCCGGCGGCGTCATAACCGGACAGCAGCTTGCTCTTGATTTCGGGCTCGCCGGCTGCAGCTACCAGGGTGGTGGCCCAATCCTCTGCCGAGAAGACGTCGTTGATCTCTGTTCGCGGCGGCACTAGTCCCGGCCAGCGAACCATGGCCGGGACGCGATAGCCACCTTCCCAATTGGTGTTCTTCTCGCCCCGGAATGGCGTAGTGCCGCCATCGGGCCATGAGAACGTCTCGGCACCGTTATCGGTTGTGTAGATGACGATCGTATTGTTGGCGATCCCGAGATCGTCGAGCTTCTTGAGAACCTGCCCGACCTGTCCGTCATGCTCCACCATGCCGTCCGGATAAATGCCGAGGCCGGTCTTTCCCTGAGATTCGGCCTTGAGACGCGTCCAAATGTGCATCCGGCTGGGATTGAACCACACGAAGAAAGGTTTCTTGTCACGATTTGCGCGATCGATGAAGTCGGTCGTGGCGCCTAGGAATTCCTCGTCGATCGTCTCCATGCGTTTCTTGGTGAGCGGCCCGGTATCCTCGCATTTCTGCTTGCCCCACGTACCGAAACGGGGATCGTCGCCTGGTGTGTCGGTCGGAACGGCGACGCACTTCATCACCCCGCGCGGGCCGAACTGCGTCTTGAATGCCGGGTTCTTCGGATAATCTGGATGTTCGGGCTCGTCTTCAGCATTTAGGTGATAAAGGTTGCCGAAGAACTCGTCGAAGCCGTGCACGGTTGGCAGGAATTCATTGCGATCGCCAAGATGATTCTTGCCGAACTGCCCGGTTGCGTACCCTTGCGGCTTCAAAAGCTCGGCGATGGTCGGATCCTTGCCTGACAGGCCCTCCTTTGCCGCGGGCAGACCTACCTTGAGAAGCCCGGTCCGCAACGGGCTTTGCCCCGTGATGAATGCGGCGCGCCCGGCGGTGCAGGATTGCTGCCCATAGTAGTCCGTGAAGACGGCGCCTTCATTGGCGATGCGGTCGATGTTGGGGGTGCGATAACCCATCATGCCACGGTTGTACGCGCTGATGTTCCAGAAGCCGATGTCGTCGCCCATGATGACCAGGATGTTGGGCTTTTGTTGTTGCGCGGATAACGGCGTGACAAGTCCCGTTGCCGCTGCAACCGATGCGAGGAGAGCAAAGCATGCGCGTCGAAACGTGTTCATGATTGTTCCTCGTATCGCGCTTTATCGCGGACAGATGAAATTCAAGGCACATGGTGATCGGCGGACGTCGAAAATGACGCCCGCCGTTTCGGTTTCGCCCGGTTAGTCGCGGCCCGCCTTCATATTCTTAACTTGCTGCATGACCTGTTCCAAGTTGTAGCTGGCCGGGTCCTGCAGCGCCGGGAACTTGATGTAGGACTCGAGATGCATCAACCAGAGCTGCTGCCCGATAGGCAGCATGTTCCAGTCATAGACATAGGCGGTAGACGGAGAAGCTATCGCCCCACCCATACCAAAGAGCGTCTTCTGCTGCGAGCCAACGGATGTCTCGAAGGGGTCGCGCTTGATGTTGACGACCTGAGTCCAAGAGTAGGGCTGCACTCCGGAAACGAAGCCTGCCGGGTTGTCGGACACCATCGCGAAGTACATCTTCCAGTTCTTATAACGGACGGCCGACGGCGTTGTGCCCGACCAATACAGGAAGTGGTCGCGCGCCGACTTCTCCGATTTGCCACTCAGATAGTCAATCTGGTTGACGCCGTCGAGCGTGGTCTTGACTAGCCCGGGATAACCGGCCTCGACACGTTGCTTCAATTCATTGCCTTTGGGTCCGCCGGCGATTTCGACGAGAGTCGGGAGCCAGTCGAGGGACGCGAACATTTCGTTTTTGATCGTGCCGGGTTTGATGACGCCCGGCCAGCGGATCACCATCGGAGCGCGCATGCCACCTTCCCAGGTGCTAAGTTTGCCGCCCTTGAACGGCGTGACGCCGCCGTCCGGGAAGGTGATGGTCTCGGCGCCGTTGTCGGTGGTGAACACGACGATCGTGTTGTTAAGTTGGCCCATGTCTTCGAGCTTCTTCAGCACCACGCCGATGTTGTCATCCATTTGCTTCATGCCGGCTTCGTTAGCGCCCCAGTCCTTGCCGCCGGGCTCGCCGATCATGGCCGCGTACTTGTCCGGCAGCACGGTCGTGACATGCATGCGCGCCGGGTTGTACCAAGCAAAGAACGGTTTGTTGGTCTTCCTCGGATCGTTGCGGTCGAGGAAGTCGACGACCTTTGCGGAGATTTCCTCGTCTATCGTCTTCGATCGATCTAGGGTCAGCGGCCCCTCGTCCTTGCACGTTTGTTTAGCGCCAGAGCCATCGGCCGATGTACACGCGAGCATCGGGCGCGGTGGCGTAAGGCAGACCGTAGTCTTGGGATCCACAGCGCCGGGAACCTCAGTCAGGCCGGGGATCGGTGTATTCTTGCAAGGCGGAGCCAGTGTCTGCTGGCTCGCGGTCTTATTGATGTCCGGGAAGCTTACCCCTTGCATCGCATCGAGGTGATAGAGGTAGCCCCAGAATTCCTGGAAGCCGTGAGCGGTCGGCAGCGAATCGACGTGGTCGCCCAGATGGTTCTTGCCGAACTCGCCAGTGTTGTAGCCGAGATCTAGCAGAAATTTGGCAAGTGTCGGCGTCCCGGTTCGTATGTAGGATGGGCTACCAGGAAGTTCGGGCAGGACCATGCCGACGCGGACCGGCTGCATGCCGGTGATAAAGGCTGTACGCCCCGCCGTGCAACTTTGCTCGGCGTAATAGTGCATGAACTTGGCCCCTTCATTGCCGATGCGGTCAATGTTGGGCGTCTCACCGACCATCAGCCCTTGATGGTAGATACTCGGCTGCATCCACCCGATGTCGTCACCCATGATGAACAGGATGTTGGGCTTCGCGGGCGTCTGCGCCGCGGCCGGCGTGCTGGCTGGTCCGGTGAACGGTATCATCATCGAGGCGCTGAGCAGCGCGGCGCAAGAACGCTTAAGCCAACCTGCCGGTCGGCGTGGCGGCGTTTCGACCGAAGGCCGCTTGTCGTCCAGTGTAAAAGCTAACATGATGTCGCTCTCCCGTTTATGATGGATCAGAAGTGCCTCGCCGGATGCATCGAAAGCCAAGATGACTGGTCGAGGTGTCGACCGGCTCGGCATGGCGCGCTGCCGGCCGGTAGCGTCGGCAGTAGTTCGGCGCGCACAAATGCGAGCCGCCTTTGATGACCTTCCGTGGAATTTTCACGTTGATGGTTCTGGGGTCATAACTGTCAGTTTCACGGCCGCCGCGCGGATTGTCCGGAATGCAGCAGGCTTTCGCCGCATCGGCCTGATGCTTCGGCGAGTACCAGTCAGCGGTCCATTCCCAGACGTTTCCGATCAGGTCGTGCAGCCCATATCCATTTGGCGGGAATTGACTGACTGGCGAAGTGCGCTCGAACCCATCCGCATTGACATTCTGGCTCGGAAACTCGCCTTGCCATGTGTTGGCCATGTGACGGCCACCGGGCGTGAACTCATTGCCCCAGGCGAATTCGACGCCTTCGAGCCCACCCCACGCCGCGAACTCCCATTCCGCCTCAGTTGGCAGAGCCTTGCGCGCCCATGCCGCGTAGGCGAGCGCATCGGCGAAAGCCACATGCACCACTGGATGGTCGTCGAGACCACGGATGTTGCTTCTGGGCCCGTAAGGATGCCGCCAGTTCGCGCCTTTGGCGAAAGTCCACCACTGGCTGAAGTCCCGCAGACCGACCGGATGTGCGGGCGGAGAGAACATTAGCGAGCCCGCATAGATCATATGCGGAAGGGCTCCCGGATAATCCTTCGGATCAGGCGCGACCTCGGCGACGGTGACGTGTTTGGTCGCCCTTACGAACTCCCTGAATTGCCGATTTGTCACGGGATGCTGGTCCATCCAGAAGCCATCTACCGTGACGCGATGCGCGGGCGCTTCTTCGGGATAATGCTTGTCCGATCCCATGCGAAAAGTGCCGCCGGGTATCCAGATCATCCCCGCGTTCTGCGAGGACTCGCAATCCCCGGAAGCATCGGCTTTGGTCGTAAGTGCAGGAAAAAGCGTCGACATTTTCGAGCGTTGCCTCCCCGATCCATCCCCAAACGAGCAATTGAGATGGGCGCACGCTACGTTGGGGGCTTGTCACAAGCTATTGGACCGTGGTCCAACATCGGACGACTATCACCCGGCACACCTGAAACATCTTATCGTACGGGTCATCGACATGGTCTGTTTCGTCAGACGAAATATTTTCGTTTGACAAATGTGGAAGCGCGCTTCGGGCAGTCACTCATTTTTCCGCCATGCAGCGACATTCGTTCCGCATTGATGTGCAGTGGATATGCAGTTTGTGCCACTCTCCACAGCAAGCACTCGCTGCAGCGGTACGGGATGCCTATCCGCACCGCAGCCGCAACAATAGGCATCTTCCGTTCGAAATCTTTGCGAATCGTCAAACGGGAGAACTGGGTTAAGCGCGCGAAAGTATGCTATGATGCATAGCATCCACGCTTAGCGGTGCGGGAAGTGTAATTTTTTGAGTGCCTTTTCAATATGACCACGATGCGTAGTGCTTTGTGGAGCATCGGATTCCTTTTCTTGATCGCAGGGGAAGCCTGCGCTGCGGAGCGTCCCCGCGTTCTTGTGCTTCATGCCTTCAACTACTCATTTCCCGCCACCAGCCTGATTGCGGAAGCCGCTCGAAAGCGGCTGGTCGAGCACTCGAAATCAGTCGAGATCGATGCCGAATTTCTCGATTTGGCACGGAATTCCGACGAAGCCCATGCGCTACGAACGGCGACGTTCATTCGCGACAAATACGGCAAGCATCCACCTGATCTGGTGATCGCGGTTGGCAGCGCTGCATTACCATTCGTCGTTCAGTATCGAGATCTTCTTCCCAAGGTGCCCGTGGTCTTTGCATCGATCTCGCCGCAGACCTATACGGCGCTGCGGTTGCCACCGGGGATCACCGGGATCATCACCGCGTTTGATTTGGCGAAAACGCTATCACTGGCGGAGCGCCTGCAACCGGAAGCTCGCCGCCTATACGTCATCGCCGGTCGCGGCGAGGCCGATCGGCGTTGGCAATCGACAGCGCGCAGGGTGATCGAAGAGCACAGCCGCAAATTCGAGACGACATTCCTGTTCGAACTTCCTTATGCAAAACTCGTTGCTGAGTTGTCGAAAGTTCCCAAAGATGCGATCGTAATCGTTCTGACGGTTTTTGCCGACGGTGACGGCAAGGCCTTCGTCCCAGCGCAGGTTGCCACCGATTTGGCCGCATTATCCCCTGCTCCGGTTTACGGGCCTTACGACACATTTATTGGTGGGGGCGCGGTCGGCGGCTTTGTCGAGACTTTTGAATCGACCGGCACTGCAACGGCTGAATTGGCGATCGAAATCATGAAAGGAGCGGATCCGACGGCGCTCGCACCTCGAACAAATCCGAACCAGCAATACCGCGTCGATTACCGGGCAATGGAACGCTGGAATCTGAAGGAACGAGATCTGCCTCCGGGCACTGTCGTTCTGTTCAAGCCACGAACGATCTGGGAGGAGCATCGCGGGACAGTTCTTGCGGCACTTTCGGTGTTTGGTCTGCAATCGGCTTTTCTGGGCGCCTTGTTGATTCAATGGCGCAGAAGGCGGCGCGCGGAGGAACTGCTCAGGGATAGCGACGATCGGATGACCTTTGCCGCCTCGGCGGCCAATATCGGACTTTGGCAGTTTGACTCGCGTACCGATGAATTATGGGTCACCGAACATTGCCGGGCGCTGTTCGGGCTGTCACCTGGTAGATCGCTGACCCGTGAGGCTCTCCTTGCGACGGTTCATCCGGACGATCTCGAAACCGCGAGCAGATCGTTTCGAGAGTCACCCAGTTTGGGGCAGCCTACCGCCAGCGATGTGCGCATTGTGTTGCCGAGTGGTGAGGTGCGATGGATCCGCATGCGCGCGCGCTCTTATACAGAAGACAACAGTGAGCCAAGGCAATTACGGGGCATTTTCGTCGACCTCACCGACCAAAAATCGGCCGAGGCCGAGACCACCCTGCAACGAATGGAAATTGAGCATCTGATGCGGGTGTCCGTCCTAGGCGCACTCTCCGGTTCGATAGCCCACGAAATCAACCAGCCGCTCACTGCCATACTGTCGAACGCCCAGGCGGCCCTGCACTTGCTGGAACAGAAATCACCAGACATTGCAGAAATCCGGGACGCCCTCCAAGACATCGTTCATGAAGACAACCGCGCCGGCGAAGTTATTCAACGACTACGTCAACTGCTGAAAAAGGGCGAGCCTAAGCTGGAAGCAGTCAATATCAATGACCTTGTCAGATCGACAGCCGGCCTGCTCCACAGCGAACTGATCGGCCGCGAAATCAGCATCAGGTTCGACATAGAGAACAGGCTTTTCCTGACAAGGGGAGATTCCGTTCAATTGCAGCAAGTCGTGCTTAATCTTGTCATGAACGGAATGGATGCTATGGCTGCGACGCCGGTCGATCAGCGATGTATATTGATTTCAACCCGCGGGACGGAATGCGGATCGGTCGAGCTGTGCGTAAAGGATCGAGGGCACGGCATTGGTGCCTTGGCTAAGAACCGTATATTTGAAGCTTTTTTTACCACAAAGGAACATGGCCTCGGTCTTGGCCTCGCGATCTGTTCGGCCATCATAGAGGCACATGGCGGGCGGCTTGCCCTCGTGAACGACGCGAGCGGGGGCGCCATTGCAACGATATCGTTACCGAGCTGGGAGGTTCCGGCGTCATGACGGGTGAATTTACTGTCTATTTGGTCGATGACGATGCTGGTGTGCGGAAAGGACTGTCGCGACTGCTTCGCGCCAAGGGGTATGGAGTTCAGGCCTACTCGTCTCCGCAAGAATTCCTTGAGCAGCACGACCCCGCGGCACCTGGCTGCGCCGTACTGGACGTCGCTATGCCGGGCCTGAACGGTCTCGGTCTCCAGCAGGCGCTGACTGCTCGAGGCTCGTACCGACCAGTGATATTCATTACCGGAAAGGGCGACGTTCCAACCAGTGTGAGCGCCATGAAGGCCGGCGCGTTGGATTTTTTTATCAAACCGGTCAAGGAGACGGATTTGCTTGATGCAGTTCAGCGCGCGAAGACCCACGATGCCGAATTCCGACTGGCCGCGTCAGAACTGGACTCAATCCAGGCGAAGATCAGCACGCTAACACCGCGAGAACGCGAAGTGCTCGAGCACGTGATCGCCGGCCGGCTCAACAAGCAAATTGCCGGCGATCTTGGTACCGTAGAAAAAACCATCAAGGTGCACCGCGGCAGGATGATGGAAAAGCTGGGTGTTCGAGGCATTGCCGATCTGGTCCGGCTGGCTGAAAAGGCCCGAATTGCTAGATAGGAATTCGCGTCCTATTGGACCAAGGGTCAACTCGACCGGCAACGGAACCGGGCGCATTAATCATCAATGTCGGAGGTTTCTTCCTGGATTGCCGTGGTCGACGATGATCCGGCCGTGCTCAAGGCGCTGAGCAGGCTGCTGCGATCCCATGGGTACAAGGTTCACACGTACGTATCAGGGCAGGAGTTTCTTGCTTCGCTGCCCGACGGCCCTCCCAAATGCCTGATCGTCGATCTTCAGATGCCCGCTATGAACGGGCAAGAGCTGCAAGAACGTTTAATACGGAAGGGCTTCAATATCCCGACGATCATGATCACAGCTCACCACGACGCGGCACCGCATCAGGAGAACCTTCGATTGGCGGCCCTTCTGTTGAAACCCCTTCAGGATAGCACCTTACTTGCCGTTATCGATCGAGCGATCAATGTTCCTCGCGAGGAGTTAGATAGCCCTCTTTGAAAAAACAATATCGAGCGGAGATACGAAAATGCCTATTTCGATTTCGATGATCGCCTTGAGCTCCCAACTTGTGGTCACCGTCGCCGATCGGGTGCCAACCTTCGACATTGTTCGGAGCTGCAAGCTCGACCTTGCCGCAACGGCCGGACTTAGCGACGTCCAATCGCTGAAGTCCTGCGTCAGCGATGAAACGAAGGCCCGGCAGCAGCTCGGAAGCCAATGGTCAAAATTTGCCCCTTCCAGTAAGTCAAGTTGCGTCTCCCAGGAGAGCGTTGGGGGCACGCCGAGCTATGTCAGCCTGCAAACCTGCCTCCAGATGGATGTATGGGTGAAGACGAGATAGCCCGCCACCGCCTTATTGCCAATTCGTACGGTGCGACGCCTCGCCCGAAATCACGGCAAAAATGCGCGGTAGATGAGCATGCGTGGGTAAGATATTGGATCAAGCAACCCTCCCTCTCCTTTCTGTGCGTCGTCTCGTTTCGCATTGGCGCAGGTAACACCCGACACTCTGCCGTCTTGTAACGATGGCGCGACAAAGACCTCGATTCTCAACTTCTTCGCGCGCGTCACGACGCAGGGCGGGCCTGACTTCGTTGCGGCCGCAAGCGTATCACACGACAGACGGAATGCTCTGGTCGAGCAACAGATGTACGTGCAACTGGTCTTCATAGTGGACCCCGTGAAGGCGTTGGCGCCAATGCATCCGGAATGGAAGAACAAGCAGCTGTGCTGGACCACGATTTTAAGGAGCTGGCGGCATCAGGCGAGAAAGAACTGGTCGAACTAGTGGCGGTAACCTCAGGCCGGCATGACAACGCGTCGGACTGGCTGGCGACCACGCGCAATCCCCGCTTCAAAAGACCTATACCGAACTGCTCTACCAGCCGATGCTGGGACTGCTCGCCTACCTGCGCGCCAGTGGTTTCAAGACGTTCATCGCATCGGGCGGCGGATTGAGTTCATGCGGCCGTGGACCGAGCGGATCTACGGTGTGCCGCCGGAGCGGTGACCCGGTCTTCGATCAAGACCCGCTTTGAAATGAAGGACGGTGCCCCAACCCTTTTCCGGCGGGCAGTTTTTATCAAGAATCGGTAGTGGGCCAGTTCGAAAAGTGAGCCCCCCTGAAAATGATGCTACCCTCGGAAGCCTTTTTTCAACGCCACTGCATCCAAGGGCCTTACCCTGCTCTTCTGGCGTAGGGTCCGGTCAGGCATCTCCCCCGTCGCGATGTCGATGATCGACCCGCGAACTGGTTGGGGTCGCGGGGCGTTTGGGAGTCATATCTTCTCACCCGCCCTCCCCGGCTGGGCGATGATGCGCTTCCAATCAAAAAAGTGATAATGACCAGCCCATTCATTGACAATTTGTTTGCAGCCGTCGCAATTAAAGCGCCCTTCTCGCCTTTCGGGCATCTGCACTTGGGATGCAGTATAGTGCATCCCACATGCGCAGGAAAAATGGACGGTGATTACGGTGCCGTTCGTCATCCCCCCAAATATGCGGTGGAAATTGTCAACATACCAGGCCAAACCCCGCCACAATCAATACGACCCACTACCCAATGGGCAGAGAGCCAAGCAGCGAGGAATGGGACTTTGTTCGCGGACATTCCGCTTTACGATGCCGGCGCTGACTTAGAAAACTGCAAAACTATGCGCCGAAACTCCACCCTACTCCGCTCTCCTTCCGCTCAAGAAAGAACTCGCGCGATGACGAACATTCTGGCTGCAAGCGCGGTTGAAAGCGCGCCGCCGGCGAAGCGCTCATCCGCGAAGGGAACGGCCCTCTTTGCCAGAGGTGGAACCAACGCGTGTGGAGCGATGGAGGACCGGCGATCCGCCTGCCTAACAGACTCGACCCAAAACGGTTATGGCAAACGACCTACTGCTTAGGCTTTAAGTCGCCCACCTATTTCGCTACGGAGCGCCGTGAAGTCGATTGGTTTAGTCAATAAGGCCTCTGCACCTCCTTCCAAAGCTATTCGTCTGGTGTCGCCATCGCCGTAGGCCGTGATCATGATAACCGGAACATCCGGTCGTGACGCTTTCGCTTTTGGTAGGAGTTCAAGCCCGCTCATACCGGGCATATTGACGTCGGACAAAATCAGCATCAAAGGCACCGCATTAGCGTCACCAATTTTCTTAAGGGCGCTATCTCCCGACTTAACAAACTCCATTGTAAAGCGGCCGGCACGGATGTCGCGTCGGAATTGCTGGCGAAATAAATCTTCGACGTCGGGTTCATCATCGACTACGAGTATAAGAGGCTTCATGTATGTGCCTCAGCTTTGCCCGTGGGGGCGGAGCGCGGAAGGATGACCCTGAATTCGGTGAATTTGCCGGGTTGAGTGTCAACCTCAATCAATCCGGCATGTTGCTTGACAACGATGTCGAAGCTCAACGAAAGCCCGAGGCCGGTCCCTTCGCCCGGCGGCTTGGTAGTGAAGAACGGGTTGAACATCTTTTCCCTCACCTCGGATGGAATGCCCGCTCCATTGTCGCGAATTCGGATTTCGACGCGGTCACCGAGGTTTCTGGTCGCGGCGGTAAGCGCAGGCTCATAACCCTCAAGGTCATCTTCCGCCTTGCGTTTCATTGCCGCATAGAAACCGTTCGAGATCAGGTTGAGCAGCACGCGTGTGATCTCCTGCGGCAGCAGCTCAGCTTCGCCGGCGGCGGGATCGAAATCCTGCTCCAGCCTAATCTGAATAACCCGCTTCTCGGCGCGGGCGCCATGGTATGCGAGCTTGAGACTCTCACCAACCAGGGTATTGATGTCGACAGTGCGCCGGTCACCCGAGCCATCGCGCGAGTGCATGAGCATATTCCTGACGATCGAGTCGGCGCGCTTGCCGTGCTGCACTACTTTTTCAAGATTGCCCTTTAGCAGCTTTGCGATTTCGTCAGTCTCTTGGCGCATCAGGTCGTTCAATGGTGCGGGCTTGAGGACGTCGCCTAGTTCGTCGACCAGCTCCGCCGACAGGGCGGAGAAATTATTGATGAAATTGAGCGGGTTCTTGATTTCGTGGGCGATGCCGGCGGTGAGTTGCCCTAGGGAGGCAAGTTTTTCAGTTTGGATTAGCCGATCCTGCGCCGCGTGCAATTCTTCCAGCGATCGCGAGAGTTCCCGTGTGCGTTCGCGGACTTTCTCTTCGAGTGACTGCCGCTCCCATTCGAGCGCTTGGTAGAAGTTCGCGTTGTTAATCGCGGTAGAGGTCTGGCTTGCCAGGTTGGCTAGCCCGAGTAGCGCCTCGCCTTCTTGGACAACCTGGCGCTGATAAGGCGCTTGCCCCGCTGTATTTCCTGCGACCAGCAAGCGAATTGGGTTTTTCGGTTCCCCGCCCAGCGGCAAGACGATGTACTCGTCCATACCGATGAGACGTCGCAGCGAGGTCAGCTCGCTGCGGCGGCAATCTGGCAAACACAGTACCCGTTCAACGCCGGCATATAGTGGTGCGAGCGCCAATGAGGCGGTGGGGAGTGCTAGCTTCGCAATGACGGTACTCTCGGCATCGTCATAGTAACCATCCATCGTCTCGATGGAGAAGCTGTTCGCGCCGGATTGCTTCAGAAGAAAGAGGCAGCGCTCGAAATTGAGTTCGTATAAAACGAATTTGGCGGCGAGCTGCAGGATTGTAGTGAGGTCGACGGTTGTGTTGAATTTCTTACCAAGCTCATAGAGCTGGCGATACGCGCTCATCTGACCATCGAGGTGCTCTTGCACTTCGTAGAGCTGAACCTCGGTTGTCACCAGGCGCTTGACCTCATCCGAGAGGCGCTGGTTTTCGACCCGAAGCCGATCAATCTCACTCACGCTACGGTCTTTCCATCAAACGCGGAAGTATAGCGGTACTGGACATGGCTAACTCAGTATACTGCTAATACTACAGCGGTGTAGTTATGGAAATAGTCGCGCCCTCCTATCGGACCAATCTCTCCATAGGTGTAGAGACCTATCCATGGCACGGTCGGCCCAATTTTTTGCTGAAGCTTTTCTAGTATTTGGCTTTTTTGCTGGTCGCGGAACACGGCTTTCCCGCGTCCTATGCAGTCAAACTGAAACACCATCTTCGGCGCGTTATTACCTAATGTCGACTTGATTTCTTCGCCAATGCGTTCGACGCCGGCCGATATCTTTTCGTGGTCGCGCCGGCTCATCCAGATGCTCGTGCCCTCTTCTACTTCGGTCGGAATTGTGATTGAGCCGGCCTTGTCATCTTTTGTCGGCATGAAGCGGATCAAGTAGTCGTCGTAGCCCTTGATCTGTTCGGGCGCTTTGAATGCCATACAGAGGCTCAGAACCGCCTTACTCCAATTGTCGATCTCATCACCGACGAGATATTCCTTTAGGACGTCGAGAACCGGCATACCGTCAATCTCGTAGATGACATTGCCGGAGCAGCGAGTTACCTTCCGTTCGCCGCCGATGGGAAGGCAACCGTGGTTAACCGACCAAGCAAGCCGGGCAGATCCCGACAGCAGAACGCAGGCGACACCGTCGGATGTGATCTGATCGTCGCAGTATTGATAAGTTTGTTTAAACTCCATGTTGTCGGCCGAGGTACCCCCAAACAAAGGCAGGTGACGATCAAGCTGCAATTCACTCTTGAGGCCCGCAGCGAAGCGGTCAAAATTCAGGGTTAACCCGTCGCCGAGCATAATCAGCCCAAGCGTGTCAGGCTTCACCTCGCAAGCTAAGCTCTGGGCGATGGTCCTTCCCGCCGCTTCCGAATTGGCCTTGAGGCCGGAGGCCATTGCGTTCTTGAAATTCAATTCGTCGGAGCTGATCGTCATCACAGCTACTGAGAAGTTCGATTCGTCGGCTTCCAAACCTGCGATGACTCCCCCGCCAGACCCGCCGGCCAGTGGAGCACCACCGGTGGCTACGCGGACGGCATCTAAGAGTGCGCGCTGTTCGTATCCGACGGAAGCAAACATAAAGACGAAGTCGGGTCGGTCGATCCCGGCTGCCGCCAATGCTCTTTCGGCGGCCTCGCGCCCGGCTACCTTAGGATTTCGATGATGGCTCATCCCAACACCGGCATTCGTACCCATCGGCGCGACCTTTCATTTGACGAAGACTTCGCCTCCTCGGGTTTACCTGCTTCTCTCGGATGGCGGACATTAACGAGCGCTCGCTAAGATCAAGCGAGCGACTTGGACGATACGCCAACCGTAGCTTGCCGGAAAGAAGCGCGGCGCATCGCAAGCGGATAACCTCAAAAAACGCAACATACGCTCAAGCTAAGAGCGCGAACTTCTGCAAGATATTGGACCGTGGTCCAATATCGCCCCTGGGGCGAGCCCCGCTACTACAGGGGCGCCCACATACCATCAAGTGCTTTACGCGCCGGAGGATCGCTTCATGCACTCCTTGGTTCACCTGAAGACCGGCTCGCAGGACAATAGGCCCCAAGATTTCGCGTGAGACACGGTCTAAATGTTGGAGCGAGAGTCATCCGAATAGGTGTGCCGCATTGCAACCATCGCGCGGTTGGACATCGGAGGAAGGAACGCACAGCAACATCAGGAAGATGGCTCTATTGGCTTTGTAGCTGGCGGCAATTCGACGGCTTTCAGAGCCCTCCATCACTACCCGCCCGTCGGCGGTACAAACAGTCCACCTCCATCGACGACCACGCCTTTTTAGGCGCACTTCAAACACAGGCAGGTGCGGCAGCATTGCGATCATTTAGGTCCCTGTACATGGGTCGGCCGGTTCTCCTTGTAGGTTCAAGACCTTAAGCATATTTTTATATTACGCGCGACTATCCAATTGTGGAATATTTCTTCCATCGTCTACATGACAAAAAAATATTTGAACCTTAAAGTTATTAGGTATAACTTGTAGGTCGACTAACCGTCTTGCCTCACAGCGGCGCTTTAGAAATTTATTTGCAATGCAAGCAGAGCGCGCGGCGTAATTTCGCTTTCGCAGCTGTTAACAAATGAGTGCTGGTCGACATCGGATGTCCATCCAATCTAACCGCATCGCGCTCTTTATTGATGGCGCAAACTTGCATTCGACGGCGAGAACGCTGGGCTTCGACATCGACTACAAGCGCCTCCTCAAGGAATTTGATGGGCGCGGTGTCTTACTGCGCGCGTTCTACTATACGGCAATCGTCGAAGATCAGGAGTATTCCTCGATCCGCCCGTTGACAGATTGGCTCAGCTACAACGGTTTCACCGTCGTCACCAAGGCGACTAAGGAATTTGTTGACGCGAGTGGTCGCCGCAAGGTGAAGGGAAACATGGACATCGAACTTGCCGTCAATGCCATGGAGCTTGCCGACCAAGTTGACGAGATGTTTTTATTCTCCGGTGACGGAGACTTCCGCTCGCTCGTGGAGGCGGTCCAGCGTCGCGGCGTCCGGGTTACTGTCATTTCGACTATAGCGAGCCACCCGCCGATGATTGCCGACGAATTGCGGCGCCAGGCTGACGTCTTTATGGACCTTGTAGAGTTGCAGTCCAAGCTCGGCCGTGACCATTCCGAGCGCCCTGTCGGCGCTCCAACAAGTGCCACAATCCAGAGCGCCCCGCGAAATTCCCCCGCTAGACGATATCAAGATTAACGACTGAACGGCTCGTCGCGGCGCCTGAGCGACAACCGGTCTCAGCGGACCATTCGCTACGGTGATAGTGACACGAAACCGGCGCCGAGGTCGCGTCCGGTCACGACAATGCGGAACTTGGTCATTGAGCCGATCCATCCGACGATCGAGGTCACGCAGGTCGCTACCGAAGCCGCTGCTCCCGGCACGAAACCGACATTACCTACCTAGCCGGTGATGTCCGGTCTGGCGGAAGTCGGGTCGCCGGGGCAGCAGGTCACAGTCTGACCCAGCGGACATTGTAGCGGGTAGAAGATTAGAATGGGGGAGTGTGCAACCGGTCGCCTCTCATCGCCAGAGACGGGTCTCAAACGCTTCTTGCGAAAGCCCTTCCGACCAATCACTTGGCGGTACTCCGTCGCGAGATCGCAAGACACCGGGATGACGGCAATGCAAGCAACGCGGACCAGTAATTCCATTTAGAGGCCAGCCCAGCCGGGGCCTGTGTGCCTTTCGCGTGACAGTCGTCAAGAAAAAAGTCCGAAGAAACATCTGCCAGATGTCTCGTCATTGCGTTGCGAAGATCGTTACGTAGAAGCTGAGCGCTAAATTAGCGGAATCGTCGCGGAGCTCGGCCTGACGAAGGCTGCTTCCGAAAGAGCCGGGAAAGCGGACCATGAAGATAATCAACAGCGCGGTGCTCGGCACGGCAGCATGTCTTAGCGCCTTAAGCGGAGGCCAGGCAGCGGACCTTCCGGTCAAGGCCAAGGCGGTCGAATATGTCAGGATCTGCTCCCTCTATGGAAACGGTTTCTACTTCATCCCGGGTACCGACACCTGCATCAAGCTCGGCGGTTACCTGCGCGCCGATGTCACCTTCAACGGCGGCGGTATTCAGGGCACCCCGGCCTGGAGTGGCCTGGCGGGTCAAAAAAGCCGGCTGAGCAACTATTATTTCGCTCGCGCCCGCGAAAACCTCAACGTCGACACCCGCACCGCGACCGAATACGGCGTGGTCCGTACTTACTTCGATGCGAATTTCTCCTGGACCTCGGGTACTTATGCCGCCACGGGCGCTGGCGGCACCGTGTACTCTGCGGTCGCCCAGGCCGGTGGCTTCGGTGGCGTTGGCAATCCCTCCGACGGCGGACTTTCAGGCGGTTCGTTCGCCCTCAACTTCGCGTTCATCCAGTTCGCCGGCTTCACGATCGGCAGGGCAATATCCCAGTTCGATGCACCCTTCGCCGGCTATCCCGCCAACATCACTGACGCGCTTCTCGGCGGTCACTCCGACCAAACCGGCGTGAACCAATTTTCCTACACGGCGGATTTTGGTCAGGGCGTCAGCGGTACGATCTCGCTGCAGGATCAGGTCACCTACTACCATACCAATCTGTGGAACGCATCCAGCCTCACCGCGGCCAACTTCGAGGCCGGCGGGTATGGCGCCAATGCTTTCGGAGGCACACGGGCTCCCGACATCGTCGGCATGCTTCGCGTCGAGCACGGCTGGGGCATGTTCCAGGCCTCGGTGGCCGCGCACAACATCCACGCGGCCTATTACGGCGGGACAGAAACTTCAGGCCATCCCAGCGACAAATGGGGCTGGGCCGGTCAGCTGGCCTTGACGATCAAGAACCTGCCGACTGGCCCGGGCGACGACATCGATATTTCAGTTGGCTATTCGGACGGTGCGAGCCGTTACGTCTGGCAGAGTCTGGTCGCACCCACCGTCGCCATGTATGGCAGCAGCGGCCTGGCTGGCGTCTACCAGAGCCTGACTATTGGCGGCGTTTCTGACGGCATTTTCACGACCGGCAATGGGATCGAGACGACCAAACTGTGGGGCTTTCGTACTGGTTACACGCACAACTGGAACAGCCAGTGGAATTCAGCGCTGTTCGGCTCCTACACGTCGGTCAGTTACAATGCCACGGCAAGAGGTTATATCTGCGCCACCGTCACGACCTTCCTGACACCCGGCTCGACCTGCAATCCGAACTTCAACGTCGCGCAGATCGGCACCAACACGCGCTGGTCCCCCGTGAAGAACCTCACTTTCACAGGTGAGCTGATGTACACGCATGTGGATCAGCAATATTCCGGCGTCGCCGCCTTGCCGGCTGTCAGTGTCAAGCCGGCAGCCCTGTACGAACTCAAGGACCAGGGCACATTGTCACTCGCCTTCCGCGCCCAGCGTAACTGGTAAAACGACGGGCGATCCGCGCACTGGTTGAAGCGGGTGCGGTGCCGCGGCACGTCATCTCCGCGATTTCAAGCGTGCTTTGACCCGGGCAACGTCCACGGCATCTCAGCTTGCGACTACTCGATTTCGAGGTCGTACTCGCTGCCTTTGCCGCGGGCGAACCTACGCCACCCGACGCGACGGAGATCGGGAAGCTCATCGAGAGATTTGTGCAAGCGTCCGGACGGCCGAAGTTTCTGAACGCCTGGACCGCCTTGAACGGATGACAAGCCAACTTTGCGTCACCACTTCGCTAATTCAGTGCTTCACTCTAGAAAGTATATTTGAGGAGACGATCGATGGCCAGGCGAGCCTCCGCGGCTAAAAACTATCGCGATAACGTTGAAAAGTACCGCGATGATCCGGACATGATTGCCCAACATCTCAACGAAGCGTTCGCAAAAAAAGATCTCGCCTTCATTTTACGCGCAATGAGCAATGTAGTCCGGGCCCAGAATGTCACGGTCCTCGCGAAAAAGGTTGGGCTAAATCGGGCGAGCCTCTACCACAGATTCGAGCGCGACAAGGACCCAAGGCTTAAAGGGATCTTAAAGCTTCTTGCAGTACTCGGTGTCGAATTGCTCGTGAAGCCGCAGCCGCCTGCTCCGGCTAAACGACCTCGACGCAAAACACCGGCCGTCAACGCCCGACGCAAGAACTCAATCTAGCCTTTGGCTCCGATAGGCTGGCCTACATAACTCATATGGACGAGCAAGGCGGACACGCGGAGTTTGCGAAGTCGTCGAGGAGCGGCTTACCTCCGGAGCGCAACGAGCTACAGGCGCAGTGCAAAAATGCCAAGAGATGACGAACCGACCGCAGGGCGTGAGCCGAGCAAGCCTTCCCGCACGGAACAGGCGCGGGGATCGCTTGAGGAATACGCTCACGATCTAGGGGCAATCCTCAAAAAAGTTTCGCAAGCTCTTCAATTGAGCTCTCGGCCTCTTTCATATTGAACCGCGCAAAACGGCTAGACGAAGACGCCAAGCGGTTTAGAGAAGCGGCCAAAAAACCCCCTGCACCTTGGCGTGCGAACTGCTTTTGCGCCCGGCACCTACGCAAAGCAAAACCCCCAGCGGTTTCCCGCCGGGGGCTCTGTTAGCACTTGATCAGACGAACTGGATTAGAAGTTGCGCTGAGCGCGGATCAGCCCGACGACGCTGTTCTGGTCCTTGAGCTCGTACAGAGCTGCCGGCTTCGCGATACCGGCCTGAGCTGGCACAGCAACGACACCAGCAAACTTCTGGTCGAGATGGGTATAGACAACTTCGCCCGAGAACGTCAGGCCCCTCACAGGCGTCCAGCGGGTGATGACACCGATCTGGGAGACGTTGAAGTCCGGGTTACAGTTGGTGATACCCGCAGCAGCTACGAGGCCGGTGAGAGTGCCGCCGGGACCGCAGATGAGAGCAGATCCGCCGTTACCATACTTAAGCTGGGCGTAAGCTCCGAAAAGCGACGAACTCCAGTAAGGATCCCAGTTGTGGTTCCAGGCACCGCGCATACCCCAGGTCTGAACCTTGGAAATACCGGTTCCCAAACCGAAGATCCCGTCAGCTACTGCAGCGAGGCCAACGCTCTGATAGGCGCCCGGGAAGCCGGTGCCGCTGTACATCGCGAAGCCCTGCGGAGCAAGGTTCTGGAAGTTATAACGGCTTGCACCGTCGGTGTAGACCGCCTGGATGTTGATCGTGTCCCCAGCGCCAGTCGGGATGTTCTTGATCTGCAACGAACCCTGAACAGCCCAGCCCCAGGTGTCGCTGGGATGCCCGGTGGTTTCAGCACCACCGTAGTAGGCAGCATGAATGTTATGCCCAACTGCCGACAACTGGAACATACCCCAAGCCTGATCAGCCTTGAGCACGCCGATGATATCCGGAACCCTCGAGCCACCGATATCGCTGGCGCCATAGGTGCCACCGAAGAAGGTCGCGGGGGCGATGAGACCCGCACTCGTGTTGACCACGTTGGCCTGACCGTAGGCAGTCTGATCCTGGAGCGACACGGTGCCCGAGATGCCGTTGCCGAACTGGGCGGTATAGGTGAGCTGGTTCACGCCAGTGACCATGCCGCTGCCGCCGACGAGACCGTCGAAGTTGTTGCCCGGATAGTTGACCCAGGGAGCGTCGAACTGGGAGATCGTCTTACCCATCGTAAACCCAGCGAACTGGATGAACGCATGATAGACGCCGAGCGAACCGCCCGAGAGACCGCCGTCTGACGGGTTGCCAACGCCACCGAAGCCGCCGGCCTGGGCATTCGCGGAGTAGACCGTGCCGCCGAGGCCGTTGCCGCCGTAGGCGCCCGAGGTCCAAGAGAACGTCGCATCAAAGTAGGTCCGGAGGACGCCGTATTCGGTCGCGGTGCGCGTATCGATGTTCAGATCCTGACGGGAACGAGCGGTGTAGTAGTTCGACAGGCGATTATGTGCGCCGCCCTGGGTCTGGTAGTCACCGCCGAACACCGAGTTGGTGCCGAGGGCGACTTCAACGCGCAGGTAGCCACCCAGCTTGATGCAGGTGTCCGTGCCGGGGATGTAGTAGAAACCAGCACCGTACAGGG
>NZ_JAFCLS010000070.1 GCF_018131075.1 Bradyrhizobium sp. JYMT SZCCT0428 | reverse complement strand
CGACCTCACCGAGAATCGCGTCATCACAACGGAATCACGCTTCGCGGCCTGTCTCAACTGACTTTTGCAACAAAATCTGCCAAAAGCCGACGCCTACCCTCTCACGTCTACCCTCTCACGCCGACTGGCCGTATCGTCAGCAGCGCCGCTCCCACGGCCGCCGATACCATTGATCCAGCTAACACACCGATCTTAACGGCGTCCTGCAACTCTTGCGAGGTCGGGAAGGCGAGCAAGCCTATGAACAGACTCATTGTGAAGCCGATACCGCAGAGTACCGCGACGCCATAGAATTGGGTCCAACTCGCATTGGCAGGCAACGCCGCGACTCCGATCCGAATTGCGATCCAACTGAACAGTGACACACCGATTTGCTTTCCGACGAATAGACCCAATACAACTCCGAGCGGGACCGGTTCGAGCAGGGTCGACAAGCTCGTTCCTGAATAGGCTAAGCCAGCATTTGCGAAGCCAAAGATTGGCACGATGATGAACGCGACCCATGGTTGGAGGGTGTGCTCAAGTCGTATCAATGCACTGTCACCGGTGCTTTGCTTCCTTAACGGTATCAGTACCGCGAGCGCTACGCCCGCGAGGGTCGCGTGAACCCCTGATTTGAGGACAAGGAACCAAAGCACCGCACCGAGCGCAAAGTAGAGCCCGAGCCGATCGACGCCCGCCCAGTTGAGGCCCGTGAGAAGAAGGATCACAGCGCAGGCCAGCGCCACCATTACGAGGTTCAAATCGGCGGTGTAAAATGCGGCGATGATCAAAACGGCCCCTAAGTCGTCCAAGATCGCGAGAGCGGTCAAGAACACCTTAAGTGAGACAGGCACACGGCGGCCCAGCAGCGAGAGTACGCCGAGAGCGAAAGCGATGTCAGTTGCAGACGGTATCGCCCAGCCGCGTAAGGTATGCGGTGTGTTTGCGTTGAAGGCCACGTAGATCAGCGCTGGCACGGCCATGCCGCCCAGAGCAGCCATGCCGGGTAGTGCTCGTTTCGGCCAGGTGGACAGTTCACCGTCCAGCATCTCGCGCTTGATCTCCAAGCCAACGAGCAAAAAGAACGCCGCCATAAGCCCGTCATTGATCCAGTGCAGCACCGACAAGCCGAAAACGTTGGTCTTGAGTGCTCCAAAATAGAGCGGTGCTGCTGGCGAGTTCGCAACGATCAACGCGACCGCTGCAACGAGCATGAGCACCAATCCGCCAGATGCCTCGCTTGTAATTAGACGACGTAAAACGGAGCGCGGGCGGTGTTGCGGACGAGTGTGCATACGATGGGTTTAGCAGGGATGCATTGATTGTCGAGGGAGGCTAATTTCCGCTTTGGGTCATTCGCGTCGATTCCGCAATGCACCCTAATTGTCTGGTTCACCCCTGATAGCGGACATGGCTCGACGCCCGGTGTCCGCCGGTTCGACCACGGACGAATTCGGATGTCGATCAGGGAACGCCGAACCGCGTCCCTTAAACGCCGGAGAAAGCCCAAACGTCTAGGGTTGCAATACCGTCGCGCAGCTCCTTGATCGGAATGTACTCCGGCGCATTCCAGAATGCATGGATGGCCTCCATGTCGGGAAACTCGAACATCGAAGCTGGCCGTTGATCATGTTGGCCTTCGAGTATCTCCACTTTTGCGCGTCTGGCGACAAGTTTTGCGCCATGGCGGACCATGAGCGGCCACGCTGCTTGCGCATATTGTTGATACCGTGCTTCGTCTTTGACCGTGTTTTGGAGAATAAGATAGGCAGGCACAACGAACCTCTTGAAAGTAGTTGCTTTCCCCCTGATCCTAGCGAGGCTGTTATTCCGGGGCCACCCTATTAACCCGCAAGGAAGGATTTCAGATGGGCATTGTAGTCATTACTGGGACAAGCACCGGCATTGGGTTCGCGACAGCGGCCACCTTGGCGCGCGGTGGTCACACGGTATTCGCGGGTATGCGAAACCCAGATCGTGGTGACGAACTGCGGGAGCTTGCGTCGAAGGAAAGGCTTTCAATAAGAATTGTACGGCTTGACGTCGACAACGACGATTCCGTCGACGAGGCCTTTAAGAACATCTTGAAAGAGAATGGTCACATCGATGTGTTGGTCAACAACGCGGGGATTTCAGGCGGTGGCCCTGTTGAATTGGTTCCGATTGGCATCTTCCGCCAAATAATGGAAACAAACTTCTTCGGCGCGATCCGATGCATCAAAGCAGTGGTGCCTTCGATGCGTGAAAGGCGAAGCGGATGCATCGTCAATATCACGTCAGTAGCGGGTCAATTTGGAATGTCGCCGCAAGGACCATACGCTGCCTCGAAATGGGCTCTGGAGGGGCTCAGCGAGTGTCTGGCGCAGGAGCTGAGTGCATTTAACGTCCGCGTTGCCATGGTCGAGCCCGGTGTGATCGCTACCCCTATGACAACTTCTCCTAGGCCGATGCCGCCGCCCACCAACCCCTACTTCCCAATCATTCGACGAATGGTTGCCTACTTTACTGCCTCACTAAAAACGCCCAGTTCACCGTTCGAGGTTGCCGAGACCATTCAGGGAATCGTCGATGGCAAAAGTACAAAACTTAGGAACCCGACTGGGCACGATGGAGCAAAACTAATCCAGTGGCGCAAGAGCAAAACTGACGAGGAATGGGTAAAGCTGGGTGCCGCGAGCGACAGTGAATGGGCCGCAGACGCGCAGAAGAATCTAGGGGTGGACGTGAACTCGCCTTAGGCCCGCGCAGAGGCTTGACGTCATGTCGTTCTAAGCGACGCCTCGCCGCGCAGCAGTTCTTGCTGCGACATCGTCAGCATAGAACGTGCACCCGGGTTCTGTCCGTAACCAAGCGTTCATCGCAGCGACTGGCGACAAATCCGGAAACGCCGCCTTCGCAAGTTCCTCGGCCAAGACGTTGCCGATCGCAGCAGCTTTCGCCATTGCGTCAAAGCGCGGCGTGAGCCGCCCTCGTTTGTATATTGCTCTTGCTTCGATCGTGTTCGCAAATTCTAGCGTAGCATCACTTACGGAGAGGCCGTTGCGCTTTGCGTAGGCGGAAAGGGCGGCATCCCACTCGGCTTCCGCTGCTTTACCGAATTGAGGCATATCAGCTCCGTGATGTTTTATGATCGTCATTCGGGCCCCAGCTTGCGCAGGGCGATCTACCGCGGAGATTTCCGCAATCTTGAAAGCGCGCATGATTTTCTTGGCCATCGTTGCTCACCCAATAGTGGCGAAGGAGCGCCTATCCGGCGCTTCCGCGACGAACCTGGTGACGCCGCTGTCCAGCGCGCGGGCTATTGACGGATCGCTTTGACGAACTTGGTTCACGATCCACATGGCCAAATTGTAACCGTTGCCATTGACTGCGACGTAGGCCGAAATTGCAGCTTTCAGAGACATCATTGCGTCGTCGACGTCAGTTTGAGTGCTCATGGTCTTTTCCTTTCACGTTGGCCGCCGAACGGCAGAACGGAGGGATGATTTGAACGCTTCCGCAAGCGGGGTTGCCGTCACCGTTCCATCCGCGCTGAAACACCGGTGGAGACCAGCGGCTTTCGCAGCCCGATCGCGGGATGCCGCGCTGAAGATTATGTTCGTTCGATTGGTGTCGATGATAGCACCAGACTTTGCCAACGCCTTCTGCAGATCGGGCAGCTTCGCGTAGTGCGCGCTGACGTAACCGAGCAGGTTGTCGAACTTTGCCGCCCATGCGATCAACGCATCCGCAGAAGCAAGACCGGCACGGTGCTTCTCGTCGGCGTCGCGCTCGGCGAATTCGCGGCACTCCTCAGCGTCGCGCTTTTCGGCCCCCCCGATTGCAAAAGCCAGATTCTCAAGTTCAGTCGCGACGCGCGCCTGATCTTCGCAGCATTTTGAAAGCGATTTCTTAGCTTCGGCGTCACCTTCAGCAGCCTTTAACGCATATCCAGTGCGTTCGATGCGTAGGTGTTCCAATCGCCTCTGGCCATCCTCGCGCCGCTTGTAGAGGGCCTGCAGCGCCGGGTTCGGCCCGGGCTGCTTTGGCGCACGTTCGCTTTCGAGTGCCTTCGGATAGTCTTTGCGAAGGCGTGCCGCCTCGGCGTTCGCAATGACTATCTCAGCCGCGATGCGATCGCCTTTATCGCGGCGGCGCTCGTTTTCACGTTGCTCGGCATCGCTGAGACGGCGATTGAACCGAAGCGGCTGATTGGTGTCGGCTTCGGCTTGGAGCCGCCGAATTCGACCAAGCACTGCTTCAAGCTCGCTGAGAATTTGCGCTGATGCTTTCATGTGGTTACCAACCTCCATGCGGTAGGTCCCAGCCAACCGAGATAGTATGGAATTGCCCGGCAAATTCGCCAGCGTCGACGCTGATGAGACCGCCTAGATCGATATTTCGAGCGAGTGAAGGTTTCACCAAAAGCAATGCGCCACATACAGCATTCGCAACGTCGTCCTTGCCGGATGGTGGATGATCGATGATGTCCCGGCCACCGCGCGACGTTCGTCGCTCTAGGCTCACTAGCTGCTCCGTCAGTTTCGACAGATCGAGCAGCGCGACGTTCCTGCTATTCAATTCCGGCAACGCGTCGCGATATAGGTCCGATTTTGGCTTTTCTGCAGCCAAATAGCTAACGCCGTGACGCTGAAAGGCCTCTCGCGGCCATTCTCCCGCATATCTGTCGCCACGAACTTGGCTGACGCCATAGCTCTTCAGAAGTTCCGCAAATTCACCCACGACGCCTTCAGGCGCAAATGGCGCAATCCGCTCGCGGACAGCATCAAGTATCAGTACTCGGTCCTCACAATGAGCGATTGCCAATGTCATCGAGTCGTGGCCTCCGCCGCTCGGATCGACAAACGCCGCGTAGTTAATCCCCTCGATCGGTGCGCGCTCATAGACGCTCGGATCAATGGCGGCCTCGACGACTTCCCGACTGACAAAGGCCTCAAGATCGCTTCTAAATTCCGCGCCGTATTCGGCGGCCGCGCTCGCCGGATCGCGCGCCATAGCCCGATCGATCAGGGCCTGTGAAACGGTGGGGTTCATTGTGCGCGTGTCGGCCTTCCACACCAGCACGTCCGGATCGTCGGTTCCGAAGTAGCTTTTGAAAGCGTCCCACAGTGCCCCGCGTCGTCCGTATGGCGATGACGCGACCAACAACATTGCGCCCGGGATGGTTGCCATACCCGGCCTCAGGGCGTCCAGCACCGCGAAGTCAGGCTCGGCCGAGTCATCGGTCGGCCAGAAGGCTGCCTCGTCGCAGAGCACGGCCACAAAGGTGTAACCGCGAGAGGTTTTGAACGAGGCGGTTCTGATTTCGATCGTGACTGAGTTGGTCAAATCTAATCCGTCCGCGCGCTCATGACCTGCTAGCAGCTCATTTAGCATTGGCGTTCCGCCAATGAGACCTTTCACGTATCGCAGAATGGTTCTGGCTTGCTGACGATCGGATGCAATGATTGCTACAGTTGCCCTCTCTCCCGGACCTAAGTAGTCGGCATATGACTTAAAGCAGCTTAGAAAAACGGCAATCAATGCCAGAACAAACGACTTGCCAGCACGACGGCCACAAATCAACCAACCCTCCTTGAACTGTCCCAGCGGTGGCCGCAGACGGCCGGTGCACTTCGCGTAGAGTTCAGTCTGATCCGGCGTGAGCGGATGACCGAATAGCGCCGCAATGAAGGCCAACCACCCCGCCCAAGTCGAGCGGTCCCGAAACCATTGCCCGAACAGTTCTGGATCGTCGCAGGCTTCGACGATGCTGCAGGAGGGGGCTGTCATGCCGGGCCACCGTCCGACGCGCCTGCGGTCTTGTGTGCAGCCTTGCGTGCAAGATATTCGTTAAGGCTCGAACTCGCCGCACCCACGCGCTTGCCGCCCTTGGAACGCAAACTGGCGAGACTTCGCGTCACCGCGCCGGTAAGCCTAAGCAAGGTCTGACTGTCGCAGGGTTCGCCGCGTAGTGTCGCCGCGCTCAAATTCTCCCTCTGAAGGATCAATGCGGCAGCCTGATCGATTAGTGCCATCTCCGCTGAATTCGGTTGGCGACCAAGGTCGCGGATCAGGCCAACAACCAAATCTCGTTGTCGACGCGCCGCGCGTGTTGCGCGCGGTCGCCGATGCACGATTGGGAAGGGCAGGGCAGGAGCTGTCATGCGATTATCTAACCGTTGGTCAAAAGTCGCTAAGGCCGACCAACGCTCGGTATTGGCGTCAGTTATTCGACATGTGTTGGACACAATAACAGTCCGAGTCGGAAAAACCGTTAATACAGCTTGTCTTTCGTTATCTCCACGCGTGCATCTTCCGCCCTGTCCGGGTGGCAATGTTCATAAACTGGGTGTTGTCGGGTTGAGCGTGAGTCGAGACTCCCGTGTTCTTTTTTCAATGAGGCGTTCAATCGCGGTCAGGCGCGCCGGTTTGACGGCGCGCCGCTGCTCGTTCGCGAACTTCTGCCGCTTTTCGGGCCTCTGTCTGAGTGGTGCTAAATCGTCCAGATTGACGGGTGGATGCTCTTGATAAGTATTCTCTCCCCCCATCGTGGGGGGCATCAAATGACCCATCGTGGGGGGTATGGATACCCCCCATTGCGGGGGGGGTGTCCCCGAGTATTTTCGACGATGGCCAGATGCGTCGCTGGGGTTTGTTTTTGACGTAAACGGACGCCCGGATGATGGCCCCGGCGCGTTCCAGCTCCGTCAGACCCGACTGTATCTTCTTGACCGGGATCATCAGCTTGCGGCTCAGGTAGCCGTCGGTGGCGAAAGCGTAGCCCTCTCTAGTGAACAACCATTCCAGCGACCATGCGATCCGCAAAACCCGCGGGCTCTCGGAAAAACGCTTTCCAACTACGACACGCCAAATGTCCAAGCACTTGGCCTTCTCACGGGACGTTTGCCATGACAGAACCGCCGATGGTGTCTCATGTTCGCCGACGAACCGACGTTTCCACCTTTTGGGCGGGTCGGACTGACTGTGCTGGTTTTTTGCAGGTTCGGTCACGCGCCGCACGCCGAGCAGAACAGGCTGGGCGCGCTGACCGCGCCGCACGCCTTGCACCGTTTCAGATCGTGGGGCGCCTTGTTCTTCGATTTTGATGCGCGGCGCAACGTCCATCGCCGCGGCGCGTCGGGCAACCCGTGTCGCAGGACGTTGCCAGCGTGGTCCAGAATGACAGCTCGCTCTTTCCCGGGAGCCGGCCGAAGCGTGCGGCCAACCTGTTGCAGATAGAGTGCGAGGCTCTGGGTCGGTCTCAAAAGGATTGCCGCGCCGATCGCGGGCACGTCAACGCCTTCGCTGATCAAGCCGCAATTCGATAAGACGTCGAGTTCACCAGTGCCGAGCGACGCGATCAGCTTTTTGCGGTTGTCTTTGCTCGTTTCACCATCGACGTGAGCGGCTCTGAAACCCGCCTCGCGAAAGGCTTGTGCAATCAGCTCCGAATGCGCGCAATCGACACCGAACACGACCGCTGGCACGCCTGGGCACCGCTCTTTGTAGTCTGCGACGGCGGAGGCGATCACCGCGTGGTCGGACATTTTTGCGGATAGTTGTTCGAGAGCAAAGTCGCCTGCGCGCGTGCGCAACTGCGAGAGGTTGGGCAAGTGCAGCGGCGTGAAGACCGTTACTGGAACAAGGAATTTACCGCGCGTGAGCGTTGCAACGTCGGGACCGGCGACCATGGTCTCGAAGATTTCATCGAGACCTTTACCGTCGAGCCGGATAGGCGTGGCGGTGACGCCGAGCACCTTTGCTTGGGGATATGCTGCCAAGATGGTGCGCCAGCTTTCCGCGGTCGCATGGTGGCACTCATCGATGACCAATAAATCAAATGGCTGCGCTGTCCGATCGAGCCGTCGTGCCATGGTCAACACGGACGCCACTTGAACCGGCAATTTTGTTGGCGGATAGTCGGGTGAAATGATCCCATGAATCACACCCATCCCGGTCAGCGTCGCCGATATTTGGTCGACGATCTCCTGCCGGTGACCGAGGATGAGGACCCGCTTGCCGCGCTTCACGGCCGACGCGACCACGAAGGCGAAGGCGACCGTTTTCCCGCCGCCGGTCGGAAGCTGGTAGCAGATGCGACTGGCACCAGCGCCGTAGGACTTGCGCATGCGGACAATGTCCAGTGCCTGATAGGGACGAAGAACGACACCGGAAGGCCGCACATTGGCGGCCGTCGAATAATTTTTCGGATGGGGTTTACGCGGGCTGAGCCCTTCGCTATCTATCGAACCGTGACGATCGCTAGATTTTGAAGCCAGCCGCTGCGCCAAAGCGGCTGGTTTTTGCTTTTCAGGCAAGTCAATTACAACGTCGGAACTTCAGTTTCCATCGCACGACGCCACTCCGCTGCGGCTTCGTCGCTGACGAGCCTACGCGAGCCAACGTGCATAAGACGAGGACCCTGTCCGGCTTTTAAAATCTTATAGAAAAAGGCACGGGAAATTCCGTGCACCTTGCAGAATTCATCCACGCCATACGCCTTTTTTCCGTTGGCATGTACGTCAGTCCTCATCTTAATAGTCATCGTCACCTCCCTTAGCCCTCCCTAGCTCGTTCCATCTCCTTTCTCCGCTAAGGCGGGCCGTTGGCCCTAAGAGATAACTGACGCATATGTATACGTATGGATGATGTTAGTCCATTCTGTTCAAGTGTCTGTTGATATTATTCATATAAGATATTGAATAAATTCACTTTATGCCGACGAAGGACTGTCGTTTTGGCGCTCCGAATCTCGGAGCCCCGGCACGAATCGCGTCGGCGACGTAGCTCGGGGCTAGATGGCCGTAGTGCTGCTCGACCATTTTCGTGTCGGCGTGACCAAGGTTCTTGGCGACGACCATCAACGGCACGGCGTTCATCACGGCATGACTGGCCCACGTATGTCTCAGACAGTGAAAATTGATGGCGGGCGAAATCTTCGCGTGCTCGCTGGCCTCTTTCATGGGAATTGTTTGGGCTGAACGTATCCAAGCCGTGCCGTTTGCTCGCGTGAAGATAGGATCATTGCCGGCTCGGCCAACGCAGAGGGAGCGGAATAGCTCAATCCCTTCCTCGGTAAGGATGATATGGCGCGGCTTGCCACTCTTGGACACGTGCACGGCCACCGTGCCAGCATCCCTGTTGAAGTCGCTCACGGTGAAACGAATGAGTTCACCGTATCTCGCGCCGGTTTGAAGGGCTCCTTCGACGAGGGAGCGAAAATCGTGATCTGCAGCGTTAATCAATCGCTGCGCTTCGGAGATACTGAGATAACGCACGCGGGCGGACTCAACCCCTTCAAATGGCTCTACCCGCCGCCATGCGGCGTCGGATGAGATTTTGCCGTCGCGCCACGCTCGATTAAGGCCTCCTTTTAGGATTCTCAAAATTCGGTTAGCCGTGGATCGCCGACGGCGCTGCCAGTCCTCGTCCATTTTCCGGTAATTTTGTTGGGCTCCCTGCTTCGTGCGCTGGCGTGCAGGTGTCTTTGCAAGGTCGCCATGCCAACTTCGCAGTTGGGCTGTGGTCAGGGCTTCGACCTCGAAATCCCCGAGAAGCGGTATAATGAACGCGTTAAGACTATAGCGGGCCGTGCCAGCCGACTTGCGGTTGCTCTCTAAGAAGTCGGAGTATTCTTGCATCGCGACACGGACGGTGAGGGGACGTCCGCTGTTCCCCTTGTTAGCACGTGCCCGCGCTTCCCGGCGTTCACGTGCCTTCTGCTGGGCCTGCCGGTAGTCCAGAATCTCAATACCGTCGGCGTCCGAAAAATCATCAGCCGCGGCGATCACCTCGACCTCGTAGCTCTGCTTGCCGATGTAATGACGCGCGACCCACTTGCCGGGGCCGCTACGAGGTTTCCGGTAACCTAGGTGTAGACCGTGTTCGAGCGATCGGTAGTATGGCTTCCCCGACGGCTGTAAACGGCTGCGGGCGGTTCTCGTGTCCAATGACGCGTCGCGAATTGTTCGTGCCATAAGCAATCCTCACCGAGCGGCAAGTTGAAAAAGTCCAACAAATGTCCAATATGCGCACGTGAACGTCAATGGATGCATAAAATCAAGAATGGATGTTATGCCTGCTGTTATTGGGTTTCTGTGAACGTGTGTAGACGCGCAGAGACGAACTAGAGGCCCTATATGGGCGGCCTCAAAGTCATCGAGCACGACAAATAGCAAAGCCGAAAATGCCCCTGCATCGCGACATCCATTGGATCGGCCGGCAATGGGCTGTCACCGGCCTCGGGATGCAGCTGATCGACCAGAAGCTGAAGGGCTTCTTCGATATCGAGATACCGCAGTTGTGGGACGAGGCGCTGATCGAAACCATGCGGGCCAAGGAATGGCTCAATGTCGCGGATTTCGACAAGGGCCTCGAGGTGGCGCGCAAGCGGTTTCCTCCGGGCGGCGTGACGCAGCCGCCGACGGCGGCCACCCCAGGGCAGCCGGTTGCGTTGGCGGCAGTTCCGGAGGCTCAACCGGTGCCGCCCGTTGCTTCGGCTCCGCCCATCGTATCGGCTCCGGTCATCACATCGATCAAGCCGATTAGAAAAACGCCGGCGCCCGTGCAAATCACGACGCCTGCAGAACTACACCCGCAAGCGCCTGAAATGATCGAGCCGGCAAAATCGGCGCGGGCAGAATTTCAGATGCGGTTTCTGGGGCATGGCAAGTTCATTCGCCCCTGGCGGGTCCGAATGAAAGAGTGAGGGCATTTTGCCGGTTTGCCTCGGCGGGGCTAGCCAGATAATACGACCCGGTAATGAGATCACACTGAGATCGAACCAGATGGCATTTTGACGGATGCGCATTCTCTGCACCAATGACGACGGCATTCACGCTCCCGGTCTGAAGGTCGTCGAGGAGATCGCCCGCGCGTTGTCGGACGACGTCTGGATCGTTGCGCCCGAACTCGATCAATCCGGCGTCTCGCATTCGCTGTCGCTGAACGATCCGCTGCGGCTGCGCGAAGTCGGCCCCCGACACTTTGCAGTGCGCGGCACGCCGACCGATTGCGTGATCATGGGCGCGCGCCACATTCTTGGTAAGAAGCTGCCGGACCTCGTGCTGTCGGGCGTCAACAAGGGCCGTAACGTCGCCGAGGACGTGGTCTATTCCGGCACCATCGCCGGCGCGCTGGAAGGAACTATCCTCGGCATCCCGTCATTCGCGTTGAGCCAGGAATTTTCCATCGACACGCGCCACGCGCCGCTGTGGGACACGGCGGTGAAATTCGGGCCGGATATCGTGCGCAAGGTGATCGACGCCGGCGTGCCCAAGAACACCGTGATCAACGTCAATTTTCCGGCTTGCATGCCTGATGAGGTCAAGGGCATCCGCGTCACGCGGCAGGGCAAGCGCAACCTCGGCTTCCTGAAAGTCGATGAGCGCCATGACGGCCGCGGCAATCCCTATTTCTGGATTGGCTTCGAACGCGCCGCGGTGCTGGACACGCCGGCCGAAGGCACCGATCTCGCTGCGTTGGCCGCGCGCTACGTCTCGGTGACGCCGCTGCGGCTCGACCGCACCGACGAAGCGTTTTCGGAAGCGCTGACGACGACGTTGAAGTGATCGAGCTATACACACCGGCGTCATCCTGAGGTGCGAGCGCAGCGAGCCTCGAAGGATGATTGGTTAGCTCGGTCTCGGCTGTCCACCGCGCCGGCGAGACAACTCGCCGAGCTTCGTCCAATCAGAACTCAGCAACGCCTCTTTCTTAGCACGACTCCCGCCCTTGATCTGGCGCTCTGCCGCAATCCCATCAGTTATCCGGTCGAAATACTCGGACCAGACAAGAACGACCGGCCGCCTCGTCTATGCCCCTGCGTTGTGCTGATCGACACGAGGGCCGAGATCGTCTCCGGTTGCGCTCCCCACATAATAAGATCCGTCGGCGCAACGAAGCATATAGACGTACACACCCATCGCCGTCGTCCTTCGAGGCTCGCAAGTGCTCGCACCTCAGGATGACGTCGATTGATCAGCTGTCAACTCGGCTTCGAAGAAGCTAAGCCGCAGCGCTCTTCAGCGCGCTGTTGATCATCTGCGCCAGCGTTTCCAGCTGAAACGGTTTTTGCAGGGCCGGGCGATCGCGATATTCCTCGGGCAGGCCCGAGGAGCCGTAGCCGGTCGCGAAAATGAAGGGCCGGTTGCGCGCCTTGATCAGTTCGGCCACCGGCGTGATCACCTTGCCGTTGACGTTGACGTCGAGGATGGCGAGATCGAACTCGGTGGATTGGGCGAGCTTGACGGCTTCGCCGATTTCGCCGGCCTCGGCGGCGACGCTGTAGCCGAGCTCTTCGAGCATGTCGGCAACCATCATCCGGATCATGACCTCGTCTTCGACGAGAAACACTGAACAGCCCTGCGGCCGCGTCGCCATCATGATGGAATCCTTGCCCTTCCCGAGCTCAAGGTTCGCAAATAACACCAATCGGCGCAACGACAAGATGGGATAGGCCAAGGCCTGTGGCCCACCCTTCAAGAGCCCGATTTTCCGGCCTTTAACGCTGCTTCCGGACCGTGGTTCCGCGATCGGAACCCAATTTTGAGGAAATTCTTCCTTAAAGCTCTGGTGGCTATTGCATCCAATCCCTGCCGAAGCACTAGATGAATGGCCAAGCCGTGACCCTTGAGTCGCTAATGTCGCAAAAACCGCCCGAAAAGATGATGTTCCAGCTGACCCTGCGGCGGCGCGGGATCAGCGACCAGACCATCCTGCGCACCATGGAAGAGGTGCCGCGCGAGATGTTCGTGACCTCGGCCGATCGCGGCCATGCCTATCGCGACAGCGCGCTCGGCATCGCCTGCGGGCAAACCATCAGCCAGCCCTTCGTGGTCGCCTACATGACCGAGCAATTGCAGCTGCAAAAGCAACACAAGGTGCTCGAGATCGGCACCGGCTCCGGTTACCAGGCCGCGATCCTGTCTCGGCTTTGCAAGCACGTCCTGACCATGGAGCGGTACCGGACGCTGGCCGACAGCGCGCGCACCCGGCTGGAAAAGCTGGGCTACGACAATATCGAGGTCCTGCTTGGCGACGGCTTCGATATCCCGCCAGGTGCCGGGGATTTCGACCGCATCATCGTGACCGCGGCGATGGAGCAAATCCCGGAGAAGTTGCTGGCGCGGCTCGAGCCCGGCGGCATCCTGATCGCACCGGTCGGACCCCACCAGGGTGTTCAGACTCTGCTGCGCGTCACGAGGACTGACGCAAGGTTCGACCGCAAGGCGCTGGTCGACGTGCGCTTCGTGCCGGCGCTGCCGGGGATTGCCCGCGAACTGTAAAATCACGGATTGGCGGTTCCCGCCAACATCTTATTTGAAGGGTTAAGCGGTTATTTACTCGGTACGTGTTTACTCAAAAGAGTATTTAGTTGCGTATGAGTGAGTAACCATGTCCCGTGTCGTCGAGTTGCTTCGCTCGCGTCGCGTACCGCAGGTGGCGGTGCTGACGCTGATGTCGTTTGGCTTTGCCGGCTGCAGCGCCGATATGTCGACGCGCTTCTCGCAAAACACTCTGTCAAACCCCTTCAACTATCAGCCGGACACGACCGGTACGGTGCAGCAGGCGCCGGCGCCCGAGGTCGAGCGTCGCGAACTGCCGCAATATGCGCGGCCGCAAGCCCAGGCTCCACAGTATCAGTCGCAATATCAGTCGTCGGCCCTGCCGCCACCGCCGCCGGTGGTGACAGCGCCGCGATCGTATCAGGCCGCAGGCAACGGTGTGTCGGGCGGAGGCCGCGGGCTTTCGTCCTATACCCCGCCGGGCCAACCAAAGCTCGAGACCACCGCCACCGTTGCACCGCGCTCGGTTGCCGCTGCGCCCGCGCATGGCGGCACCACGATCATCGTCGGTACCAGCGACACGCTCGATATCCTGGCCAAGCGCTACAACGTTTCGCCAGCCGCGATCCTGCAGGCCAATGGTTACAAGGGACCGCGCGCGCTGTCGCCCGGCCAGCAACTGATCATCCCGCGCCAGACCGTTGCCGCTGCGCCCGCGCCGGCAGTAGCGCCGCCGGCCAGCAAGCCGGTCGCAGCCGTGGCAGGGCCGTCGAGCGTGCACGTCGTCAATCGCGGCGACACGTTGATGAGCATTGCGCGCCGCAACAACCTCCCGGTGGCGGATCTCGCCAAGGCCAACAACCTCGACACATCGGCCAAACTCAGCCTCGGCATGAAGCTGAACGTGCCCGGCGCCAAGACCGCCGCCGCTCCAGCGGCGCAGCCTGTTGCACCGGTGCAGCAGGTCGCCGCAGTCGCAGCGCCTGCCCCCAAGCCAGGTACACCCGCTGCACAGCCGCAAAGTGCGCGCCTGGCGCAGTCGACCGTCAATGTCGAGGAAAAACCGGCGGCCGAAGCGCCGGCGGTCAAGTCCAGCGAAGCCACCGGCGCGCTGCCGACCTTCCGCTGGCCGGTACGCGGCAAGGTCATCACGACCTACGGCGCCAAGACCAACGGCAAGGCCAATGACGGCATCAATCTGGCGGTGCCGGAAGGCACCCCGGTGAAGGCTGCCGAAGACGGCGTCGTCGCTTACTCGGGCAATGAATTGAAGGGTTACGGCAATCTCATTCTGGTTCGGCACTCCAACGGTTACGTCACCGCATATGCCCATGCGAGTGAGCTGATGGTGAAGCGCGGCGACACGATCAAGCGCGGCCAGATTATTGCCAAGTCGGGCCAATCGGGTGAGGTGGGGTCGCCGCAACTCCACTTCGAGATCCGCAAAGGATCTTCACCGGTTGACCCGCTTCAATTCCTGAACGGGGCTTGATTGTCATTGCCGGGCAAAGCAGTCTGCCTGGCGCAGACTGCGTAAACTTGTCTGCGCTCCCGGCAATCCATCCCTGAAGAAAGCGTTCTTGCGAAGAGCGATGGATACGCGGGTCAAGCCCGCGTAGGACGCCGGAATTTGACGCAAGTCCGGGCGCGAACTACTTCCCCGCCAGCCGCACACCTAGCCTTCCGGCCAGTTCCTGCGTGAACTGCCAGGCGACGCGTCCCGAGCGTGAACCGCGTGTCGTCGACCATTCCAGCGCTTCGCGTTCCAGTTCATCATCGGCAAGCTGGATGCCGTAATGGCCGCAATAGCCGCGAACCATCGCCAGGTATTCGTCCTGGCTGCAGCGATGGAAGCCGAGCCACAGACCGAAGCGGTCCGACAGCGAGACTTTTTCCTCGACCGCTTCGCCGGGATTGATCGCGGTCGAGCGCTCGTTCTCGATCATCTCGCGCGCCAGAAGATGCCGGCGGTTCGAGGTGGCGTAGAGGATGACGTTGTCCGGGCGCCCCTCGATTCCGCCTTCGAGCACCGCTTTCAGCGATTTGTAGGAGGCGTCGTTGCCGTCGAAGGAGAGGTCGTCGCAGAACACGATGAAGCGGAACGAAGAGCTGCGCACGCGGTCCATCAGGCCCGGCAGGCTCTCGATGTCCTCGCGATGGATCTCGATCAGCTTGAGTTTGTCGGCCGGCTTGCGCTTGAGGTTGATGTCGGCATGCGCGGCCTTGACCAGCGACGACTTGCCCATGCCGCGCGCGCCCCACAGCAGCGCGTTGTTGGCGGGCAGGCCGTCGGCAAACCGCTCGGTATTCTCGATCAGGATGTCGCGCATCCGGTCGATGCCCTTGAGCAACCCGAGGTCGACCCGGCTGACGTGCGGCACAGGCGCCAGCCGCCCGTCCGGGTGCCAGACGAAGGCGTCCGCAGCCCCGAACGACTCAGGTCCCGAGGTTGCCGGGGAGGCCGCGGAAAGGTGGTTCGCGATGGCCTCCAGCGCGTCTGCGATGCGCTTGGCGGTGACGTCTTTGGAGGGGGCTGCCGGACGTTTTGTCGCGGTTTTTGCGGGCTTCCGCCGGCCTGCTTTGGAGGTGGCGCGAGCCGCTGTTTTATTGGGTTTTTTCGACATTTTCCCTGTTCCTGACGGCGCAGCCTTAACGGGCCTTGGAAGCTCCCGCAAGCGCCCTAAATGAGGGGGCTGGCAGCGTTGCAATTGGGACGGCCGCCGCTATAGTCCGCGCGAATTTGCCCGGACCGGCCAGACGCTTGCGTCGCCGGTCGTTTCCCGTCTCACGAGGATTGTTCGAATGCTGATTACTCCTGCGTACGCCCAGGCCGCAGCCGGTGGCGATGCCAACAGCATGTTGATGTCGCTGCTGCCGTTCGCGCTGATCTTCGTCATCATGTACTTCCTGATTCTGCGTCCGCAGCAGAAGAAGATAAAGGACCACGCCGAACTGGTGAAAAACATCCGGCGCGGCGACACCGTCGTGACCTCCGGCGGCCTGGTCGGCAAGGTGACCAAGGTTGTCGACGACGACCAGATCGAGTTCGAGATTTCCGACGGGGTACGCGTGCGCCAGATGCGGCAGATGATCTCGGGCGTCCGCGCCAAGGGCGAGCCGGCCAAGGAAAAGGCCGAAACCGCCAAGGACGAGACGTCCGCGAGCTGATTTGCGCTCTGCATACTCCTGATCTGACGGGTCAACTCGATGTTGTATTTCACGCGGTGGAAGACGCTGGCGATCATTCTGACCGCGCTGGTGGTGTGCCTGTGCGCCGTTCCGAACTTCTTCCCCGAGGCCAAGGTAAAGACCTGGCCGAAATGGGCGCAGCGGCACATCGTGCTCGGCCTCGATTTGCAGGGCGGCTCGTCGCTGCTGCTGGAAGTCGACTCCAACTACGTCAAGAAGGAAAAGCTCGACCAGGTGCGCGACGACGTACGCCGTGTGCTGCGCGAGGCCAAGATCCAGTATACCGGCCTCAGTGCCCGTGCCGATGTCGTCGAAGTGCGCATCACCAAAGACACCGATGTGCCGACCGCGCTGACCAAACTGCGCGAACTGTCGCAACCGCTTGGCGGCTTGCTGGGGTCGAGCGGCCAGCGTGGCCTTGAGGTTGCTGACGGTGGTGGTGGTGTGATTCGGCTGACCGTCCCTCCGGCCGCGGTCACTGAGCGCATCCGCCAGTCGGTCGAACAATCGATCCAGATCGTCGAGCGCCGCGTCAACGAACTCGGAACGGTGGAACCCTTGATCCAGCGTCAGGGAATCGACCGTATCCTGGTGCAGGTGCCGGGCCTGCAAGATCCGACGCGACTGAAGGACATTCTTGGCAAGACCGCCAAGATGGAATTCCGGATGGTCGATCTCACGGTGCCGCCGGACCAGGCGCAACGGGGGAGCGTGCCGCCGGACTCGGAGTTGCTGCCCAGTGCCGACCCACAATATCCGCAACCCTATGTGATCAAGAAGCAGGTGCTGGTCTCGGGCGGCGACCTGATCGACGCCCAGCCGGGCTTCGACCAGCGCACCAACCAGCCGATCGTTTCATTCAAGTTCAACAGCTCCGGATCACGGAAGTTCGCGGCCGCAACGACAGAACACGTCAAGGAGCCGTTCGCGATCGTGCTGGACGGCAAGGTGATCTCGGCGCCGGTCATCCAGGAACCGATCACCGGTGGCTCCGGCCAGATATCCGGTAACTTTACCGTGCAGGCCGCCAACGATCTGGCGATTCTGCTCCGCGCCGGCGCGCTGCCGGCACCGCTGACCATCATCGAGGAACGCACCGTCGGTCCGGGCCTCGGTCAGGATTCGATCGAGAAGGGCGAGCTTGCGGCCTATGTCGGCTCGATCCTGGTCATCGTGTTCATGCTGGTGACGTATCGGCTGTTTGGCGTGTTCGCCAATATCGCGGTCGCGATCAACGTCGCCATGATCTTCGGCATCCTGTCGCTGCTGAACGCCACGCTGACATTGCCGGGTATCGCCGGCATCGTGCTCACGGTCGGCATCGCGGTCGACTCCAACGTCTTGATCTACGAGCGCATCCGCGAAGAGTTGCGCGGTGGCCGCACCGCGATTTCGGCGATCGACGCCGGCTTCAGGCGCGCGCTATCGACCATTCTCGATTCCAACATCACGACCTTCATCGCCGCCGCGGTGCTGTTCTATATCGGCACCGGGCCGGTGCGCGGCTTCGCCGTGACACTCGGCATCGGCATCATCACCACCGTGTTCACCGCGTTTACCCTGACCAGCCTCATCGTCGCCGGCTGGGTACGATGGAAGCGGCCGAAGACCGTGCCAATCTGAAGCATGATCCCGAAAAGTGGACACCGGTTTTCGGAGCACATCATGCTTCTAAACAGAAATAGAGCGACGAACATGATCCAGCTGCGCTGGATCATGTTCGCGCTGACAATGCGGAGCCAGCTTTGACACAATACGTCCTCATCGGGCTGGGCATTCTGATTGCCGTGCTGACCGTGGTCGCCATATTCGATCTGCTGCCGCCGCTGCGCATCGTGCCTGACGATACGCATTTCGATTTCACGCGCTTTCGCCGCATCAGCTTTCCGATCTCTGCGGCGCTTTCGATCGTGGCGATCATCCTGTTCTTCACACACGGCCTGAATTTCGGCATCGACTTCAAGGGCGGAACGCTGCTGGAGGTGCAGTCCAAGTCGGGCTCCGCCGACATCGCCACGATGCGTGCGACCTTGAGCAATCTCGGCCTCGGCGAGGTGCAGCTTCAGCAGTTCGGTGGTCCGGCCGACGTCCTGATCCGGGTTGCCGAGCAGCCTGGCGGCGACAAGGCGCAACAGGATGCGGTGACGAAGGTCCGCACCGCCCTCGGCGACAGTGTGGAGTATCGCCGCGTCGAGGTGGTGGGGCCTCGCGTTTCCGGCGAATTGCTGGCTTACGGCATGCTCGGCCTGATGCTCGCGATCTTCGCGATCCTGATCTATCTCTGGTTCCGGTTCGAATGGCAGTTCGCGCTCGGCGCCATGATCGCCAACGTCCACGATATCGTGCTGACGATCGGCTTCATGTCGCTCACGCAGGTCGATTTCGACCTCACCAGTATCGCGGCGCTCTTGACGATTCTCGGCTACTCCCTGAACGACACGGTCGTGATCTATGACCGCATCAGGGAAATGCTGCGGCGTTACAAGAAAATGCCGATGCCGCAACTGCTCAACGAATCCATCAATTCGACACTGTCGCGCTCGATCATCACCCACGTCACGGTGACGCTGGCGTTGCTGGCGCTGCTTTTGTTCGGCGGCCACGCGATCCACAGCTTCACGGCGGTCATGATGTTCGGCGTCGTGCTGGTCGGCACCTACACCTCGATCTTCATCGCGGCGCCGATCCTGATCTATCTCGGCGTCGGCGAGCACCGCGACGCGCCGGATACGCCCAAAAAGAAGTAAGCATGACTGATACCTCGGACGTACCGCATTTTCCGAGGTCGGCGCCGATCGAGGCCTACGGCAAGGGTGGTTTTGCGTTCGCCGACATGTCGCATCGCGGCTCGCTGTTGTGCCTGCCGGACGGGATCTGGGCGTGGGACGTTACCAAGCCCGATGAAATCGACGAGTACTCGCTGGCGCGCGTCTTCAAATCAGCCAATGCGATCGATACGCTCGTCGTCGGCACCGGCACCGACGTCTGGATACCGCCCAAACATTTGCGCGAGGCGCTGCGCGCGGTGCGGGTGGTGCTGGACCCGATGCAGACCGGGCCGGCAATCCGGACCTACAACATCATGATGGGTGAGCGCCGGCGCGTTGCCGCGGCGTTGATCGCGGTGCCATGAGCGCAAGCGAGGCATCTAAGGATTCCGCCGGCTTCTGCGCCGATCTGGTGCGGACCCATGATTTCGTCCGCTACGCATCGACGCTGTTCAAGCCGGCGGCCCAGCGCCGCGCGCTGCTCGCGATCTACGCCTTCAACGTGGAGATTTCACGGGTACGCGAGCAGGTCAGCCAGCCGCTGCCCGGCGAGATGCGGCTGCAATGGTGGACCGACATGCTGGCCGGCGCCGGCCATGGTGGCATCGAAGGCAATCCGGTCGCGGCCGAACTGATGCAGGTGATCCGCGACTACCGCCTGCCGGTCGATCCGCTGTCCCGCCTGATCGACGAACACCAGTTCGATCTCTACAACGACCCGATGCCGTCGATGGCGGCACTCGAAGGCTACATCAACGATACGTCGTCGGCGCTGTTTTCGCTGGCCGGGCTCATCGTGTCACGGCCCTCGGAAGCGGTCGATCACCTCGCACGCCACGCCGGCTTCGCCCAGGGCCTGGTGCAGGTGATCGAGAAGTTGCCGTGGGATGCGGCGCGGCGCCAGCTGTTCGTGCCCCTGCAATTGCTGCAGCAACACGGCAGCGGCATGGAAGAAGTGTTTTCGGGCAAGCAGACGCCGCAGGCGCGTGCGGCGATCGACCAACTGATCGGCGAGGCGGGGCAGCATCTGAACACCGCCTTCGAACTGCTCGCCGGCGTGCCGCCGGAAGTGAGGCCGGTATTCCTGCCGCTGGCGCTGGTCCGCCGCGACCTGAAGCGAATGTCGCGGGCCGATTCCGATCCGTTCGCACCTCGGCCGCCGTCGCGCTTGCGGACGCTTTGGACGCTGTGGCGCGCGTCGCGGTCGGCGGAATTCGGCGGTTAGGAGTTTGCGCGCGGGGATGCACCCGACGGCGAATCCATATCCGCCGCCTCGAAATTAAACCGGTCCCGCAGATTCTTGCGGCTCTCCAGAATGTCCTTCAGGAACGCCCGGTCGGTGTCGTTCTTCATCATCGGCTCGATCAGGTCGAGCTGGTTCATCGCGACGAGCTGAAGGATTTCGGTGCGCGGCTTGCCGGCGGCATCGCGCGGCAATGCGTGCACGACCTGGATATGCTCCGGTGGCTTAACGCCCTTGGCGGAGGAAAGCTCGCTGCGCAACTGCTTTTCCAGCGCAACCTGATCCGCCTCGACGAATGCATAGAGCCCGACGCCGGTGCGGCGGTCAGCAAAGGCGACGATAGCCGTGTCGCGCACGTCGGGGTTCTTCCGGATCATCTCGATCAGCACGGGCGCGTCATTGACCAGGCGACGGCCGCCGCCTTCGCGATCGGTGAAATTGAACAGGCCGCGGGTGATGGCCTGATAGACCTTCTTGCCGGTCATGAGCCAGACGCTGGCGACGACGGACTTGCGCGCCAGGATCTTGCGTTCCATCGGCGTCAGCGCCGCCGGCGCGTAGCTGCGCTTGTGTTTCAGGAGGTGCCGCAGATCCTCGTAGGCCGCGATGCGAAACAGCCGGCTGCGGCTCTTGAAGCAGGCGGCCAGCTGGAAATCGGTGAGATAGGCCTGGCCGTCGCTGCCGCGCAGCCAGTTCTGCTCCTTGGCAAGATCGTTATGGCAGATGCCGGCGCGATGCAGCTTTCGGAGCGCCAGCTTGGCCGAGCGGAAATAGCCGATATCGCCATGGGGCTTTGCCATTTGCAGCGCGACGCCATCGATGAAGCCGCGCACCAGCGCCTGCCGGCCGGCCCAGAGCAGCTTCGGGCCGACATTCAGGTCGCGCGCCAGCGCCAGCGCGCGGCGCTCGCGGGCGAACAAATGGCGGGCGAGAAGATAAGACCATACCGGCACCTGATCGAGCCGGCGCAGCACCGCATCGACCTCGCCGGCGTCGCTTTTGAAGCGCCCGCGCTCGACGGTCGAAAACACGTCGCGCTTCAGCAGTACGCCTTCGGTCCATCGTGCCGACAGAATCGCGGCGTCATCCTTTGGCAAAGCCATGATCTTACGCCGCCGCCGCGACGCGCAGGTGATCGGCGATCCAGCGATCGAGATCGGCCAGCGCCCGTGCGCTCATCGCCTGCTTCTTGGCGACCGTCTTCTCGTTGCCGCGCAGCCGCGTCCCGTCCGGCTTCTTGGTCGGTGGACTGACCAGCGGCGGGAACAGGCCGAAATTGATGTTCATCGGCTGGAACGAGCGTGGACCAGCGTCGACGGTCTCGATGTGACCGCCGGTGATGTGGCCGAGCAGGGATCCCAGCGCTGTCGTTGCCGGCGGCGGCGCCAGCGACTGCGCGCGTGCGTCGGCCGCGGCGTAGAGCCCGGCGATCAGGCCGATGCTGGCGGATTCCACGTAGCCCTCGCAGCCGGTCATCTGGCCTGCGAAACGCAGCCGCGGCTGCGCGCGCAGACGCAATTGGCCGTCCAGAAGTTTTGGCGAGTTCAGGAAGGTGTTGCGATGTAGCCCGCCGAGGCGGGCGAATTCGGCCCCCTCGAGCCCGGGAATGGTGCGGAACACGCGCTGCTGGGCGCCGTGCTTCAGCTTGGTCTGAAAGCCGACGATGTTGTAGAGCGTACCGAGCTTGTTGTCCTGGCGCAGCTGTACGATGGCGTAAGCCTTCACGGTCGGGTTATGCGGATTGGTGAGGCCAACCGGCTTCATCGGTCCGTGGCGCAACGTCTCGTGGCCGCGTTCAGCCATTACTTCGACCGGCAGGCAGCCGTCAAAATAGGGCGTGTTGGTCTCCCAGTCCTTGAAGTCGACCTTCTCGCCGGCCAACAGATCAGCGACAAATGCGTCGTACTGTTCCTTGGTCATTGGGCAGTTGATGTAATCGGCGCCGGTGCCGCCTGGCCCGACCTTGTCGTAGCGCGACTGGAACCAGGCCACCGACATGTCGATGGAATCCTTGTGCACGATCGGCGCGATGGCGTCGAAGAACGCCAGCGCGCTCTCGTCGGTCAGTTCGCGAATCGCGTCCGCCAGCGGCGCCGAGGTGAGGGGGCCGGTCGCGACGATCACGTTGCCCCAGTCGGCCGGCGGCAGGCCGGCGATTTCCGTGCGTTCGATCTCGATCAGGGGATGCTCGTGCAGGGCACGGGTGACGGCGGCCGAAAATCCGTCGCGATCAACCGCGAGCGCACCGCCGGCGGGCACCTGGTTGGCGTCGGCAGACCGCATGATCAACGAGCCCAGCCGACGCATTTCGGCGTGCAGCAGGCCCACCGCATTGTTGGCGGCATCGTCGGAGCGGAATGAATTGGAGCAGACGAGTTCGGCAAGCCCTTCGGTCTGATGGGCCTCCGTCATCCGCACCGGGCGCATCTCGTGCAGGACCACGGGGATGCCGGCATTGGCGATCTGCCAGGCGGCTTCCGAGCCGGCGAGGCCACCGCCGATCACATGGACGGTGTTAGTTGGATTCTTGGCTGCGGTCATGCGCGCAGGGTTAGCGCGTTTTCTCGCCAAGTGCACCTGCGGCAATGGCGTTTTCAAAACAGGAATCCAGACTCAGATACGACAACGCCCGCAGCGAGGCGGGCGTTATCCGTTCGTCAGGCGGCTGACAAAGGATCAGCCGTTATAGGTCCCGGCTGCAACGCGCGGAATGTCCGAACGATCAAGGCCAATATCGGCCAGTTCGCGATCGCTAAGCTGGGACAGTTCGCTGACATTGCGCTGATAGTCCCGGAACGCTTGGATCATGCGGATGAGCGAGAGTAACATGGTAGTCTCCTTGAAATTACGATTCAGCCCTTGGAGGAAAGCCTCATCGTTGAAATGAATATAGCTGGTATTTTGCAGTGCAGAAGTTCCGATGTTGCGGTGCAGCTAAGCTAGAAATGCATGGCTTTGGTAAGATTTGATTAACCCTTTGGCAGCGGTGCCCGATCGGCCGGCCAGCGGCTGGTTCCGACCTCGCCATATATAAATTACTCATTCAAAATCAAACAGTTGTGTTAATCGGTAGTAACTATTACGACATCTTAAAGTGGTGCGCGCGCACCAGAAATCAATGGCTGGCCAGCTTGCACAAAATCGGATCGTCTCCCTGCTTCGTATGCGCGATTCGCATGCAGTTTTCGATATAAGAGTGAATGTAAGACCATTCTATGGTGGCAAGGCGGGCGGCTTGGGCGCAAGCGCGCGACCGTGGCACGAGCCCCCGCGTTGGAGGCATTAGCCCAGCAGCAGGGCCGGGACCCGCCGGCATTGTGCTGCGGCTGGCGACCTCTGATGACTTCCGCAGATCCGCGGTGACGACAGTTCTCTTGGCGTGTCGCTAGACCAAGACTGTGCGAACACCGCTCCAGATTTGAACGCAACATCACACCACATGCATTGGTCATCGTCATCGGCGTAGCGCGCACCATGACGAGGTCGAACGCAATCTTTGCGCGGCGCTGCATCGATCAACATGCTGCGCCGCGTCGTTACGCGGCTGTAATGAATTACGCTGGCGTAATGAAAAAGCGTCGTTTCGCATAAGCGCATTGCATGCTGCGCTCAGCACCTCGCGCGAAGTTTATTCCTCAATTCTCTGCGACCAGCGAACAATCGTCGCGCAGATTCCGGCAATGACGCTGGAGCTGTCAAAAACAGAAAACGGAAAACAACATGCTCAATAAATTAATCGCAGCAGCCGCAATGGCTGCCATTGCCTACGCCATCGCTCCCGCAAACGCCGCCAAGGTGAACGCCGGCTGCAGCGGTCCCAACCTCGAAAAGACCGAGACCGCCATCGAAGCGATGGCGGACGGCGAGGGCAAGATTGTCGCGCAGAAGGAAATCGCCCTGGCTCAGGACGCTATGCTGAACGGCAAGATGGGCGTCTGCGGCATGCACCTGAGCAAGGCGGCGCACATCGGTATGGCGAAGTAGACGTACCCGGCGGAGGGCCTGTTGCCTCGGTGCCTGGCCCTCCGATTTCCCGACCCCTTCAGGGCGCACGCGCAAGCTGCGTCGCGAAATAGCCGATGGTCTTGGAATAGACCTCGCTCTTATTCCACTGCTGGATCACGGCGAAATTCGCGCTGCCGGGCTCCCAATCCTTGCCGCGCTGCCAGCCATAGCTTGCAAGGTAGTTCGCGGTCGAGGCCAGCACATCGGGCGCGCTACGCAGCAGGTCGCGGCGGCCATTGCCGTCGAAATCGACCGCATATTTGACGTAGGACGACGGCATGAACTGGGTCTGGCCGATTTCACCGGCCCAGGCGCCGCGCATATCCTGTGGCGCGATATCGCCGCGCTCGACGATGCGGAGCGCGTCCATCAACTCGGCCTTGAACAAGTCGGTGCGACGGCAGTCATAGGCCAACGTCGCCAGCGAGCGCAGCGTCGGGAATTTTCCGATGTTGACGCCGTAATCGGTATCCAGACCCCAGATCGCCACCAGCACTTCGCCGGGCACGCCATAGGCCTGCTCAATGCGCCCGAGCACCGACCCATATTGTTTGAGCATGTTGGCGCCGCGGGCGAGCCGGGGCGGGACCATGCGGCCGGAGAATTCCTCAAAACTCTGGCTGAAAACCTTCTGCGAATGGTCTCGCGCAATAACGGCCTTGTCGAGCGCGACGCCGGTCAGTCCGGCTTGGATGGCCGACTGCGAAATTCCTTTCGCCGCGGCTTCCTTCTTGAAGTCTTCGAGCCAGCCCTCAAACGTGCCGGTGCCACAGGGGGCTGCAATCGATGGGCTTGCCGAAGTCAGGAGCAGTGCAGCCAGCGCCAAAGTCCAAACAGAAACGCGAGAGGTCATAGTGTCGTTCGCTCCAAAGTCGATTCATGATCGACATTAGTCTCGAAACCACACCGAATGTTCGGAGCAACAGCGGCCAAAACAAGGCCGGCATTTCGTCGGCACTGACACAAACGTGTCATCGGCCCGGCCGCTCAATTCATAGGCAATTCCGAACCCGAAGGCCGAGGCCGTGGGGCGTTGGTCTAGCGCAATGCTTGCATGAGTGGACGCAAAACCGCCGGTCGACAACCGACCGGCGGGTTTGATCTCGCTACCCGCTGTAAGGCCTATGCGCCTTCCTTGCGCCGCCAGGGAAACAGATTGGCCGGGAAGTCCGCCGCGGGCTTGCGCTCGCGCGGCGCGCGGGGCGGAAGCGGCTGGGGATTGAGTTCCGGTTCAATGGTTTCCCGGTAGAGATGCCAGGTGGCGTGGCCAAGCAGTGGAATGACCACGGCAAGGCCAAGGAAGAACGGCAGCGTTCCTGCGACCAGCAGCACCGCCACGATCAAGCCCCAGACCGCCATCGGCACGGGATTTCGCGCGACCGCGCGCAGTGACGTCACCATCGCGTCGCCGGCGCCGGCGTGGCGATCGAGCATCAACGGGAACGATACGACGCTGACGCAGAGCGCAACGAGGGCGAACAGGAAGCCAACGCCACAGCCGACCACGATCAGCCACCAACCTTGCGGCGTCGTCAGCACCCGCGTCACGAAATCCCGCATGCCGGTCACGCCTTCATAGCCGAACGCCGCTATGTAGATCGCCTGCGCGGTGGCTACCCAGGTCACAAACAACGCCAGCAGGAGGACGCCGAGCCCGAGCATGGCGCCGAACGAGGGCGAGCGCAGCACCTCGAGCGCATCCAACGCGGACGCCTGTGCGCCGCTCTCACGACGGCGGCTCATCTCATACAGGCCCAGTGCAGCGAAGGGGCCGAGCAGGGCGAAGCCTGCGGCCAGCGGAAACAACAGCGGCAACACCGAGTAACCGAGCACCGTGCGCGCCAGCACCAATCCGAGCACGGGATAGATCACGCACAGGATAACGGCATGACTTGGAACGGCCTTGAAATCCTCCCAGCCGAGCTGCAAGGCCCGGTGCAAATCGGAAAGGCCGATGGTTCGGATCACTGGCGCGTTCGCGGTCTCCTGTCCGCTCTGCGTCAGAGATGCGACATTGCCTTGATATGAGGTGCCTTGAATTGGAATCGCCATGGTCGTCGTTCTCCCTCTGGCGGCCGCATTTTGCGCTCGCTGGAGGGCGCAAACGTGCCGTTTCCAAACATGATCACGATCAGGCCAGACGCGAAGACAGGGAAGAATAACTGGCCATGTCGCGAACTGAGCCAGCAGGGTACCCCCAAACCGGGACAATAGCACTCACGCTTCGGTGAATGTTTCATTGGCAAGCCACAATTGGCTGGCTAAACTACAAGGCGAGCCCGGCCTGGTACTGCCGGTCAAACAGTGCCATTAGCGACATACCTATTCAATTCCACTGGGAGCCAACGATGAGCATTTTCGGAAAAATCATGGGCGCGATCTTCGGCACCAAGGCAGACGCGGCGCCAGCTTCCGGCGGAGCGGCTGCAGGCGGAGCTGCCGCCGGCGGATCCGCAGCACCTGCGGCAACGATCGATGTTGCTCCGATCCTGGACAAGGCCGTGGCCGACAAGGGCGAGAAGCTGGCGTGGCGCACCTCGATCGTAGATCTGATGAAGGCGCTCGACATCGATTCGAGCTTCACGGCGCGCAAGGAGCTCGCCAAGGAACTCGGCTATACCGGCGACAGCAACGATTCAGCGAGCATGAACATCTGGCTGCACAAGCAGGTGATGACCAAGCTGGCCGCAAATGGCGGCAAGCTGCCGCCGGAGATCAAGCACTGACGCTTTCGCTCTGATCAACAGACAAAAGGCCCGCGGTGACGCGGGCCTTTTTTGTTTTGGGATAGGCGAGAACGATCGTTCAGGGATACGGCCGGCGCCCGGTGTAGCGCGGGGCAGAGTTAGCAAGGTCGGCGCGGCTGATGCCGATGTCGCGGAGCAAACGATCGTCAAGCTGGCTCATGCTCGCGAGTTCGGACCGGTAGCGAGCGTATCGCCTGATGGCGGCAATCAGAGAGATCAACATGGTCTTTTCCTATTCGGGATGTGAGAGGCACCTTTGCGGTGCTGATGGCCGTTGGTCGCAAGCTGCGGCGACGCGGTTCACTGCAATGCAGCAAAGCGCAGGTGCCATGCAATTTGTGCGAAAAGGCTATAGAGACGGCCTGAACGAGAAACGTGAACCAAGGAGATCGTCATGACCAACCTCGACCGCAGAACCATTCTAACGACGGGAACGCTCGCGCTGGCGGGGGCGGCGGCAAGCGTTCCGGCCGCTGCGCAGGCCGGCCCGAAGTCGATGTTTCCGGTACCGGCGACGACCATTCCGATCGTCGGCGAGACCGACGTGTATCAGGTCCGCCGCATCTATTGCATCGGGCGCAACTACGCCGCGCATGCGCGTGAAATGGGGTCCGACCCGACCCGCGAACCGCCGTTCTTTTTCCAGAAGCCGACGGATGCGATCCAGAACGTCGCGATCGGCAGTGTCGCCGATCATCCCTATCCCTCGCTGACCAAGAACTATCACTACGAAGTAGAGCTGGTGGCAGCGCTCAAGTCGGGCGGCACCAACATCCCGGCGGAGAAGGCGCTCGATCACGTCTATGGCTATGCGCTCGGCCTCGACATGACGCGGCGCGATCTGCAGCGCGCGCTGGGCGACGAGAAGAAGCCCTGGGAGATCGGCAAGAGCTTTGACCATTCTGCGGTGCTCGGCCCGATTCACCCCGCCGCCAAGACCGGCCATTTCACCAAGGGCGCGATCTCGCTGGCGCTGAACGGCACCGTCAAGCAGAACTCCAACCTGCAGAACATGATCTGGAGCGTCGCCGAGCAGATCGCCAAATTGTCTGATGCCTTCGAGCTGAAGGCTGGCGACATCATCTATTCCGGCACGCCTGAAAATGTCGGTCCGGTCGTGAAGGGTGATGTGCTGCTGTGCAAGCTGGAAGGGCTGCCGGATATGTCGATCAAGATTGTCTAGGTCTTCGTCCCGGCGAGAGACTATCCCGTCAAATCGGCGAACTGCGGATTCTTGCGCAGGTAGTCGACAACAAAACCGCAGCCGGCGATCACCTTGTGGCCGTCGGCGCGGATCAATTCCAGCGCGCCCTTGACCAGTTCGGAGGCAATGCCGCGGCCGCGCAGCGCCCTCGGCGTCTCGGTATGGGTGATGATAACAGCCGACGGGGTCAGCCGATAATTCGCAAATGCTACCGCACCCTCGATGTCGAGTTCGAAGCGGTTTTGGGCTTTGTTGTCGCGGACGGCCATCGAGGGGTTCCCATGCGGTTCATTTCATTCATCTAGGCATGTGAACCCCGTGATGCAAACGAGCGACCAACGGGGAAATCGCTGGCCGGGGTGACATCATGCGAATTTTGACTTGCCTGACCGTTTCGCTGCTGGGCGCATCCCTGACGTTCACGGAACCGCCAGCCGCATCCGCCGAAGGCGACCGGAACTGGCAGGCCTGCGTCGGCACAACCACGGCGCCGAATGAAAGGGTGACGGCGTGCAGCGTCGTGATCGATGGCAAGACCGAGACCGGCAAGAGGCTCGCCGGCGCCTATTGCAACCGCGGCCACGGCCTTACCGAGAAGCGTGAGCTCGACGCCGCCATGGCCGATCTCAATGAGGCGATCAAGCTCGATCCGGACTATGCCTGCGCCTATACCAATCGCGGACGGGTCTATGCCTTCAAGCGCGATCTCGATCACGCCATGGCCGACTATGACGCGGCGATCCGCATCGATCCGACCTTCGCTTTGGCCTACAACAACCGCGGCGACGCCTGGTTCGGCAAGGGCGAGCTCGACCGTGCGCTGACCGACTTCGACGCCGCCATCAAACACAACCCGTCGCTCGCCATCGCCTACGGCAATCGCGGCTATCTCCATCATCGCAAGCGCGATACGGCCCGTGCGATCGCCGACTACAGCATGCAGATCAAGCTGAAGCCTGACGTGCTGGCCTATATCAACCGCGGGAATGTCTATCGCGATACCGAGCAGCTGGAGCGTGCCGCCGCCGATTACGGCGCGGCGGCGAAAATCGCGCCGACCGATCCGCGGGGCTGGCGCAACCGCGGCATGATCCGGCTGTACCAGGGCGATACCAAGCGTGGCATTGCCGATTACGACAAGGCGTTGCAATACGATCCGGCCGACGCCTATTCCTGGAACAACCGCGGCCACGCCAAGATGCGGCTGGGCGACAAGGCCGGCGCGGTCGTGGATTTCCGCAAAGCCCTGGAGATCAATCCCAGCCTGCGCACCGCCCGCGACGGCCTGCAGCAACTTGGCGCAGTCCAATAGATGGTTCGTGGTCTTGCAACCGGTTAGGGTGTACCTACGTCCTTTGCAAGACATACGCCCCGATGCGGCCGGATATGGTTCGAGATCGGAAATGTCAGGTATCGCCGGCCGCTGACGTATGCCTCTTTTCAATGGGAGGTTTACTATGTCGGACTTTCGTTTCTTCAGTAAGCATCGATCGTGGGAAGACTGGTTCGGCATGCTGCTGGGCGTGCTGATCGTGGTGTCGCCCTGGTTTCCGCTGCAGCCGGCCAACGAGGTCATGACCGCCGATCGCAGCACCATGATCCTCAACACGTTCGTCGTCGGCATGCTGGTATTCGGCCTCGCCCAGCTGGAATATGTCGCGTTGCAGCGCTGGGAGGAGGTAGCGGAGATCGCCCTCGGGCTCTGGCTGATCGCTTCACCGTGGGTTTTCGGCTATTCCGGCGACGCGTTTCTGCCGGCCTGGCACGCGATGCTCGGTGCAGTCGTGGCTCTGCTCGGCGCGCTTCAGCTGTGGCAGGATTGGCGCCTGACCGATCAGGAACTCGCCAACCATCCGCAGTAGGTGGCTTGCGACCGGGCCTGCCGGCTTTCTCATCGGCAGGCCTGGGTGGCCGCGCGGTGACGATGGCGACAGGATTGCCCCGGGGACCCGCCGGTCTGTTTCGGCGTGGGAAATCGGGAAGTCAGCGCACGCCGGTCCCCTTGCAGCGCTGGCATTTCACGACGTTGTCGCCCTTCTTCACCAGGCCCTTGCCCTCGCAATTCTTGCATTTCTGCTTCTTTTTGATGTTCGGGCCTTTTTCATTGGCCATCATGATCTCCCAGCGGCGTTTTTGGCTGAGGGCACCATGAGCCAGCCCTTGAGCCGCGTCTATAAGCACGCAGCCGGAACCAGGACAGGGACGCGTGGACGCGCTGGCAGAGGCCGGGCTTTCTGCTAACGTCCGGCCGGGACGTTCAGATCAGGTTTGAGAAGCGTGACGATGATAATTTCGCTTGCCTTGTGCAGTGCGGCGGTGCCGATATGACGGGAACCGCAACCGCAGCCGCGCCGCGCGGTGGCCTCGAGCGGATGTCGAACCGGGTGATGAATCTGGCGCATCTGGTGACCCAGAACGCCCGCCGCCATGGCGATTGCACCGGCTTTATCTACGGCGACCGGACCTGGACCTGGCGCGAGATCGACCGCGCGGTCTCGGCGCTTTCAGCGGCGCTTGCCGAACGCGGCCTCGTCAAGGGCGACCGGCTGCTGGTCCATTCCAAAAATTGCGACGAGATGTTCTGGTCGATGTTTGCCGCGTTCCGGCTCGGCGTGGTCTGGGTGCCGACCAATTTCCGCTTGATGCCGGACGAGGTCGCTTATCTCGCGACCGCCTCCGGCGCCAAAGGATTTTTGTGCCACGGCGATTTCCCGGAGCATGCGGCCGCGGTCGCCAACCCGGCGCTGGAGTTCATCTGGCGGATCGGCGAGGGCAGCTTTGGCGAGCAATCCGTCAGTGCCGCCATTGCGGCGCATGCCGGCGAGAGTTTTGCCAATACCGCGGTCGACTATAACGACCCCTGCTGGTTCTTCTTCACCTCCGGCACCACGGGACGGTCCAAGGCCGCGGTGCTGACCCATGGCCAGATGGCCTTTGTGGTCACCAACCATCTCGCCGACCTGATGCCCGGCACCACCGAGCAGGACGCTTCGCTGGTGGTGGCGCCGCTGTCGCATGGCGCCGGCGTGCACCAACTGGTGCAGGCCGCGCGCGGGGTGCCGACTATCCTGCTGCCGTCGGAAAAATTCGATATCAACGAGGCGTTCCGGCTGATCGAGGCGCACCGCGTCAGCAACATTTTCACGGTGCCGACCATTCTGAAGATGATGGTCGAGCATCCCGCGGTCGACCGCTACGATCATTCCTCGCTCCGCTTCATCATCTATGCCGGCGCGCCGATGTACCGCGAGGACCAGAAGGCCGCGCTGAACAAGCTGGGCAAGGTGCTGGTGCAGTATTTCGGGCTCGGCGAAGTCACCGGCAACATCACGGTCATGCCGGCCAATCTGCATGATCCCGAGGACAGCCCGCATGCGCGGATCGGCACCTGCGGCTTCGAGCGCACGGGCATGCAGGTCTCGATCCAGGGCGATGACGGGCGCGAACTTAAAGCCTTCGAGACCGGCGAGATCTGCGTGATCGGCCCCGCCGTGTTCGCCGGCTATTACGACAACCCCGATGCCAACGCGAAGGCGTTTCGCGATGGCTGGTTCCGCACCGGCGATCTCGGCCATATGGACGAGGAAGGTTTTCTCTACATCACCGGCCGCGCCTCCGACATGTACATCTCGGGCGGCTCCAACATCTATCCGCGCGAGGTCGAGGAGAAGATTTTGACCCATCCCGGGATCGGCGAGGTCGCCGTGCTTGGGGTGCCCGACCCGTTCTGGGGCGAGGTCGGCGTTGCCGTCTGCGTCCCGCGCGAGGGTGCCGCAGCGGTGAGCGAAGCCGAGCTCGCCGCGTTCCTGTCGCCGAAGGTGCCGCGCTACAAGATGCCGAAGCGTTTCTTCTTCTGGGAGGCGTTGCCGAAGTCCGGCTACGGCAAGATTCCCAAACGGCTGGTGCGCGACGAACTTGAGGCGCGCGGGCTGCTCGATCTTACCAAGGAAGACGCGCCACGATGACGGCGGCGAAGGCAAATCGGCCGGCGCCCGAGCCGATGCGCAGCATCGTCCAGCCCGGTCCGCCCAACCCTGAACGCATCCAGTGGGTCGAGGCGCGCGGCCGCGCATCCTCGTTCACGCTGCAGGCCGGCCTGCCGCTGCTGGAAGCCGCGCGTCGCGGCTTTGCCGAGGCCGGATTTGCCGGCGGCGTGCTGAGCATGCGGGGCGGGGCGCTCGGGCCGTTTGCCTATGTGATGCCGGCGCTGTCCAAGACCGGCGCCAATGCCGCGTTCTACAGCGACACCTTCCGGCCCGAAGGCGTCACGCAGCTCAAGTTCGCGGCGATGACTGTTGGCGAGCGCGACGGCGCGCCGTTCTTCCATTGCCACGGCCTGTGGACCGAGACCGATGGTGACCTGCATGGCGGTCATATCCTGCCCGAGGAGAGCATCGTCGCCGAGCCGTTCGCGGTGGAAGCGTTCGGGATCGATGGCGCTGTCTTCACCGCCGAGGTGGATAACGAGACCAATTTCAAATTGTTCGGGCCTGTCGCTCGCGCGACGACCGATGCCACCACCACGAGCCGGGCCTTTGCGCTGCGCTTGCGGCCGAACCAGGATTTCGCGTGCGCGCTGGAAGCTTTTTGCCGGCAGCACGGAATCTTTCAGGCCCGGATTCATGGCGGGGTCGGCAGCACGATCGGCGCGCAGTTCACCGATGGCCGATCCGTCGTGCCGTTCGCGACCGAGCTTGCGATCCGTTCCGGCACCATCGTGTCAACCGCCGACGGTACGTTGGAGGCGACGCTGGATATCGCGCTGGTGGACTATCTCGGCGGCATCGCCGAAGGCCGACTGATGCGCGGCGACAATCCGGTGCTGATGACGATGGAGCTGGTGCTCGAAGTGATTTGATCGGTGTGGGAGCACTCGCGTGCTCGCGCCTGTTGCTGATTCCGATGTCAAACAGCTGCCGCCGTCATTGCGCGTGAAGCGCTCAGCTCTCAACCCGTCATCCCCGGACGAACGCAAGTGCGTTCGCTCGGGAGGTGCGCGCTCTTGCGCGCCTCGAAGGACGACGGCCCGGCCTGTGGCCGATTCATCCTTCGA